>CAVPZO010000043.1:0-46443 GCA_963710045.1 uncultured Alphaproteobacteria bacterium | reverse complement strand
GACGGCCTTCGGCGCCCGCCGTTTCGGCGTGCGCTTTTTCGACAATCCTGCGCTGCGCGGTGAGCGCGGTTTGCGCGCCATGATTCCCCCACCCGGCCCGGCGGCAGCATGCCATGGGCGGGCCGCGCGAGTCACGCTGGAGGCGTCACAATGGGCGGTATCAACCGGTTATTATGACGGCAGCCTGAGGCGGCGCCGTATCTCGGCGGGCGTCACGCCATCGGCGCGAAGATCGCGCAGCGCAGTGGCGCGCGTGGATTTCGATAATTTTTCGCCGGAAGCATCGAGGATCAGCGTGTGGTGGCAATAATGCGGTTGGGGCAAATCAAGCAATTGCTGTAGCAGGCGATGCACGCTGGTCGCGTGGTAAAGGTCCACCCCCCGTATCACTTCGGTGATCCCCTGCAAGGCATCGTCGATAACGACTGACAGATGATAGCTGGTCGGCGTCTCCTTACGCGCAAGAATCGCATCCCCCCAGGCGTCAGGCCGGGCGTTCACGACACCCTGTTCGAAGCCCGGTGCATTGCCCTTTTCGATCCACGTCAGCGGCCCGGTCCGTTCGTATGCCTTGGCCATATCGAGCCGCCAGGCGTAGGGCGCGCCCGCCTCGATCAGCCGGACTTCCTCCGGCTCTGCGAGCGCCGCGCCCGGGAACAAGGGCGCGCCGTCTGGATCGCGCGGCCAAGGTGTCGTTATCTCGCGCTGCGTTACCAGCCGCGCAATGTCGGCCCTGCTCTCGAAACTGCGATAGACCAGCCGCTGCCGTGCGAACCGTTCGACCGCGTCGCGATATACGGAAAGATGCTCGGATTGCCGCCGTACCGGCGTTTCCCAGGAAATGCCGAGCCAGGCGAGGTCCTCGTAGATCGCGGCTTCGTATTCCGGCCTGCAGCGCGTCGCGTCGATATCCTCGATCCGCAGCAGCAATCTGCCGTCGCACCTCCGCGCCAGTTCGAAGTTCAGCAATGCCGACAACGCATGGCCAACGTGAAGATAACCATTCGGGCTCGGTGCAAAACGGAAAACGGGTGGCCGCATTGGTTGAATCTCGTCATGGCCGGGCTTTTCCCGGCCATCCACGTCTTGCAACAGTGCTACGAGAAAAGCATGCCAAATTAATCGTGAAGGGCGCCCTGTATGAATAAGAACTTGTGCAATTCGCAAGGCATGAAGACGTGGATGGCCGGGACAAGCCCGGCCATGACGAAGAAAATACAATGACCGTCCACCTCAACAGCCAGGCCGACCTCGACGACGCCGTCCATGCGCTGGTCAGGCAGGATCCGCGGCTTAAGGCCATCCTCGAACGCACCGGCATGCCGGCGCTGCGCCAGCGCGAGCCGGGTTTTGCCGGCCTTGCCGCGATCATCACCGGCCAGCAGGTCTCGACCGCCAGCGCCGCGGCGATCTGGGGCCGGGTCTCGGCCGCGTTCGATCCGTTTCATCATGACGCGCTGCGCCGCGCCCGCGCCGATCGCCTGGGGAGGCTCGGACTGTCCGGCGCGAAGATCAAGACGCTGAAGAACCTGGCGCGCGAACTTGCCGCCGAACGGCTCAACCTCGAGGTGCTGGCCGAGGAGGACGCCGACGCCGCGCACGACACGCTGACAAGACTGCACGGCATCGGGCCGTGGACCGCCGACGTCTATCTGCTGTTCTGCCTCGGCCACGGCGACGCCTGGCCGGCGGGCGACGTAGCCATCCAGCAAGCGGTCAAGGTCGGCCTCGGCCTGAAGACACGGCCGACGCCCAAGCAAATGACGCCGCTGGCGGAGCCGTGGCGGCCGCTGCGGGGCGCCGCGGCGCATCTGTGGTGGGCCTATTACAAGGTGCTGAAGGCGCGCGACGGCGTGATCGCGGGACAGCAAAAGTCGAACGCCGTCTTAAACAATGCGGCCGTCGCAAAACCGACATCAGCGAAGGCGAAGATCGCGGCGGTAAAAACGGACCCACGAAAATGAACGCCTCTCACTTCATCGTTGCACGCGACGACCTCAAGCAAGGCAAATTCATCGAGACAGCCTTGCCTGAAAGCAAGGACCTGCCCGATGAATCCCTGCTGGTGAAGGTCGAACGCTTCGCCTTCACCGCCAACAACATCACCTACGCGCTGGCCGGCGACCAGCTCAAATACTGGCACCTGTTTCCGGCGCCGCAAGGTTTCGGCAACATTCCGGTCTGGGGTTTTGGCGATGTGATCGCGTCACGGCATCCGAATATTCCCGAAGGCGAACGGCTGTTCGGCTATTTCCCGATGGCGACGCATCTGGTCATCGAGGCCGCCGACGTCAGCAAACGGGGCCTGCGCGATGCCGCGCCGCATCGCCAGGTCGCAGCCCCCGTCTACAACGCCTATTCCCGCGTCAGCGGCGATCCTGCTTTCGCCGGGCGGCAGGGCGACTACCAGGCGCTGCTGCGGCCGCTGTTCAACTGTCGTTCCTGGTCGACGATCAGCTCGCGGAAAATCAATTTTTCGGCGCCAGCAGCGTGATGCTCTCCAGCGCGTCGAGCAAGACCGCCTTCGGCCTTGCGCATCTGCTGCACACGCAGCGCCAGCCGATCCGCGTGATCGGGCTTACTTCGCCGGGGAATACGGAGTTCGTGCGATCGCTCGGCTGCTACGACGACGTCGTCAGCTATGATGCGGTTTCATCGATGCCGGCGGACCAGGCCGCGGTGTTCGTCGACATGGCGGGAAGCGCAAGATTGCGTGGCGATCTGCATCGCCATCTCGGCGAACGGCTGACCTATTCCATGCGGGTCGGACTGACGCACATGGACGCCTCGCACGACGAACCGGATTTGCCCGGCGCCAAACCGATATGGTTTTTCGCACCCGACCAGATTCGCAAGCGCGCCAAGGAATGGGGCCCGGGCGGCATCGAAGGCCGGTTCGGCAACGCATGGTCGGGCTTCGTGCCGATGCTCGATCGCTGCATCACGGTGACGGAGAGCCGCGGACAGGCCGCGGTGAAGCAGGTCTATCTCGATACATTGAACGGCCGCGTCCCGCCGCACCGGGGCCACATCCTGTCGCTGGCGGAGTAACCGCGCGCGCGGCGATCCACGGTCGCCGCCATTCCATGACGGCATTGTGTGGTTAGTCCGGCAACTCGACAGCCGGCATCGAGGCTGACGGCGGCGCCCAGATCGGCGTGGAGCACTCCACGGTCAACTTCAACGGCACCGGTCTGCAAGCCTTCGGAACGATATGGTTGGTGACACGGACGTCTCGTTCAACCAGACGGCTGCCGCAGGAACACCCACGACGTTCGGGAACAACCGCTTCTATGCCAACGTTTCACCGTTGACGGGGGTGTTCATCGGCACGGCCTCTTCCGATCACGGGCAGCAGTGAGCGATGGCGCATCAGACCATGAAATAGTCTGCCGCAAGCGTAGCCGGATGCAGGTGCAATGCTATCGGCTCGCCGAACGGATGGTGACCGGCATCGCCGGCCGCCACGACATCCGGATACAAATCAAAGTCAGCAATGTCGATGCTGTCGCTGACATGGTCCTGGGCACCGGACCCGGAACCGGCCGCAAAGACGAAGCCGCTGTTTCCACCCGGGGCCTGGTCGATATGGACCTGGAACCCGGCGGCGGCGGAGAGCGCGCCGTTGTCGTCGGCGAGCTGCATCGAGAGGTCGTCGCCGACGCTGCCGGTCACGAACGTCAGTTGCGCCAGTTGCGCGGCGCCAACGACATGGAAGCCGGCGCCGTTCGCGATCGCCGTGCCGTTCAGCACAAAATGGCCGCTGTTCGCAGCCGGCGTGCCGTCCTGGAAGAAATAGGTCAGCGTGTCGCCGTCGGCATCCGTGGCGCTGAACAGGCTGGACACCTGCAGCGACTGGCCCGCACTCGCCGAGACGTTTGCCGGCACCGTCAGCACCGGGGTATGGTTGATGGCATGGACCTGGAACCCGGCCGCGGATGACAGCGCGCCGTTGTCGTCGGCCAGCTGCATCGACAAATTGTCGTCGACGACGCCGGCCACGAAGGTCAGCTGCGCCAGTTGCGCGGCGCCAACCACGTGGAAGGCGGCGCCCTGCGCAATCGCCGTGCCGTTCAGCACGAAATGGCCGCTGTTCGCAGCCGGCGTGCCGTCCTGGAAGAAATAGGTCAGCGTGTCGCCGTCGGCATCCGTCGCGCTGAACAGGCTGGAGGCCTGCAGCGACTGGCCCGCACTCACCGATACGTTTGCCGGCACCGTCAGCACCGGGGCGTGGTTGATGGCATGGACTTGCAACCCGGCGGCGGCAGAGAGCGCGCCCTTGTCGTCGGCCAGCTGCATCGACAAATTGTCGTCGACGCCGCCGGCCACGAAGGTCAGTTGCGCCAGTTGCGCGGCGCCAACGACATGGAAGCCGGCGCCGTTCGCGATCGCCGTGCCGTTCAGCACAAAATGGCCGCTGTTCGCCGCCGAAGTGCCGTCCTGGAAGAAATAGGTCAGCGTGTCACCTTCGGCGTCCGTCGCGCTGAACAGGCTGGACACCTGCAGTGACTGGTTGGCATTGGCCGTGACGGTGCCCGCCGGCACCGTCAATACCGGGGCCTGGTTGACATGGACGTGGAACCCGGCGGCGGCGGAGAGCGCGTCGTGGGAGTCGGCGAGTTGCATCGACAAATTGTCGTCGACGCTGCCGGCCACGAAGGTCAGCTGCGCCAGTTGCGCCGCGCTGACGTTGAAGGCGGCGCCCTGCGCAAGCGCCGTCCCGTTCAGCACGAAACGACCGCTGTTCGCAGCCGACGTGCCGTCCTGGAAGAAATAGGTCAGCGCGTCACCGTCGGCATCGACGGCGCTGAACAGGCTGGACACCTGCAGCGACTGGCCCGCACTCACCGATATGTTTGCCGGCACCGTCAGCACAGGGGCGTGATTGACCGGGGCAGCGGCTGCGAATGACGAACTCGCAACGACGCCATCGGCGAACTGGAATTTTTCAATACCGTAGATGGTGTCGATTCCGTCGGGGGACCCGCTGCGCTGGTCTACCGTCGTGAACGTCTGGTTTGCGGAATCATAGGTGACCAGATAATTGGCCCTGGTTCCGGAGAATAGCGCCGTGTCGGTGCCGGAACCACCGATGATGACGTCATTGCCCGCGCTGCCGATGAAGCTATCGTCGCCGGCGCCGCCATCGAGATAATTCGCGAGTGCATTTCCCGTGAGGGAATCGTTGCCCGAGCCCGCAACCGCGTTTTCGATGTAGGCCCGCGGATCGTTGTTGTACAAATAAGCGTTGAAGATGTTTCCCTGCGCATAGTGGCCGTTGCCGAGATAGGCGATCTGGGTGGCCGACGTGATCGACGATGCGCCGGGATTGAGATTGATCGTCTGCGCGGTGGTGTAGTTCGACAGATCATAGGTATCGACGCCGCCGCCGTCCCAGACGGTCATAAAGACGCGATTTGCCGAGCCTCCAATGCCTTCGCCGGGCGCGGGCTGCGCGACGCCGTTGATAAACTCCTGCCCGGTATTCGGATTCCACGAATAGGTGGTATTTTCATTATGGGTGGTGAAATTCGCACCATACAGCGTCTGCAGCGCGAGAATGTCATTCGCCATATAGGTCTGCGGATAGCCATAGGCTTCAGCGGTGTAGCCGGTGAGCGGGGCGCCGGGGTAGCTGCGATAGCTCATCACGGTGAATTGGGAATTGTCGTGTGCGGCGGGCACCGCGACATTGGCGACGCCACCGGTCTCCTGGCTGTGCTTGAGGCCGAGGGCGTGCCCCAGCTCGTGCACCGCGGTGGTGAAATAGTAGTTGCCGAGTTTCGCCTGGGAATAATCGTAGGAGGTACCAAACCACACGTCGCCGCCGGTACCGGTCGTATTATTGGACGGGTAATAGGCATAAGAGGTCGGATTGGCGGCTGACGACTGCGCGATCTGGATGTTGGCGCTGTTGGCGCCGTTAAACTGGAACGAGGCGTTGGTGTAGCTGAGGATCAGGCCGACCGCGTAGTGGATGGCGGTCTGTTCGGCGGCGAGAGCCTGTGAAAAGCCGGTGGTCGGCTCCCTCTGGCTGCTGTAGCTGGCAACATAGTCCCCCGCTGAATCGGGAAAGCTGAAGGTGATGGTGCCGCTCCATTTGGCACCGCCCAGCAGCCCGTCGATTTCCGCATTGTTGGTCCTTGTTACGGATACAGCAGTAGCCAATTGGGGGGTCTCCAGGGTGCGAGCGTCGATTCGCACACGAGGTTCACGTTCTAACGAGACAGCTCTACGTTTGGTTTAATTTATGCCGCACAGGTTGCGATTCGGTTACAACACTCTGTTAATCTTCACGAAGTTCCCGTGATCGGAACCAGGCCGGTGAGTCACCCTGTGAAAGGAACGCTGCAGGCATGGAGGAATGGACGCATTGTCGCGTCGGCGGCGGTGCTGGTCGCTATGATATTTCTGACCGCTCCAGATCGTCTGCTTCGCGAAAGGCACTTTTTTATGTCCAAAGTCACCGCCGCCGAGGAAAACCGAAAACCCGTTCGCGAAAGCACCACGCCGCCCGCGCGAAATCCCGAGGCTGCGGTAGAGGAGGAATATCAGATCGCACTGCGGCAAGGCACTTCGCAGGCGCTGGAGCTGTTCATCGCGCGCCATCCGGATCATCCGCTTGCCGAAATGGCCCGTGCCGACCTGAAGCGGCTGCCGCGGTAGCGGACGGCGCATCTCCGTCACGCCCTTTCTGCACCGCTGCAAACGGTGTAGCGTTTCGACGGGAAACGCGGCATCGGTGACGGCTTGAGGGCACGCATGCTGGACAAGACAAAAGGCGTTGCAGCAAACGACGTTGCAGCAAAAGGCCTGGCGGCGGCCGCAGCCGGCTGGCTTGCGCGGTTCGAAGGCGCATTGGCGACGCCCGGCGACGGGCTGCTCAAAACCTTGTTTCATCCCGACAGTCATTGGCGCGACGTGTTGGCGCTGACATGGGAGATCCGGACCGTCAGCGGTGCGGATGCGATCCTTGGCGAGTTGAACGCGCATGCCGGAGGCGCCCGGCCGGCAAGCTTCCGGATCGATCCCGACCGCGCCGCGCCGCGCAACGTCACACGCGCGGGCACCCCTGCGATCGAGGCGATGTTCAGGTTCGAAACGGCGCAAGGCCGCGGCAACGGCATCGTCCGGCTGATTCCCGATGCCGATGATGGCGACGCGCTGAAGGCATGGACGCTGCTGACCACGCTGGAGGAATTGAAGGGTTTTGAGGAACAGCTCGGAACGGCGCGGCCGCGCGGCCAATCCTATTCGCGCGATTTCCGCGGCCCCAACTGGCTCGACCTGCGCAAATCCGCCGCCGAATATGCCGACCGCGACCCGGTCGTGCTGGTGGTCGGTGGCGGTCAGGCCGGGCTTTCGATCGCCGCGCGTTTGAAACAATTGCAGATCGATACGCTGATCGTCGACCGCGAGGCGCGCGTCGGCGACAACTGGCGCAACCGCTATCACGCGCTGACCCTGCACAACCAGGTGCAGGTCAACCACCTTCCCTACATGCCGTTTCCGCCGAACTGGCCGACCTATATCCCCAAGGACAAGCTCGCCAACTGGTTCGAGGCCTATGTCGAGGCGATGGAGCTGAACTACTGGACCTCAACCGAATTCGCGGGCGGTGCTTACGACGAGCAACAAGGGCGATGGTCGGTCACGCTGCGCCGGGGCGACGGCACGACGCGCACCATGCATCCGAAGCACGTCGTGCTGGCGACCGGCGTCAGCGGCATTCCGAATTGGCCGGAACTTCCGACGTTGAAGAACTTTGCTGGCAGGATCCTGCATTCCAGCCAGTACGACGACGGCGAGAACTGGAAGGGCAAGCGCGCGATCGTGATCGGCACTGGCAATAGCGGCCACGACATCGCCCAGGATTTGTATTCCAGCGGCGCCGACGTCACGCTGGTGCAGCGCAGTCCGACCCTGATCACCAACATCGAACCGTCGGCGCAGCTCGCCTATGAGGCCTACAACGAGGGGACGCTCGACGACAACGACCTGATTGCGACCTCGATGCCGTTGTCGGTCGCAAAAAAGAGCCATCAGGCAATCACCGACCGCTCCAAGCAACTGGACAAGGATCTGCTCGACGGCTTGCGGGACAAAGGTTTCAAGCTCGACTACGGCGAAAACGGCACCGGCTGGCAGTTCAAATATCTCACCCGCGGCGGCGGCTATTATTTCAATGTCGGCTGCTCGGACCTTGTCATTGCAGGCGCCATTCGCCTCGCGCAGTTTTCCGACATCGACGGCTTTGTTGCCGAAGGCGCGCGGATGCGTGGCGGCGAGACAATCGCCGCCGATCTGATCGTGCTGGCGACCGGCTACAAGGGCCAGCAGCATCTGGTGCGCAAACTGTTCGGCGACGAAGTCGCCGACCGCGTCGGCCCGATCTGGGATTTTGGCGAGAACCAGGAACTGCGCAACATGTACACCCGCACCGCGCAACCCGGCCTGTGGTTCATCGCCGGCAGCCTCGCGCAGAGCCGCATCAACTCGAAATATCTGGCGCTGCAGATCAAGGCGGTCGAGGTGGGGTTGCTGGAGCGAACGCGCCGATAACGGATTTCACCGTCATTGCGAGGAGCGAAGCGACGAAGCAATCCAGTCGCTGCCGCCGATACAGTCTGGATTGTTTCGCTGCGCTCGCAATGACGGCGCACATCGGGGGAAATGCGCATGACGGTCACCTTGGGCTCGGGCGAGCATCGCTACCGCGTGGTCGAGAACTGGGCGAAGCTGCCTGCGGGGTGGAATCTCACCGATGTCGCGTCGGTCGCAGTGGACAGCAAGGACCGCGCCTATTTGTTCAATCGCGGCGCGCACCCGATGGTGGTGCTGGATCGCGAGGGTAATTTCATCACAAGCTGGGGCGAAGGGCTGTTCAACCGCGCCCATGGGCTGCACATCGACGCCGACGACAATCTGTATTGCACCGACGACGGCGACCATACCGTGCGAAAATGCTCGACTGACGGCAACGTGCTGCTGACCATCGGCATCCCGAACCAGCCGGCGCCGTTCATGAGCGGCGAACCGTTCCACCGCTGCACCCATACCGCGCTGTCGCCGAAGGGCGATATCTACGTGTCCGACGGCTACGGCAATGCCTGCGTGCACAAATACACGCCGGACGGAAAGCTGATCAAAACCTGGGGCGAGCCCGGGACCGATCCCGGCCAGTTCAACATCGTCCACAACATCGTGACCGACGCCGACGGCTGGGTCTATGTGGCGGACCGCGAGAACCATCGCGTGCAGGTGTTCGACGGCAACGGCAAATACGAGACGCAGTGGAATAACCTGCACCGGCCCTGCGCGCTGTGCTGCTGCGGCGGGGCGAAGAATCCGAATTTCATCATCGGCGAGCTCGGCCCCGGCATGCCGGTCAACCGCAAGGTGCCTAACCTCGGGCCGCGCCTCTCCATCGTCGACTCGCAAGGCAAGCGCATCGCGCGGCTTGGCGGCGAAAACGGCCCGGGGCTCGAGGCGGGCAAATTCCTGGCGCCGCACGGCATCGCGCTGGACTCAAGAGGCGACATCTATGTCGGCGAAGTCGGCGTCACCGACTGGAAGACCAGCTTTCCGGATACGCCGATGCCGGCCGGGGTGGCCGTGGCGCGCTGCGTGCAGAAGCTGGAGCGGGTCTAGGCGCCGCTGCCGCCACCTGGCGCTCCGCAAGCCGGTCGGCGGATTGTGGATCGTGCGTCGGCAGGTACACCGTCGGGCGGGATTGGGTCAACCGCCTGATGGCGTTCAGCGTTGCACCGGAAACCTGCTCATCCGCGCTGACACCGTCGAGCTTGCCGGCGAGCATCAGCGCCTCGTTGTAGGAAGTGTCGCCGGCCAGAAAGAATGTGGTGTCGCCGTCCTCGACGATGACGGAGATATGGTCGGCGGTGTGGCCGGGCGTGGCGACTGCGACAACGTCTCCGGCTTGCGTCAACCGCCTGCTGGAAGCGAAGGGGCCGAACGGCTCCGCCGCAAGTCCGAGCGGTTTTGGATCGAACCACGACGGCCAGCGATTGGGCAGGTAGCCGCGGACGCGCCCCAGGATTCCGCGCGCGGTCGCAAGTTCGCCGGGAGCAACAAGAATTTCAGTGCCCGGAAAATGCACCAGGCCGCCATCATGGTCCATGTGCAGATGGGTGAGGACGACCCGTTTGACGTCGCGCGGCCCGATGCCCATGGCGCACAGCTGCGGGCCGATCTCCTGGTCGCGTTCGATGCGAAATGCGACTTCCCACCGGACGTAGGGATGAAGCGACTTGCCGGTTTCGAGCAGGTGCGTTCCCTGGCTGGTGTCGACAACGATGATGCCTTCCCTGGTATCGATGACCCACGCATAGGTCGGCAGCCATGCGGTCCAGTTCCGGTCGGTGAAAATGGCGAGCCGCCGCGGCAGTCCATGGCCGCGCCCCTCCACTTGCGCCGTCTTGATCCGGACCAGACCGGTTTGAATGGCGTGAACCTTCATGGTGCAATCTCCAGGAATCCATCAATGTCGCTTGAGGCAATTCTCGGCCATCAAGCTAGTGGAGATATTCCGGAAATCGATTCCATCGGCGCGGGAAAGGCGTCAACGCTCTTCACAATCCGTCACGGCCCCGTGACGTCCTTTCGCAGCCGCCGGCCGCGATGGCCCGTCCGGCGGAATTCGGGACCCGCGCGGCAAAGAAAGCCGCCGGCTCGCTTTGCGGCAGCTTGTACCGGCGATTGATCGCGGGCAGACTTGTCCCATTGAAGACAAGTTGACGGGAAATGCCATGCAACGCCGGCTCGCAGCAATTCTGGCTGCGGATGTGGTTGGTTACAGCCGCCTGATGGGCGCCGATGAGATGGGCACCATCAACGCCCTGAAATCGCACCGCCGCGAATTGATCGATTCGGGCATCACCGACCACCATGGCCGCATCGTCAAGACCACCGGCGACGGCATGCTGGTGGAATTCGCCAGCGTCGTCGATGCGGTAAGTTGCGCGGTGAATATTCAGCGCGGCATGGTCGGGCGCAACACCGCTATTCCGCAAGACAAGCAGATCGTGTTCCGGATCGGCATCAATGTCGGTGATATCATCATCGACGGCGACGACATATTCGGCGACGGCGTCAATATCGCCGCGCGCCTGGAGACGCTGTGCGAGCCCGGCGGCATCTGCATTTCAAGGACCGCGAACGACCAGATCCGGGACAAGCTTTCGCTGGCCTTCGCCGATCTTGGCGAACAGGCCGTGAAGAACATTTCGCGCGCAGTGGGGGTGTTCGGATTGACCGCCAGGGATATCGAGGCCCTGCCCGCCTCGGTCGCCGTGACATCAGCGGAAACGGTTGAGGCCGCGGCCGCCCCGTATGAGCAGGAAATCCGCTTCTGCCAGAGCAAGGACGGCGTGCAGCTGGCCTATGCGCACACAGGCCAGGGTCCTCCGCTGGTCAAGACCGGCCACTGGATGACGCATCTCGAATACGATTTCGAAAGCCCGATCTGGCGGCATTTCTATCACGAATTATCGCGCGATCATGCGTTCTACCGATACGACGCGCGCGGCAACGGGCTGTCGGATCGCGAGGTCCCTGACGTCACATTTGAAAATTTCGTGGACGATCTCGAAGCGGTTATCGATGCAGCCGGCATCGAGCGATTCGCGCTGCTCGGCATCTCGCAAGGCTGCGCGGTTTCCATCGCCTACACGGTCCGCCATCCGGAGCGCGTGTCGCATCTGATTCTTCTCGGCGGATATGCCGTCGGCTGGAAGAAACGCGCGCGGACCGAGGCGGAGAAGGAAGCCGGAGCAGCGATGCTCACTCTGATGCGGCTCGGATGGGGTCAGGAAAACCCGTCATTCCGGCAGATGTTCACATCCCAGTTCATTCCGGGCGCCAACAAGGAGACGGCCGACTGGTTCAACGAGTTTCAACGCATCTCGAGTTCTCCCGCCGATGCCGCGCGCAATCTTCTGGCCAACGGCGAAGCCGACGTCAATGCGCTGCTTTCGCAAGTCAAGGTGCCGACGCTGGTCATGCATGCCCGCAACGATGCCAGGGTGCCGTTTGAATCCGGCCGGCGGATGGCCGCGGGCATCCCGGGCGCCCGCTTCATACCGCTTGAAAGCGAGAACCATATCATGCTCGAGGGTGAACCTGCCCTTGAACGTTTCCTCGAGGAACTGAAGGCTTTTATCGAGCCCAAGGCCGGGCACTGACCTGACTGGCCAATGCAGGATAAGCCCCTCAACGCTCTTCACAATCCCGTCACGCTGCCTGTAGTATGTGGTCTCACGCTGCTTCGCAGCTAATGGAGGCCGGGAGCGTTACTTGAACGCACACGTTTCTCAGGGCGGTTGGCCGGTACTGGTGTTGAATGCGGACTTCCGGCCGCTGAGTTATTATCCGCTTTCACTTTGGTCGTGGCAGGACGCGATCAAGGCGGTGTTTCTCGACCGCGTCAATATCGTTGAGCACTACGACCGCGCGGTGCGCAGCCCCTCGTTCGAGATCCAGCTGCCGAGCGTGGTTTCGCTGAAATCCTTTGTCCGGCCCTCGACGCATCCCGCCTTCACCCGGTTCAACGTGTTCCTGCGCGACCGTTTTGTCTGCCAGTATTGCTCGGCCCCGGACGACCTCACCTTCGACCACATCGTGCCGCGGTCGAGGGGTGGCCAGACCACCTGGGAAAATGTCGTAGCAGCCTGCTCGCCCTGCAATCTGCGCAAGGGCAACCTGACGCCGCAGCAGGCGCGGATGTTTCCCAGGCAGGCGCCGTTCGCGCCGACGGTGCATCAGCTGCACCGCAACGGCCGGCTGTTTCCGCCGAACTACCTGCACGACAGCTGGCTGGATTATTTGTACTGGGACACCGAGCTCGATCCGTAGGGCCGACGAGAGTGTGCATCTCGCAAGAAATTCACGGTGGATTTGCCTAGGGACCTAGGGTCGTGAGGAGCGTGACGATTGGCATTACGAGTATTAAGAAGACCGGGATCACCTCCCAAGGGGACCAGTAGCCCGTCTGCAGCTTTGCCTGGCAAGTTCAGGCCTCTGCCGATCCAATTAAGCCATTACACAACGCTAACCGGGATGATGGGAATTATCCATACGGGCGAAATATGGGCTTCAAATGTCAGCTTTTTAAACGACAGAAAAGAATTGTTATATGGGCTGGAGGCAGCTGAGACCGTTATAAAAGAATTTTCTTCCCAGGAGGTCAAGTCGCAGTGGAGCAAGGCGCTTCGAGCCGCGGTCGCGCAGCTTCAGGGGGGTGAAATGCCCAACACATATGCTGCTTGCTTTTGCGAAAGATCAGATGTCCTGAGCCAATGGCGGGGATATGGAGGGAGCGAGCAAGGCATCGCGATCACGTTCGACCGCATCAAACTGGCAAACATACTGAAATCAACTAAAGCTACCCTCCTTCCAATTGTTTACGGCGATCTAAGAACCAACGAACAACTTACCCGAGATCTATCTAACAAGCTCGACGATCTTGATCGAGAGATAAAACTTCACGGAGTTTATTCGGAGAAACAGAAAAAAGACGAGGCCCGCTCGATCTTGTCTCGGCTTCTCCCTCAGTTCAAGCATGTCGGATTCGTTGATGAACGTGAGTGGCGCTTTGTCGTTCAACAGAACTCTCTGCGAGAGAGCGTGTCTTTTCGCACGACTTCGAACGTATTAGTGCCTTATGTGAAATTATCTCTTGGCAGCAAAACTAACTTGCCTATTCGATCTATCCAGATCGGTCCGGGCCGTGATCAGGCGTTGACCAAGCGTAGCGTTGAACTCTTCCTAGAAAGTAGAGGCTATCCGAGAGACAACATTGCGGTATTGATTTCCAACGTGCCGTATCGGGTATAAGCGATCACAGGTATTGTTTCCCGCACTTTAGTATTTGCCACCATGTCTATGTCGACTATCGACTTGGAACAGTTAACACGATCCCCGAGGTTTTACGACGTCGCATCTTGGGGTAGGATGGATTGTACGACAACAGAGAGCCACGATGTCATTTGGCGATGACAATGCTGCCTATGAGACATGGCTGGCGACGCAGTGCGACGTGGTCACCGAGGATATCAAGACCAAGCACGAGCTGATGAAGGACAGTCCCTTCATGTTCCTGCGGGCGACCTATTTCCGCTGGGCCAGGAAAATCGTGACGCTGTGCCCTGACCTTGCGGACGCACCACCGGTATTGTCCATCGGCGATCTTCATCTGGAGAATTTCGGCACCTGGCGCGATGCCGACGGGCGTTTCGTCTGGGGCGTCAACGATTTCGACGAAGCGGCCGTGATGCCCTATGTGTTCGATCTCGTGCGCCTTGCCGCAAGCATCAGGCTTTCGCCCGACCGGCCGGTCTCCAACGCGAAAGTCGCGGAAATCCTGATTGCTGGTTATCGCGAGGGACTTCAGGTGCCGCAACCGGCGCTGCTGGATGAAGGCGAAACATGGTTGCGCCGTTACGCCATCGGGGACGATCTGGAGACAGGGAAATTCTGGAAGAATATCGACGACATCGAAAAATATCCGCTGATCGGCGGAAAGGCGGGCGGCAAGCCGCCGCGGGATGTCATGCGGCTGCTGAACGCAAGCCTGCCAAAAGGGGCAACCAACATCCACTATCGAAGACGCATCGCGGGCGGCGGCAGCCTCGGCCGCCCGCGCTATGTCGCGATCGCCGACTGGCGCGGCGGGCGGGTGATGCGCGAAGCCAAGGCACTGGTGCCGTCGGGCTGGACCTATGCGCACGGCGCGCAGCCGCCGGGCTTCCTGAAACTGGCGAGAGGCCGTTATCGCGCGCCGGATCCGTTCCTGGATGTTCAGGGCAAATGGATCATCCGCCGCCTCGCTCCCGACTCCCGCAAGATCGAGCTCAGCGAGGACGCTACCACCCATCTGAAGAGCTATTTGCTGCAAGCGATGGCCTTCGACCTTGCCTCGATTCATGCCGCGGGTCCGGTCGGCGTCGATGTGCTGCGGCGCGACCTGAAGAAACGGCCGCGCGACTGGCTGTTCAACGCAGCGAAGATCGCGTCGGATTCGGTCAAGAAAGACTACGATGAGTGGCGCGACGGGTAACCGGCCGCAGGCGGCTGACGGCATTGCGCAGGGAACCATACAACACCGACCGCGTTGTCAGGGCTATCGGAGGTTTGTCATGCGCGTTTTTCTGGGAATGATTTTGGGTGCGCTGCTGCTGACTGTGGGCGTCTACATCCGCGATTCGATGTCGACCTCGACGGTCGCCAGCGGCCAGGTAGCGCAGCCGGGCCGCACCATCGTCAATTGGGACGTGGCGGCGACCGACTGGAACGCATTGAAGTCGCGCGCGCATGACGACTGGATCAAGCTGTCGTCGAAGTAACGCTTGTCCCCGCGCAGGCGGGGACCCATAACGCCTCCGCGCAAGTGCCGAAACGAGACGACACGGCGTATGGGTCCCGGCGTTCGCCGGGACGACAGCGACGTTACTTCTTCGCCGCCGCCGCCTTCCTTGCGTCGGCAATGGCCTGATCGAATTGCGCCATGGTCAGCGCGCCCGGCACCCGGAATTTGCCGATGATGAACGCCGGCGTGCCCTTGAAGCCGAACGCCGTGGCCTGATCGTTGTTGCGCGCCAGGATCGCGTCGATGGCCTTGGCGTTGGTTTCGAGGTCTTTGACTGCTCGATCGACGTCGATGCCGGCATTGCCAAGCAATTCGCGGATGCGCGGCTCGGTCAGTCTTGAAGCGGTCCCCATCAGCGCATCGTGGGCGGCGACATATTTGTCCTGATATTTCGCCGCCAGCGCCATTTTGGCGGCCGCGATCGATACCGGCCCGAGTACCGGCCAATCCTTATAAACCAGCCTGACCTTGCCATCGTCCTGCACCACTTGCCGCAGTTCGGGTTCGAGCTTGCGGCAATACGGACAGTTGTAGTCGAAATATGCGACAATCGTGACATCGCCTTCGGCATTTCCCGCCGACGGAATCTCGGGATCGCGCAGCACCGCGCTTTCCGTGAGCACCTCATCCCCGCCGCCGGTCGGAGCCGCAAGAGCAGGCGCATTGAACCCCAGCATGACCGCGCCGAGGCCGAGCACGCCGAGCGCCTCGCGTCGCGTAGGTCCCGAGTTCAGCCGGACAGAATCGACGAATTTACGCATGGTTGGCCTCCCGGCCAGGACTGGATTGCATATCAACTCTCAAGACAGGGACAAGTTGCGCGCCAGCATATAGAGCGCAACCGCAATAATCACCACCGCGAACACGATATTGAGCGCGCCGCGGCGGCCGGCCAGCAGCTGCGCCGAGCGGGTGCCGATCAATCCGCCGCCGATGCCGCCCGCAATGAACAGTCCCGCCAGTTGCCAGGAGATCAGCCCGGACCAGGCGTAGCTCGCAGCCGTGGTCAGGCCGAACGCGGTGACGGCGACCAGCGAGGAGCTGATCGCATTCATGATCGGCATGTCGGTCGCCAGCATCAGCGCCGGCACGATCAAAAATCCGCCGCCGATGCCGAAAAAGCCCGACACCGTTCCGGTCGCGAGCCCGAGGCCTGCAACCGCGGGCGTGTTGGCCCAGTCCATCCGCGCGTCGAGCAGCCCGATCCGCGACCGCGTCTTCAGCATCAGGGCCGCGATCACCAGCATCAGCAGCGCAAACAATGCCAGCAATTTCTGGCCGTCGATCATCTTGCCGATGATCGATCCCGCGAACGCGCCGGCGATTCCGGCGCCGGCGAACACCAGCGCGCACGACCATCGCACGCTGCCGCCGCGCGCGTGGTTCGACAAATTCATCGCCGCGTTGGCTGCGACCGCGAGCGCGCTGGTGCCGATCGCCACATGGGCGTCGGACACGCCGACGACATAGACCATCAGCGGCACCGCCAGGATCGATCCGCCGCCGCCGACCAGGCCGAGCGAAAATCCGACCAGCATCCCCGATGCCAGTCCGAGCACGCTCTGCATCGTGGAGATGATCAACGCTTAAAACCTCGCCTGCATGGCGATCTTAAAAGGATTTTCTGCCCGTGTCCCGGACGCGGTGCGGCATTCTTCATGCCGCTCCGCAGAGCCGGGACCGTACCAAACGCTGCGTTCCGTTACGGCCCCCGCTCTGCAGCGCACCACGCCGCGAAGAGCGGCGCGCTGCGCTGCGTCCGGGGCACGAGGCGGCATGATCGCTTGTCAATGATCCGAGGCTGAGGGAGCGACGCGGTTAACCGCGCCGCGGCAGCGCCATCAGGGTCCCGGTCATGGTCGCGACCAGATTTTCAGCGCCGTCCTGCTCGGCGAAGGCCTGCGCCTCGCACACCGTCAGCGTGCGGCCGGGTTTGACGACGTGGGCGCGAAATACAAATCGCTCGCCCCTCGCCGGCGCCAGCAGGTTGGTCTTGAATTCGACGGTCAGGACGTCGGAATTGGCCGGCATCAGCGTGAACGCCGCGATGCCGCAGGCGGTGTCGAGTCCCGCCGTGATAATGCCGGCATGCACAAAACCGTTCTGCTGGGTCCAGGCTTGAGAATACGGCATCGCCAGGTCGACCTCGCCGGCCTCCAGCCGTGCAATCGATATGCCGAGCGTGCGCATCGCCTGCTGCCGGTCGAATGTCGCGGCGGCGACGGCGCGATAGTCGGGATTTTTCGGCTCGAAGCGCGGCAAGCTCATGCGCCGGCCGCCTCGGGAAAGGCGATCAGCAATCCTGCGGACCGCCGGATCGTGTCGGCAAACGGCGCGGATTTGCGCGCCTGGCGGTCCATGTGAACGGCGGTGATTTCACAGGTCGCGGCGATCTCGCCGGTTTCGGCGTTGCGCATTTCGTGCATGAAGCGGATCGACTTGACGCCGACCTCGAGTAACTCGCTCTTTACTTCGACGATATCGCCGGCCAGCAATTCGCGCTTGTAGCTGATATTCTGCTGAACCGCGGCCATGCCGCGGCCGGATTCGCGCAAATAGGCCGGCGTCAGCCCTACCTGCGCGAACAGATTCCAGTTGGCCTCGTCGAACTTGCCGACATACCACATGATGTTCATGTGCCCGACGTGATCGCACTGCCACGGGTAGACCGTGCCGCGATAGGTCGCTTGCGAATCCATGGTTTCCTCCAGCCTCGATCCTGATACGGTAGCGTATCAGAGCTTTGGCGGGTTAGCAATACGGTACCGTATCAAGAACAGGTGAACGCATGAATGCTGAAGAGAAACGCGACGTCTGGATCGAGGCGGGCCTTGCGGAGATGGCGCGAGGCGGCATCGACGGGGTCCGCGTCGAGGTGCTGGCGAAAAACCTCGGCGTCACCAAGGGCGGCTTCTACCGGCGCTTCAAGGATCGCGCCGCGCTGCTCGACGGCATCTTGCAAACCTGGAGCAAGGGGCGCATCGCATCGATCGAAAAGCAAACCAGCCTCGATGGCGCGACCGCGCGCGACCGGCTCAGGGCCGTGATCCAGCTTTACGCGGAGCGGATGAATACCGAAGGCATGGCGATCGAACTGGCGATCCGGCAATGGGCCCGGTCGGATGATGCCGCCGCGGCCGCGGTGGCCGCCGTCGATGCCGCGCGATTGAAGAACGTCGCGCATCTCTATCGCGCGACCGGCATGAGCGGCGAGCAGGCCGATGCGCAGGCGTTCCTGTTCTATTGCTTCATCTTCGGCCAGAGCCTGCTGTTTCTCGAACGCGGCCCGCGCAAGCGGACCCAGCTGATCGCGAAGTCGGCGGAGAAACTGGTGGATTGATAATGCTTCGTAGCCCGCATGGAGCGAAGCGAAATGCGGGAGCGGCCGACCCCGGATTTCGCTGCGCTACATCCGGGCTACGAAACGCGCCGCCAGGATCAGGCCGAACCTTTCAGCTTCTTGGTGCACTCGCTGTAATAGCCGCCGCCTTTCTGGATCCATTTCAACCCGCCATTGGCGTTGCTGGCCTTGTTGGCGTTGTACTGATCGACGCAGGTGTGCATGCGAGCCTTGCCTTCGGTTTCCTTGGAGTATTTCGGGTCCACCGCTTTGGGGAAGACCGCCGGTCCCGAAGCAGCCGCAGGCGCCGCGGCAGGCGCGGCTTCGGACTTCTTCGCCTTGGCTTCCGCGGTTTTCGGCGCCGCTGCGGCGGCGGCAGGCGTCGCAGCGGCGTCCGTTCCGCATTCTGCCTTGCGGAACTCATTCCACTTCTGGCCATTGAGCGTGCCGGCGGTTTTGGCGGCCTGATATTTTGCGCTGCATTCCTGCGCGGTCAGCGCCTGGGCCGGCATCGCCGCAAAAACGGCGAAGCCGGATGCGGCAATCATCCACAATACTTTTACGCGAGTGCTCATCGTTGTTCTCCTTTTAGGAAAGTATTCGTAGCCTCGTATCCTAGCGTGCCGATGGCGCGTGACAACGCGGCGATCAAAAGTCCGGCCAAAAATTCGTGATCGCAGTCGCGCAGCATGCTTTGTTCATCCACAGTTCACTCTCATGCCGCGACCGTGTGTTCATCTTCAACCGGAGGTACGGTCATGATGACATTCTCTTCCCGCGCCGCTGCGATTGCGGTCGCATCGCTGCTGCTGATGAGTCCCACGTTCGCGCAAACCAGCACGCCAGCCACACCCGCGGCAAAAGCCGCGCCGGCTGCAAAAGCAACGCCCGCTGCAAAGAAGGCGGCGAAGCCGCGCACCGCCGCTTCCTTGCAATGCTCGAAGGACGCCGACGCCAAGGGCGTTCACGGCAAGGAGCGCAAGAAGTTCATGTCGGAATGCAAGAAGGCCGCGGCCGCCAAGCCGAACTGATTCCTGATCGCCAGTTTGTAGCGATTGCGGTTACGGTTCACGCTCCCCTGCAGGGGGAAGGTCGACCCGCGTGAAACGCGCGGCGGGGTGGGGTGAAGTGTTCATCCGCTACTCACCCCACCCCGTCGAGCATCTTGCTTCGCGCGATGCTCGCCGACCCTCCCCCTGCAGGTCAGCACGCATTGCTGCAGTGGCCTGTACGCATTTGTCCCCTGCCCCGGCATTTGCCATAAGGCGGGCTCATGCCATTCACCCTCCCCAGCCGATCCGAAATCCTCAACGTGCTCGAAACGCTCGTGATCGGCAGCGCCGGCGGCCTGCTGTTCCTGTGGCTTGAGCTGCCCGGCGGGCTGATCTCCGGCGCGATGATCGCAGTGGCAGGCGCCGGCATTGCCGGGCGGACGCTCGGCCTGCCGCAACCGATCGCGCATATCATCCTGATGACCCTCGGGCTGTCGCTGGGTTCGATGGTGTCGCCGGTGATGATCAGGAATCTCAGCGCCTATCCCGTGACCATCGCACTACTGGCCGCGGCAACCTTTTGCGCCACCTTCGGCAGCAGTTTTTACCTGCAGCGGATTCACGGCTGGGATCGCACCTCCGCACTGCTCGCAGGCAGCCCCGGCGCGCTATCGCAGGTCATCATGCTCGCCACCGAGCGCAATGCCGACGTCGCCGGCATCGCGGTGGTGCAGATCATGCGGGTGATCATCCTGACCGCGGCGGTGCCGCTGCTGTTAGCTGCCACCGGCGTGTTGGGCCACGGTCCGCTGCCATCGCGCGGGGCTACCGCAACGCCGCTTGCGCTGGCCGAACTGGCGGCGGTGGCGGTTGCCGCGGCGCTGTTGCTGCGCGCGCTTAATTTTCCGGCGAGCTGGATGTTCGGCGCCATGCTCGGCTCCTCGGTGATGCACGGCGGCGGCTGGGTTGAAGGCGGCGTGCCGCAATGGGCCTATCTCACCGCGCTGATCGGGATCGGCATCCTGATCGGATCGCGCTTCGGCAAAATAAAACCCCGCACGATCCTCAGCCACATCGCCGCGGCGCTCGGGTCGTTCGCGGTGGCGATTGCGATTTCCGCGGCCTTCGTCGCCGCCATTGCCCTGCTCACGCCGGTAAAATTCTCCGACGTCGTGGTGGCGTTCGCGCCCGGCGCGATGGACGCGATGCTGGCGCTGGCGCTGACGCTGCACATCGATCCGGTGTTCGTCGGCGCGCATCATCTGTCGCGCTTCATCTTCGTCTCGATCGCAACGCCGGGGATCGTGCACCTCTACGGCAAGGCGCAGGACGATCTGGACGATTAGGTCCGTCGCGCCGTTTTCGCGATGCCCAAGGCCGCAAGCGCGGCCATCGCCAGCGAGATCAGCACATTGTAGCCGGCCAGCGACAGGCCGAGAAACCGCCACTGCACCTCGTCGCAGCGGACCACCTTCACCTTGTCGAGATTGTCGAACAGGCTGCCGGCCTTGCCGAGATCGAGCACGGACCCGCTGCATTCGGTCGGCCCCTGCCAAAACCCCCATTCGACGCCGGCGTGATAGAAGCCGAGGCCGGCATTATAGAGCGTTGCCGCCGCCAGAATGGCGAGACCCACAATGAGCACGCCGCGCGGCGCGTCCTTTGCCGCGGCCCGTGCCACCAGCGCGCCGAGCGGGACCGCCAGATAATAGGCATAGCGCTGCTCGAGGCAGAGCGGGCAGGGGCGGATGTCCAGCACCAGCTGGAAGAACCACGCGCCGGCCAGCGTCGCCGCGGCGATGGCTACGATCGCCAGCGCCGCTACGAGCGCGGGACTGGTATCGCCGCGCGCATGCGAAGGCTTTACGATGGCATCCAGCGTCACGTCATCTCTCCGGCTCGTGACAGCGTCCTATCCCGGGCACTCGGGTCTGTCGAGGCGGACAGGATCACACTGGAGTGTTTTGCGGGGCGACAGCGCATCCGAGGCGGCCTCTTCGCACCTCAACCCACCGCGGGTTGACCGGCCCTCCGCGCCCGCTATATTCCGCCGGCTTCGCGACCCTCAGCCTCCGGCCGGGCGTCCGAAAAGCCCCTGTGGCGGAATTGGTAGACGCGCTCGACTCAAAATCGAGTTCCGCAAGGAGTGCTGGTTCGATTCCGGCCAGGGGCACCATACACTTTGCGGCGGCCAGATGGGCATCTGCGCGACAAGCGCGCCTTGCAAGGGCGAAGGCTGGTAGCCGCACCTGACTTATCGCCACGGCAAGCGTCCCGGTTGCCGATAAAGTCGCTGGTTCTAGCTTTCTTTCCAAGCAGACGGTCTCACACAGCTCTTACGCATACGTGCGCCGGACACTGTCGCCGTAACCCGGAGGAAATTGCATTTGCGCGACGCTTCTGGCGAGGAATAACGGCTCATAGCGCCGTCAGGCCTGATGGCATTCCTTGTATTTCTTGCCGCTTCCACACCAGCAAGGATCATTAGCACCGGGCATGCGTAAGTCAGCGATCTCACGTTCTCTTTCAAGCGCTTCTGAGACTACCGAATACTTTCGCGCGTTCATGCGCGAGACCTCGCCTTGAAGCACGTCGTATTCCCGTGTTCCTTTTGCGGGGATATCGAGGGGAATCGGAACGACGCGTGAATACGTCCCGCCTGGCGTCACGTATGCAAGCACCGTGAGTGTTTGTGAGTGCCCCGCCATTATCGCACCTGCTCGCGCCTTAGCGTAAAGCACATTCATGTCCGGCACATACCCCGTGCGTTGCAGCCACACGAATAGCGGCGGGTCGTCTCCGATTTGGAAATAGCGGCTTGCGTGTTGCGATAGGCTGGTGCGCACTTGAGCGAGCATGTCCGAGAAACTGTTGCGCGAGTCGGCGCCGAAATTTCGTATGTGGCTTGCGACCGACAGCCATCCTTTTTCCTTCGTTGCGCCGAGTGCATCGAGAAGCCGCTTTCCCTCGTCGGGATAGTCCTGCATGGGTGGCGGCTTCTCCGCAAACTCGCCGTCCGCAAAATAGTTGTCGATCGGTTCGCTCTGGCCGTCCCACAAGATCACTTCGGTGTTTTCATTGAGTTGTGCACGCAACTTCCAATCAAATCGGTTTTTGGTAAGGTACGCCCCGAGATGATCCATTTCGTCAAACAGGATTGCCTCTGGAATTCCGGCCACAGCTTGCCGCACTTCCAGATAGTGCAGCAGTTCGCCCGCAGTCGGCAGGAAGCGCCGCAGAACAAACAGGTCGTCGATGGAAAGCGAAACGAACGGATGACGTCCGAAGATCGGCCCAGCGCCAGGAAATAGCTTGGCAAGCGAAGCGTAGGGAGAAAACGACTCAACCGTCAAACCGATGGGAAGCACGAGACGAAAATCGGCAAGGCGAATACGGTCAACTTCCACATACCGGCCTGCTTCGCGCTTAAAGATCGGAACTTCATCGGCAGACGCGAGATATTGCAAAAAGCGGCGGCATTGGTCGTAGGCCTTCACAATAAGGTCGTGAATTGAACGGCTGTGGCGATCAAAGTCCGTTGCGGGTGACGCGACGGTCGCGGCAGCCCCGGATTTGGCCTCGACGAGTAAAAGCGCATCATCGATCCGGACAAGCAGATCATTTTCAACCCACTGACCCGTGTCGGGATGCCGGTAGTAAATCCCTCGATGCATCGTTGCGCCGTCGAGTTGCTTTGCCAGCACGCTCTGGAACGCCGTCTCACTCATATCCTTCTGCCGCGCTTCGAACTCCTTTCCGTAGCCGGGCTTGCGCTGCAAGAGATTCCAGAGCAGGGCGCGGTAGCTGGAGTCGCGAACGAATGCTTGGTCAGCGGCGAAGAATTCGCCATCGAGCTTGACGAGAGGCCTCATACGCCCCGGTAGCGTGCGGAGCGGCGTGCCTGACAATGGGCCTGCGGCGAAAAGGTCATGATGGCCGCCACGTTCAAACGCCAGGTCTTCGAGTAGCGCCGTAGGCAAGTCAGTGTGCTTGCTGAGATTGCAGTTACCGCCCTGAAACAAGTCCGTAAAAACGTATTTCGCCGCTTCCAGATTTTCGGGGTGGTCGCGCTGCCATTGCTCCAGCACTTGCTGCTGGGTCAGCCCCTGTTCGGCTTCGGCTTTGGCGGCCTCCTCCATAAGCGCCTCCATTCGGTCAGCCGCATTGGCGTGCCCCCCAGCCAACGATTTCACTGCAGCTTGAATTCCGGCAGCGACTTCACTTGCGCCGATGCCGTAGACTTCCCGCAAGATTTGATCGTGTGGCTCAAGAACAAACCTGTAAAATTCCTCTTCTAACCCTCCATAGCGGTTGCCGCGCATCAATACCCAGTTCGAGAGCACGGATTGCAGCATCAAGCCTGTCCGCTCGCCGAATATGCCGTCTTCTGCGCCGATGGCTTTAAAGAGGCAGAAGCCCATTGTCTTGGTGCGAAGCTCTTCGGCGGTCTTGAAAATCTCTGCGACCGTTTCTTCCTTGAATGCACCTTCACCGCCCGGCGGGAAACTCGCCAAGACAGCGTGCACGTATTCCAACACGAATTGCACCGTGTTTAGCTCGGCACGATGATGGGCACGCACGTCGCCTTCGGCCAGCATTCCGGCGACCGCCGTGGTGCTCCAGATGTAGCCAAGCAATTCACGGGGCGGTAGCTGAAGGATCAAGTCCTTGAGATGGCTCGACAGCCGCACCATCTCAATTCGGCTTCGTTCTTCGTTTTGCCTGCGCTCCTCTTCGCTCATACCGGGGATTGCCATGGTTCACTCCGTCTTAGACCTTCTCGCTTTGCCTCCAGAATATGCCCGCTGCCGCCGCACGTTCAGGGCCTCTCTCGATGTGCATCGTACAGAACACTCCAAGCGCGATTGTGGCGTTGACAACCGTTAAGCCACTTCAATTACTGTGTGTCACCGCGTTAAATCGCTGAGGATATCGATCGCTTCGGGGATGTCCGACACGACCCGACAGGTGAAATCATCCGCCAAGCCGTGATGCTTCAAGGCAAGCAGCGCCTTCAAGGGGGCTTCGGTAAAAAATGCTTGGCAATGCGCCACGGCAGCGCTCGCGTGGTTGAAATCGTAAATATCGTTTCCAACAAGGCGGCGAGACTTGTCCCATCGTATGGTGGCGTGAAGGCACGCTTCGATATACAGCGTGGGAGTTTTATGGCGCAACCCCGGCTTCGCTTGCATGCCCTGGAAGAGCAGGTTTGCACACATTAAGCGGTTACGCTTCCACTCGTCGCTTTCACGCAAGGGCGCAAAATGGCCATGCTTCTCGGCAATCTCGGCTACTATATCCGCTGCAATGTCGGCGCAGAGATCTACGACGCCGCTTAGCTCGTTTACCCAAGCATGCTTGTAGCTCTTTATCTCGCCTGCATGTTCCGTGTTACCGGTATTCAGCATGTCAGCGATGTCGTGGAGCCCCGAATCAAAGGGCACAGGGACCTCGCCTATCATTTCGATCATCTGAGCAAGTTCGATCGTCCACATTTCGTCAAAGAAAGCTTTTTGAATGGCAAGCTGAGCTTCGGCGTCGAATGCCGTTTCAGTCGGGTGTATGAATCCCAGCACATAAGGCAGTTTTGTCCAGATGAGATGCCGAAGCGGATAAACGTCCGCCCCGTTCTGAGTCGAATAGAAAAAATGCGCCAGTTCGGCGGCGACACGCTCAGGCTGGCTCAGAAGCGAAACACCGAGGCTAAGTTCATCAATCAATCGAGCCGTCCGCAATCGCGACGATGGATCGGATTGCTTCAACAATTCTAAAAACACCGTTTCGCTAATGGGGCAGAATATCTTTCCGCTTCTCACCGCATCCTGTAACAGAGTCAGCAGCTTCCAATTAGCTGTCGGCTTATCGTCAGCGAGCAAGGCCTGCCTTAAGAGTATCCAATACCGTATGTCGAGATAGATCGCTTGCTTACCCGCGAGCGCTCGCCCCAGTTCAACAACACGGCTCTTTAGGTGCCGCTCAAGGGATATTTCAGGATGCTGGCGGTGCTCTTTGATATCCATCGTGACTCGGAGTTGAGCGAATTGGATCGCGCTCGATATTTTCAGTAAAAGTGGACTCAAAATCGAGTTCCGCAAGGAGTGCTGGTTCGATTCCGGCCAGGGGCACCAGTTTTTCAAAGGACAATGTCGCCCGATCTTTCGGCCAGCGCGCAAGTCGGTGACTACCTGTCGGCGCGCGCGGCCCGCTCGTGCCGAGTCTAGAGCGCCAGCCGCACCGCGCCGCCGTCGACCGGGATCGCAGCGCCGTTGATGTAACGCGCGAGCGGGGAGGCCAGGAACGCAACGAGATGGCCAATGTCGTAGGGCTCGCCGAAATAGCCGGCAGGAATGTTCTGCTTGATGTAGTCGGCCCGCGATTGCTCGGTCGGATGCAACCTTCGGATCTGCGCCGTATCGATGCGTCCCGGTGCGACCGTGTTGACGGTGATCCCGTAAGCGCCGAGCTCGAAGGCCAGCGTACGCGACCAGCTCGCCAGCGCCGCCTTGGCGGGGGCCGCGGCGTTGAGCCTGGGCGCGACGAGTGCTCCGGAAATGCTGATGATCCGGCCCCAACGCTGCGCCTTCATCGCGGGAATGACGAGATCGGTCAGCCGCCGCGCCGCCATGAAGTTGAGCGTGAGCGACTCATCCCAATAGGCATCATCCGCCTCATCGGTGATCGGTCTCGCCCCACCGGCGTTATTGACGAGGATATCGATGCGACCGCCGAGCGCCGCTGCGGCCTCGGCCGCGATTTGGGCCGGGCCGCTCCTGGCGCCGACGTCGCCGACCACGATTGCCGGCCGCCCACCCGCGCGCGAGGCGAGCGTCTCGGCCACCATTTCAAGTGTCGCCAGCGTGCGCCCGCTGATCGCCACCCGCACGCCCGCTTCCGCAAGCGCCTCCGCCACACCGCTCCCAATGCCACCGCTCGCGGCTGTAACGAGCGCGGTCTTATTGGCAAGATCGAGATTCATAACACCTCAATGCTCCACCCGGTACAGCCGCCACCGCTTCGGCACGCCTTTGAGTTGGTGAACGCCGCGATCCTCGAAGCGGATTTGCGACTGCGACATCAAATCCTTGACCGCGCTCGAGACCAGGACTTCGCCGGCACGCGCTTTCGCGGCGACGCGCGCGCCGATGTGAAACGCAAGACCGATCATGTCAGCCCCGCTCACTTCGTATTCGCCGGCGTGCAGCCCCACCCTGATCTCCAGCCCCAGCGTGCGCACGGCCTCGCGGATTGCGCTCGCGCAACGGACCCCGGCCGCCGGCGCGTCGAACGTCGCGAGCAGTCCGTCCCCCGTCGTCACGACTTCCTTTCCGCGCAACGTCTTCAGCTCTCTGCGGACGGCGGCGTAATAGTGATTCATCACCTGGGTCCAGCGCGAATCGCCCAGCCGTGCGGCTTTTTCGGTGGACCGGACGATATCGACAAACAGAATCGTAGCGAGCGCCCGTTCGAGCTCGGCGCCGCGATTCGCAGGCCGGCGCCGGATCGCAATACTTGCCGCCAGCGGTTCATAGCGATGGCTGCGTCGCCGCGCGATTGCGGCCTTTGCATAGTCCCTGGCACGCTGCACCGTACCGCAACGAATTGTTTTCGCCTGCGGTGCAAGCGTCCAGTAGACCTTTCGCCCATCTCCCACGCCATGGACCTCGACGGCGCCCCACTTCAGGAAAACCGTCGAGCCAACCCGGCGAACCCACCATGCCTTCGACGTGTATCCGGAAACGTTCGACTGATGGACTCCGATGCGAAGAAACTTGGGCATGCGCGTGTGACCGATCGAAAGATCGTTTGGGCCTGGCAAGGGTAAAATGTGACCATGCATTGCTGCGTTGGCAACAGGTCTTCCAAGAAATTTTGCCAAAAAATTTGCCTATGACCCGTGTCAATTCGCGTTTGCAATCGACTCCACGAGAGCATCTCAGAACGCACATAGCTTGTAGCGAGAGAGCGGCAACTAAACGAGCAGATTTGTGGGTAGACCAAGCCGCTCTCAAAAATTCTCATTATTTTGCTTAGCTACCGACACTCGGCGCGATCAGAGTTTTCGTCTGGCTATCAACAGATCGAAAACTCTGTCGTTTCGCATTGCGGATTCCCGACAACCGGCACCGAACTTACCGATGGGCGTTGCTGTACTTTGGAGAAATACGCATCGCGCCAAACGGGCCTTCACATTCCGTTGGCCTTGTCGTGCCGAACACTGTGGGGTCGCAATAAGGAACAGGCCGTTTTGCGACGTAACGCCCGTGTGGCTTCTTGACTGTCTTCTTGCCAGGCTTCGCTCTTTGGATTCTATCGCGGGGAGGCTCCTTCGGTGGCTGCGATACCGATCCAGCGATAATCGTTTCCGGGACGAAAAGATGTGCCTGGGCAGAGGTTTTATGACGTTCGCCCAACTCAGTATTCTCCTTTTCGAAACCGGCAAGACCATCGGGGAACGCACTTATCCGTTTCAGTTCGAGAATGCTTTCCCTGACCTCTTTCTGGCCGCTCGCCGACTTGCGACCCATCTCGGAATTGTTCGACGATATCGCCAACTCATAGCGGGCGTAGGACAGGTTGTGCTTCAAAATCAGACCTGGCATTTTTCCATCGATACCGAGCGGTCCGGCCCGCTCGTACGACGTTTCGGCGCACTCCAACGCGCCCCTGCTGCCAGCCGGATCGGTATCGTACGCTGCCAATCTCAGACAAGTGTGGCCGCGGTAGTTAAGCGCTCTAGCCTTCAAACTATCCGGGCAATTTGACTCCGCAACTTCCAGCAAGCTTATTTTAGCATCCAATAGCTGGTCTGAATTAAACTTGATAATCGCCAAACTGAGCCTGGTTTCACAAGCGGCATACTCGTGATTAGGTTCGTCAAGCAACCCCTGCAATTTCCTGAAATTGCCGAGCGCCTCGTAACTGGAGGCAGTTTTCACAAAACCTTTTGCTGCAGACGGAAATACCATATCGACAGCTCTGTTTTGCGGAATTTCCTTTCGAGCGACGTACTCGACAACGTCCTTCACTAATTTCTCCCGTTGCCCGGGATCGTTCAGGCTATAGGTCAACCTGTTCTGCAATGCTTGCTTCTTTGAATCTTCCTGATTCCAGAAGTTCACGCTGACACGTCCGTCCGTTTCGCTGGCGATCGAAATCGCACGCGGCACATTGAACTTGCGGCTCAGTTGACCGATTGCATCGAAGATCGAGTCAGATTTGGATTTACCTTTCTCGACGAGGGACTGCAACGGAGGACAGACGGACATCGGACGGACATGGACCAGACTTTCTCGCAAAATCTGATAAACACGCTCTGTCGCCGGCATGGAATCGCTGTTTTCCTGCGCCACGAGAATGGGATAGCTATCGCTTCCAAATCGAGGTTTCGCCGGATCGGTTTTACAAGTTGGCGGTGAGTTGACTATCTTGAAAGATTCGATTGCCACGCCGCCAACTAAAGCAAAGATCACGGCAGTTGCTATCTTTTCTCTAGTCCAGTGGAAAAATCCTGGACCAGGCGGTTCTTTTGTCGGCGACTCTGATTTTCTCGAAGACTCTGGCCTGCTTGCCGGAGATTCTTTTTTTTCCGAAGACTCTGAAGCTAAATGCAACAAGTCCCTTATAGGGCTGTCGTGCCCTTTCCCCGAGCTTTCATGCTTATTCGCAGAGTTTTCGTGCTCACTCATAGGATCGCCCCAAAGTTGCAAGCCTATGTTCACGTATTGTTAATCATGTTTTTAACAAGTGTTCGACGCAACAATTTCTAAATGTTGCCGCAACAACGCAAGGTTGCTCTAGATTTAGGCAAGCAGCAGTCGCGCCGTCTCGCTGCCAAGAAGCGCGGCGATGGCCGGCAAGCGAAATAAAGGCGAGTAGGTATAATGGCTTGCGGGATAGCGCCGCATTTTGCAAAGGGCTAAGCCTTTGTCGGCGGACAGAATAACTACCGGGCCAGTAGAAGGGGCTTGAGGGCAACGATCATGCCGCCCCGCTAGATCAGCGACGCCACCGATCCCAGCCCGATAATGTGCGCCAGCGAGCGGACTTCGCGCTTCTGGTCTTCGCGCAGCTGGAACAAGAGCGGCATCGCTACCGATTTCAACTGCTGCACCTCTGCCCACTCGGAGTCGATCGGCGCGCCGGCGGCGGCGGGGTTGGCCTGGCGGGTGGCGTGGATCTTTCGCGCTATGGCGCGTAGCGCGCTTTCCACGCCGGGCCAGTGCTGCTCCTGCGCCGGCGAAAGCTTCAGCCGCTCCTTGATGCCGGCGATCTGGATGTCGCTGAGCAGCGCGTAGGATTTCTGCACCGCCGGTTTTGCCGCAGCCTTCGGCTTCTCGACTGGAAGCGGAATCGCCGTCACCGGCGCGGCAACCTTCGGGGGCTGTCTGTCGAACGGGCTGTCGGATGCGAAGGCCTGGCGCAGCGGCTCGGGCAACTGTTGAGAATTGTCCGCGGCCGGCGGCAGCGCCGCCATCGCCAATGGCAGCTTGTCCTTCTTGCCTTCCCGGTTCGCGGTCGGGCCCTTGGCCACCACCGGCTGATTCTCGAAGGATCGCAGCGCCGGCACGCTGTCGCTGCCGAGAATGCTGGCCAAGGCCGCGCCGACGACCAGAAAACACGCCAGCGCCAGGATGGTCATCGTTCTGGTCAAACAAAACTCCGTCTCAGCCGGCGAACGGCACTCAACCTTCCTCACAAATGGACATTAATTAAGGCTTAACCGTGCCGCAACCCGGCCGACTGGCGGTAACGGGGTATTTTTCAGGCCGCCACGGCCAGATCGTAGGCGTCCTGGATATCGGCGACGATATCGGAGGCCTCCCACAGTGCGTCCGGGGCCACGGACTGCATGCTGACGGTCCAGTTGCCCTTGGCGGTCCGGGGCATGCCGACGATGTCGAATTGCACGTCCCGGCACAGCGGATGCCGCCCAAAGGCCGCGGCCACCCGGGCCTGCAGCTCGCGGATCGTCGCCGGGGTTTTTTCGAAACAAAGGTCGGGGTCCATGCCGCACTCCTTCAACTGACGCCTCGGGCGCCCTCGGGCGCGCGAGCGCGGCGGACGGCCGCGTGAGACGATTGTAGGAACGGGACTGGTTAACGAAGCGTTAAGGCCGGAACTTTGGCCGGAAATGATCGTGTCCCGGACGCGGTGCGGCATTCTTCATGCCGCTCCGCAGAGCCGGGACCCAACTCTCAAAGCGTCATGGCCGGGCTTGACCCGGCCATCCATCTTTTTGAAAAGAATCTTGCGAAGATGATGGATGCGCGGGTCAAGCCCGCGCATAACGAAACCAATTTTCGTACGGTCCCGGAATCACCCCAGCAGTTGATCGAGCCGGTCGCGCAGCTGGTCCTGATGATAGGGCTTTGCCAGCCGCGGCAGGTCGAGCTGCGCGCCCTCGGGCAGGTCGGCGTAGCCGGTCGCGAGCAGGATCGGCAGCGAGGGGCGCACCTCGCGCGAGGCGGCGGCGAGCTCGATGCCGGTCATGCCGGGCATGACGTGATCCGTCATCATGAGGTCGATCGGCTGTTCGCTCTTGATGATATCGAGCGCGTGCAGGCCGGAATTGGCGCCGATCACCCGGTGTCCGAGGTCTTCCAGCATCTCCATGGTCGACATTGCGATCAGCGGATCGTCGTCGACGAACAGGATCACCGCGGAACGATTGACCTTCGCCGCCACATGCGCGGGGCTCTCGGCCTCCGGCGCCGCGGTCGCGACCGGCAAGATCAGCGTCGCCGTGGTGCCCTTGCCGACCGTGCTGGAAAGCTGCAGCGCGCCGCCGAGCTGCACGGCGAGACCGTGCACCATCGACAGCCCGAGGCCGGTGCCCTTGCCCAGCGGTTTTGAGGAGAAGAACGGTTCGATCGCTTTCTTCAGGATGTCCGGCGTCATGCCCTTGCCGGTATCGATGACGGACACCTTCAGATAGCTGCCCGGCTGCAGCGTCGCGTCGCCACTGGCGCGAACCTCCGCCACCTTGATGTCGATGGAGCCGCCGTCCGGCATCGCGTCGCGCGCGTTGATGGCAAGGTTGAGGATCGCAAGCTCGAGCTGGTTGGCGTCGATGCGCGCCGGCGGCAGGTTCGCAGGAATATCCATGCGCAGCGCGATTCGCGGCCCCAGCGAGCGCTCCAGCAGATCGATCATGCCGTGGATCAACGCGCCGAGATCGACCGGCACCGCTTTCAGGTCCTGCTGCCGCGCGAACGCCAGCAGCCGCTGCGTCAGCGACGCGCCGCGCTCGGCGCCCTGCAACGCGCCGTCGATCAGCCGGTGCAGCCGCGGGTCGTCGGGGATGCGCTTGCGCAGCAAATCCAGATTGCCCATCACCGCCATCAGCAGATTGTTGAAATCATGCGCGACGCCGCCGGTGAGTTGGCCGATGGTTTCCATCTTCTGCGCCTGGCGCAATTGCTCCTGCGCCTTTTCGCGGGCAGCTACTTCCTTCATCAGCTCCGCGGTGCGTTCCTCGACGCGCTGCTCGAGCGTCGCGGTCAATTCCGCCAGCGCGGTGCGCTCCGCGGCCAGTTGCGCCAGCAAGTTCTCGCGCTCGATTTCGGAAGTCTTGCGCGCGGTGATATCGGACGACACCCCGACCAGCGACTTGATGCCGCCGTCGGACCGGCGAACCGCGCGGGCGCGGACATCGACCCAATGCACCGAACCGTCGGGCCAGATATTGCGGTATTCGAAGCTGTAATCCTTGCCGCTCTCGATCGAGCGCTCGAGCACTTGCTGCCGCCGCGCGCGATCGTCGGGATGAATCGCATCCAGTAAATCCTGGTATGAAAACGGATCGCCGGGCTTGCGGCCGAAAAACGCCTTGCAGGTGTCGGAGGCTTCCAGCTCGAACTCCGGCAGATGCAGCTCCAGTGCGCCGAGGTGGCCGGCGTTGAGCGCCGTCTGCAGCAGGCCTTCGCTTTCGGTAAGATCTTCGAGAATGGCGCGGGTCTGATACTGCCGGCGGCGGCCCCGGACCGCGGAGCCGACAATGCTCACCAGCGTGGTCGGATGAAACGGACGCTCGATGAAGGTCACGTTGCCGAGCGCCTGCCCCAGCCGCGCGGCATCGGGGTTGCGTTCGGGCCCGCCGCCCTGATGGGTCAGCAGCACGATCGGAAAATCCGACCATGACGGCTGCTCGTTCAGCCATTTCACCAGGCTGCGCAAATCGGCGGTCTTGATCGCCTCGTCGGCGATGACGGCGAGACCGGCGCCGGCCTCGATCTCCTGGATCAGCGCCGCGAGGTCGCCTGCGATGTTGGCGTAGAAGCCGGCCTCCTGGATCAGCGCCGTTGCAACAGCGGCGTCCCGCCCCGTCGGGGCGAGGATGACGGCACGCTCGGACGATGCACCCGGTTTCACAGGACCTGCTCTTCGAGCAGCGGCTTGCCCTCGCCGATATAAACCGGCACGCCGCGCAGGATTCCCTGAAAACCGTCGAGCGGGCCGCCAATGGTAAGGCCGCGGCCACTGATGCGATATTCGCGGATGGTGGATTCGTGCGCGCCGGTGCGCTTCTTGATGATGGAAACCGCGCGCCGCACGCTGCCCAACGCCTCGAAATAGCGCAGCAGGATCACGGTGTCCGCAAGATAGGTCACATCCACCGGCGCCTTCATGTCGCCGACCAGACCGTGCTGCGCCACCGTCATGAAAGTCGCCGCACCCCGGCGGTTCAGATATTGCAGCAGCTCATGCATATGCAGGATCAGTGAATTTTCTTCCGGCATCGCGGCCTGATAGCCGTTGAGGCTGTCGATCACCACAGTCTTGATCTCGTCCTCATCGACCCGCTTGCGGACGCGATGCGCAAACTCGCCGGGCGACAGTTCCGCGGCATCGACCTGGTCGATAAAAAGCTTGCCGCTGCGTTGCAGGTCCTCGAGATCGATGCCGAGCCCTTTCATGCGTGCGAACAACAAACCGAGTTCTTCGTCGAACACGAACAGCGCTGCTTTTTCGCCGCGGGAAATCGCCGCGACAATAAAGACGATGACCATCAACGACTTTCCGGTACCGGCCGGTCCGAGAATCAGCGTACTGGAGCCGGCTTCGATGCCGCCACCCAACAGCTTGTCGAATGCCGCAATCCCGCTCGATATGGTGGTGCGCGTGAAGCTTGAGCGATATTCCGAGGCCACCAGCCGCGGAAATATATTCATCCCGCCGGTGGTGATGGTTGCATCGTGATAGCCGCCGCGGAATTTCACGCCGCGATATTTGACGATGCGCGCGCGCCGCCGCTCCGCGCCATAGGCCGGCGCCAGTTCCTCAAGCCGGAGCACGCCATGCGCGACGCTGTGCACCGTCTTGTCGGCCACCTCGGCAGTGAGGTCGTCAAGCAGCATCACCGTGGTACCGAACCTTGCGAAATAATGCTTGACCGCCAGAATCTGCCGCCGGTAGCGCAGCGAACTCTGCGCCAGCAGCCTGATCTCGGACAGGCTGTCGAGAACCACCCGGCTCGGCCGGTGCCGTTCGACCGCCTCGAAAATCTGCTTGGTGGTTTCGCCGAGTTCGAGATCGGACGAATAGAGCAGGCTTTGCTGCTGCTCGGAATCCAGCAGGCTTTCCGGCGGCAGCAGTTCGAATACCTCGATGCCGTCGTCCAACGTCCAGCCATGAGACGCGGCGCCCTCGCGCAACTCGCGCTCGGTTTCCGACAGCGTGATATAGAGACATTTTTCGCCGATGCGCGCGCCTTCCAGCAAGAACTGTAGCGCAATAGTGGTCTTGCCAGTGCCTGGTGCACCTTCGACGAGGAAGATATGACCCCGGGAAAACCCGCCTGCCAGGATATTATCCAGCCCCCAAATGCCGGTTTTCGCCTTGCCGGCGATAGGTTCGACTGCGTTCATACGACCCCCTAACCGGGTTTAAACACCCACGGCATCAAACGGTTCCGGGAAAAGGGAACTATTTTTCAGGGAAGAATTCCGGCCACATGGCGCGCCACGCCGACTGCAGTTCGCCCCAGCCGTCCGGCTGGGTTTCGAAACAGCTGGCCCGGGCAACGGGTTGGACCCATGATTGGGCGCTTGTGCTGCGGGTAAAGAAATGCGCGGCCGGCACCAGCCACGACGTGTCGTCGAGCGTCCCGGCGCGGACGTTGGCGATTTCGGCCCGCCCTGCACGCTCGCCGTAGATGCGCGCGCCGCAATCGCCGCAGAACCAGGAGATCACCGGCACGCCTTTCGGAGAGGTGTAGCGCCACGCCTTCGGCTCGCCTTTGAGAATCCGAAAGTCTTTGGCCGTCACGGGCATATTGACGGCAAATGCACTGCCGCTGCGGGTCTGACAATCGGTGCAATTGCAGGTGTAAACCAACAGCGGAAACGATGCGATCTGATAGCGGATGGCGCTGCAGGAGCAACCGCCGGACATTGGAAGATTGGGCCGCTTGGCGTTCATGATCATCCTCAATCGAAAACCCTGCAGAGATTAGTCAAAAAAACCGTATTGCGGCCGGCAATGCTTGCGTTTTAAAAAGCTACTAAAAGGAGCATTGACTATAAATACAACTTTTAATATCATATCCGCATACCAAGCGATGGCCATCCATTTTGTTGTCGCTTCCGTATCGATGATCATTCGACGCAGAGTCCTACCAGGGGAGAGTCTCCATGCTGACTGCTGGTACTGTGCATCCGGCCCGCTTTGAACGCCTTGATTTTTTGTGGCTTGAGATCACCGAGAAATGCAATCTCCAATGCGTGCATTGCTACGCTGATTCCAGTCCATATGGTCGCCTGGAGGGCGACATGCATCTCAACGATTGGCTTCGCGTCCTTGACGAAGCCTATGAACTCGGTTGCCGATCTATTCAATTTATCGGCGGCGAACCAACTCTCCATCCCCATTTCAAAGAGATGCTTCGCCACGCAGGCAAGAAGTCCCTCAATTCAATTGAAGTATTTACAAACGGCACGAGAATCTCTTCAGACTTGATCGGCTGCGCAAAGGAATATTCGGCGCGACTTGCGACATCCTTTTACGCATCGGATTCCTCTGTTCACGATGCTATTACCCTTTCCAGCGGCAGCTGGAATAGAACCGTTAACGGCATCAAGAAAGCTGTCGATTCCAATATCCCGTTACGGGTTGGAATTATTGCTATGGAAAAAAACCTCGATCAAATCGATCGAACAATTGCCTTTCTGAAGAGTCTGGGAGTGAATCAGATTGGCGTCGATCACCAAAGGAAAATTGGTCGCGGCGGAAGCGCGCAGCAACAGATCCAATGCGACAACTACAGCGAACTTTGCGGGCAATGCTGGAAACAACGAATGTGTGTGACGGCCGCGGCGGACATTTTCCCATGCGTTTTTTCGCGGGGCACGCCTCTTGGCCGAGTGCACAACGGTCTGAAAGCTGCCTATGAAAGCGCCACCCGCCGCGATTTTTGCGAAAACCTCCGCAGGGCAAAGGAAATATCAAGCCCGACCAATGATCCATGCTGGCCCGAGCTTCCGTGTAACCCGCAAAACCCGTGTTCTCCAGAGTTGCCCTGCAGTCCGCAAGTTTTTTGCAACCCTGATTCGGGTTGTCAGCCACAGTACCGAATTGGCCGGTAAGACTGTGAATTCGGAATCATCGCCCGGCGGTGAGAATGATTCTGCAACTGCCGGCTCTATGGTGCAGCGCGAAGAGACGCCGCACCGCGTCCGGGACACGATGCCGTCACAGCGCCGGATCGACCGCGTCCGTGTATTCCTGTTTGAACCGCGCGATCAGCTCGGCGGCGGGCAGGATCTTGCCGACGCTGCCGACTCCCTGCCCGCTGCCCCAGATTTCCTTCCAGGCTTTTGGTTTGGCGCGCTCGCCCGAGGCGTCGGTACCAAAACTCATTTTCGAGGCATCGGACTCCGGAAGGTTGTCGGGGTCCATGCCGGCGGCGACAATGGAAGGTTTAAGGTAATTGCCGTGCACGCCGGTGAACAGGTTCGAATAGACGATGTCTTCCGCCGTCGAGGCGGTGATCATCTGCTTGTAGCCTTCCACCGCATTGGCTTCGGTGGTGGCAATGAACGCCGAGCCGATATAGGCGAAATCGGCGCCGAGCATGCGGACCGCGCGGATGGCGCGGCCGTTGCCGATGGCGCCCGACAGCGCGATCGGTCCGTCGAACCATTGCCGGGTCTCGGCCACGAACGCGAACGGCGAAATCTCGCCGGCGTGGCCGCCGGCGCCGGCCGACACCAGGATCAGCCCGTCGGCGCCCTTCTCGATCGCCTTGTGCGCGAATTTCTGATTGATCACATCGTGAAACACAATGCCGCCCCACGCATGCGCGGCCTGATTGAGCTCCTCGCGCGCGCCGAGCGACGTGATGATCATCGGCACCTTGTGCTTTTCGCACAGCGCCAGATCCTGATCGAGACGGTTGTTGGACCGGTGCACGATCTGGTTTACCGCGAATGGCGCCGACGGCCGCTCCGGATGCGCCTTGTCGTATGCTGCGAGTTCTTCCCTGATCCGCACCAGCCATTCGTCCAGCAGCGCCGGCGGACGCGCATTCAGCGCCGGAAACGATCCGACAATGCCGGCCTTGCATTGCGCGATCACCAGATCGGGCACGGAAATGATGAACAGCGGCGCACCGATTACGGGAATCGACAGACGGCCCTTGAACAGAGCAGGCATGGACATCGGGATATCCTCTTAGCCGTTATGCATGATGGCTAACCTTTGATGCGAACGGCACCAAAGCAATTGCAGCGACGGCGCGCAAGGCGGTGCCCGCGAGAAATAGCTATTGGCACACCGCGCGTGTCACATAGGTCTCGGTCCGGCATTCGCTTTCGTCGGGCTTGCGGCCCGACAGCATCGCCCTGGCCGAGCAGTTGCGCGCGGTATCGACATCGAGGCTCTTGCCTTCCTTGAATCCCCTGCTCTGGCAAAGTTTGTCGGCAGCGGCCTTGCAGTCCGGCGCGCCGTTGGCGGCCACCGGGCAGGCGGCACGGCCTTTGACGCCCGGAGATGTCGTCAAGCGCGACAGCGCACCTGCCGCATCGTCGATGGTTTCCTTCGGGCTTTTCAGCGTCGGCAACATCGACGCCGGCTTCTCAAGCAATTTTCCGATCTCGTTGATGAGACCCGGATTTTCCTTGGGCGCCGGATCCGGCGGCGGCGCGGGCTCGCTCTGTTGCGGCGCGGGCTGCGCCGGAGCACCTTGCGAGGACGGCGCCGGCTGGGGTGTGCCCTGCGGCCATGCCAGGTCCGACACCATCGCCGGCAGCACAACCATCGCAATGGCGACAGGCTGTCGCATCCGCGCCATCAGGTTGCCGATTCGATCAGACATGATGATGAGCGTATCCCGTGGGCGCGATGCGGAAAAGCGCTTCGCGCTAGATCAATCGAGCCGCAACGATGAAGCCGAGCACAAGAACGATGGCGCTGAGTCCGACCCAGAGGCCGAGCCGCTTCTCGATCTCGGCACGGATCGTGTTTCCATACCGGTTGAGCAGGATGGCCACGACGAAAAACCGGCCGCCGCGGGCGATGATCGAGCAAAGAACGAAAAGCCAGATGTTGTAACCGGCAAAGCCGGAAGTGATGGTCACAAGCTTGTAGGGAATCGGCGTCAGGCCCTTGCCGATGATGATCCATGCACCCCATTCGGCATAGGAAGCACGGAAGGCTTCGACCTTGCCGCCAAGACCATAGAACTCGATCAGCCAGTGTCCGATTGAATCATAGAGCAGCGCACCGATGGCATAACCGACAACGCCGCCCAGTACCGAGGTCGCCGTGCAGATCGCGGCGTAGAACCACGCCCGCTCCGGCCGGGCCAGCGACATCGGAATCAGCATCACATCCGGCGGCACCGGAAAGAATGAACTCTCCGCGAACGAAACGGCTCCCATGATCCAGAGCGCGTAAGGCTTGTGGGCGGCGTCGATGCACCAGTCGTAGATTCGTCTCAGCATGGCGCGATGAACCACCGTCCCATGGATTTGTCCATGCCGCTCAATGCAGGGATGTCGTGAAGGATTAGTGGCGCTTGCGGGCGCGGGCTTCGAGCGCGACAATTGGTCGCCGCGCGACCTTGGGCGCGACCGCCTTTGGCATTTTCACCGCCGATTTCGGCAGTTTCTCGGCAATGCCGAGCAGGTGCTCGCGCCGCTCCATCTCGCGCCAGACGTCTTCCGGACGGACCCCGGCCGAGGCCCACAATACCGTGAGATTATAGAGCAGATCGGCGCTCTCGCGGACCACCGCCTCGGTCTTGCCGTTGACGGCGTCGATCACGACCTCGATGGCTTCCTCGGCGAGTTTCTTGGCCATTTTGGCCGGACCGCGCTGAAACAGCCGGGCGGTTCGCGACGTCGCCGGATCGAGATCCTTGGCCGCGATCACCGCCTGATAAAGCCGGTCGAGCGAATCACTCATCCCTCGACGATAATCCAAACCCGTGGCCAGCGTGTTAACGCCGGGTTTCCCAAGCACCTCAAGACAAAGAAAAATCGCCGGCCGCCAAGCGGCCGGCGATCAGATGGGGAGATCGGTTGCTACCAGCCGGCGAGCGGATGGCCGCGATAGCGAGGGACGCCGGAATTGCGATAGCCGTAGCCGCCGCCATAGTATCCGCCGTCGCCGTAATAGGCCGGCGGACCTCCGTAATACCCGTAGGATTCATACGGGCCACCGCCGTAATAGGCAGGGCCGCCGCCGTAATAATAGCCGCGGTCCTGGGACGCTGCGATCGCAAGCCCGGTGCCGACGATACCGGCGAACGCCGCCGCGGCAGCCGCTCCGCCACCGCCGCGATAATAGCGCCGGCGGGCTGCGCTGATGTCGGTAGCATCACTGGTACCTGACGTTGCGGAGACGCCCTTGGCAGGCGCCGACGTACCGGCCTGAGCCGTCGACGGCTCAAATGCGGTCAGCGCCAGAGCCGCGACCGTCGCCAGCGCGGCGGTGCGCCCGAATGAAGAAAGCAAAGCCTTTCGCGTGAACATCTCGATGTCCTCCGGTGGTCACCTGGCCTGACAGGCCTTCCCTGGTTAACCCCTGAGCCCAGTATCGGTTCCCGTATCCGAATGAGACCTGAACGATCGGTGGCGGAATAAAGGCAGTCACTTGCTGTTCAGGATTGATCAGGCATTGTCCCTGTACGGCCCGGATGGACATCAAACAAACATACCGGGCGCTGCAACTGCCCTTCGGCTTTTCAGTTGTGCCTTCCATGCGCGTAGCATCTTCCATTGCACCCAGGCGATTTCTGACCCGATTTCCGGTTTGGGCCGTGACGGCGCTGAGCCTTGTCTGCAACGGCGCGCAAACAGGCCGGGCCGCCGACGAACCCGCGCCGCCGACCGCCATCCAGTTCACTGTCGACCGACCGCTCGATGCGAGTGATGCGCCGTTCGTCCTGGCATCCAGCCGCGGCCTGTTCCGCGCCGAAGGCCTGGCGGTCGGGACCAATATTGCCGGCGGACCCGCGGATGCGATTGCGCGCGTCGCATCGGGCAGCAGCGATCTGGCGCTGGTCGATATCAATGTGTTGATGCGCTTTCGCGACAAGGCCGACGCAGCCCCGATCAAGGCGGTGTTCGTACTGTTCAACAAGGCGCCCTATGCCATCATCGCGCGCAAGAGCCGCGGCATCCGCGCGCTCGCCGACATCGAGGGCAAGACCCTCGGCGTCGCCGAGGGCGACTTCTCGATCTGGTTCTGGCCGGCGCTGGCGCATCAGAACGGCATCAAGCTCGCCAGCGTCAAGCTGAACAAGATCAGCCCGGCCGTGCGCGAACCGATCCTGTCGGCGGGCCAGGTCGATGCCGTCACCGGGTTTTCATATCTGGCAGGAGTCAATTTGAAGGACCGCGGCGTACCCGCCGACGATCTTGCCGTGCTTCGTTTTGCCGACTACGGCTGCGAAGCCTATGGTTTCGCGCTCATCGTCAATCCGGCCTTCGCCGCGCGCAAGCCGGAAGCCGTGAAAGGTTTCCTGCGCGCGGTCATCGCCGGCACGCGGCTCGCCATCGAGGACCCGGCCCGGGCGGTGGATGACGTCCTGACTCTGATGGACTCCGGCTCGCGCGATCTCGAACTCGCACGCCTGCGCGCCGTCATCAGCGACAATATCCTGACCGAGGAAGTCAAGCGCAGCGGCATCGGCGGCATCGATCAGGCCCGTTTTGCGCGATCGGTCGATCAGCTCTCCGAGGACGTCAAATTCCGCGTCAAGCCGACTGCGGCGGATATTTTCGATGGTTCGTTCCTGCCGGCGTCCAGCGGGCGTTTGATCAATTAAAAACGGCCGGACGGCTGTATCCCGCCACCAATCCCTGATTAGAATACGTGCCTGATCATTTCGTCCCGCCGAACCGAGCCGCCGCATGTCCCTCATCCGCCTCTACACCCGCGTGCTGCAGTTGCTGGGAAAAGAGGCGCGGCTGGGCTGGATCCTTGCGGGCGCCAATCTGCTGCTGGCCGGCGCGCAGTTCGCCGAACCGGTGCTGTTCGGCAAGATCGTCGACGTGCTTTCCGGCAAGCCTTCCGGAGGTCCGCTCGAATCATCGTCGGCATGGCCGCTGCTGGCGGCATGGGTCGCCTTCGGCCTGTTCACCATCCTGTGCGGCGCGGCCGTAGCGCTCCACGCCGACAAGCTGGCGCATCGCCAGCGCCAGGCGGTACTGACCGACTATTTCGAGCACATCATGCAGCTGCCGCTGACCTTCCACACCGGCACCCATTCCGGCCGGCTGATGAAGGTGATGCTGAACGGCACCGATTCGCTGTGGCGGCTATGGCTGGGATTCTTCCGCGAGCATTTCGCCGCCATCATGTCGCTGGTCGTGCTGCTGCCGCTGGCGTTTTATATCAACTGGCGGCTCGCGGTCCTGCTGTTCGTTCTCTGCGTCGTGTTCACCGTGCTGACCACGCTGGTGGTGCGCAAGACCTACGGCATGCAGAGCGAGGTCGAGGCACATTACAGCGACCTCTCGGCGCGGGCCTCCGACGCGCTCGGCAATGTCGCACTGGTGCAGAGTTTTGTGCGCATCAGCGACGAAGTGCAGGGCCTGCGTTTCGTCTCCGAGAAGCTGCTGTCGGTGCAGATGCCGGTATTGTCGTGGTGGGCGCTGGTCACCGTGATCACGCGCGCATCGACCACCATCACCGTGCTGGCGATCTTCACCGTCGGCATCGTGCTGCACGAGCAGGGTCTTACCACCGTGGGCGAGATCGTGATGTTCGTCTCTTTCGCGACCATGCTGATCCAGAAGCTCGAACAGGTGGTCTCCTTCATCAACAACGTGTTCATGGAAGCGCCGCGGCTGCAGGAATTCTTCAACGTGCTGGACGCCGTCCCGGCCGTGCGCGACCGGCCCGACGCCCTCGACCCCGGCCGGCTGCAGGGTTTGGTCGAATTCGTCGACGTGTCGTTTTCCTATGACGGCAAGCGCCCCGCGGTGGAGGATCTCTCCTTCACGGCACTTCCCGGCCAGACCATCGCGCTGGTCGGTCCGACCGGCGCCGGCAAATCCACCGCGATTGCGCTGCTGCATCGCGCCTTCGATCCGCAGTCCGGCGTCATCAAGATCGATGGCATGGAAATCCGCGCGATCAAGCTGACGGCGCTGCGGCGGAACATCGGCGTGGTGTTCCAGGAAGCGCTGCTGTTCAACCGCTCGATCGCCGACAATCTGCGCGTCGGCAAGCCCGACGCTACCGAAGAGGAAATGCGGATCGCCGCCGCCCGCGCGCAGGCGCTGGAATTCATCGAGCGCGGCGAGCAGAAATTCGAAACCAATGCCGGCGAGCGCGGCCGCATGCTGTCCGGCGGCGAGCGGCAGCGGCTGTCGATCGCCCGCGCGCTGCTGAAAAACCCGCCGATCCTGATTCTCGACGAAGCCACCAGCGCGCTCGACGCGATAACCGAGGCCAAGGTTAACGCCGCTCTCGACGAAGTGATGAAGGGACGCACCACCTTCGTGATCGCGCACCGGCTCTCCACCATCCGCAACGCCACGCGAATCCTGGTGTTCGACGCCGGACGCGTGATCGAAAGCGGAACTTTCGATGAACTTGTCGCGCAAGGCGGCCGTTTTGCGGAACTGGCGCGGGCCCAGTTCATGGTTCAGGAGAATTCGCGGGCCAGCCTGGCTTCGCCGGAAGCGAGCATTGACGCTGTCAAGATTTGAGCATCGTCGAAATTCGGCCCCTTTCATCCACGATTTAATCGCTCCGCCCCTGTTCCGGCCCTGCAAGCCGGTATAGGTTTGGGCTCGCCGCCGGACAGGCTTGAAACCCGCATCACACGCCGGACCTCCTCCATCGCAGGCGGGTCTCACAGGAACCGGAATCGGATCGTGCAATTTTTTCCCAGGCTGCTTCGCAAACCGTCGTTGAACCGGTTGGTCCTTGTCGCGGGACTTGCGACCGCAGCGCTTGCGCCGCGCGCGGCGCACGCTGAGGCGCTGCTGGTCGTCGAGGCCGATACCGGCAAGGTGCTGCAAGCCGAGAACGCCACCTATCCCTGGTATCCGGCATCCGTGACCAAGATGATGACGGCCTATGTCACGCTCAAGGCGGTCAAGGACGGGCGCCTCTCGCTCGACACCTTGCTGACGGTGTCACCCACCGCGGCCTCGCAGTCGCCGTCCAAGATGGGCTTTCGGCCCGGCATTCAGGTCACCGTCGACAACGCGCTGAAGATGATGATGGTGAAATCGGCCAACGACATGGCCGCGGTGCTCGCCGAAGGCGTCGGCGGTTCGATCGACGGATTCTCCGCCCAGATGAACCAGACCGCGCAGCGGCTCGGCATGACGCAGACCACTTACGTCAATCCGAACGGCTTGCCCGCGGAAGGACAGGTCACCTCGGCGCGGGATCTCGCAATCCTGGCGCGCGCGATCCTTCGCGACCTGCCGGAATACGAATATTTCATGCACATCCCCTCGATCCGCTACGGCCGCAGGGTCACGCAGAACTTCAACAAGCTGATCGGCCGCTTCCCCGGCGCCGACGGATTCAAGACCGGCTTCATCTGCGCCTCCGGATATAATCTTGTCGCTTCCGCGACGCGCAACGGCAAACGCCTGATCGCGGTGGTGCTCGGCGCTTCCTCAGGCAAAGGGCGCGCCGTGCGCGCCGCGCAGCTGCTCGATCGCGGTTTCGCCAACAACAGCCTGACATGGCTGCGCCCGGCGCTGGGCACCGTCGACAATCTGGCGCCGATCGACGCGTCGCCGCCGAACCTGCGCGACGAGATGTGCGGCGGAAAGCGCAAGCGTCCGGCAAGTGACGAGGATCCGGACACGACGGTCGCCAGCGACGCGAGTGGTTCGAGCAGCGGCGAGGCCGCGATCACATTTTTCACCGCCGGATTGCAACCGCCTCCCTTGAGGCCGTCGGACATGCTGGCAGCGGCTGCGGCGCCCTCTGAGCCCGTCATTGTCTATACCGGTCCGACCAGGACCGGCCCCGCGCTGATTGCCGCCGTGGCCGTGGATTCCGAGAAGCAAACGCTGCGCCGGGGCAAGAAAGGCCGCGCCGCCGGCAAGAAGCCGGTTGCCACGGCTGAGGCAAAGACCGAAGCCAGGGATGCCAAATCCACCGCCAAGCCAGCCGCCAGGCATGCCAGCACCAAGCCCGACGCTGCAAAACCCGCGGACAAGCCCGCGGCGGCTGCCGCCAAACCGGCCAAGCCCAAGGCAGCGACCAAACCCGCGCCCAAGAGCAGCACCACCGGCGAGGCCAAACCGGCAGCCGGTCAAAAGACCGCCGCCGTACCGCGCACTTAAGCCAGTTGGCATACAAAATACTGTCATTCCGGGACACGCGTCTTCGCGTGGACCCGGAATCCAGAAGTGTGCCTCTGGATTCCGGGTTCGCGAGCGGAGCCTGTCGTCGGGCCGCGCTTTGCGCGGACCCGGTGGCTCGCGCCCCGGAATGACGCTGAATTCTGCCGGCTTTTTAGGCCGTTGACGCGGCCATAGCGCGCAGCCGCTTGCCATTGGCCGCCGCATTGCTCAATACTCTGTCGAAACAAGCCGTCCCGTCCCAACAACGGGGAAATATTTCAGAGGGGAGACACCATGGAGCGCATCTGGCTCAAGCAATATCCGGCCGGCGTACCCGCCGACATCGACGTGACGCAATATTCATCGCTGGTCGAACTGCTGGAAGAAAGCTTCAAGAAATTCAGCGACCGCAAAGCCTTCATCTGCATGGACAAGTCGATCAGCTATCGCGAGCTCGACGAATTGTCGCTGGCGCTCGGCGCCTATCTGCAGAGCAAGGGCCTGCAGAAGGGCGCGCGCGTCGCGCTGATGATGCCGAACGTGCTGCAATATCCGGTGGCAACCGCCGCGGTGCTGCGCGCGGGCTACGCGGTGGTCAACGTCAATCCGCTCTACACGCCGCGCGAACTCGAGCATCAGCTCAAGGATTCCGGCGCCGAGGCCATTATCGTGCTGGAGAATTTCGCGACGACGGTGCAGCAGGTGCTGGCCAAGACCGCGGTCAAGCACGTCATCATCGGCAGCATGGGCGACCTGCTCGGCTTCAAGGGCATGATCGTCAATTTCGTGGTGCGCAAGGTGAAGAAGATGGTGCCGCCATCCTCGATTGCCGGCGCGGTGAAGTTCAACGACGCCATCGCGGCCGGGCGCGGCATGAAACTGAACAAGCCGAAGATCGGCGCCTGACGACGTCGCCTTCCTGCAATACACCGGCGGCACCACCGGCGTTTCCAAGGGCGCGACGCTGCTCCATCGCAACATTCTCGCCAACGTGCTGCAGAACGACGCCTGGCTGCAGCCGGCGCTGAAGAAGCCGCCGCATGTCGATCAACTGTTCATCGTCTGCGCGCTGCCGCTCTACCACATCTTCGCGCTGACCGCCTGCTTCCTGCTGGCGATGCGCGCCGGCGGCGTCAACCTGCTGATTCCCAACCCGCGCGACATGCCGGGCTTCGTCAAGGAATTGATGAAATACCAGGTCAACAGCTTCCCGGCGGTCAACACGCTCTACAATGGCCTGCTGAATTCGCCCGGTTTCGACAAGGTGGATTTCTCCAAGCTGAAGACCTCGTTCGGCGGCGGCATGGCGACGCAGAAGGCGGTCGCCGAGAAATGGCTGAAGACCACCGGCTGCGCGCTGTCGGAAGGCTACGGCCTGTCGGAAACCTCGCCGGCGCTGACCTGCAATCCCGCCGACACCGACGAGTTCACCGGCACCATCGGCCTGCCGCTGCCCTCGACCGATCTCTCGATCCGCGACGACGACGGCAACGACGTGCCGCTCGGCGAGCCCGGCGAAATCTGCGCCAAGGGTCCGCAGGTGATGGCGGGCTACTGGAACCGGCCGGACGAGACCGCCAATGTGATGACGCCGGACGGCTTCTTCCGCACCGGCGATATCGGCGTCATGACGCCGGACGGCTTCACCAAGATCGTCGACCGCAAGAAGGACATGATCCTGGTCTCCGGCTTCAACGTCTATCCCAACGAGGTCGAGGACGTGATCGCCAGCCATCCGGGCGTGCTGGAATGCGCCGTGATCGGCGTCGAGGACGCACGTTCCGGCGAGGCGGTGAAGGCGTTCGTGGTGAAGAAGGACCCCATGTCACCGCCGAGGACATCATCAAGTTCTGCGGCAGCAGCTGACCGGCTACAAGGTGCCGAAGCAGATCGAGTTCAGGACCGATTTGCCGAAGACCAATGTCGGCAAGATCCTGCGCCGCGAGCTGCGCGACGAGAAGA
>CAVPZO010000042.1:0-12544 GCA_963710045.1 uncultured Alphaproteobacteria bacterium | reverse complement strand
CGATGCCAGCAGCCAGCCCCAGTGAAACGCCGCAAGATATGTCATCCCACTACCTCACCACGAATTCGATGCGGCGGTTCTGCGCCTTGCCTTCGTCGGTATCGTTGCCGGCGACCGGCTGCAGGCTGCCGTAGCCCATGGCCTTGAAGCGATCCGCGGGCAGCCCCGCCCGGACCAGATAATCCGCAACCGCCTGCGCGCGTTTTTCCGACAGCGCCTGGTTGAACCCGTTATCGCCATCGGCGTCGGTATGGCCGGCGATTTCGATATTGGCGGCCGGGCAACGCATCGCCGTCTCGATCAGACGATCGAGCAGACCGGCCGAATCCGGATCGATGATGGCGCGCCCGGATTCAAACCGGATTTTCCCTTTGCCGAGCAGGTCGGAAAACAACTGCTGACACACGGTGGCATCGACCGGCGCCGCGGCGGGCTTGACCGAGATTTCGGGTTTGGCCTGCCAATTCTGCGGCAGGTCCCTGGTGAGGCCGGCACGGATCTGGCCCGCGGAAGCCTCATACAGCGCATCGCCCGAAAGCTTCACCTCGCGGTCGGACACTACCAGCGTCCCGGTCGATAGCCGCGACAACGCACCAAGTGCGGGGATCACCATGCTGGCAAATCTTGCGGGCGCGCCGACGCTGGCCTTGAGATTATCGACGATCTTTTCGCTGAAGAATTTGCGGCCCGCAGCAGCCACGAGTGCGGCGTGAACCGTGTTGTCGGGCACGTAGCCGGTCAATGTCACCGTTTGCGCCACGGGATCCTTGTAGGCCTGAAAGACGTAAGGCGGCGCCTTGATCTCATTGGCAGCAACCGAAAATCCCTCGGGGAGATTTTTCAGCGCCGCTGCGATCGCTTCGCGGCCGCCGAGGTCGCGCGCCATGCCGGAAAGGTTGACCTGCGCGTCCGAGATCGTGATCTTGCCTTCCTTGAGTTTGCCGATCTGGTCGATCAGCAATAACGCAGCGGCGTCGAAGCGTGGCGGCGCGCCGCGCGCCAGGCCCATGCGATCGGCCACCTCGACGCCGCTGACCGAGGCGCGGGCGGCGTCCAGCAGCCTGCCTTTGATGGCCGGCAACGGCGTGCTGCCGCCGAGCGTCACCCGCACGACATCGCGTTCGGCGGACCAGACGAAGGGCCGCGCTTCAGCAACGAGGCGGGTGTCGTCGTTGACCAGCCGGACGCCGGGCACCGCATCCACCGAAGCCACCGCGCTGCGTCGTCCGTCTTCGGAGAACGCATCGGCCGCGAACGTGACGTCGCGGCCGGCCACCGCGATTTTCGTCTTGTCGAGGACGGTATCCTTCAGTGCGACGTTAGCACGCAGAGCCAGATCGGACTCCAGCGGCGTGGTGCTGGTCCAGGCCGCGAAGGCCCAAAGGATGACAAGCGGAATTGTGCCCGGCCACCATTTGCTGCTCCACCTGAAAAGTCCGTGCATTCGCCATCCTGCGGGGGTCTGGAACCAGAGAAAACAAACCCTTGCGAGGCTGTCAAACTGGAAATACCACGGAACGGTCCGATCTCCAGATAGCCGTACGGATAACTGTTTCTTCAGCGGTTTTCGGCTAGCTTCAGATACACACCAAACCGGCCGACGATATTAATGAAGCAGTTCCGCAACAACGTCATCCGCGCCGGGCTGGAAGCGCTGTATTTCACCGGCGCGCACCACCTGCTGCGGCCGATTTTCGCAGGCGTCGGCGGCATTTTCATGCTGCATCACGTTCGCCCGCGCCGCGACAACGCGTTTCAGCCCAATCATCATCTCGAAATCACGCCGGACTTTCTGCGCGCGATGCTCGACCACCTTCGTGCCCACAGCATCGACATCGTCACCGTCGAGGAAATGTACCAGCGGCTGATGCGGCGCGACTTTTCGCGGCGCTTTGCCTGCTTCACCTTCGACGATGGCTACCGCGACAACCGCGATTTCGCGCTGCCGGTGATGCGTGAGTTTGACGCACCCTTCACCGTCTACGTCGCCAGCGATTTCGCAGAAGGAACCGGGCGGCTGTGGTGGGTCGCGCTGGAGATGGTGGTCGTCAAGGCGCAGACCATCGAAATCGAGATCGGCGGCGCCGCCGTCCGCCTCGATACCAGCACCTTGGACGCCAAGCAGGCGGCGTTCGACCGGCTGCACGACTGGATGCGCGCGCTGCCGGGCGAGCATGACATCCGCCGCGAAGTCCGCGCGCTGTGCGCACGTCATGGCGTCGATGAGAACGCCATCTGCCGCGAGCTCTGCATGTCGTGGGATGAATTGAAGCCGTTCGCGGACGAGTCCCTGGTCACGATCGGCGCCCATACCATCACCCATTGCAACCTTGCCAAGCAGACGGAGGCCATCGCCACCCATGAGATGGCGGTCAGCCGCGCGCGGATCGAAACCGAGCTGCAGCGGCCCATCGTGCATCTGGCCTATCCCTATGGCGACAAGATCGCAGCGGGGGCGCGCGAATTCGCGCTGGCGCAGGCGGCCGGATTCAAGACCGCGGTGACGACGCGGCCGGGCATGATCTTTCCCGAGAGCGCCGCACATCTCACCGCACTGCCGCGAGTTTCGTTGAACGGCAATTATCAGGACCGGCGCATCCTGCCGGTGCTGACCTCCGGCGCCGCCACCGCGATGTGGAACGGTTTTCGCCGCATCGATGCGGCGTAAACTTACGTCGTCCCGGCGAACGCCGGGACCCATACGCCGTGTCGTGTCAGTTTAAGCGGCGGCATTGCAACGCTCGCATACAATCACGAACGCCAGTGGTTATGGGTCCCGGCGGTTGCCGGGACGACGCAATGGCTTCCTTGACTCATCCACCTCCCGCGCCCAAAAACGTCGGCAAACTCAAGGGAGGCACCATGTTCAAGGATCTGTTTTCGCTCAAGGGCCGCGTTGCGCTGGTGACCGGCGGCTCGCGCGGCATCGGCAAGATGATCGCGGCGGGATTTCTTAGCCACGGTGCGGCGAAGGTCTACATCACCGCGCGCAAGGCCGGCCCATGCGAGGCCACAGCGAAAGAGCTGACCGCGGAATATGGCGGCGAATGCATCGCGCTGCCGATCGACATTTCCACGGTCGCCGGCTGCGACAAACTCGCCGCCGAGATCATCCGGCTGGAGCCGAAGCTCGACATCCTCGTCAACAATGCGGGTGCTGCATGGGGCGCGGAGTTCGACGAATTCCCGGAGAGCGGCTGGGACAAGGTGATGAACCTCAACGTCAAGTCGCTGTTCTTCCTGACCAAGGCGCTGGCAAAACCGCTGCGCGCCGCGGCATCCGCCGAAAAGCCCGCCAAGGTCATCAACATCGCCTCGATCGACGGCATCTTCGTCAACCCGATGGAGACGTATTCCTACGCCGCCAGCAAGGCCGCGGTGATCCATCTGACGCGGCGCATGGCCACCAGGCTGATCAAGGAAAATATCAACGTCACGGCAATCGCACCCGGCGCCTTCGCCTCCGATATGAACAAGGCGGCGCGTGACAACGCGGATGAAGTCGCAAAGCGCATCCCGGCGCGGCGGATCGGCAACGACGAGGATATGGCGGGGCTCGCGATTTTCCTGGCCTCGCGCGCCGGCGATTACGTGGTCGGCAACGCCATCGCGATCGACGGCGGCGTGGTTTATGCGAGCGCGGGGCTGGAGATCGCGGGATAAGATGCAGTGTCGTCCCCGCGCAGGCGGGGACCCATACGCCGTGTCGTCTCAATTGAACAAAGGCGTGGCAACGCTAATCTGCAATCACAAACGCCAGGGGTTATGGGTCCCCGCCTGCGCGGGGACGACCCGTTGTTGGTGCACCCTAATACGTCTCGACGTGATACCGCCCGTCTTCGCGCATCGCGGTCTTCAGCGCCGCCCAGTCGAGCGACGCGCCGCGGCAGACGTCGGCAAAGGCTTCATCGACGCCGCTTTCCATGCCCTTGAGGCCGCAGATATAGACATGCGTATGCGCGTCGTTGAGCAGCCCCGCCACGACAGAGGCTTCGGTGCGAATCCGGTCCTGCACATAGACCCGCGGCTGCCCCGGTACCCGCGAATAGCAGAAATGTTTTGCCAGTAATTTCTCCGGGACTTTCTGCAGCGGCCCGAAATACGGCAGCTCTTCGGGACGGCGCGCGCCGAAGAACAGCAGCAGGCGCCCCGGCGCATCCGACATGGCGCGGCGGCGGCGCTCGGTGAAGGCGCGGAATGGCGCAGATCCCGTGCCAGTGCAGATCATGATGATGTTCGACGCAGGATCGTTGGGGTGCAGGAAGGTTGCGCCGAACGGGCCGGTGACGTCGAGTTTGGCGCCGCGCGGCAGGTCACAGAGATAATTCGAGCAAACGCCGTCCGGCTCGCGCTTCACCGTCAGCGACAGATTGTTGGCATTCGGCTTTTCGCCGTCACGGGCGCTGGCGACCGAATAGAGCCGCACCAGATGCGGCTTGCCGTCGGCAGTGGTACCGGGGGTGACGATGCCGATGCTCTGGCCTTCCAGCACCGGAAACGGCTGGTCGCCGAAATCGAGGATGATATGGCGTACGTCGGAATCGGCATCGGCATGGGTGAGGCGGAAATTGCCGGCGACCGCGGCTTTCGCGGGCTTGCCGCGATTGTAGAGGTTGACCGTCGGCTTACTAGCGGAATGCGGCGCCACCGCCTTGCCGCCGAGACCCTTGCGCGCTTCCTCGAGCAGCGCGCCGATTTCATCTTCCAGCGCCTCGACCGCTTCGCTGCCGTCGCCGCTGTCGACTTCGGCCTGCGCCGGCAGGTCGCTCCAGGAAAACTGTTCCTCCAGCGAGTAGGGCTTCGCGACAATGCGCCAGTTGTCGATCGCACCGGTCGGGCACGGCGCGATGCAGTCCATGCAGTAGTTGCAGATTTCGGCGTTGACCACGTAGTTGTTGTCATCATGCGTCACCGCGTCGATCGGACAGGTTTCCTCGCAGGTGTTGCACCTGATGCAGATTTCGGGATCGATCAAGTGTTGTTTCTTGAACGGTGCGTTCATGGAACGAAACCCGGCAATTGAAACGATCGTCATGGCCGGGCTTGTCCCGGCCATCCACGTCTTACAGCATTCCGCGTAGCCAAGACGTGGATGCCCGGGACAAGCCCGGGCATGACGACTTGGGCGCGCGTCGCGACATCACGCCGCGATCTTCACATATTCGAATTCGCCGGGCTTGTTGTCGATGCCGACTTTCGGCGGCGATATCCAGGCCGCGAACTTGCCGGGCTCGCTCTCCGGGATCATCAGCGAACTGACAAAGTCGCCGTCGTCGGCGGAGGGCAGGTAATCGCCCTTCACCTTCGTCCACTCGGCGTCGCTGAGGATGATCCCTTTCGGCGTCGCATTGACGTCGCGGAATTCGCCGATCTGGCGATGGAACGCGGTGTGCGGCAGCTCGAAGCGGAAATTGACGCCGGCCTTCTCGATGATCTTGTTCCAGCGTTCGACGCCCTTGGCGCAGTCCTGGGTGTAATCGTCGCGCAGCCGCATGTTCAGCGCGGTCAGCGCCGGCTCGTCGACCAGTTTTATTTCGCCATCGACGAATTTCAGTACCTGATAAATATCATTGGTCAGGCGATGGTCGTCATCGATCTTGGTTTCCTGGAAGCGGCCTTTTAAGCCCGAATTGTAGAAATTCGCGGCGTTGGTGGAAACTTCCGAGCCAAAGAGATCCAGCGACAGCGAATAATGCAGGTTCATCTTCTTCTGCATGGTCGGCAGATCGATGACGCCGAGCGCCCTCACCTTCTCGACCGCGTTCGGATCGTCGATGCCCGCCGCCTTCATCGCCTCGCAGGTGCGCTGCAGGATGCGCCCCACCCCGGTTTCGCCGACGAACATGTGATGGGCTTCCTCCGTCAGCATGAAGCGGCAGGTGCGCGACAGCGGATCGAAGCCGGATTGCGCGAGACTCTCGAGCTGCATCTTGCCGTCGCGGTCGGTGAAGAAGGTGAACATGAAGAACGACAGCCAGTCCGGCGTCGCCTCGTTGAAAGCGCCCAGCATGCGTGGGCTATCGGCATCGCCGGAGCGGCGGCGCAACAGGTCGTCTGCCTCCTCGCGGCCGTCGCGGCCGAAATATTTCTGCAGCAGATACACCATCGCCCAGAGATGGCGGCCTTCCTCGACATTGACCTGGAACAGATTGCGCAGGTCGTAGAGCGACGGCGCGGTCTTGCCGAGATGGCGCTGCTGCTCAACGGAAGCAGGCTCAGTGTCGCCCTGGATCACGACGAGACGGCGCAGCATCGCGCGGTATTCGCCGGGTATTTCCTGCCAGCCGGCTCGCCGATGTGCTGGCCGAAATTCACCTTGCGTTCGCTGTCCTGCGGCGCCAGCAAAATGCCCCAGCGATATTCCGGCATGCGGACGTAATCGAATTTCGCCCAGCCCTTCGGATCGACGCTGACCGCGGTGCGCAAATAGACCAGCAATCCTGAAAGCCTTCCGGACCCATGTCGTTCCACCAGTCGAGATAACCTGGGTGCCAGCCCTCCAGCGCCTTGAGCACCTGCCGATCCTCGGTGAGATTCACATTGTTGGGAATCTTGGTGGTGTAATCGACGTTCATGAGGTTCATGGCGTGCTCCTGCTCTGTCTCTTCCCACACAGGACCGGCGCATCCTGCCGGTGCTGACCTCCAGCGCCGCCACCGCGATGTGGAACGGTTTTCGCCGCATCGATGCGGCGTAAACTTACGTCGTCCCGGCGAACGCCGGGACCCATACGCCGTGTCGTGTCAGTTTAAGCGGCGGCATTGCAACGCTCGCATACAATCACGAACGCCAGTGGTTATGGGTCCCGGCGGTTGCCGGGACGACGCAATGGCTTCCTTAACTCATCCACCTCCCGCGCCCAAAAACGTCGGCAAACTCAAGGGAGGCACCATGTTCAAGGATCTGTTTTCGCTCAAGGGCCGCGTTGCGCTGGTGACCGGCGGCTCGCGCGGCATCGGCAAGATGATCGCGGCGGGATTTCTTAGCCACGGTGCGGCGAAGGTCTACATCACCGCGCGCAAGGCCGGCCCATGCGAGGCCACAGCGAAAGAGCTGACCGCGGAATATGGCGGCGAATGCATCGCGCTGCCGATCGACATTTCCACGGTCGCCGGCTGCGACAAACTCGCCGCCGAGATCATCCGGCTGGAGCCGAAGCTCGACATCCTCGTCAACAATGCGGGTGCTGCATGGGGCGCGGAGTTCGACGAATTCCCGGAGAGCGGCTGGGACAAGGTGATGAACCTCAACGTCAAGTCGCTGTTCTTCCTGACCAAGGCGCTGGCAAAACCGCTGCGCGCCGCGGCATCCGCCGAAAAGCCCGCCAAGGTCATCAACATCGCCTCGATCGACGGCATCTTCGTCAACCCGATGGAGACGTATTCCTACGCCGCCAGCAAGGCCGCGGTGATCCATCTGACGCGGCGCATGGCCACCAGGCTGATCAAGGAAAATATCAACGTCACGGCAATCGCACCCGGCGCCTTCGCCTCCGATATGAACAAGGCGGCGCGTGACAACGCGGATGAAGTCGCAAAGCGCATCCCGGCGCGGCGGATCGGCAACGACGAGGATATGGCGGGGCTCGCGATTTTCCTGGCCTCGCGCGCCGGCGATTACGTGGTCGGCAACGCCATCGCGATCGACGGCGGCGTGGTTTATGCGAGCGCGGGGCTGGAGATCGCGGGATAAGATGCAGTGTCGTCCCCGCGCAGGCGGGGACCCATACGCCGTGTCGTCTCAATTGAACAAAGGCGTGGCAACGCTAATCTGCAATCACAAACGCCAGGGGTTATGGGTCCCCGCCTGCGCGGGGACGACCCGTTGTTGGTGCACCCTAATACGTCTCGACGTGATACCGCCCGTCTTCGCGCATCGCGGTCTTCAGCGCCGCCCAGTCGAGCGACGCGCCGCGGCAGACGTCGGCAAAGGCTTCATCGACGCCGCTTTCCATGCCCTTGAGGCCGCAGATATAGACATGCGTATGCGCGTCGTTGAGCAGCCCCGCCACGACAGAGGCTTCGGTGCGAATCCGGTCCTGCACATAGACCCGCGGCTGCCCCGGTACCCGCGAATAGCAGAAATGTTTTGCCAGTAATTTCTCCGGGACTTTCTGCAGCGGCCCGAAATACGGCAGCTCTTCGGGACGGCGCGCGCCGAAGAACAGCAGCAGGCGCCCCGGCGCATCCGACATGGCGCGGCGGCGGCGCTCGGTGAAGGCGCGGAATGGCGCAGATCCCGTGCCAGTGCAGATCATGATGATGTTCGACGCAGGATCGTTGGGGTGCAGGAAGGTTGCGCCGAACGGGCCGGTGACGTCGAGTTTGGCGCCGCGCGGCAGGTCACAGAGATAATTCGAGCAAACGCCGTCCGGCTCGCGCTTCACCGTCAGCGACAGATTGTTGGCATTCGGCTTTTCGCCGTCACGGGCGCTGGCGACCGAATAGAGCCGCACCAGATGCGGCTTGCCGTCGGCAGTGGTACCGGGGGTGACGATGCCGATGCTCTGGCCTTCCAGCACCGGAAACGGCTGGTCGCCGAAATCGAGGATGATATGGCGTACGTCGGAATCGGCATCGGCATGGGTGAGGCGGAAATTGCCGGCGACCGCGGCTTTCGCGGGCTTGCCGCGATTGTAGAGGTTGACCGTCGGCTTACTAGCGGAATGCGGCGCCACCGCCTTGCCGCCGAGACCCTTGCGCGCTTCCTCGAGCAGCGCGCCGATTTCATCTTCCAGCGCCTCGACCGCTTCGCTGCCGTCGCCGCTGTCGACTTCGGCCTGCGCCGGCAGGTCGCTCCAGGAAAACTGTTCCTCCAGCGAGTAGGGCTTCGCGACAATGCGCCAGTTGTCGATCGCACCGGTCGGGCACGGCGCGATGCAGTCCATGCAGTAGTTGCAGATTTCGGCGTTGACCACGTAGTTGTTGTCATCATGCGTCACCGCGTCGATCGGACAGGTTTCCTCGCAGGTGTTGCACCTGATGCAGATTTCGGGATCGATCAAGTGTTGTTTCTTGAACGGTGCGTTCATGGAACGAAACCCGGCAATTGAAACGATCGTCATGGCCGGGCTTGTCCCGGCCATCCACGTCTTACAGCATTCCGCGTAGCCAAGACGTGGATGCCCGGGACAAGCCCGGGCATGACGACTTGGGCGCGCGTCGCGACATCACGCCGCGATCTTCACATATTCGAATTCGCCGGGCTTGTTGTCGATGCCGACTTTCGGCGGCGATATCCAGGCCGCGAACTTGCCGGGCTCGCTCTCCGGGATCATCAGCGAACTGACAAAGTCGCCGTCGTCGGCGGAGGGCAGGTAATCGCCCTTCACCTTCGTCCACTCGGCGTCGCTGAGGATGATCCCTTTCGGCGTCGCATTGACGTCGCGGAATTCGCCGATCTGGCGATGGAACGCGGTGTGCGGCAGCTCGAAGCGGAAATTGACGCCGGCCTTCTCGATGATCTTGTTCCAGCGTTCGACGCCCTTGGCGCAGTCCTGGGTGTAATCGTCGCGCAGCCGCATGTTCAGCGCGGTCAGCGCCGGCTCGTCGACCAGTTTTATTTCGCCATCGACGAATTTCAGTACCTGATAAATATCATTGGTCAGGCGATGGTCGTCATCGATCTTGGTTTCCTGGAAGCGGCCTTTTAAGCCCGAATTGTAGAAATTCGCGGCGTTGGTGGAAACTTCCGAGCCAAAGAGATCCAGCGACAGCGAATAATGCAGGTTCATCTTCTTCTGCATGGTCGGCAGATCGATGACGCCGAGCGCCCTCACCTTCTCGACCGCGTTCGGATCGTCGATGCCCGCCGCCTTCATCGCCTCGCAGGTGCGCTGCAGGATGCGCCCCACCCCGGTTTCGCCGACGAACATGTGATGGGCTTCCTCCGTCAGCATGAAGCGGCAGGTGCGCGACAGCGGATCGAAGCCGGATTGCGCGAGACTCTCGAGCTGCATCTTGCCGTCGCGGTCGGTGAAGAAGGTGAACATGAAGAACGACAGCCAGTCCGGCGTCGCCTCGTTGAACGCGCCCAGCATGCGTGGGCTATCGGCATCGCCGGAGCGGCGGCGCAACAGGTCGTCTGCCTCCTCGCGGCCGTCGCGGCCGAAATATTTCTGCAGCAGATACACCATCGCCCAGAGATGGCGGCCTTCCTCGACATTGACCTGGAACAAATTGCGCAGGTCATACAGCGACGGCGCGGTCTTGCCGAGATGGCGCTGCTGCTCGACGGAAGCAGGTTCAGTGTCGCCCTGGATCACCACCAGACGGCGCAGCATGGCGCGATATTCGCCGGGTATTTCCTGCCAGGCCGGCTCGCCGATGTGCTGGCCGAAATTCACCTTGCGTTCGGTGTCCTGCGGCGCAAGCAGAATGCCCCAGCGATATTCCGGCATGCGGACGTAATCGAATTTGGCCCAGCCTTTCGGGTCGACACTGACCGCGGTGCGCAAGTAGACCAGCGAATCCTGAAAGCCTTCGGGGCCCATGTCGTTCCACCAGTCGAGATAGCCGGGGTGCCAGCCCTCCAGCGCCTTGAGCACCTGCCGATCCTCGGTGAGATTCACATTGTTGGGAATCTTGGTGGTGTAATCGACGTTCATGAGGTTCATGGCGTGCTCCTGTTCTGTCTCTTGTCCCGGACGCGGTGCGGCATTCTTCATGCCGCTCCGCAGAGCCGGGACCGCATCAAAGGCAGTGTTCGTTACGATCCCGGTTCTGCAGCGCATCACTGCGTGCTGCGCTGCGCCCGGGAAACGCGCTTACACCGCTCACACCCGCGTCATATCGAACTGCGCCTTCTGGCCGGTGCCGTAGCGCCGCAGCGCGCCGTCCTCGCCGACCGCGTTGGGGCGCTGGAAGATCCAGTTCTGCCACGCCGTCAGCCGCGAGAAGATTTTCGATTCCATGGTCTCCGGGCCGACGAAGCGCAGGTTGGCTTCCATGCCGGTCAGGCTGTCCGGCGAGAAGCTGGCGCGCTCCTCGAAGAACACCCGGACCTCGTCATCCCAGTCGATGTCGTCGAGCGCGAAGGTCACGAGGCCGAGTTTTTCGGCTTCCTCGGCGTCCAGCGGCTCGCCGATCTTGGCCTGCGCGGTTTCCACATCGGACGGGTCGGCCTGAAAGCGCGACTGCAGCCGCGTCAAGCCATGGCTCATCGGATAGGGTCCGAAATTCGCGGCACTCAGCACAATCGCCGGCGGGGCGCGGTTGTCGCCCTGCCGCGAACCGGCCAGCATGTAGGAGCGGTCGGCCGCGAACACGAGTTCGGCCAGCGTGCCGACGAAGCACGAGCCGGGCTCGACCAGCGCCACCAGCGTGCGCGAGGTGACGTCGACGCGCTTCAGCACGCGCTTCCAATACTGCCTGACTTCGTTGACCAGCCAGTGTGACTTGTTGGCTTCGAGGAACGCGTCGTACGCCAGCACCTGCGCGCCCTCGCCATGCGATTTGAACACCAGCATCGCGGTTTCGAGTTCGTTGATGCGCAGATGCAGGATGGCGTCGTCGAGTTCGCGCGCCGCCTGCAGCGGCCAGAACGATGCGCCTTGCGCGATCATGCCGTCGATGCCGGCCGGCGCCGGCGCATCCGGCGCCTTGATCGAGATCGTCGCTATCCGCTCATCGCGGTTGATATCGACATTGACAAAACCGTAGCGGATGCCGCTGTCGTCGATGGCGCGCTGCAGCGGCGCCAGCGTGATGCCTTTTCCGTTGCCGTTGCGTTTCGACGCCGCGGCGAATTGTTTTGCACGCTCGGTGACTTTCGCTTCGAGCTTGCTGTTGGGCACGATCTCGTCGACCAGGCGCCACTGCACCGCGCGCTTGCCCTTGATGCCTTCCTCGATGGTGCAGAAATAATCGGCGTGGTCGCGGCGCACCTTGCGCTTGTCGACCACCCGGGTCAGGCCGCCGGTGCCCGGCAGCACCGCCAGCAGCGGCACTTCCGGCAGCGCCACCGCGGCGGAGCCGTCGTCGGCGAGAATGATATGATCGGTGGCGAGCGCCAGTTCATAGCCGCCGCCGGCCGCGGTGCCGTTGATGACGGTGACGAAGCGCTGGCCGGAATTCTCGCTGGAGTCTTCCAGGCCATTGCGGGTCTCGTTGGTGAACTTGCAGAAGTTCACCTTGTGGGCGTGGGTCGCACCCGCCAGCATACGGATGTTGGCGCCGGCGCAGAACACGCGGTTCTTGCCGGAGCGCAGCAGCACCACCTTTACTTCGGGATGCTCGAAGCGCAGCCGCTGCGCCGCGTCGGCCAGCTCGATATCGACGCCGAGGTCGTAGGAATTCAGCTTCAGCTGGTAACCCTCGAACAGGCCGCCGTTCTCGTCGACGTCCATGGTCAAGGTCGCGACGTCGCCTGCGACGTCGAGCTTCCAGTGCCGGTAGCGCGATGGATCGGTCTGGAAATCGATATGCTTGGCGCCGTTCGCGAGGACGCGATCTTCACCCGCCATGGGCCACCCTGTTCGGTTTCTTGAGCCTGCTTGCTTGGCTTATATGCACAATAGTGCATGTTTTAGATCAGGTCTAGACCA
>CAVPZO010000041.1:0-21982 GCA_963710045.1 uncultured Alphaproteobacteria bacterium | reverse complement strand
TCCAAATATCATCGGCTTCGGAAAGCGCTGGGCGTTCCGAATCCGCTGCTGAAACGTGAACAAGAATGGATAAAATCGCGTAAATATCCGGGAAAACCCGAAGTTCGTCATGGCCGGGCTTGTCCCGGCCATCCACGTCTTTCTTGTTTCACCGTCTCAAGACGTGGATGCCCGGGACAAGCCCGGGCATGACGAACTGGTAGCTTCGTAGCCCGCCATGAGCGAAGCGAAATCGGGCGGCCGGTCCCGCATTTCGCTTCGCTCATGGCGGGCTACTAGTTTTCTACGCCGCCTTTGCCGCCGGCGGCGCCAGTGCCTGGCAGCCAGCCGCCAGTTGCAGCTTCGGCTCGGTCAAGGCCTGCAGCTTTTCCAGCGTCATGCCCGGCACCATTTCCAGCACGAACAGTCCTTGCGGGGTCACGTCGATCACCGCGAGGTTGGTGTAGATGCGCTTGACGCAGCCCGCCGCGGTCAGCGGCAAGGTGCAGTGATTGAGGATGCGGGGCTCACCCTTCTTGCTGGTGTGCTCCATGATGACGCGGATTTCCTTGGCGCCGACGGCCAAATCCATGGCGCCGCCGACGCCGGGCGGAAACTGCGGGTCTTCCGTAGTCCAGTTGGCGAGATCGCCTTGCTCGGACACCTCGAACGCGCCGAGCAGGCTGACATCGAGATGCCCGCCGCGGATCATCAGGAATGCATCGGCGTGGTGGACGAAGCAACCGCCGGTCACCAGCGTGGTGAGGTTCTTGCCGGCGTCGACCATATACGGGTCTTCCTTGCCGGGCTCGGGTTTCGGCCCAAGGCCGAGAATTCCGTTCTCGCTGTGAAAGATCACTTCGCGCCCGGGCGGCACATAACTGGCGGTCAGGGTCGGAATGCCGATGCCGAGGTTGACGAAAGCGCCTTCCGGCAAATCCTGCGCGGCACGCCAGGCCATCTGTTCGCGGGTCAGGGGCTTGTAGGTCATGCATTTGCTCCAACAACAACCACGCGGTCCACGAAGATGCTCGGTGTCACCACGGTTTCGGGATCGATCTCGCCAAGCTCCACCATGGTGTCTACTTCGACCACGGTCAGCTCGGCGGCCATCGCCATGACAGGATTGAAGTTTCGCGCCGATTTGATGTAGGTCAAATTGCCCCAGCGGTCGGCCTTGTTGGCCTTGATCAGGGCGACGTCGCCTTTCAGCGGTTTCTCGAACACATGGAGACGGCCGCCGATCTCGCGGGTCTCCTTGCCTTCCGCCAGCTTGGTGCCGGCCGAGACCGGCGAGAAGAAGCCGCCAAGCCCGGCGGCGGCGCACCGCATGCGTTCGCTGATGGTGCCCTGCGGCACCAATTCCAGCTCCAGGGTCTTGGCCCGGTAGGCGTTGAGAAACGCGCTGTAGTCGCCGGAACGCGGAAACGAACAGATCACCTTGCGCACGCGGCCTGCACTGATCAGCCGGGCCAGCCCGACATCGCCGTTGCCGGAATTGTTGGCGACGATGGTCAATTCCCTGGCGCCCTGCTCGTGCAGCGCGTTCAGCAGATTGTCGGCGACGCCGACCGCGCCGAATCCAGCCACCAGTACCGTCGATCCATCCCGGACCCCGGCCACGGCGTCGGCGGTGGTTTTCACCTGTTTGTCGATCACTGCAAAAAGCTCCCTGGAAATTTTGTTCGTTGGCGTGGCTTTGGAGGCGAATAGACCACCAAGCCGCCCGCTGTTAAAGGCACAAAATTGCAGTCGTGATGCGCATTGCCCCCTGCGGGTCGTCCCCGCGAAGGCGAGGGCCCTTAACCCCGGCATCAAAGATAGCAGAAGGCATCCACCACACTGCCGGAAACGAGACGACACGGCGTATGGGTCCCCGCCTTCGCGGGGACGACCCGTTGGAGCACCTCGCTATGACCGCCGCGACGAAAAACGGTGTTGCAAAGTCGCGTCGTCCTGCCTCTAATTGGAACAATTAAAAGTATCGGGAGGTTTCAGCGTGTCGACAGTCAAATTGACGGTAAACGGCAAGCCGGTTTCGGCCGACGTCGAGGACCGGACGCTCCTTGTCCATCTCTTGCGCGATCATCTGGGCCTGACCGGCACCCATATCGGCTGCGATACCAGCCAGTGCGGCGCCTGCGTCGTGCATATCGACGGCGTCGCCGTAAAGTCCTGCACCGTGCTGGTGGGACAGGCCAACGGCGCCACTATCACCACCATCGAGGGCATCGCCAAAGGCGACGAACTGCATCCGATGCAGGCCGCGTTCCGCGACAATCACGGACTGCAATGCGGCTATTGCACGCCGGGCATGATCATGACGTCGATCGATATCGTCAACCGGCATAGGGGCAAGCTCGACGAGGCCATGGTGCGGCAGGAGCTGGAAGGCAACATCTGCCGCTGCACCGGCTATCACAACATCGTCAAGTCGGTGCTCGACGCCCACGGACGCATGAAAGCCGCGCAGGCTGCGCAATAGCGCCGCAGCCTCAATCAACTCGCCACATTTGAAGCCGCTGCATTTCGATGGAAATGGCGGACAACGCTCCGGTAGGGAGACCAAAATATGGGTATCGAAGGCATCGGCGCTCGCGTAGTGCGCAAGGAAGACAAGCGTTTCATCACCGGCAAGGGCCGCTATGTCGACGACATCCGCCTGCACGGCATGACCTATGCCGCGTTCGTCCGCAGCCCCCATGCCCACGCCAAGGTCGCAGGAATCGATTCGAACGCGGCCAAGGGAATGCCGGGTGTGGTCGACGTGCTGACCGGCCAGCAGATCGTCGATGACAAGATCGGCAATTTGATCTGCGGCTGGATGATCCATTCCAAGGACGGCACGGCGATGAAGATGGGCGCGTGGCCGGCGATGGCGCCGGAAACCGTGCGCTTCGTCGGCCAGGCCGTCGCGGTGGTGATCGCCGAGACCCGCAATCAGGCGCGCGATGCCGCGGAAGCCGTCTCCGTCATCTACGAGGAGCTTCCCGTCGCTGCCGACATCAGCGCGGCCATCGCGCCTGGCGCACCGCAGTTGCATCCGGAAGCGCCGGGCAATGTGATCTACGACTGGACCATCGGCGACGAGGCCGCGACCGACGCGGCCTTCAAGGCGGCAGCCCATGTGACCGCGCTCGATATCACCAACAATCGCCTGGTGCCGAACGCGATGGAGCCGAGAGCTGCGATCGCCGACTACGACGCCGCGGAAGAGCATTTTACGCTGTACACCACATCGCAAAATCCGCATGTGGCGCGGCTGGTGCTGTCGGCGTTCTACAACATCGCGCAGGAGCACAAGCTGCGGGTGATCGCGCCTGATGTCGGCGGCGGCTTCGGCTCCAAGATCTTCATCTATCCGGAAGAAATGGTGGCGCTGTGGGCGTCGAAGAAGACTGGCCGTCCGGTGAAATGGACCTCTGACCGCACCGAAGCATTCCTCACCGACGCGCATGGCCGCGATCATCTGACCAAGGCCGAGATCGCGTTCGACGCCAGCAACAAGATCACCGGGCTGCGCGTCAAGACCTACGCCAATCTCGGCGGCTACATGTCGCTGTTCTCGTCGTCGGTGCCGACCTATCTCTACGCTACGCTGCTGTCGGGCCAGTACAACATCGCCAATATCTTCGCCGAGGTGATCAGCGTCTACACCAACACCACGCCGGTCGATGCCTACCGGGGCGCGGGACGGCCCGAGGCCAGTTTCGTGGTGGAGCGGCTGATGGAAACCGCGGCGCGCGAGCTCAAGGTCGATCCGGCCGAATTGCGGCGCAAGAATTTCATCACCGCGTTCCCGCATCAGACGCCTGTCATCATGGCCTATGACGCCGGCGACTTTAATGCCTCGCTGGATGCGGCGATGAAGGCGATCGATTACGCCGGCTTCGCCGCGCGCAAGGCCAAAGCCAAAAGCGAAGGCAAGCTGCGCGGCATCGGGCTGTCCTGCTACATCGAGGCCTGCGGCATCGCGCCGTCGAAGGCGGTGGGCTCGCTCGGGGCCGGCGTCGGCCTGTGGGAATCCGCCGAGGTGCGGGTCAATCCGGTCGGCACCATCGAAATCCTCACCGGATCGCACAGCCACGGCCAGGGCCACGAGACCAGCTTCGCGCAGGTGATCTCGGAGCGGCTCGGCATTCCGATCAGCCAGGTATCGATCATCCACGGCGACACCGACAAGGTGCAGTTCGGCATGGGCACCTACGGCTCGCGCTCGGCGGCGGTCGGCCTCACCGCCATCGTCAAGGCGATGGAGAAGATGGAGGCCAAGGCCAAGAAGATCGCGGCGCACCAGTTGGAGGCGTCCGAGGACGACATCGTCATCGAGAACGGCGAGTTCAAAGTCACCGGCACCGACAAGTCGATCGCGCTGCCGATGGTCGCGCTCGCCGCCTACACCGCGCATAACCTGCCCGACGGCATGGAGCCGGGCTTGAAGGAAACCGCGTTCTACGACCCGACCAACTTCACGTTTCCTGCGGGCAGTTACATCTGCGAGGTCGAGGTCGACTCCGGCACCGGCAAGACCTCGTTCGTCAACTTCGTCGCCGCCGACGATTTCGGGCGGCTGATCAGCCCGATGATCGTCGAGGGCCAGGTCCATGGCGGGCTGGCACAAGGCATCGGCCAGGCGTTGCTGGAGAACGCGGTCTACGACAAGAGCGGCCAGCTTCTGACCGCAAGCTTCATGGACTACGCCATGCCGCGGGCCGAGGATTTGCCCTCGTTCAAGGTGTCGCACACCATGACGCTGTGTCCGAGCAATCCGCTCGGCGTCAAGGGCTGCGGCGAGGCCGGCGCGATCGGCGCATCGGCCGCCGTCATCAACGCCATCACCGATGCCATCGGCAACAACAATCTCGCCATGCCGGCGTCGCCCGACCGCGTCTGGCACGCGATCCACGGCTGAGAGGGAGAAAAGCCATGCACGAGACAACCTATCATCGCCCCTCAACTATCGCGGAAGCCGCGGCGCTGTTCGCCAAGGGGGCCGACTCAAAATATCTCGCCGGCGGCCACACGCTGCTGCCGGTGATGAAGGCACGGCTCGCCTCGCCTTCCGACCTGATCGATCTCGCCGGGATCGAGGACCTGGTCGGGATCGAATTCTCGGGCACCGTGCTGGTTATCAAGGCGGCGACGACTTATTTCGCCGTCATGAAGAGCGCGCACGTGCAAAAGAATATTCCTTCGTTGGTGGATCTCACGAAAGTGCTCGGCGATCCGGCGGTGCGATATCGCGGCACCATCGGCGGCTCCATCGCCAACAACGATCCAGCGGCGGATTATCCCGCCGCCGTGCTCGCGCTCAACGCCACGGTGATAACCAACAAGCGCTCGATCAAGGCCGATGATTTCTTCAAGGGGCTTTTCTCGACGTCATTGGCAGATGGCGAGATTATTATCTCGGTGTCATTCCCGGTCCCGGCAAAGGCAGGCTATTCGAAAATGCGGCATCCGGCGTCGCGCTTTGCACTGACCGGCGTGTTTGTCGCCAGGTCTGAAGCCGGCGACGTCCGCGTCGCCGCCACCGGCGCGTCGCAGAACGGCGTGATGCGGGTGCCGGCGATCGAGGCGGCGCTGAAGGCGAACTTTTCGCCCGCCGCGCTCGACAACGTCACGGTTTCCGCCGACGGCATGCTGGCGGATATCCACGGCTCGGCGGCCTACCGCGCCAATCTCGTGAAGGTGATGGCGCAGCGGGCGGTTGCCGACGCGAGCTGACGCGGGCGAGCACCTCGCAATGCGTCGTCCCCGCCAACGGGTCCGGCTATTGCCGGCCCGATGACAGGCTCCGGCGGGGACCCATACGCCGTGCCTCCCGTTTTCGGCAATGTGGTGGAGACCTTCCGCAACAACAGAAGCCAGGGGTTATGGGTCCCCGCCTACGCGGGGACGACACGGGGAACGGAGCACCCATGAAATTCGGGATTTTCTACGAGCATCAGCTGCCGCGGCCGTGGGATGACGGCGCCGAGCACCGGCTGTTCCAGGAGGCGCTCGACCAGGTCGAACTCGCCGACAAGCTCGGCATCGACTACGCCTGGGAGGTCGAGCATCATTTTCTGGAGGAATATTCGCACTCCTCCGCCCCGGAAATATTTCTCGCGGCATGCTCGCAGCGCACCAAAAACATTCGCCTCGGCCACGGCATCTGCCTGATGCCGCCGAAATACAATCATCCGGCGCGCGTTGCCGAGCGCATCGCCACGCTCGATCTGGTCTCTAACGGCCGCGTCGAATTCGGCACCGGCGAAAGCGCGTCGCTGATGGAGCTCGGCGGCTTCAACGTCGGCTTCGATCCGGTCGAGAAGCGCCGGATGTGGCGCGAGGGCGTCGAGCAATGCACCAACATGATGGTGATGGACCCCTATCCCGGCTTCAAGGGCGAGTTCTTCGAGATGCCCTGCCGCAACGTGGTGCCGAAGCCGGTGCAAAAACCGCATCCGCCGCTGTGGGTCGCCTGCTCCAACCGCGAGACCATCAAGATGGCGGCGCGCTGCGGCATCGGCGCGCTGACATTTACGTTCGTCGATCCGCGCGAGGCCAGGCAATGGGTCGATGACTACTACCGCATCTTCAAGGAGGAATGCGTGCCGATCGGCCACGCGGTCAATCCCAATGTCGCGATGGTGACCGGCTTCTCGCTGCACGCAGACGAGGCGGAATCGCGCCGCCGCGGCGAGGACGGCTTGCGGTTCTTCCGCTACGGCCTGGCGCATCACTATATTTTCGGCGAGCACAAGCCGGGCCGCACCGACATCTGGGCCAATTTCGAAAAGGCGCGGCATGCACTGCCCGAAGCCGGCGCGGATCATGGCATCGGCACGCCGGACCAGTTGCGCACGCACTTGAGGCATTTCGAGGAGTCCGGCGTCGACCAGACCGTGTTCATCCAGCAGGGCGGCCGCAACCGGCACGGCGACATCTGCGAAGCGCTCGAATTGTTCGCTAGCGATGTGATGCCTGAATTCAAGGCGCGCGAGGTCGAGCGGGAAAAGCGCAAGCAGGAAGAACTGGCGCCCTATATCGAGAAGGCGATGGCGCGCAAGCAGGCGATGCCGGCCATGCGCGACGAGGAGATTCCGGTCTACGTCGCGCTCGGCCGCAAGATCGCCGCGGAAGGCACCGGCACCGAACGGCAGAAGCAGAATGCCAAGTTATGGGCTGATGCCGCCAAGGTGACGCTAAGCGACCCGCTGCGGCACAATCCGAAAGCATCCGCCGAACGCTAAAGATGGATTTTTGACGTGACCGACACATTGACCTCTTCCGCCGCCCAAGCCGCGAAACCGCGCGCGGCCGGCCCGCTCGCCGGCATTCGCATCGTCGAATTCGCCGGCCTCGGGCCCGGGCCTTTTGCATCGATGATGCTCTCGGACATGGGCGCCGACGTGGTCACGCTGATGCGCGGCGAGCAGAAGCAGGGCCTGCGCGGCGCCATCATGATGCGCGGCCGGCGGCAGATCGCGTGCGACCTCAAAGACAAGGCATGCGTCGCAGAGGTGCTGGCGCTGCTCGACGGCGCCGATGCGTTGATCGAAGGCTATCGCCCCGGCGTGATGGAGCGGCTCGGGTTTGGGCCGGACGCGGTGATGGCGCGCAACAAGCGCCTCGTTTACGCGCGCATGACCGGCTGGGGCCAGTCCGGCCCGCTGGCGAATGCCGCCGGCCATGACATCAATTATATCGCGGTCACCGGCGCGCTCGCCGCGATCGGTCCAAAGGACAGGCCGGTGCCGCCGCTCAATCTGGTCGGCGATTACGGCGGCGGCGGGCTGTATCTCGTGGTCGGGATTCTTGCAGCGCTGCTCGAGGCGCAAAAATCCGGCCAGGGCCAAGTGGTGGATGTCGCGATGTGCGATGGTGCGGCGTCGCTGATGTCGCTGTTCTGCGAACTCACCGCGATCGGGCGCTGGAAGGACGGGCGGGAATCCAACCTGCTGGATGGCGGCGCGCATTTCTATGGCACATATGAGTGCAAGGACGGCGAGTTCATTTCGCTGGGATCGATCGAGCCGCAGTTTTATGCCGAACTGCGCCGGCTCGCCGGCCTCGACGACGCGCTTTACGACGGCCAGATGGACGCCAAGAACTGGCCGGCTATGAAGGCGAAGATGACGGCGGTGTTCAAGACCAAAACCCGCGGCGAATGGTGCGCGATCATGGAAGGCACCGACGTCTGCTTCGCGCCGGTGCTGTCGCTGTCGGAGGCGCCGCAACATCCGCACATGGCGGAGCGCAAGATTTTCGTCGATGTCGATGGCATCGTGCAGCCGGCGCCGGCGCCGCGGTTCTCACGCACGCCCTCGGCGATCAGGAAAACGGTGGCGGCGGAGTTGGCGGACGTGGCGAAGGAGTGGCAGGGCGGGCGATAAAAACCCTGCGTCGTCCCCGCGAAGGCGGGGACCCATACGCCGTGTCGCTCATGAGAATGCACGGCGGTAGTTTCCCTTGGAGCAACGTCACGCCGCGATCTTAAGCGTCGGGGGTTATGGGTCCCCGCCTTCGCGGGGACGACGCTGGATATGTTGCTGGCGCTGCCGCAGAACCTCACGCCGCGGTCTTGTCGCCCACCGTCAGCACCCCGCGCCTGATCTGATCCTCCTCGATCGATTCGAACAGCGCCTTGAAGTTGCCCTCGCCGAACCCGTCGTCGCCCTTGCGCTGGATGAACTCGAAGAAGATCGGCCCGATGGCGTTGGCGGAGAAAATCTGTAAGAGCACCTTGGTCTCGCCGCCTTCGACCACGCCCTCGCCGTCGATCAGGATGCCGTCGCGCTTGAGCCGCGCCACGTCCTCGCCGTGCTTGGGCAGGCGCGCGTCGATCTTCTCGAAATAGGTTTCGGGCGGCGGCGGCATGAACGGCAGGCCGTCGGCGCGCAGCTGCTCGACGGTGCGGTAAATGTCCTTAGCGCCGCAGGCGATATGCTGAATGCCTTCGCCGCGATAGACGTTGAGGTATTCCTCGATCTGGCCGGAATCGCCGGCGTCCTCATTGATCGGAATCCGGATCTTGCCGTCCGGGCTGGTCAGCGCCCGCGAGAACAGGCCGGAGGCGCGGCCCTCGATATCGAAGAACCTGATCTGCCGGAAGTTGAACAGTTTTTCGTAGAAGCCGGTCCAGACATCCATGCGGCCGCGATGGACGTTGTGGGTGAGATGGTCGAGATAAAACAGCCCGGCGCCCTCGGGACGCGGATTTTTTGCACCCAGCCATTCGAACTCGGTGTCGTAGGCCGAACCTTTGGCGCGATAGCGATCGACGAAATACAACAGGCTGCCGCCGATGCCCTTGATGGCGGGGACGTCCAGCGTCTTCTGCGCCGACGAAACATCCGCGGGCTCCGCGCCCAGCGACAGCGCGCGCTCGTAGGCCTGCTTGGCATCGACCACGCGAAAAGCCATCGACGGCGCGCAAGGCCCATGCTTGCCGACGAAATCGAAGCCGTGCGTGCCGGGCTGCTCGTTGACGAGATAGTTGATGTCGCCCTGGCGATACACCGTGATCTTTTTTGTCCGGTGCCGCGCCACCGGGGCGTAGCCCATCAGCTTGAACAGCGCGTGCAGTTCTTCGGGTTTCGGATGCGCGTATTCGACGAACTCGAAACCATCGGTACCCATCGGATTGTCTGATGTAATGGTGGCGGCCGGCGCGTCATGCGGAAACGGACCCATGGCTGATCTCCCTGAATTGTAACCTGGAGTATCGGTCTGACCGGGCGCGAGGTGCGTGCATAATGCGGCGATATCGGCTATATGACGCATGATTTGTGCATAAAATCGGGTTTTAACGCATGATCTCTGTGGATGAGTTTGACCTCAAAATTCTGGCCGCTCTGCAGGATGACGGCCGGCTGACCAACCAGCAACTCGCCGATGTCGCAGCATTATCGGCATCGCAATGCTCGCGCCGCCGCATGCGGCTGGAGGAAGAGAAGGTGATATCGGGCTATCACGCCGATCTCTCCAGCGAATCCCTCGGCTTCACCCTGATCGCCTTCATTCACATCACGCTGGCGACCCACTCGCCCGACAACGCCAAACACTTTCGCAACCTGGTGCAGCGCGTGGACGCCGTGCAGGAAGCCTACTCGCTCACCGGCGATGCCGACTACCTGCTCAAGGTCGTGCTGCGCGACCTGAAAAGCCTGTCGGACATCGTCAACAATGTGCTGATGCCACACCGGAGCGTGGCGCATGTCCGTTCGTCGATCGTGCTGGACCGGCTGAAGGAGACATCGAAACTGCCGCTGAAGGGGGTGAAGTAGATGCGACTTTCGTCATTGCGAGGAGCGAAGCGACGAAGCAATCCAGTCTTTCTTGCGGCACTCCGGATTGCTTCGCTTCGCTCGCAATGACGGACTATTCCGCCGGTACAATCGTCCCCTCAACCTCGCCGAAGCCCACGCGGAAACCGTCGCCCTGGCACCAGCCGCGCATGATCAGCGAATCGCCGTCCTCCAGAAACGTCCGCTTCACCCCGCCCGGCAATTCGATCGGCTCGGTGCCATTCCAGCTAATTTCCAGCAGGCTGCCGCGTTCGTGCTTGTCCGGACCGCTGATGGTGCCCGAGCCCAAGAGATCGCCGACATTCATGGCGCAGCCGCTGGAGGCGTGATGCACCAGCTGCTGCACCGACGACCAGTACATGTATTTGAAATTGGTGCGGCAGATGTTTTGCGGTTCATTCATCCGCGGCGTGCGCAGATCGACGTCGAGCACCATGTCGTAATTGTTCGCAGCCTTCTGCCGCAGATACGGCAGCGGCGTCGGGTCCTGGACAGGGCCATTCACGCGGAACAGCTCCAGCGCTTCCCGCGTAACGACCCACGGGCTGATCGAGGTCGCGAACGCCTTGGCCTGGAATGGACCGAGCGGCACGTATTCCCACTGCTGGATATCCCGCGCGCTCCAGTCGTTGAGCAGCGTGAAGCCAAAGATCATTTCTTCGGCCTGGCTCTCGGTAAGCATCTGGCCCATCGCTGACGGCTGGCCGACCACCACACCCATTTCCAGTTCGAAATCGAGCCGCTTGCATGGTCCGAAACTCGGCAGCTCCGCGGCGGGCGGCTTCAGCTGCCCGCGCGGCCGGCGCACTTTGGTGCCGCTGACAACCACGGTCGACGACCGGCCGTTATAGCCGATCGGGATATGCAGCCAGTTCGGCAGCAGCGGATTGGTCTTGTCGCGGAACATGGTGCCGACATTGGTGGCGTGCTCCTTCGACGAATAGAAATCGGTGTAGCCGGCGACCGCGATCGGGAGATAGAGCTTCACGTCTTTCATCGGCACCAGCGCGAGCGCGCGCAGTTCGGCATTGTCGCGCAGCTCCGGATTGTCGTGGCGCAGCAACTCGCTGATCCGCGCCCGGGTGCGCGACCACACTTTCGGCCCCAATGCCATGAAGGGATTGAGCATCGGCGCCGCAAACACGCCGAGTTCGCCGACATCCAGCCGGCTATCCTGTTCGAGTTCCCAAAGATCGAGCACGTAATCGCCGATCGCGACCCCGACGCGCGGGGCGAGACCGTCCTTTGCCGAGAACACGCCATAGGGCAGGTTCTGGATCGGGAAGTCCGACGCGGGATCGACGTCGATGAAGGAGCGGAGGGATGGGTCGTTGGGATGGGGCACGATTATTTCCGTTCAATTGATGGACCTAACCTTCTTCATTCCGGGATGCGCCTCTTGGCGCAGGCCCGGAATCCATACTCCCGGCGGTGGTTATGGATTCCGGGCTCGCGCTACGCGCGCCCCGGAATGACGGCTATGGCCTGTTCGGATCGAACCGCTTCTCGAGTCCCTTCCAGCAATCCGCGTAATCATCCTGCAGCGTCGCCGACTTCGCCGCGAATTCCGTCACGCGCTGCGGGTATCGGGTCTCGAACATGAAGGCCATCGTCCCAGTCAGCTTGACCGGCTTCAGTTCGGAATTGCTGGCATGATCGAACGCCTCGCGATCCGGGCCGTGCGGCAGCATCATATTGTGCAGACTGATGCCCCCCGGCGTAAAGCCTTGCGGCTTCGCATCGTACACGCCGTAGATCAGCCCCATGAATTCCGACATGATGTTCATGTGATACCACGGCGGCCGGAAGGTATTTTCCGCCACCGCCCAGCGCTCCGGAAAAATCACGAAGTCGATATTGGCGGTGCCGGCGGTTTCCGAGGGCGAGGTCAGCACCGTGAAAATCGACGGATCGGGATGATCGAAGCCGATGGCGCCGACCGGCGAGAAGGTGCGCAGGTCATATTTATATGGCGCGTAATTGCCGTGCCACGCCACCACGTCGATCGGCGAATGCGGCAGCTTTGTCATCCACAGCGCACCGCCCCATTTGACGTAGAGTTCGGTCGGCGTGTCCTTGTCCTCATAGGCCGCGACCGGCGTGAGGAAATCGCGCGCGTTGGCAAGGCAATTGGCGCCGATCGGGCCGCGTTCCGGCAGCGTGAAGGCACCGCCGTAATTTTCACAGAGATAACCGCGCGCGGGCGCGCCTTGAATCTCGACGCGGAATTTGACGCCGCGCGGAATCACCACGATCTCGCCCGGCTCGGCGTCGATCCGGCCGAACTCGGTGGCGAATTTGAGCTTGCCCTGCTGTGGCACGAACATCATCTCGCCGTCGGCATTGTAGAAATGCTGATCCACCATCGACTTGGTGATGAGATAGACATGCGCCGCCATGCCGGCCTGGGTGTTGGCGTCGCCCGCCGTGGTCATGGTCTGCACGCCCTGCAGGAACGTCATGTCGGTGGAAGGGATCGGCGCGGGGTCCCAGCGCAACTGCGCGATCGGCAATTCGTGCTCATGGCACGGCGCGGTGCGCCACAGCCCGGCATCGGCTTTCGCGAAGCGCCCGGAATGCCGCACCGACGGCCGGATGCGGTACAGCCAGGAGCGCTCGTTGCTGCCGCGCGGCGCGGTGAACGGCGAGCCGGAGAGTTGCTCGGCATAGAGCCCGTAGGCGCAGCGTTGCGGCGAGTTGCGCCCCATCGGCAGCGCACCGGGCAGCGCTTCGGTCTCGAACGAATTGCCGAAGCCGGACATGTAGCCTGGCGTGACCTGTCCGACCGACTTGCTGACGACGTCGGGGGCTGCGTTGTAATTCATGGCTCATCCTCCTTGCAGGGCTGCCCACATTTCCAGATCGCGTTCGGCAGTCCAGATCACGGGATCGTCGATACCTGACGCTTCGTCGAACGCGCGCGAGACATTGAACGGCAGGCAGTGCTCATAGATTGCAAAGCTCGAGAACTTCGGATCCATCACTTCGCGCGTCGCCGCCATGGTTTCCTTCAGGTTTCGACCCTTGGCGACCGACGTTTCGGCGGCGCCATAGAGCGAAGTGACAAAATCGCGGGTCATGGCGATGGCGTCGCGTCCGGTCGCAACGCCTTTCAGGGCATCGCCGCGTCCGGGCGCGATGGCCTTGGGATTGAAGGCCCGGATCTCGTTCAGCGTCGCCGGCCATTCGCGCAAATGCGCGTCACCGCAATAGCAGGCGGAATGGTATTCAATGAGATCACCCGAGAACATCACCTCGGCGTCGGGCACCCACGCCACGATATCGCCTGACGTATGTCCCGCGCCGAGCGACATCAGCCGCACCTCGCGTTTCCCCAGGTAAATCGACATGTCGGTCTCAAAGGTCAGCGTCGGCCAGGTCAGGCCGGGAATGCTTTTGGCGTCCTGGAACAGCCGCGGAAAGCGGCCGAACTCCGAATCCCAGTCCTGCTGGCCGCGCTCCTCGATCAGCCGATGGGTTTCCTGCGAGGCAATCACGGCCTGCGCCTTGTAGGCGGAGGCGCCGAGCACGCGCACCGCGTGGTAATGCGACAGCACCACATATTTGATCGGCTTGTCGGTGACGGTGCGGACGCGCTCGATCACCTTGCCCGCCATCGCCGGCGTCGCCTGTGCGTCGAACACGATGCAGCCGTCGTCGCCGACGATGACAGCGGAGTTCGGATCGCCCTCGGCGGTGAAGGCATAGAGGTCGGTGCCGATCTCGGAGAAGGTGACCTTCTTCTCCGCCATGTCGGTGGTGGACGCGAAACCTTTGGCCATCAGTTCAACTCTCTCATTTTTGTCATTGCGAGCGAAGATCGTAGGGCGGATTAGCGAAGCGTAATCCGCCAATTCCGATGCACCAAAGTGGCGGGTTACGCCTTCGGCTAACCCGCCCTACGATCTTCGCTCCTCGCAATGACGGTTCATACATTTTCTTCATCCTATTGTTGCTGCTGTTGTTGCTGGCCGGCATCCACCAGCCGCCGCTTTGCCAGTTCGATGGCTTCGCGCAGCACCTCGAGATCGCCGATGTGGTTGGCGAGCACCAGCACCAGCGCGGCGTCGAGATCGGCGCTCTGCGCGTCGCTGAGGCCGCGATGTGCTTCGACGATCATGCGGAAGGCATCGTCGGGTTTGGCGAAATTCGAGCTGGTGGAGAGTGCCATCACAAAACCCCGTTGGTTGCAGTAGCGCGGGCAAGCGCGGCAGCAATTGCCCCACGCGCAGGATGCCGGAAACGCGCGGCGACATAACCATCGGGACGTAGCAGATAGAAAGTGCCGGGCGCGGCATCGTAGCGCTCGGCAAGCAATCCCGACGGGTCGCCAAAGCCGTCATCGCCTATCCTGATCACGGCGACGCCATCGGGGGCGCTGGTCGCTGCGCCATTGGCAAACTCGAGCAGTGCGAACCTCTTTCCCGCCTTCACGAATGCCTCGGTCAGAAATATCTGATTACCATCGCGGCCGCTCAGCGGCGCATCCGACATCGACGCGCCGGGCCGCGGTCCGCCGCGCCAGCTGTCACCATCGGGCGTCGATAACGGCGTGTCATAGACCGACGGTACCGACAGCCGTCCGCCGTTGATCATGCGCTTGCCGAATTCGGTATCCTTGGCGAGCGACAGCACCGCCTGCCGCAGCCGTGCTTCCTGGCGCGAGCCAGGGGCCATGAAATCGGTCGAGCGGGTCGACTCGCGGATGTTCTCGTCGGCGGCGGCGCTGCGCTCGACGTGATAGCTCTCGAACAAGCGCTCCGGCGAATTGCCCTGAAGCACCCGCGCGAGTTTCCATGCCAGATTTTCCGCGTCCTCCAGACCGGAATTGGCGCCGCGGGCGCCGAACGGCGACACCTGGTGCGCGGCGTCGCCGGCGAAGATCACGCGATCATGGATGAATTTTTCCATGCGCCGGCACTGGAATTTGTACAGCGATATCCAGACGAATTCGAATTTGTCATGGCCCAGCATCCGCGCGATCCGCGGCCGCACGTTCTCGGGGAGTTTTTCGATCCCCGGGTCCGCGTCCGGGCTGAGCTGCAGATCGATGCGCCAGATATCGTCAGGCTGGCGATGCAGCAGCGCGGAACGGCCGGCATGAAACGGCGGATCGAACCAGAACCAGCGCTCGGTCGGAAATTCCGCCGTCATCTTGACGTCGGCGATCAGGAACTGGTCCTCGAACTGCTGGCCTTTGAAATCCGCGCCGACCATGCCGCGAAGCGACGAGCGTGCACCGTCGCAGGCAACCACATATCGCGCGGCAAGCCGGTATGGCCCGTCCGGCGTCTCGATGGTCAGCACGACATGGTCGTTGCGCTGCTCCAGCGCGCTTACCTTGTTGCGCCAGCGCAGATCGATTTCAGGTAATTGCGCCGCGCGCTCGACCAGATAGGCCTCGGCATAGAACTGCTGCAGGTTGATGAAGGCGGGCATCTTGTGGCCCTGCTCCGGCAGCAGGTTGAACTGATAAAGCTGTTCGGCGCCGTGAAAGATCCTGCCGACGCTCCAGACCACGCCCTTGTCGACCATGCGGCCGGCGACGCCGAGCCGGTCCCAGTATTCCAGTGAGCGTTTTGAGAAACAGATCGCCCGCGAGCCCTCGCCGATCCGGTCGGCGTCGTCGAGCAGCACCACGCTCTGGCCGCGCTGCGCCAGATCGATCGCGAGCGACAGACCCACGGGGCCGGCGCCGACCACGATCACCGGATGCTCGGCCGTGTTGGCGGCTGTGCGATCCTGATCGGGATGGCGGCGGTAGCCGAACTGCGTGGGGTGCTGCGTCATGGCTCTGGTCAAGGAACGGCGAGTTCGCTAATATAGTCTCACGTGCAACTATCTTGAACGCCTTGTTAAACGCCCTGGGCGTGCCTCCGTCAACTCAAATTGGAGCGATTTTGGCGAAACTCGACCTGTTCAGGTTCGTTCCATTCCGGCTGAACCGGCTCGCCGCCGAGGTCAGCGCCGCGCTGTCCAGCGAATATCAGGAACGTTACGGGCTGGACATTCCGGAATGGCGGGTGCTGGCGACGCTGGGTTTTCGCAATGACGCCTGCAGCGCGCAATACATCGCGCATTGCACGCGCACGCACAAATCCACCATCAGCCGCGCCGTCACGGCGCTGATGCAACGGCAACTGGTGGAGCGCGTCGAGAACGAGGACGACCGCCGCGAGTTCGCCCTGCGCCTCACCCGCAAGGGCCGCGTGCTGTATGAGGAACTGATCCCGCGGCTATTGAGGAAAGAGCGCGAGATCATGTCCTGTCTTACCGCGGATGAACGAGAGAATTTTGCGCTTGCGCTCGGCAAGATCGAGAAGAGCCTCGATCTGGTGACGACCAGCAAGGAAGCGGGCAAGACGGAGGCATATTGACTATCCTCGTCATGGCCGGGCTTGTCCCGGCCATCCACGTCTTGGCCGCAAGGAAGACGTGGATGCCCGGGACAAGCCCGGGCATGACGATTGAACTTTTAGCTCGCGCACGACGCGTTAGCGCGCCGCCGTCACCACGATCTCCACGATATGCGGCGGTTCGAGATCGACGCCGATGCAGGCCCGCATCGGCGGATTGGCGGCGTCGACCCATTCATCCCAGGCGCGGTTCATCTCGCTTTTCCGCTTGATGTCGGTGATGTAGACGATCGCCGAGAGAATCCTGCTCTTGTCCGAGCCGCACTGTGCGAGGCTTTCGTCAACGCGGGCCAGCGCTTTCACGGTCTGCTCGTACATCGAGGCGGTGACCGGATCGGGCGCGACCGCTACGGTGAACACCAGGCCATCGTGAACGACGGCGCGGCTGCGGGTTGGCGTGAGGCCGGGAAAGCGGCTGATCATGGCGAACTCCGTTTGAATGATGGGCTATTTTACGAACGAGGTCCGTAGCCCGGATGAGCGCAGCGATATCCGGGAATGAAGCGTGGGCCCCGGGTGTCGCTGCGCTCACCCGGGCTACGGACTCCGTTTCAATCATGCGCTATTTTACGAACGAGCGCGACGGCGGCAAATGCAGCGCATAGGCATCGACCTTGTCGCTGGCGCGCGGATAGATCTCGGTGACCATCGGATCATGGCCGGGAATGGCGCGGTCGGGATGGCCGGCGAGGCGTTTTACGGTTTCCCAGCCTTCCATCATATCGCCGAGATTGTACAGAATCGGAAACGGAATCTTGCGCTGCATGTTGCCGTAATAATGCGAGGCATCGGACGCCAGCACCACCGGACCTCGCGCGGTGTCGACCCGCACCACCTGCAGGCCGTCGGAATGGCCGCCGACCCGATGCAGCGTGACGCCGGGGGCGACCTCGCCATCGCCATTGTGGAAGGTCACCCGCTCGCTGAAGACGTGACGCACCATCAGCGTGACGTGATCCACCGAAAACGGATGCCGCAAGGTGCCGTGGCACATGCAGCGCCCGGTGGCATAGCTCATCTCGCGATCCTGCAGATGAAAGCGGGCGTTGGGGAAGCGGTCGAGATTGCCGGCGTGATCGTAGTGCAGATGGGTGACGATGACGTCCCCGATGGCGTCAGCCTCGACGCCGAACGCCGCCAGCGCATCGACCGGATTGAGCGTGAGCTTGCGGCTGCGCGCCTGCGCCTCCGCCGCGTTGAAACCGGTATCGACCAGGATGTCGCGGCCCTCCCCGCGGATCAGCCAGACAAAGTAATCGAGGTCCGCGGCGCTGGTTTCGTGCGGATCGGGCAGCAGGTAGTTCATGTGCGGCGTGCGCGGCGACATCGTCGCATAGCGGATGGCGTAGATTTCGTAGGCGTTTCCCATCGGTTTTACTTTCTTCTTGCGATCGGCCGATGGCCGCACCAAGCCACCGTCATCCGCAAAGGTCAAACAGCGCGTTCGACCCGGCCGAGGCCGCAATGACCGGACTGCCTGGCCGGCCAAACCTTGAACCTGACGGGTCGGTCCGGCGTCCAATCGATTGAGGATGCCCGGTACCGAACTGCCGATTTCGCCGGTTCGACCGGTTTGTGACATACATCACAATGGACCGGCAGCCACCGATTTCAGTGACGGGACTCGACAGCGGCACGGTTATCCCGGCGCGATCCGGACAAATGGAGATGACCATGATGAATTGGCAGAAATACCTGATCGGAGTACTGACCGTGGCCGGCCTCGCGATCTTGCTGGCCGGGCGGCCGGCTCTCGCCGAAGAGCTTTCGGCCAAGCAAATCCAGGAACGCCTGACGGCGCCGAAAACCCGCAGCCTGACCGCCACCGACAGGCCGCAGCTTTCCTCCGACGACCTCGCCTTCGTCAAACGCGTCCGCGGCCAGACCCGTTCCCTGTCGCTGGACGACCGCGAGCAGATGGCCGCGATTGCCGCCAAGCGGCCGAAGGTCGATCTGGAAATCACCTTCGATTACAATTCCGCGGCGCTGACGCCGAAGGCCGAGCCGCAATTGAACAGCCTCGGCAAGGCGCTGACCGCCAGGGAGCTTGCGGGTTCCGTCATCATGCTCGGCGGCCACACCGATGCCAAGGGCAGCGACGATTACAATCAGGGCCTCTCGGAGCGCCGCGCCGAAACGGTGAAGCGCTTCCTGATCGACAATTGCAAGATCCCCGCGGCCAATCTGGTGACCGCCGGATACGGCAAGAAAGGCCCGAAGAATCCGAACGACCTTTATGCGGCTGAAAACCGCCGCGTCGAGATCGTCAACATGGCCGAGCGCGAGGAAGCGTCGAAGTAATCCGGCTAATCGTCATCCTGAGGAGCCGCGCTCTTGCGCGGCGTCTCGAAGGATGGCCACGGGCACTTCATCGCTTGTCGCCCATCCTTCGAGGCTCGCCGAAGGCGGCGAGCACCTCAGGATGACGGTGATGATTGCGGCGGTCACGGCACCGCCGACGGAGGCCGTTGCAGATCAGAGGAACTCGGTGCTTTGCGGTCAACTGTCGCGGCAGTTAAGCCGCTTGACGAGTGTTGACAGGGGCCACATGGCCCGTTTGATAATGCGGTTTTCGTAGAGTAAGGTCGCCGCGGCGCGAGCTTGGGATCGGCGCCCTTTTGGCTGGACCGGCGTCGTATGAAATTCCGCCTCGCATTGCTGCTGATCTTGATCGTTTCGATCGCGCCAGCCCCATCATGGGCGACCGGCGACCGATTTGCGCTCGTCATCGGCAACGCAAAATATCCCGACGCCGAAGCGCCGCTGAAAGAACCCATCAACGACGCCAAGGATATTGCCGCCGAACTCAAGCGCGACGGCTTCGATGTCGAGACCGGCGAGAACCTCACCGGCGACGCCATGCGCCGTGCCCTCGACCGGCTTTACGCCCGGATCAAACCAAAGTCCGTTGCACTGATCTTCTTCAGCGGGTTCGGCGTGCAGTCCGCCCGCCAGAGCTACCTGATCCCGGTCGACGCGCAGATCTGGACCGAGCCGGATGTGCGTCGCGACGGATTTAGCCTGGAGACGATACTCGGCGAAATCAACAGCCGCGGCGCCGGCGTCAAGATCGCGCTGATCGATGCCTCCAGGCGCAACCCGTTCGAACGCCGTTTCCGCAGCTTTTCCGCCGGGCTGGCGCCGGTGATCGCACCGAACGGAACGCTGGTGATGTATTCGGCAGCACTCAGTTCTGTGGTCGGCGACACCGGCGGCGCCCACAGCCTGTTCGTGAGCGAACTGCTGAAAGAGATCCGCGTTCCGGATCTGATGGCGGAAGAAACCCTCAACCGCACCCGGGTCGGCGTCACCCGGGCCTCGCGCAGCGAGCAGGTGCCATGGATATCGTCGTCGCTGGCCGAGGACTTTTCGTTTATTCCGGGCGCGCGCCCGCAGGCGTCGACACAAATTGCGGTCGCCAAGCCACCGCCACGCCCCGATCCGGTCGCAGCACCGCGCAACGACCCCCCGCCACCGCCGGCGGTGGTCAATATTCCTCCACCTGCTCCGCCGGTGAAGATCGAACTGCCGCCTGCTGTGGTCACCGCGCCGCCGGTCAAGGATGAAGGCTCGACGACGGTCGCCAGCCTCGCCGACGATCCGACCATCAAGTCGTTGACCAGCAAATTGATCGACAACCCCGACGACGCCGGCGCGCTGTACCGGCGCGGACAGGTCTATGCCAGCAAGGGCGCCTATCTGCTGGCCGTCAACGATTTCACCGAGTTGCTCCGCCTCAATCCCAAGGATGTCGAGGCCTACAACAACCGCTGCTGGGCACGGACCGTGATCGGCGACCTGCAGTCGGCGCTGCGGGATTGCAACGAGGCGCTGCGGCTGCGGCCGAATTTCGTCGACGCCCTCGACAGCCGCGGCCTCGTCAATCTGAAGAGCGGGCAGACCAAGAACGCCATCGCCGATTTCGACGCCGCGCTGAAGATCAACCCGAGACTGACCTCGTCGCTGTATGGACGCGGCCTGGCAAAACAGCGTAACGGCTCGATTGCGGAAGGCGAACTTGACATATCCAATGCAAAGGCGATGGATCCGAATATTGTGAAGGAGTTCGCGAGTTACGGCGTGCGTTGACGGCGCAGGCAGATTTCATCAGGCGGTATTCGTAAATGGTTTGAAACCGCGCAGTTGGCGGTGCAGGGAGAACGGCGATGTCGAAGATTTCCAGGCGAAATTTTAACGCAATCCGCTCGATCGTGACGGTCGGCGCAGTGCTCTCGATGACCACCGGAACGGCCTTTGCCGCCGACGATGTCACCGAGGATCAAATCGTCAAGGCGCTGGCGGCGCCCAAGAAGCCGCTGACCCGGGGGCTGTCGGTCGGTCCGCCGGCCGATCCGGCGGCCGTGGCCGCCGAAGGCAAATTCGTCCAGACCATCCGCAACCGCACCACGCGCTCGCTGTCGGTCGGCGAACGCGAGGAAATTGCCACGCTGGCCAAGGACAAGCCGAATATCGATCTCGAAATCACCTTCGACTACAACTCGGCCGACATCAGCGCCAAGTCGTTGAGCGCGGTGCAGGCGCTCGGCAAGGCGCTTTCCAATCCGGATCTGAAAGGTTCGACCTTCATCGTCGCCGGTCATACCGACGCCGCCGGGGCGGAAGGCTACAATCAGGAACTGTCCGAACGCCGTGCAGACTCGATCAAGCGCTATCTGGTCGAGAAATACGGAATCGCGGGGTCCGACCTGGTGACCGTGGGATACGGCAAGAGCAAGCTCAAGGACCCGAACGTCCCGACGGCGGAGGTGAACCGCCGGGTTCAGGTGGTGAACATGGCGAACAAGACCACCGCGTCGAAGTGATCCGGCCGTGATTTACGCCGCAGCGTTGGAATCAACAAGCGTCCCGCATGGCGGCGGGGCGCTTGTTCGTTTAGGGACGCGGCCGAGCTGTGGATCGATCCCGCGATGATGCTTCCCGCCTATCTCAAGCCTGCCATCGGAGCCGTCGTCGTGGTGGCACTGGCGGCGGGATATTACTGGGTGGAGCACCGGCCCCGTCCGAAAGAGACCGTGATACCCAACAAGGCGCTGGTCGTGGTGGCAAAGGCGGTCAATGCCTGTTTCTCCGACCTGGTCCGCGTCACCGGATTTGTCGTTCCGCGCAAAGAAGCGGTCGTCGGCGTCGACCAGGAAGGCTCCAGGGTCACAGACCTTTTCGTCCGCGAAGGCGACATCGTCACCGAGAATCAGGAACTGGCGCGCCTGACCGCGCCGCCCTCGAACCCGCAGAATCCCAACGCACCAAGACCGGGGCCGATTTCGTTGCGCG
>CAVPZO010000040.1:0-25552 GCA_963710045.1 uncultured Alphaproteobacteria bacterium | reverse complement strand
TCAGGTCGAACTGACCCAAAACCTTGTTGTCGGCCGCCATTTCGCGCTCGCCCTGGAAGACGCGGATGGTGACGGCGTTCTGGTTATCCTCGGCGGTCGAGAACACCTGGCTCTTCTTGGTCGGGATCGTGGTGTTGCGGTCGATGATGCGGGTGAACACGCCGCCCAGCGTCTCGATGCCCAGCGACAGCGGGGTCACGTCGAGCAGCAGCACGTCCTTGACGTCGCCCTGCAACACGCCGGCCTGGATCGCAGCACCGATCGCAACGACTTCGTCGGGGTTGACGCCCTTGTGCGGCTCCTTGCCGAACAACTGCTTCACCACTTCCTGCACCTTCGGCATGCGGGTCATGCCGCCGACCAGCACTACTTCGCCGATCTCGCCGGCGGTCAGGCCGGCATCCTTCAGCGCCTTGCGGCAGGGCTCGATGGTCTTCTGGATCAGGTCGTCGACCAACGCCTCGAACTTGGCGCGCGTCAGCTTCATTGTCAGATGCTTCGGACCGGACTGATCGGCGGTAATGAACGGCAGGTTGATTTCGGTCTGCGTCGTCGAGGACAGCTCGATCTTGGCTTTTTCGGCGGCCTCTTTCAGGCGCTGCAACGCAAGCTTGTCGTTGCGCAGGTTGATGCCCTGCTCTTTCTGGAATTCATCGGCCAGATAGCTGACCAGACGCATGTCGAAATCTTCGCCGCCAAGGAAGGTGTCGCCGTTGGTCGACTTCACCTCGAACACGCCGTCGCCGATCTCGAGGATCGAGACGTCGAAGGTGCCGCCGCCGAGGTCATACACCGCGATGGTGCCGGCCTTTGCCTTGTCGAGACCGTAGGCAAGCGCCGCCGCGGTCGGCTCGTTGATGATGCGCAGCACCTCAAGGCCGGCGATCTTGCCGGCATCCTTGGTGGCCTGTCGCTGGGCGTCGTTGAAATAAGCGGGAACGGTGATGACGGCCTGGTCGACCTTCTGGCCGAGATGGGCCTCCGCGGTCTCCTTCATCTTCTGCAGGATGAAGGCCGAAATCTGGGAAGGCGAATAGGTCTTGCCATCCACCTCGACCCAGGCATCGCCGTTGCCGGCCTTGGAAATCTTGTAGGGGACGAGCTTCTTGTCCTTCTCGACGGTGGGGTCGTCGTAGCGGCGGCCGATCAGGCGCTTGACCGCGAAAATGGTGCGCTCGGGATTGGTCACTGCCTGGCGCTTGGCCGGCTGACCGACGAGGCGCTCGCCGTCATCGCTGAATGCGACAATCGACGGCGTGGTCCGCATGCCCTCGGCGTTTTCGATGACTTTCGGCGTCTTGCCATCCATTACGGCGACGCACGAATTCGTGGTGCCGAGATCGATCCCAATGACCTTTCCCATGGTCCTCATACCCTTCTTTTTGCGGCAGGTTGGCTGGGCCCTGACGGCGCACCAATCCAAACCCCCAAATATCAAATGTTCGCGATACCGCGACGGTGAGCCTCATATAGGAGGGGGGGTGGGGCCTGCAAGGACCGGACGCAACCTTGGTCCATGAAAACCCCAGCCTTTGAAAGATAGTATGCCCTCTCACCCGGCAGTGGCGCCGGCAAGCTGCAGCGCGCAATCGCCGAGAACTCCCGTACGCCGGAGGCGGGAAAATTGTCGCCCTGGAACGGAATCGTGGCTTGATCTATTGCCGGAATGAGGAAACCGTCGGGGTATGCGGCTAAAGCCGGCGCCCCCGGGCGCAAATGGCCGCAGCGCCCATCATCGAACGGCCTCAATGCAAACCCAGTAGATTTTTCATGAAACAGATTGGACGACTATTCGCATCGGCCCTGTTGTTGGCTGCCCTGAGCCCGGCCTTCGCCGCCGACCCGGTGTATCCGCCGGGCCTCCGGGTCGGGCTGGTGCCGATCGAGGGGCTTGTCCTTTCCAAGACCTTCCCCGGCTTTGAAACCGAGGACCATGGCGTCAAGGTGCTGGTCGCCGAACTCCCGCCGGCCGCCTATGGCGAGGTGGAGAATGCGTTCAAGACCGGCGGCTTCCCGGGTGGCGCGAATGCCATCAAACCGGAGAGCCTGCAGACCGCCGCCGGCGAGGGTTTCTACACCGTCGAAACTGCGAAGGACGGCGCCGACACGGTGCGGCGTTTTTCGATGATCGTCGCAGGCGGCACATTCTCCGGATATATCGCCGCGCAGGTTCCGGAAAGCGCGACCAAGACCTTTTCGGACGATGCCGTGCGGAAGATGTTTGTGACGACCGTGGTACGCAAGGAAGTACCGGTCGAGGAGCAGCTCGGGCTGCTGCCGTTCAAGATGACCGAACTCAGCGGCTTCAAAAACGTCCGCACGCTGGCGCCGGGCGCCGCCATCCTGTTCGCCGACGGCGACGAAGAAACCGGGATCGAGGCCTCGCCCTACATGGTGATCGGAACCATCGCGTCGGCGCCGACGCAGCCGGAAGATCGCGGCCGGTTCGCGCAACAGGCCGCGGGCCAGATTCCCGGCTTGCGCGATGGTCGCATCATAATGTCCGAGCCGCTGCGCATCGCCGGCTCGCCGGGATATGAAACCCGCGTCGAGGCCACCAGCGGCAAAGCGAATACACCGGTCACGGTCGTGCAATGGCTGCGGTTCGGCAGCGGCAACCAGGCGCTGCGAATCATCGCAAGCACCCCGCGCGACGACTGGTCGAAGTCGTTTACGCGCTTCCGCGCGGTGCGCGACGGCATTCAGGCGCGCTAGGGCGCGGCAACCGTCTTTACGCTGCCGCTGCGACCTGATTTGCTGCCTTGAGTCTTCACAGGGAGATTCAGCATGTTGGACCGAAGACGAATTCTGGCCGGCGTGGGTACGATCGCAGCCACCGGCCTTGTTCCGAAGGCGCTGCTGGCTGCAGCTTCGATCAAGGTTGACGATACATCGGCGCTTCTGGTCGTCGATGTGCAGAACTGTTTCCTGCCGGGCGGCAGTCTTGCGGTGAAGGAGGGCGATCAGGTCGTCCCCGTGATCAACAAAATCGCAAAAGGCTTCGCCAACGTCGTGATGACCCAGGACTGGCACACGGCTGGCCATGTCTCATTTGCATCCGCCCATAGCGGCAAAAAACCTTTCGAAACCATCGACCTCAAATACGGCAAGCAGGTACTGTGGCCGGACCATTGCGTGCAGGGGACCGATGGCGCTTCGCTCTCGAAGGACCTGTCGATTCCGCAGGCCGCGCTCATCATCCGAAAAGGTTTTCACAAGGACGTCGACAGCTACTCAGCCTTCACCGAGGCCGACGGCAAGACCACGACGGGGCTGGCGAGTTATCTCAAGGCCCGTAAGCTGAAACGTCTGTTCGTGGCCGGGCTCGCGACCGATTTTTGCGTCGCATGGACGGCGCTGGACGCACGCAAGGCCGGATTTGAAACTTACGTGGTTGAAGACGCCTGCCGCGGCATCGACACCCAGGGCTCGCTCGCCAAGGCATGGGCCGACATGGCAAAGGCCGGCGTGAAGCGCATCCAGTCGGGCGACATCGCAGTCTAGTCTATTCCGAAGCGCTGGCCTTCGCGCCGCCCTTGGAAACCGCGACGAGGGCCGGCCGCAGCACGCGCTCGCCGATCATGTAGCCGGCCTGCACCACCTGCACCACGGTGCCCGCCGGCACCGACGCGTCGGGCACTTCGTACATCGCCTGCTGAAAATTCGGATCGAATTTTTCGCCCGATGGATCGAATTTCCTGACGCCGTTTTTTTCCAGCGTGTTGAGCAGCGACCGTTCGGTCAATTCCACGCCTTCGATCAGCGCCTTCAGTCCGGGATCCGCCGCCGCCTTGGCTTCGGCCGGAACGGCATCGAGCGCGCGCTGCAGATTGTCGGCGATATCGAGCACGTCGCGCGCGAAGCCGGAGATACCGTAGGTCCGGGCATCGGCGACCTCGCGCGAGGTGCGCTTGCGCAGATTTTCCATTTCCGCCAGCGTGCGCAGCATCTTGTCGCGCGATTCCGCGGCTTCCCTGGCAAGCGCCTCTACCGACCCTTCTTCAGGATCGTCGGGCATGATGTAGGGCTTGGAAACCACCGGCTCGGCGTCCTGCGCCGTTTTCGCCGGATTGTCATTCTGCCCGTTAGGATCGGCCATTACGTTGCCTTTTCGAAAATCTGTTCACGTCAAATGGGGAGTTGCTGGGCGGGATATCGTGCTTTAGCGGCAGAAAATCAAGCGGCTTGGATCATCCGCCAAGCATCTGGCTGACGATGCGGGCGGCGTAGTCCACCATCGGAATTACCCGCGCATAGTTCAGCCGGGTCGGCCCGATCACGCCGAGAACGCCGACGATATGCCCGGCGCCGTCGCTATAGGGCGCGATGATGGTGGAGGAACCCGATAGCGAGAACAGCTTGTTTTCCGATCCGATGAAGATTCGCACGCCTTCGGCGCGTTCCGCGCGGCCCAGCAGGTCGATCACGCCGCGCTTGGTCTCGAGATCGTCGAACAGCAGTCTCACCCGCTCGAGATCTTCAAGCGCGTGCAAATCCTCAAGCAGGTTGGCATGACCGCGCACGATCAGCTGCCGATCGTCGTTTTCACCGCCGGACCAGCTTGCGATTCCGGCCGCGATGACTTTCTGCGTCAGTTGATCGAGTTCGGCGCGATTTTGCGTCAACGCGGTTTCAAGTTCGAGACGCGCTTCGGCCAATGTCCGCCCGCGAATCCGCGCGTTGAGGAAATTTGATGCTTCGGTCAGCGCCGACATCGGAACGCCCGGCGGCAACGTCAGCACGCGATTCTCGACCTGCCCGTCCTCGGCCACCAGCACCACCAGCGCCCGTTCCGGTTCCAGGCGCACGAATTCGATATGCTTCAGCCGCGAATTCGATTTCGCGGTCAGCACCACCGCCGCCGCCCGGGTCAATCCGGACAGCCGCGTCAAGGCCTCGCCGAGCGCTGCTTCGACCGATTGCGCCTTGCCCACGGACGCAAGCTGGGTCTGGATCGATTGCCGTTCCGGCTCGGTGAGATCGCCGACCTGCATCAGCGCATCGACGAAAAACCTCAGGCCCAGCTCGGTCGGCAACCGTCCGGCCGAGGTATGCGGCGCGTAGATCAGGCCGAGCTGCTCGAGGTCCGACATCACGTTACGGACCGAGGCCGGCGACAGCGGCACCGTGATCAGACGCGAAATGTTGCGCGAGCCGACGGGTTCGCCGGTCGCGAGATAACTCTCGACGATTTGACGGAAAATATCCCGCGAGCGCTCGTTGAGCTGGGCGAGCCCGGCATTCGGCGCGATCAGGCCGATCGGATCGTGGTGAGCCACTGGCACTCCCGCGCGCATGATCCGCCAAAGTGTGAGCGGTTTGGCGATAAGATCATGCGCCTTCTAACACTAAACTGATCCCAATTTGTCCATCTCCGGGGGCAGATACAAGCAGGCATTACGTCAACCGGCCTCCCCAGCCCTTGCCGCTGCCTCTCCCCGCCCCTAAAAGCACCGCGAGAGCGCCTTTTTCCGTAAATATTGGAGGATTCCCATGCGGCCAAGCCGCCGTGCGCCGGATGAACTGCGCGCCGTGTCGCTGGAACGCGGCGTGGTCAAATATGCCGAAGGCTCCTGCATGGTTAAATTCGGCGACACCCATGTGCTGGTGACGGCGACGCTGGAAGCACGGGTGCCGCCATGGCTCAAGGGCCAGGGCCGCGGCTGGGTCACGGCCGAATACGGCATGCTCCCGCGCGCCACGCTGGAGCGCACCCGCCGCGAAGCCTCCGCCGGCAAGCAGAACGGCCGCACCGTCGAAATCCAGCGCCTGATCGGCCGCTCGTTGCGCGCGACCCTCGACCTCGAAGCCCTGGGCGAGCGCCAGATCACGGTGGATTGCGACGTGCTGCAGGCCGACGGCGGCACCCGCACCGCCTCGATCACCGGCGCCTGGGTAGCACTTGCCGACTGCATCGGCTGGATGAAGAGCCGCAACATGGTGAAAGACAACGTGCTGCGCGACAACGTCGCGGCGATCTCATGCGGCATCTATAACGGCACGCCGGTGCTCGATCTCGACTACGCCGAGGATTCGGAGGCCGACACCGACGCCAATTTCGTGATGACCGGCGACGGGCGCATCATCGAGGTGCAGGGCACGGCGGAAAAGACACCGTTCTCGCAGGACGAGTTTCTGGCGCTGATGGCGTTGGCGCGGAAAGGCGTCGCGCGGCTGGTGGACCTGCAAAAAATGGCGGTGGCATGATTCGTCCTTGCCGCGGCGTTTCGCAAATCCCCGAGCTGTCGTAGGCTCGGTCATGCATCGTCGAATCACCGGCAAGCTCGTGATCGCGACCCACAATCCCGGCAAGCTCGCCGAGATGCGCGAGTTGCTGGCGCCGCATGGCGTCGAGGCGGTGTCGGCCGAAGAGCTTGGTCTTGATGAGCCGGAGGAAACCGGCACGACATTTCGCGCCAACGCGCAAATCAAGGCGGTGGCCGCGGCGCGCGCTGCAAAACTGCCGGCATTTGCCGACGATTCCGGATTGGTGGTCGACGCGCTGGACGGCGCGCCCGGCATCTACTCCGCGCGCTGGGCCGGCGAAACCAAGGATTTCATGGCGGCGATGACGCGGATCGAACGGCTGCTGCAGGAGCGCGGCGCAACGGCGCCTGAACAGCGCAAGGCGCATTTCGTGTCCGCACTATGCGTCGCATGGCCTGACGATCATCTCGAGGAGGTCGAGGCGCGCGTCGACGGCACGCTGGTGTGGCCGCCGCGCGGCACGGCGGGTTTCGGCTACGACCCCGCGTTCCTGCCGGATGGGCATTCGCGTACATTCGGCGAGATGACCAGCATCGAGAAGCACGGCCTGCCGCCGCTTGGACTGGGGCTGTCGCATCGCGCCCGCGCGTTTGTGAAACTGGCGGAGATTTGCCTTGACCAGCGCTGATAGCCCAGCCTTCGGCGTCTATGTGCACTGGCCGTTCTGCCTGTCGAAATGCCCGTATTGCGATTTCAACAGCCATGTGCGGCACGCAGCCGTAGACGAGGAACGCTTTGCGCGCGCCTTCGCCCGCGAGATCGAGACCACCGCGGCGCGCACGCCCGGCCGCGAGGTGTCGTCGATCTTTCTCGGCGGCGGCACGCCATCATTGATGCAGCCGCGCACCGTCGGCGCCATCCTTGATGCGATCGGCAAGCATTGGCGCGTCGCATCCAACGTCGAGGTCACGCTGGAAGCCAACCCCACCAGCGTCGAGGCCACGCGCTTTCGCGGTTTTCGCAGCGCCGGTGTCAATCGCGTATCGCTCGGCGTGCAGGCGCTGGACGATGCATCGCTGAAAGCGCTGGGGCGGCTGCATACCGCGCGGGAAGCACTCGAAGCGGTTGCCATCGCGCGCGCAGCCTTCGAGCGATATTCGTTCGACCTTATCTACGCCCGGCCAGACCAGACCCCGCAAATGTGGGCCGAGGAATTGAAGACAGCGATCTCGGAAGCGGCCGAACATCTGTCGCTCTATCAGCTCACCATCGAACCGGAGACGCCGTTCTTCGGCCTGCATGCCGCGGGCAAGCTGAAGACGCCGGATGAAGCGACCGCGCGCGCGCTCTATGACGTGACGCAAGAGGTGTGCTCGCAGCAAGGACTGCCGTCGTACGAGATTTCCAATCACGCGCGCGCGGGTGCCGAGTGCAAACACAACCTCGTCTACTGGCGCGGCCAGGAATATGCCGGCGTTGGCCCCGGCGCGCACGGCCGCCTCGATATCGACGGCGTCAGGCACGCGATCGCCACCGAAAAGCGCCCCGAAACGTGGCTGATGCGCGTCGAGGCCTCGGGCCATGGCGTGACAACCGACGACCTCCTCAACAGCGAGGAGCGCGCCGACGAATTTCTGCTGATGGGTTTGCGCCTTGCCGAAGGCATAGACCCTCAGCGTTATCGAGAGCTGGCCGGCAGGGCGCTCGATCCGGGTCGCATCGCCATCCTGCGGGAAGAAGGCGCCATCGTCGTCGATGCCAGCGGGCGGCTGCGCGTGACGCAGGCCGGATTTCCGGTGCTCGATGCCGTGGTGGCCGACCTCGCCGCGTAGCATTCGTCATTGCGAGCGAAGCGAAGCAATCCAGAAGCCGCAAGCAAAGACTGGATTGCTTCGTCGCTGCGCTCCTCGCAATGACGACTTCTTAAGCGCCGAAACTCTTGGGCGAACCGGCCACCGGCGTACTGCCGCCCGATCCGACCCGCATCACCGCAAGGCCGCGTTCATTGGTGCCGTCGGCACGGAATCGGAACAGGCCATCGATGCCGGCGAAGCCGGATGGATTGGTGAGCACTTCCGGCGAAAAACGCTGGGCGCCCTGCGTTCGCGCCAGCGCCGCGACCAGCGCGACCGCATCATAGGCCAGCGTCGCTGTGCGCACCGGGTCGGCGCCGAATTTCGCGCGGTAACGTCCGGAAAAACTGCGGAAGCCGGCCGGATCCGGCGCGGCATACAGGCCGCCCTGCAGGGCCGGGCTCGCAAACACGCGTGGATTGTCCCAAAGACCGGTGCCGAGCAGCTGGATGTTTCTCAAATTCGAGCCCGCCGCCGTCAACGCGTCGGCCATCCCCACCACCGCGTCGCCATCGTCGGCGATAAACAGCGCATCGGCCTGGCCGAGCGCCTGCGCCACGGTGCGGGCGGCGCCGGCGCGATCGGCGCCATATTTTTCGAACGCGACGATGCGGCCGCCCCTGCGGGCCACCACCTGCTTGAACGAAGCCTCCACCACATTGCCGTAGGCGTTTTCGGGCAGCAACGCCGCGTAGGATCGCTTTCCGGTGCTCGAGGAGTATTCGATGATGCGATTGACGTCGGACTCCGGCAGGAAGCTCAGGAGATAGACGCCCCGTCCGGCTACGCTCGAATCGGTCGAAAAGGCGATCATCGATACGCCGCGCGTACGCGTCAGTTGCGCCGCCGCCGGGACCGACACCGCAAACAGCGGCCCAAGAATAATCTCCGCGCCCTCGTCGAGGGCCTGCTGGGTGCCCTGCTGTGCGCCCTGCGGATTGCCGGCATCGTCCTTGATCAGCAGCTGGATGTTGGGATTCTGAAATTCGGCCAGCGCCATTTCGGCGGCATTCTTCATGGACTGCGCCGCGACGCCGGCATTGCCGGCCGCCGACAGCGGCAGGATCAGCCCGACCTTGACCTGGCCGCTGCCGACGGCGAGCGGCGGCTGCTGCTGACCCGCCGGTTCGGATGAACTGAACGGGTTCGAGAACGAGCTGAGGCTCTGCTGGACGCCGGAGCAGGCCCCGAGCAAGGGTGCGCCGAGAATGAGCCCAACCGCCGTCCGCCGGGTTGTTCCCGGACGTCCAGATTTGGGATTGAGCGGGCCCGCCATCTTAATCTTTTTCCATCGACCGATCCCGGACCGGTCCGGAGTTCTCCACCTTGGAAGGTGGATTTAGGCATATTGTCGGCGAATAGTTAACCAAAACAAAAGGTTTATGTTCATCCGGAGCCGGCAAGCCGCAGGCTCCGGCGGGATTTCTTGGGTCTTGGGGCAAGACCAATTGTGGCGCCAATCCCCGGTCCCCTCTAGATTGACATTATGCGCGCAAAACCCGCTTCCACAAACATGCCCGAGGAGCTCGCAGAGCCCGCAAGCCGCACTTTCACCGTGGCCGGACACCTTCTGACCGCCCCGAAAGCGGTCCCGGGGCTTCATCTGGTGTCGACCCCGATCGGCAATCTCGGCGACATCACTTTGCGCGCGCTGGAGACGCTGGCGGGCGTCGATATCATCGCCTGCGAAGATACCCGCATCACCCGCCGGCTGACCGAGCGTTACAGCATCTCGGCGTTGCTCAAGCCCTATCATGAGCATAACGCCGCCTTGGCGCGGCCGAAAATCCTGGAGCGGCTGGCGCAGGGCGCATCCATCGCTTTGGTGTCCGACGCCGGCACGCCGCTGATTTCCGATCCCGGGTTCAAGCTGGTGCGGGAGGTCTGTGCCGCGGGTCATCAGGTGATCGCGCTGCCGGGACCGTCGTCGGTACTGGCGGCGCTTGCAGTCGCTGCACTGCCGACCGACCGGTTTTTTTTCGAGGGTTTTTTGCCGCCCAAGGAAACCGCGCGCCGCGCCCGGCTCACTGAGCTGGCGCGGATCGATGCGACACTGGTAATGTTCGAATCCGGCAACCGCGTCGAGGATACCTTGCGCGATCTTGCTGACATCATGGGTACGCGCGACGCTGCGATCTGCCGTGAGCTGACAAAACTGCACGAAGAAGTCCGGCGTGCGCCATTGTCGGAACTGGCGAAGTCGGCCGGCGCGCTGGAGACGCGCGGCGAATTTGTCCTGGTGATCGGCCCTCCCGCGGCGAGTGCAGCCATCATGGCCGAGAGCGATCTCGACGAGCTGTTGCGATCGGCGCTGAAGCAGGGCAGCGTCAAGGATGCGGTCTCCCATGCCGTTGAAGTGTCCGGCCGGCCGCGCCGCGAAATCTATGCCCGTGCGCTCGAACTTGCCCGGCAGGACCATGCAAGGGATGGCGATGGCGAAGACTGACAACATTCCGCCGCCTGAGACATCTGAGAGGATTGCCGCGCCGGAGCGCGTCGCCGCCTTCCGCACCGGAATATCCGCCGAAGCCCGTGCCGCGGCCTGGCTGATGGCCAAGGGCTATCGCATCCTGGCCAAGCGGTTTCGCACTCCCTATGGAGAGATCGACATCGTGGCGCGTCGGCGCAATTTGCTGGCCTTCGTCGAGGTCAAGGCCCGCGCCAGTCTTGACGAAGCCGCCTATGCCGTAACGCCGCGCAATCAGCGCCGCATCATCGATGCCGCCCAGGCCTGGCTGATGACGCATCCCGAACATGCCGAATTCGAGTTGCGCTTCGACGTCATACTGATTGCGCCGAAACGCTTGCCGCGCCATCTGTTAGCCGCCTTCGACGCCAGCACCTGATTCACCGACCCAACCGGGACTATCTTCCATGAAATTGAATGTCGCCGTCCAGATGGACCCCATCGCGCGCATCAACATCCGCGGCGATTCGACGTTTGCCCTGCTGCTGGAAGCGCAAAAGCGCGGCCACACGATTTCCTATTACACGCCGGACAAGCTTTCGCTGCGGGGCAAGGACCTCGTCGCTCCGGTGCAGCCTCTCAGCGTCCGCGACCAGGACGGCGATCACTTTACCCTGGGCGAAGCGCGGCGCGAATCTCTTGCGGCTTTCGATGTCGTCCTGCTGCGGCAGGACCCGCCATTCGACCTCGCCTACATCACCTCGACCCATTTCCTGGAACGCATTCACCCCAAAACCCTGGTGGTCAACAATCCCGCCAGCGTCCGCAACGCGCCAGAAAAAATATTCGTGATGGATTTTCCGGACCTGATGCCGCCGACGCTGATCTCGCGCGATCTCGACGAGATCAATTCGTTCCGCAGCGAGCACGGCGCCGTGGTGATGAAGCCGCTGCACGGCCATGGCGGCGCTGCGGTGTTTCGCATCCTGCCGCAGGACATGAATTTCGGTTCGCTCTACGACATGTTCTCGGTCACCTTCCGCGAACCGTGGGTGATCCAGCGCTTCCTCGCGGAAGTAAAACACGGCGACAAGCGCATCATCCTGGTCGACGGCGAGTTCGCCGGCGCGGTCAACCGCGTGCCCGCTCCGGACGACCTGCGCTCCAACATGGTCCGCGGCGGCGCCGCCCAAGCCACCGACCTCACGCCCCGCGAGCGCGAAATCTGCGCGCGGCTTGCTCCGGAATTGCGCGCGCGGGGGCTGTTGTTCGTCGGCATCGACGTGATCGACGGCAACCTCACCGAAATCAACGTCACCTCCCCAACCGGAATCCGCGCCATCGCGAGGCTGGGCGGGCCGGACGTGGCGGCGAAGATTTGGGATGCGATTGAGAAGAAGCGGGAATAACGCTAGTGGCGGACATGATTGACGTTCAAGTTCGCGGACGACGTCCTTAAATCTGTCTAACTGAGATTCCTACAGGCGTTGTCATGCGCGTTCCTGCAAAACCGGAAGATATCATTGAAGCTTACATCGATGAAAGTAGCCAGAACAAGCACCGATTCCTGGTGTTAGGCGCGGTCATCTTTAGGATGACCAGCGCTCAGAAGTTTAACGACTTGATCGGTACTGCACGCCTACCAGAACTGCCCCAAGGTGAAGCTAAATGGACCAAGGTTTCAAAGGCAAAATTGGCAGCCTACAAACGGCTTGTTGATGTTCTTTTCGACAATCCCGAAGAAAATCCACTTTCATTCGCTGTTTGTCGATACCACGCAGCAGGATCACAAGAGCTACAACGAAGGCGATGAAGAAATTGGATTCAATAAAGAGGTCTATCAATTGGCAAACAAGATAGGCCGCTTGTGCCCGGATGATTATTTCCATTTGTATCCAGACTACCGCGACACTAAAAATTCGCCCGAAGAGCTCCGGCTGATATTAAACCGAGGTGCAGCAAAAAGAGGAGACAAGCGGGATTGGCCAATTAGACGTTGCCAGTTTCGAAATTCGAAGCTCACCCCGCCTTTACAGCTAACCGACATAATCATCGGCGCTATCGCCTTTCAGCTTAACGGCCATGACAAAGCGGAGAATGCTAACCCCGCAAAGATCGAACTTTCAAAGTACATCATGCAGAGAGCGGGTATCGCTGATGTCACGAAGGGCACGGCGCGAACCGGCAGGTTCACCGTTTGGCCGCGACAACTGAGGAAAAGGTAGGGTGGTCCCTAACCTATATTCGCTCAAGCAATAAAGCCGATCAGCGACCCCACCTTTGGGTGGGCGCCACTGCCTAGGCAGTGGCTTCGGGTTAGGGAGTTGATTCGAATATAGCGACTCTATTTCGTTCTGTGAATCCCGGGGATAACTATTTTTTTCGTAAACGTTTAAAGGATGTTAAGCGACATCTGCACGAATCACCATCGGCCGCTCGGCGGCCCGGACGTCGCAGCAAAATCTGGGACGAAGCGCGAATAACGCGCGGGTTCAGCTTCCGGTTGTTCTCTAAATGTTCTTGTTCCATTGAGCGCTTTACGCTACCCTCCGTTGTGGATGAGGGGCGTTCATGGTTCAGCGCGTTTCCACCGTAGCCTTTGAGGGCATCGAAGCCCGCGCCGTCGATGTGCAGGTGCAGATCGCGCCCGGCTTGCCGGCGTTCGCCATCGTCGGCCTGCCCGACAAGGCGGTGTCGGAGGCCCGCGAGCGGGTCCGCTCGGCGCTGATCGCCTCGGGGCTGGCGCTGCCGGCGCGGCGAATCACGGTCAATCTGGCGCCCGCCGATGTCCCCAAGGAAGGCAGCCATTACGACCTGCCGATCGCGCTCGGCCTGATGGCGGCGATCGGGGCCATTCCGCCGGACGCGCTGAGCGGGTTTACGGTGCTCGGCGAGCTCGGCCTCGATGGATCGATCGCGCCGGTGGCGGGCGTGCTGCCGGCGGCGATCGGCGCCAATGCGCGCGACGAAGGGCTGATCTGTCCCGCCGTCTGCGGCGCCGAGGCGGCGTGGGCCAGTCCCGACATCCAGATCGTCGCGGCCAATTCGCTGATCCAGATCGCCAACCATTTTAAAGGCACCCAGGTGCTGTCGCGGCCGCAGCCGAAGGTCCATGAGCGCGAGCAAGCGCTGCTCGACCTGCGCGACATCAAGGGCCAGGAGAGCGCCAAGCGCGCGCTCGAGATCGCAGCCGCCGGCGGGCACCACCTGTTGATGATCGGCTCGCCCGGCGCCGGCAAGTCGATGCTGGCGGCGCGGCTGCCCTCGATCCTGCCGCCGCTGTCGCCGGCCGAACTGCTGGAAGTGTCGATGATCGCCTCGGTGGCGGGCGAGATCGAAGGCGGTGCGCTCACCGCGCGGCGGCCGTTCCGCAGCCCGCATCATTCCGCCAGCATGGCGGCGCTGACCGGCGGCGGCATGCGCGCAAGACCCGGCGAGATCTCGCTGGCGCATCAGGGCGTGCTGTTTCTCGACGAACTGCCGGAATTCGATCCGCGGGTGCTGGATTCGCTGCGCCAGCCGATGGAAAACGGCGAGGTCGCGGTATCCCGCGCCAACCACCGCGTCACCTATCCGGCGCGCTTCATGCTGGTTGCGGCGATGAACCCGTGCCGTTGCGGCCATGCCTACGAGCCCGGCTATTCCTGCAAGCGCGGCCGCATCGACCGCTGCACCGCCGATTATCAGGCGCGCATTTCGGGGCCATTGATGGATCGCATCGACCTGCGCATCGAGGTCCCCGCGGTGACCGCCGCCGACCTGATCCTGCCGCCGCCCGCCGAAGGATCGGCGGAAGTGGCCAGACGGGTAGCGGCGGCGCGCGACCTTCAACTGGCGCGCTATGCTGCGGCCGGATTGTCCGGCATCCGCACCAATGCGGAAGCGCCGGCGTCGGTGCTGGAAACCGTCGCGCAGCCCGACTCCAACGGTCTCAAACTGTTGCGCGACGCCGCGGAGACCATGCGGCTGTCGGCGCGCGGCTATCACCGGGTGTTGCGCGTCGCCCGGACGCTGGCCGATCTCGACGGCGCGGACAAAATCGGCCGGCTGCATCTGGCCGAGGCGCTGTCGTACCGGGCGCTGGCCGAAGATCTGAGGCGCGCCGCCTGACTTGCGGCCATTTCCGTGCATCACGGCCGCCGTCAACCCGGCGGTAACTAGTCTTCTTTACACTCTGCCAACCATAAGCCCGTCGTTTACGGCTTAAGTTGAGCGAGTGTCGTACCATGTTGCGTTTCGGGATTCTGGCCTCGGCCGTTCCACTCCTCCTTGCCGGCCTGTTCGCGCACAGCGAACTAATGCCCGGTCCGCGGCCCTGCATCGAGGCCGGCGGGGCCTCGCTCCAGATTGCAGAGGCGCCCTGGCATGCCGACCTGCATGTCGCATTCACCGAGTATCCGCAAACTGCGACGGTGCGGGTGCAGATCGTCGAGAGCGCCGAGATCGCCGATTTCGTGATGGTCGATGGCGCAGACAGCGCCGAGCCGAACGCCTGCGGCGGCGCTCCCCGATTTGTCGCGATCTCGGCATACCCTTCCGCCTCCGCACCGATCATTTACCTGTCGACCGATGGCGGGGCCGATTACCGGATTTTTGTGAGGTCGAAAACGTTTTCGCTGCGTGAGGCCGCCGCCCTCGTGGTCGGCGCCAATGGCGGGCATGCTCGAATAACCGCCGCCTCGCTCTGATAGCGGTCTTAACCTTTTATCAACCCTGTTCTCATCGGGCGGCGCGACACCGCACGGCCTCAAGCACTTTGCAACGTCGCCGACGCATCCTCACCACCGGCGGCCACGCGTCTTGAAGTGGCGCAATACGCCGCTGGCGCGAACAAGCCGCGGTGCTCGAAGAAATTCTCGGGGTGGATGGTGATGGGGCGGGTTTTCCGGATCAGAACGCGAATACGCCACTTCGCACGCCATCATCCCTGGGCAAGCCTGGCGATACGCTCGCTCATGATTTTCACCGCCGCTTTCGGCGGCGCCTACGGGTTCATCGCCGGCAGCAGGTCGGATGGCTCCGGTTACGACCCCCACGCCTTTGCCATCGGTGCCAGTTTTCTGTTTGCGGTGGCGTGCGTGGCGCTGGCGACCTTGAGCGTCCGGCTGCGCTGGATACGCAAGCGGCTTCGCAAGCTCGCTTTGCACAACGAAGCGCTGGCCGACCGCAATTGGGAACTGAAAGAGGCCGAGGAGCGCGCCCGCAGCCTGTTCGAATCGCAGGGCGACCTGATCGTCCTGCGCGATGCCGGCGGCCGCATCACCTTCGTCAACGATGCGTATTGCGAATTGGCGCGGCAACCGCGCGCGATGCTGGTCGGCAGCCGTTTCACTTTGGAAATTCTCGAGCAGGGCGACACCGCGCTTGAGCCGAACGGCACCCGGATTCACGATCAGAAAATCGCAACCGCGGCGGGGCCGCGATGGATCGGATGGCGCGAAGGCCTGATCCGCACCGACGCGGGTCATCCGGCCGAGTGGCAATTCGTCGGCCGCGATGTCACCGACCGCGCGGAAACCCAGCGCGCCCTTGGCGAGGCCCGCGATCACGCCGACGCGGCCAACCGCGCCAAGTCGCGATTCCTGGCGATGGCGTCTCACGAAATTCGCACGCCGCTCAACGGCATCATCGGCATGAGCGGCCTCTTGCTCGACACGCCGCTGACGCCCGAACAAACGACCTATGTCAAAGCAGTGAAGACCTCCGGAGACGCGCTGCTGTCGCTGATCGAGGAAATGCTGGATTATTCCAAGATCGAGGCCGGCAAGATCGACCTCGAACATCGGCCGTTCGCACTGGCCGGGCTGATCGAGGGCATCACCGAGCTGCTGGCGCCGCGGGCACAGGCCAAGACGATCGAGATCGCGGCCTATGTCGATGAGCGGCTGCCGCTCGAAGTCGTCGGAGATGCCGCGCGGCTGCGGCAGGTGCTGCTCAATCTTGCCGGAAACGCCATCAAATTTACCTTGAGCGGCGGGGTCGCGCTGATTGTCGAACCCGGAACAAGCGCGGGCGAAATCAGCTTCCTGGTGCGCGACACCGGCATCGGCATTGCGCCGGAGGCGCAGAGGCGGATTTTCCGCGAGTTCGAACAGGCGGACGAGCGCACCGCGCGCAATTACGGCGGCACCGGCCTCGGATTGAGCATCAGCGAGCGCATCGTCAAACGCATGGGCGGGCGCATCACGCTGGAAAGCCAGCCCGGCGTCGGCTCGACCTTCGAGGTTTCCATCCCGCTTGCGGCCTCCGACAATGCCGCCCGGCCCAACGCCTTTTCGGCGCCGGATCTGACGGGGCAGTCGATCATGCTGGTCGCGCCCCAGACCATCGAGGCTTCGCTTATTGCCCGCCGGCTGGAGCGCTGGGGCGGCCAGACCTGCACCGTTTCGGATGTTGCCGTGGCGCGGGCCCTGCTCCCGGAGCGGGCATGGCACGCCATTCTGGTCGACCGCGCCCTGGGCGCTGGTGAAGTTGAATCGCTGGGTGAGGTGGCGCGCCGTCACGCGACGCAGCGCATCGTCATGTTCACGCCGGCCACGCGGCACGAACTGCAGCTTTCCACATCGAAGGCTTTCACCGGCTATCTGGTCAAGCCGCTGCGTGCAGCGTCGCTGGCGGCCCGCCTGACGCTGCCGCCCGAAACGCTGGCGCCGAACCTCGTCAGCGACGAACTCCTCGATCAAGAGCTGTTCGACAATCCCGAACCGCCGCCGCCGTCGCCGGCGCAACGCCTCTCGATCCTGGTGGCGGAAGACAACGAGATCAACGCGCTGCTGATGCGCTCGCTGCTGAGCCGGCTCGGTCACCATGCCGTCATCACGACCAATGGCGAGGAAGCGCTGGAGTCGTGGTTATCGGCGGAATCCGCCGGCGCTTCCTACGATCTGGTATTGATGGATATCCAGATGCCGAAACTCGACGGCATCGAAACCACCAAGCAAATCCGCGCGCGCGAGGCGGGGCAGCGGGTCCGCCGCACGCCGATTCTGGCGCTGACCGCGAACACGCTGGTGGAGGATCGCTATGCCTGCTTCGAGGCCGGCATGGACGGTTTTCTGGTCAAGCCGCTGGATCGCGAGAAGCTGGCCGACGCGCTTGCCGGCCTGGTGGCGTCACGGCATATCGCCGCTTGACCCCACCAAGGTGGCGGGCCGCAACTCCGATACGCCCTTGACGCTATCGGCAATTGAACCCAGCATTCGGCTGGATGAATGCGCGCCCAAAGCTCCCTGAACTCATAACCGAAAGTTACATGATCCCGTCCGGGGACGCCGGGATCGATCTCTACGTGCGCAACAAGCGCCCGGCCGGCATGACGCATTTTCCTGCCGGCAGGATCCTGCTCTACGTGCATGGCGCGACCTACCCCTCGGAAACCGCATTCGATCTGCCGAGCGAAGGCGCCTCGATGATGGATCTGATCGCAGCGCGCGGCCACGACGTCTATCTCGTCGATATCAGAGGCTATGGCCGCTCGACGCGGCCGCCGGAAATGAGTGCGCCGCCGGAGGCGAACACTCCGATCGTCTCGACCGACATTGCCGTGCGCGACTTCGGTGCGGCGGCCGATCACGTGCGCACACGGCGCGGCGTCGAAAGAATCAACCTGATGGGCTGGTCGTGGGGAACCGCAATCGCCGGCGAATACGCCAGCGAGCATAACGACAGGGTTCACCGCCTCGTCCTGTTCGCGCCACTGTGGATTTTTCGCAAGGATGCCGTGATTGCGCCGGCTCCCGGGGCGACCGGAAAAGACGCGCCGCCGCTCGGCGCCTATCGGCTGATATCGAAGGAAGTCGCAAAGGCCCGATGGCTGCAAGGCGTGCCTGAAGACAAGAAAGCCGGCCTGATTCCATCAGGCGTATTCGAGGCCTGGGCCGAGGCAACCTGGGCGACCGACCCGGACGCGACCAGGCACGACCCGCCGATGCTGCGCGCGCCGAACGGCGTCATCGCCGACGCGCTGGCTTACTGGACCGCCGGCAAGGCCCGCTACGATCCCGGCAGGATCACCGTGCCGACATTCCTGATCCATGCCGAGTGGGATTTTGACCTGCCGAGCTATCAGGCGCGGGAGCTTTTCGCAGCGTTGACGAATGCGCCTTACAAACGGCTGGTCGAAATCGGCGAAGGCACTCACACGGTCATGCTGGAGAAGAATCGCATGCAGTTCTTCCGCGAGATCATGGGATTCCTCGACGAGGAAAACCCGCTGGCGCTGCGGTAGCCGTTCTGCACGATCCCCGATGTCAGCATGTCACGCGCCCGCAATGACGGCGTCACATGACTGTCGAACGCGCATGATTTGTGGGCCTTGAAGATCGCATCGATTCGATTCGGGACGCAGGCGATCGCGAGGATGTCCATGCAGGGCGACGAACTGGCGCGATCGACGCAACGTTTGAAGCAGATGCTGCGGCCGGAGACTGTCGGGACCGCCGCTCAAGCGGCGATAACCTGGCTCAAGCCGGCGCTGAAACTGCCGAACGCCGCCGGCTCCATCCGCGATTTTCCGAGCGTCCCGGCCACGCTGGGCCGGCTTGGTTCGCTGGAGGTGCGGCTCGCGCAGGAAAAGCGCGACGTGAAACGGGCGCAGAAATTGCGTTACCGGGTGTTCTACAGGGATGGCACGGCCATCGCCGACGCCGCCACGCTGTTCGCGCGCCGCGACAAGGATGCGTTCGACAGGATTTGCGACCATCTGCTGGTGATCGATCATGCCGCCAAACCGTCGATGAGCGGCAAGCAGCCGGTTGTCGGCACCTATCGTCTGCTGCGCCAGGACGTCGCGGCGAATCATGGCGGCTTCTACACCGAGAACGAGTTCGACATCTCCGGGCTCACCGAGCGTCACCCGGGTTTGCGTTTTCTCGAACTCGGGCGGTCCTGCGTGCTGCCGCGCTATCGCAACAAGCGCACGGTCGAATTGCTGTGGCATGGCATATGGAGCTATGTCCGCCGCCATCGGCTCGATGTGATGATCGGCTGCGCCAGTTTTGAAGGCACCGACCCCGATCGGCTGGCGTTGCCGCTGTCGTTCCTGCATCACTACGCAGCGGCCCCGGATGCGTGGCGCGCCGGCGCGCACCCGTCACGCCGCGTCGAGATGAACCGGATCGCAAAGCAAGCCATCAATCCGAAGGCCGCGCTGCACGAGCTGCCGCCGCTCATCAAGGGGTATCTGCGGCTCGGGGCTTATATCGGCGACGGTGCGGTGATCGACCATCAGTTCGGCACCACGGACGTGCTGATCGTGATGCCGGTCGCCGCGATCAACACGCGCTACATCGAGCATTTCGGCGTCGACGCTTCGCGTCACGCCGCCTAGGACGCGGCTACGCCGTTACAGCCGCCGCAACGCCACCGTTTCAACCACATGATCGGCGCCCTTCTTGAGGATCAGCGTCGCGCGCGGCCGGGTCGGCAGGATGTTGTCCTCCAGATTGGCGCGATTGGTGCGCTCCCAGATCGCCAGCGCGGTTGCGGCGGCCTCGTCATCCGACAACAGCGAGTACCGGTGGAAATACGACCGAGGATTTAGAAAGGCCGTGTCCCGAAGCGCGAGGAAACGCGTGACGTACCAATCGCGCAGCACCGGCTCCTCGGCATCGATATAGACCGAAAAGTCGAAAAAATCCGAAACCACGGGCACCGCCTTGCCGTCGCGCGGAAGCCTGCCGGTCTGCAGCACATTGACGCCCTCGACGATCAGGATGTCCGGCCGGTCGACCTCGATCCATTCGTTGGGAATGATGTCGTAGACCAGATGCGAATAGACCGGCGCGCGCACCGGCCGCCGCCCCGCCTTGATGTCGCTTAGAAACCCCAGCAGCGTCGGCAGGTCGTAGCTTTCGGGAAAACCCTTTTTCTGCATCAGGCCCTGCCGCTCGAGCACGGCATTGGGAAACAGAAAGCCGTCGGTGGTGACGAGATCGACCTTCGGCCGTGGCGACCATCGCGCCAGCAACGCCTGCAGCACGCGCGCGGTGGTCGATTTGCCGACCGCCACCGATCCGGCGACGCCGATGATGTAGGGCATCTTGCGGTCTTCGATGCCGAGAAAGCGCCGCTGCGCGAAATACAGCCGCTGCGTTGCGTCGACATAGATCGACAACAGGCGAGAAAGCGGCAGATAGATGTCTTCCACTTCCTTCAGGTCGAGGCGATCATGCATCGAGCGCAGTGCCGCGATCTCGTTTGCATGCAGCGTCATCGGCATATCGTCGCGCAGTTTCGCCCACTGCTCGCGCGAGAATACCCGATAGGGATTATATTGCTGTTGTTCGCTGCGCATATCCATCAGGACGCCCTACCCTCTCGTTCAGTCGCGCTTGCGCGCAGCCTTCTCTTCCAGCCCGGACATCGTCGTGCGCTGCGCCAGCGCCGCCTCGACATCCTCGAGCGTCACGCCGCGCGATTTCAACAGCACAAGCAGATGGAACAGAAGGTCGGCGCTTTCGGCGATCAGGTGATTGCGATCGTTCTCCACCGCGGCGATGACGGTTTCCACCGCCTCCTCACCGAGCTTCTTGGCGCAATGTTCCGGTCCCTTGTCCAGCAGCTTGCGCGTATAGGACGCCTCTGCACCCGAGGCCGCGCGGGCATCGATGGTGGCGGCGAGGTCATGGATGGTGAAACGCGACATATCAACTCAACTCAACAGGCGCGGCTGTCGGAGGCGACGCCGCTCATCCTCGGGATTTAGCACTTCTGCCGCAAAGAGTCGTCATGGATCGAGCCGCATCGGCAAGCCGGCGCGGACCATATGGTCCTTGGCCTCCCGAATGGTGAATTCGCCGAAGTGGAAGATCGAGGATGCAAGCACCGCCGTGGCGTGACCGTCGCGAATACCCGCAACCATGTGATCGAGATTGCCGACCCCGCCGGACGCAATCACCGGTACCGGAATGCTATCGGCAACGGCGTGGGTGAGCGGAATGTCAAAACCCTGACGGGTGCCGTCCCGGTCCATCGACGTGAGCAGGATTTCACCGGCGCCGAGCGAGACCACCTCCTGGGCGTATTCGACCGCATCGATGCCGGTGGAATTGCGTCCGCCATGGGTGAAGATTTCCCAGCGCTCGCCTCCTCCGCCGCGCTTGACGCGCTTGGCGTCGATCGCCACCACGATGCACTGGCCGCCGAATTTCTCCGCGGCCTCCTTGACGAATTCGCGGTTGGCAACGGCGGCGCTGTTGATCGAAACCTTGTCGGCGCCGGATCGCAGCAGCGTGCGGATGTCGTCGACGGTGCGGACGCCGCCGCCCACGGTCAGCGGCATGAAACAAACTTCGGCGGTGCGCCGGACCACGTCCAGCATGGTGCCGCGATTTTCGTGGGAAGCCGTGATGTCGAGAAAGCAAAGCTCGTCGGCGCCTGCGGCATCGTAGGCCATCGCGGCTTCCACCGGATCGCCGGCGTCGCGCAGATCGGCGAATTTGACGCCCTTGACGACGCGGCCGTCCTTCACATCGAGACAGGGAATGACGCGAACCTTGAACATGGCGTTTTCCTAGGCCGCGGCCCGAGCATTGCGGATCAGCGCCAACGCCGCCGCCGGATCGAGCCGCCCGTCGTAAAGCGCGCGGCCCGCGATGGCGCCGGTCAGTTTTTTCGCACGCGGCGCCAGCAGCGCCTTCACGTCGTCGATCGAGGCAAAACCGCCGGACGCGATCACGGGGATCGAGATTTGTTCGGCAAGCTCAATGGTGGCATCGAGGTTGAGGCCTTTCAGCAAGCCGTCCCGCGCAATGTCGGTGAAGATGATCGCGGCCACCCCGGCATCCTCAAACCGTTGCGCTATCTCTAACGCAGTGACGTGCGAGGTTTCCGCCCAGCCCTCTACCGCGACCTTGCCGTCACGCGCATCGAGGCCGACGGCAACGCGGTCCGGAAACGATTTCGCCGCATCTTTTACCAGCGCGGGATCGCGCACTGCCGCGGTACCGATGATCACGCGCGCAATGCCCTTGGCGAGCCACGCCTCAATGGTTTTCAGATCGCGGATGCCGCCGCCGAGTTGCACCGGCATGGTGACGGCCTTGAGCATGGCTTCCACCGCTTGCGCATTCATCGGCTTGCCGGCGAAGGCGCCGTCGAGATCGACCACATGCAAGTATTCGAAACCCTGGCCTGCGAACGCGCGCGCCTGCGCTGCGGGATCCAGGTTGAATACCGTCGCACGCGACATGTCGCCTTGCTCGAGGCGCACGCACTGGCCGTTTTTCAGATCGATGGCGGGGAAGAGAATCACGGCTTCCACTTCAGGAAATTCGAAATCAACGCCAGCCCGAAACGCTGGCTCTTTTCCGGGTGAAACTGGGTGCCGATCGCGGTGTCCTTGCCGACGATGGCCGTCACCGGACCGCCGTAATCGGCGCGCGCCAGCACGTCCGCCTCGTTGGCCGCGTTCAAGTGATAGGAGTGCACGAAATAGGCGTGCCGGCCCCTCGGTCCCAGCGGCAATCGCTCGAGCACCGGATGTTCGCGGATGACGTCGAGCGTATTCCAGCCCATGTGGGGAATTTTCAGGTTTTCCTCACGCGGCGTAATTTTCTCGACGTCGCCGGCGATCCAGTTCAGTCCATCCGTGGTGACGTGCTCCTTGCCGCGCGTCGCCATCAGCTGCATGCCGACGCAGATGCCGAAGAACGGCCGCGCCTTGTCACGCACGGCTTCGGTCATCGCCTCCACCATGCCGTCGACCGCGTCCAGCCCCTTGCGGCAGTCGGCGAATGCGCCGACACCGGGCAGCACCACGCGATCGGCGCGAAACACCGTTTCGGGGTCACGCGTGACCACGATCTTTTCCGGATTCTCCATGCTCCGCGCCGCGCGCTCGAACGCTTTTGCGGCGGAGTGCAGATTGCCGGAGCCGTAATCGATAATGGCAACGCTCAACGCGACGCTCCCGGTTGCGGAAACAGGCCGATAATATCGCTGTGCGGCGATGACGGCGGCCGTGAAAACGGCTGGCCCGGGATATTCCGCGTCGGCGGCGGCGCGCCGCGATCGACTGCTGGCTGGTCGTTGCCGACATTGCCTTGCCTGGACGTCCAGCGATCGAAGAAACGCCGTTCGGCGGTTTCCTCGTCGTCGGCAACGACGACATCGAGCTGACGCCATTTGCGCCGCGATACCGTCCAGCGCCACAGGCTGGCGGCCTCAAACCCCATCAACAACGCGATCAGCAGCATTACGGTGAAGCGCGTGCCGGCCCCGGCGCGAAGCAACGAGAGCGACACTGCAACACCAATCATCGTCGCGATGTAGCCGATCAGCGCCAGCCACAGCCGGTGCCATGCCAGCCACAGCGGGCCCAACAGGAATGCCCAGAAATGAAATCCGTCGCGAACGAACACGAATCTGTCCCCCGCGCTGCGCGCTTCCGTGCTGTCGGCCACGGGCGCATGAACTGTGTAGACCGGCATGGTACTTCTCCGTATCCCGCCGTCATTGCGAGCGAAGCGAAGCAACCCAGAAGCCCCCTCCCTTCCCTCCCCCGCTTGCGGGGGAGGGAAGGGAGGGGGGATTGCTTCGTCGCAAGTGCTCCTCGCAATGACGACTTCCCTCAGCCGCCGAGCTGACCCTTTGTGGATGGCACTTCGCCTGCCGCGCGCGGATCGATCGCGACGGCCGCGCGCAGCGCCCGCGCCAGACCCTTGAAGCAGGATTCGGCGATATGGTGGCTGTTCTCGCCATATAAGGTCTCGACGTGCAAAGTCACGCCGGCATTGATGGCGAACGCGTTGAACCATTCGCGCACCAGTTCGGTGTCGAAGGTGCCTACCTTGTCGCGCGGGAACTCGACCTTGAACACCAGCACCGGCCGCCCCGAAATATCGATCACGACCCGCGACAGCGTCTCGTCCATCGGCATGTGGATGCTGGCATAGCGGGTGATCCCGGCCATGGTGCCAAGCGCCTGTTTCACCGCCTGGCCCAGCGCAATGCCGACATCTTCGGTGGTGTGGTGATGATCGACGTGGAGGTCGCCATTCGCCTTCACGGTGATGTCGATACGCGAGTGGCGGGCGAGCAGATCGAGCATATGGTCGAAAAAGCCGATGCCGGTCGTGACGTTGGACACGCCTGTGCCATCGAGACTCACGGTCACCTCGATATCGGTTTCCTTGGTTTTGCGCTTGATCGTCGCCGTGCGCATGAAAAGGGCTCTCCGCCTGCTGAAAACGCGCCCTTTTAACAGGCTGATATCACCTTCGCTACTGCGGGATGACGCATTCACGACTGAACTTCACCCTATGGTGACCGAATCCGACCCAATCGGCGCCGATTGCAACCCTGCGCGCCAATGCCTAAATCTGGTCGGGCACGAGGTTCTCCATGCAAGCATCACCATCGCAATCGCCGGTCTGGCACGGCACCACCATTTTGACGGTCCGCAAGGGCGGCAAGGTGGTGATCGGCGGCGACGGCCAGGTCTCGATCGGCCAGACCGTCATCAAATCCAACGCCAAAAAGGTCCGCAAACTCGGCAAGGGCGACGTCATCGGCGGCTTCGCCGGGGCCACGGCGGACGCCTTTACGCTGTTCGAGCGGCTGGAAAGCAAGCTTGAGCAATATCCGGGGCAATTGACCCGCGCCGCGGTCGAACTTGCCAAGGACTGGCGCACCGACCGTTACTTGAGGCGGCTGGAGGCGATGATGATCGTCGCCGACAAGGATGTGTCGCTGGTGCTGACCGGCACCGGCGACGTGCTGGAGCCGGAAGCGGGCGTGATGGCGATCGGGTCCGGCGGCAACTACGCGCTGGCCGCAGCAAGGGCGCTGGTGGATTCCGACAAGGATGCCGAAACCATCGTGCGCCGCGCGCTCGATATCGCCGCCGATATCTGCGTCTACACCAACCGCAATGTGACCATCGAGACGCTGAGCAGCTGATCGATGGTTTCCACCGATTACGAATTCGTGCCGATGACATCAGCCGATCTGCCGCTGATCCGGCGCTGGCTTGAGACGCCGCATGTTTCGGAATGGTGGCATGACGCGGCCGAGCAGTTCGAACTGGTCAGCGGCGACCTCGATCACCCCGATATGGCCCAATACATCGTGGCTTCGGATGGAC
>CAVPZO010000039.1:0-72933 GCA_963710045.1 uncultured Alphaproteobacteria bacterium | reverse complement strand
TGACGCCCTTGCGGAGCGCGACCGTATTGAGCTTGGTGTTGGCGGCCTTTTCTTCGTTGAGATTGGTGGTCAGGAACCGGACGATGTCGTCATGGCCGAGTTCCTCGGCCCAGGCGATCAGCGTGCCGTAGCGGGCGATCTCATAGTGCTCGACCGCCTGCGCGTTGGCCACGATCGCGGCGTCGAGCACGGACTTGTCGTCGATTTCGCCTGCCGTTTCGTCGGATTCCTTGATCAGGCCGTCGATGGCCGGGCAGTCGGTACCGGATGGCTTCTTGCCAAGCTTCTTGAATACCTGGTCCAGCCGCTCGATCTGCTTGCTGGTTTCCTCGAGATGGTTTTTCAGACCCTGCGCCAGATCGCGGTTGGTCGCCTGATCGATCATCTTGGGCAGCGCCTTGGTGATCTGCTGCTCGGCGTAGTAGATGTCCTGCAGGCCGTGCAGCAGCAGGTCGTCCATCGTCTTGATGTCTTTCGAAAATAGTCCCATGTCGGTGTCCTCCAAACAAAATTGCGAGCCCGAAGCGGGCTGTGCGCATCAACATTTTCGGAACAGTGAGGTTCCGCTACATCAGTCCTTCGAAAATTTACGTCGCCGACCGGACATTCAATGAGCCGAAGACCGCATGTCGCGAATTTTGAAGGCCAGGACGCTGCCGGATAATATCGCGCCGACGCTGTTGGCGGCGACGATGACCCAATCGCTTTTCAGCAAGCCATACCCGATCCAGAGCAACAGCCCGGTGGTGAGGGCGATCAGCATTTTCAGCGACAGGTCCTCGGTCGACCCGCGCGGCCAGGCTTTGCGGACCTGTGGAATATAGGAGAGCGAGGTGAGAACGGCGGCGCAGGCGCCGATCCACGGAACAATGACCTCGGTCATTGTTCAAAACATCGGAAACGCCACGCTGGAATTTTTTCGAACAGCATCATTTATGCGGCTTTCCCAGCAAGCCGAGTTCCTTGCGCACCGCTGCGGCGGAATTTCCGACCCTGTCGACGGTGCGCTGCAGTTCGCCTTTGGTGACACCGAGATGCCTGCTCCAGTATTGCACTTCATGCGGTTGGCCCATGGCGATATGGCTGCGGTCGCGCTGGCCCTTGTCAAGGAGATCGTCACTCATATTGCAGTCCTTGGACGAGAAAGACCCCGCCTGGGGGATGAGGCGAGGCCTTTCGCTGCCTTAGCCGCTCTTCGCGGCTCGGCGAAACATTGCTTTTTGTCGTCCGCCTAGCGCATGAACAGCGCAAGGAGCAGAATGATCGGAAGCGGAATTCCGATTAACCAGAGCAGCGCACCTTTGCCGAAACCCATGTCAGCCTCCTTGGATTTTGAACTGGACAAATAACGCTGGTGGGTTTCGCAGGTTCCGCCGGGTTGCAATCGTCGCAAGCTGGCCCGGAAAAAATTTTGCGGAACCAAATCGGCGGGAGCTGAAACGCTAAAGCCGGCGCGGCAATCGCGGCCGCCCCAGCGACGATTCCAGCGCCGCGCGGTCCCATCTGGCGGCATTGGCTGCGGCCTCGTAGGTGCTTTGCAAAAAATCAAGCAGGGCGCTGTCGGGGTCCGCGGCAGTGCGCACCGCGTCGTAAGGCAGGATGAACTCGCCCAACGCTTCGCTGAAGAACGCCGCATCCGGCCGCACCCGCGTGGTGGCGAAGCCTTCAGGCGCAGGGTAGGCGTAGGAATAGAACGCGGGATAGTCGATGGCGCCGCCGCCCGGCCAGAAGCCTGCGCTGCTGACTTCGTGCGAATACGCTTCTTGCGCCACGGCATCTGGAAGATTGGGCACGCCGCCGGGATGGCGCGGCGCGGGACGACCCGAGAAGCGCGTCACCGCAAGGTCAAAACTGCCCCAGAAAAAATGCACCGGGCTGGATTTGCCGAGAAAACCGGTGCGGAATTTTCCGAACACGCGGTCGGCCTGCCGCAGCACCTGCCAGAAACGATGCGCGGCGTCCGGATCGTAGGACGCATGCACCTGGTCATCGCCGAAGCGGATCGGGTCCGGTAGTTCGTTCGGTCTGTCGTCGATTTTGACATCGATGCCGAGTTCGGCCAGTGCGGACATCACCGCGGCGTAAAACGTTGCAACCGATTGCGCGGCCAGCGGCAATTGCCGCCGTTGGCCGTCGCTGGTGGAAATGCGCAAGGTTTGATCGATGAAATCGAAATCGATCTGGAACGACCGCGCGCCATCGGGAATCGGCGACGTGGTCAGGCCTGTGGCGGTGACGTACAGCGTGACATGCCAGGAATGATTGAGCCAGGGCGTCCGCGCCAGCCGGATCTTGCCGACGATCTGCGTCCACAGATGCAGTGTCTCGCAGCTGCCGCGCCATGCCGCATAAGGCAGTCCCGGCCAAGCTTCCTCGACACCTCGCCCGCTACTCATAGTCGCGAGCTTAAGCGGTCTGCCGCGAAGCGGGCGAATCAAATTTGCGTTTGATCGCGTCCGGTGGCTGCATGGCCTCGGCCAATGATTTCCGCAACGCTTCGAGCGAGTAGGGCTTTTGCAGCAAGGTAAATCCTTCCTCGACGGCGAGCGCGGCGCGGTCGCTGTAACCCGAGGCAAGCACCACCGGGGTCTCCGGGTGATGTTCCCGGATCAGGCGGCCGAGCTCAAGGCCGCTCATGCCGGGCATCACGATATCGGAAAACACCAGGTCGATGTCGGTTCTCTGGTTGAGGATGTCGACCGCGACTTCAGCGGAGGCCGCGCAAATCACCTTGAAACCGCATTGCTCGACATAGTCGGAGCCGACCGCCGACACATCCGGGTGATCTTCCACCAGCAGGACGGTCGCAGACTTGACCGAAGGCGACGCGTCGTCGGCGGTCTTGCTCTCCGCTTGCATGGCCTCATCGCAACAGGGCAGAAACAACTCGAATGTCGTGCCGGCGTCGGGCCGGCTGATGACGGTGATGGCGCCCCGCGATTGCTGCACAAATCCGTAGACCTGGCTCAGCCCGAGCCCGGTGCCGCGATCCACCTTCTTGGTGGTGAAGAACGGCTCGAAGATGCGGTCGCGGATGTCGTCCGCAATGCCGGAGCCGGTGTCCGAAAACGCGATCGCCGCAAACTCGCCTGTCAGCCCGTTGGGGCCGGAATTTTCGTCAAGCTTCACCGTCTTGATGGAGATCGTAATTCGTCCGCCCTCGGGCATGGCGTCGCGGGCATTGAGGGTCAAATTGAGCAGGGCGATCTCGAATTCGTCGGGATCGATCTTGACCGGGATCTCCTGCTGCGGAACCTTGAGTTCGATCCCGATATCCCCAGGGACCGATTGGTGCAAAATCTCGCGAAATTTCCCGATGCAATCGACGAGGTCGACCACTTTCGGCGACAGGCTCTGGCGCCGTGCGAAGGATAACAGCTGGCGCGTCAGGTTGGATCCCTTCCGCACCGCCGATTCGATCATGTCGAGGGAGCGCAGGTCCGCCGGGTCATGATGCCGGCGTTTCAGCCTTTGCGCGGAGCCCCCGACCACCATCAGCAGGTTGTTGAAGTCGTGGGCGACGCCGCCGGTCAATTGGCCCAGCGCTTCCAGGCGCTGCGATTGCTTGAGCGCGTTCTCGGCGACTTGCCGCCGCGTCGCCTCTTCGTAGAAACGCCGCGTCCGTTTCAGCGCCAGCAGCACGATCGCAACCAGCGCCGCCGTCACCGGCAATCCGAAGATCAGGTGGCTGGCCATTTGGGAAAACCATTGACTGCGGATCGCCTGGGTTTCCAGCCCCGCGACGACGAAGACGGGAAATCCCGACACCTTGCGATAGGCGACCTTGCGCTCGATATTGTCGAGTTTCGAAGTGAGCAGGAGACTGCCTTCGGAATTCGCGCGGATCGCTTTGAGCAATTCACCATTCGGAAACAGCGCGGGAATATCGCTCGGCGGAAAACGCGCGAGGATCAGCCCGTCATCGCGGATCACCGATGCATAGTTTCCGGCCTCGCGGCTGATCTTCGCGTAAAAGCCGGAAAAATATTCCGGCAGTATCGACGCCTGGATCACGCCGTTAAAACTTCCATCGGGAGACGACCGCCGCCGGCTGATCCCGAAAAACGGCGCGCCGCCATAGGGCGGCCGCGGCCGCAGCACTTCGCCGACATAAATCCCGATGTCCCGGTCGACATGCGCCTTGAAATAATCGCGATCGGAAAAATCGATGGTCGGCGCCGGATAGACCAGGCTGTTGACCAGCGCGTGGCCGTTCCTGTCGAAGATCCAGACCGACTTGATCTGTTCCGAACTGTCCGCCAGCCGCTCGAAACGGCGATGCAGGTTTTCCTCATTGGCTGCGATCCGCTCGTCAGGCATGTCGCGGACGACTTCGTTGATCTCCGCAATGCTGCGTTCGACGCTTTCGAACACCTTGAGCGCGTGCTCGGTGACGACGTCCCGGGTGCGGTCGATCTGGCGGTCGGCGACCGCCTGATTGTTCTGATAACCGAGCCAGGACGCGTAGATGAAAAGCGCGGCCGGCAGCGCGACCGATGCCACGAGAATGCCGTGCAATAACCGGATCGAATCCCGTTGCGCCGTCAGCATACTCAGTTGTCCGTCTGCCCGCGCGGCAGATTATATGAATCGCGGGCGAAGTCTATCTGATGTAAAAGCCGATTAATCGATTGGGTTGAGGGAACCACGATAGCAACGCAGCATCCAAGGATAGCAAGGCGGCATTCAGGGGAGTGAAAACATGGCGGAACAACAAGCCAACCCGAGCGGCCCCGATCTGGCGCGGGGCATCGCGCTGTCGCGAATTCACCGGCGAGACCTTGCTTGGCCATGTCGGTGATCAGGATGTTCTGCTGGTGCGTTCCGGCTCCGAGATTTTCGCCATCGACGCGCATTGCAGCCATTATCACGGGCCACTGGCCGAAGGGCTCGTCGTCGGCGACAGCATTCGCTGTCCCTGGCATCACGCCTGTTTCGATCTGCGCAGCGGAGAAGCCACCCGCGCGCCGGCGCTGACCGCGCTCGCGGTCTGGCAGGTCGAGCACGAGGGTGATCGCATCCTAGTCCGGCACAAGCGCGAGCAGCCGAAGCCCCGCGGCAAGGGCTCTGTCGATGCGCCCGGCAGAATTGTGATCGTCGGCGGCGGCGCGGCGGGTTTTGCCGCCGCCGAGATGCTGCGGCGGCAGGAGTTTCAAGGCGACATCGTGATGCTGAGCAACGATGCCGCGCCGCCGGTCGACCGGCCGAACCTGTCGAAGGATTATCTTGCCAGCAGCGCGCCGGAGGACTGGCTGCCGCTGCGCCCGGACAGTTTTTACGCGGAAGCGCATATCGACCTGCGGCTCAAGACCGATGCCGTCTCGATCGACGCCAGGGCGCGCAACGTCGTGCTCGCCGGCGGCGGAACGGTCGCCTACGACCGGCTGCTGCTGGCGACCGGCGCCGAACCGGTGCGGCTGCCGATCCCCGGCGCCGATCAGCCGCATGTCCATACCCTGCGCTCGCTTTCCGATTGCCGCGCCATTATCGACAGGGTGAAAGGCGCGCGGCGCGTCGTCGTGATCGGCGCCAGTTTCATCGGGCTGGAGGCCGCAGCCGCCTTGCGTGCGCGCGACCTGGAGGTTCACGTTGTAGCGCCCGAGCAGCGGCCGATGGAGCGCGTGCTCGGGCCGGAGATGGGCGATTTCGTGCGTGCGCTGCACGAAGAGCACGGCGTCATCTTTCATCTCGGCGATACCGTGGTTGGCATCGACGGCAAGCGCGCCACACTCAAGAGCGGCGGCGTGCTGGAGGCCGATGCAGTGGTGGTCGGCGTCGGCGTCCGGCCGCGGCTGGCGCTGGCCGAACAGGCCGGCCTCGCGCTCGATCGCGGCGTCGCGGTGAATGGCTATCTCGAAACCAGCATTCCCGGGATCTATGCCGCCGGCGATATCGCGCGCTGGCCCGATCCGCATTCGAAGGAGAACATCCGGGTCGAGCATTGGGTGGTGGCCGAGCGCCAGGGCCAAACCGCCGCGCGCAACATGCTGGGAGCGCGCGAGGCGTTCGACGCGGTGCCGTTTTTCTGGAGCCAGCATTACGACGTGCCGATCAATTATGTCGGCCATGCCGAGAAGTGGGACGAGATCGCGATCGACGGCGACATCGCGGGCAGGGACTGCCTGCTGAAATACAAGAGCGGCGGCCGCGTGCTTGCAGTTGCCTCGATCTATCGCGATCTCGCAAGCCTCAAGGCTGAACTGGCGATGGAGCAGGGGACGATGCGCTGAGCGCGCTTACTTCTCTTCCGCCGCGGTCGAAGTTCGCCGGCCCTTCGCCCATGATCAGCAGCACTGCGTCTTCGTCCTTGGCGCCGTCCCAATGCACCTGCTTGGCGAAATGGGTGACGAAGCTGCCGGCGGGCATCGGGGTGGTGTTGGCGGGATCGAATTTCGGTCCCGGAGCCGACCCACCATGTGCCCTGCAGCACGACGATGTAGCGGTCGTTGGGATGGAAATGCGGCCGGCTGAAATGGTTGCCCTTGGTCCATTTGTTGTAGACCGCATAGAAACCGGGTTTGCCGGGATCGCCGACAACGACGGCGCTTTGCGCGCCGGCGGCATTGACCGGACCCCACGGTATCTGATCCGGCAGCTTGTAGATTACCGCGGCGGGATTTAGCTCGGCTGCCCGGGTTACGCCAATGGCGCCAACAAGAATAATTGGTACGACGAGAGTATCGCCAAAACCGGTTTGCGGTGCTCATTGTTTTCTCCCTGTCGGCTTTGTGAGCTGGTTTGCGGTGCTCATCTGATTATGTTTGGCCATGCTAGCCGGTCTGCTTTCGCGCGGTGCAAGATGTGCGCTCGCATGCACGACCGGCGAAGGCGCGATCACAACGCAAGTGCAGCATGAAAAACGCGTTTACGTTAGCTGTGGCGGCCTCTATGTTCCGCGCAACGAAAAACTCAAAAGGGAGGACACCTTGATGAAACGTTTGTCGACACTCGCGGCCGGACTGCTGATCGGCGCCGCCGCTATGCAATATTCCAACGTGGCGTCCGGCCAGGACGGCTGGGTCACGCTGGTGGACAGCACCAAAATGGGCGACTGGGATGAGGTCGGAAAAGCCAATTGGGCGATGAAGGACGGCGCGCTCACCGCCGACAAGCTCGACGGCAAGGATCTCTCCTATCTCGTCAGCAAGACCTCCTACAAGGATTTCCAGATCAAGGCCGAGTTCTGGGCCGACGACGACGTCAACAGCGGCATCTTCATCCGCTGCCAGGATCCGAAGAAGATCGACGCCAAGCTTTGCTATGAAGTGAACATCTTCGACAAGCGGCCGGACCCTTCCTACGGAACCGGCGCCATCGTTGACATCGCCAAGGTCGATCCGATGCCGAAGGCCGGCGGCAAATGGAATACCTACGAAATCACGGCGCAGGGGCCGCGCCTCGTCGTCGTGCTCAATGGTCAGAAGACCGTCGATGTGCAGGACAGCAAGCTCGCCAGCGGTCCGTTCGCGCTGCAATACGGCTCGGGCGTGCTGAAGTGGCGCAAGGTGCAGATCAAGCCGCTGTAAGTCCCGTGTCCCGGACGCGGTGCAGCGCATAGCTCTTGCGGAGCGGTGCGCCGCAGAACCGGGACCCCGGTTAAGCAAGTAACCGGGGCCCCGGCTCTGCAGCGCACCGCTCCGCAAGAGCTACGCGCTGCGCTGCGTCCGGGGTACGATTAAGCGGCTGGGGACAAATCCGCGCTGACCCGAAAAGCCTCATCCGCTTTCAGCGGGTGCGCCTTTTGGTGCCACGCCCATGCGGTTCGCACGATCGTCGCGAGATCGGAATGCGCGGGCCGGAATTGCAGCGTCTCGCGTGCTGCGGATGGTCGGCGACGAGATAGGCCGGATCGCCTGATCGCCGCGGCTTGACGGCATGCGGCACCTCGCGGCCGGTTTCGGCCGCGATGGCGGCAAGAATTTCGCGTACCGAAAAGCCCGCGCCGGTGCCGAGATTATAAGCTCCGCCGCAATGCCCCTGCATCAGCAGTTTCAGCGCAAGGATATGCGCAGCCGCAAGATCGGTGACGTGGATATAATCGCGGATCGCGGTGCCGTCCGGCGTGTCGTAATCGTCGCCGAATACCGCAAAGTCGGGAATATGGCCTTGCAGCGCCATCATCGCGCGGGGGATCAGATGGGTTTCGTGGTCGCGTTTTTCGCCGATGCCGCCGGACGCATCGGCGCCGCTGGCGTTGAAATAGCGCAGGGCAAACGAGCCCAGCCCATAGGCGTCGGCGATAGTCGGCGAGAATCCGCTCGATCATCCATTTCGACGCGCCGTAGGGATTGATCGGCTCGCAAGGGTAGCTTTCCGGCAACGCCTTGCTGTCGGCATTGCCGTAGACCGCGCCGGTCGAGGAAAACACCAGGCGATCGCAGCCGGCCTCGCGCATCGCATCCAGCAACGACAGCGTGCCGCCAAGGTTGTTGGCGTAATATTTCCGCGGATCGACGACCGACTCGCCGACCAGGCTCGATGCCGCGAAATGCATCACTGCGACGATGTCGTGACACGCGAATGCATGCGCGAGCCTGGCGCCGTCCCGCAGATCGCCAGTAATCAGCGAACCGGTGACGAAGCTGCGGTGCCCGGTGGAAAAATTGTCGTAAACGACCGGATGATAGCCGGCGGCATCCAGCGCCCTGCAGCAATGCGAGCCGATATAGCCCGCGCCGCCGGTCACCAGCACTGCCGGTCGATCGTTCATGTCAGCCTCGCGGTGTCCGATCCGACGGCCGGCTCTTGTTGAACAGCAGATAGAGCGCGCGCGGATTGGTGGTCAGATAGCGCCAGAACAGCCGGCGCGGCTCCAGCCAGATCCGCCACGCCCATTCGAGCCCTACGGCCTGCATCCACCGCGGCGCGCGGGCGCGGCTTCCGGACAGGAAGTTGAACAGTCCGCCGGAGGTCTTGATGACGCCGACATTGAAAAGACGCGGCGTGAATTCCTCGACAAAGGCCTGCTCGTAGGGCACGCCAAGCGCGACCCACAGATAATCCGGCGCCAGCGCGTTGATCTCGTCGACCTTGGCGCGCAGCGCGTCGCCTTTCAGGTAGCCGTGCGAATGCCCGACGATCTGCAGATCGGGGTACATGTTCCGGACATTGGCGACCGCGAGCGCGTTTTCTTCCTCGTCCGCGCCGAACATGTAGAAGGTCAGCCGCGCCGCCGCGGCCTTGCGGGCGACGACATGAAACAGGTCGGTGGTCGCGACGCGCTGGGGAAGCGGCGGCTTTGATCTCAGCCGCGACACGGTGACCAGCGGCTGGCCGTCGGCATTGATGAGGTCGGCGGCGCGGAACAGGCGTTCGGTCATCGGCTCGGTCGAGCAGCGCGCCAGCACCTCGCCGTTGGCGGAGGTCAGATACAGCGGACGGCCGACCCAGCGTTCCGGGAACACGATGCCGATCATGAAGTTCGCGGTCTGCTCGATGTCGAGCACGGCGAGACGAAGCCCGCCCAGCGAGATGCGCGGCACGCTCGCCGTGGCAGCCCTCCCGACCGGATTTTTGCGGCGCTCAAGCATATCGTTTGTCTCGCTGCTGCGTGCCCGCGGGGTTGAGTTCATTGAGGACGACACCGATCAGCTTGCGCTCCGCGTCGCCGAGGGCTGCGATGATGTCTTCCATGGCGTCGTTGATATCGAGGTCGACCGGCAGCATCGCGACGAGGCCGTCGGCAGTATCGAGCAGTTTGCGATCCGCAGCGCTCCAGGGCATCGCCGGTCCGTCCAGAATCACCAGATCGTAGCCGCCGCTGGAACGCGCCTGCGCGATCGCCTTGCGAATGGCTTCGCTCGCCTTGACGTCGGACCCCTCAACCGCCGGCAGGATCGAGATACCGTTGACGGTCTTGATGACGCGGGAGGCCTTGCTGCCGATGCTGAGCCAGCCAAAGCGGCTGGCTTCGGTTTTGCCGCGGCCCTTCACCTTGTTCGAGAGTGCACGCCCGGCATGATCGGCGTCGATCACCAGCACCTTGACGCCGTCGCGGGCCGCCGCCAGCGCGGCATTGAGCGCAACGACGGTGCGATCGGCGCTGCTGCCGGCGCCGATCACGGCCATGACCGGCGTCAGGCCCGACGCGCGCTTGGTTACGGTTTCACACAACTGATGGATCGCGGTGACGAAGGCACCTGGCGGAACATTTGCGCGCAGCGTCGGCCAGCCCATGCGCGTGACGTCGGAAACGCCGGGCACGGCCAGAATCCCGGTCAGCGTGCGCAGCACATCGGCTTCCTGCAGCCGCGCGATCAGCGGTTTCTCAATCGGCGCGGCGACGGGCGCCTGCGGCTGCTCGCCGGGCGGAGTTGGTTGCCGCGGCGGCTGGATCGAAATCTTCATGTCAGGCGACAGCGTCGCCCGCGGCTGCTTCTGCGGCGCCTCGGTCTTCGTGGCCGTGGTCGTCGTCGCCGTAACCGGGATCGACAGGCGATCGACCGCGACAACCCAAGCCGCCGCAGCCAGCGCGCCGAGCGCAAAGCCGATCATCGCGATCAGGCTCATCGCCGGCGGGAAGATGCGCCGCCGCGGGGCCGTGGCTTCGCCGATGATGCGCGCAGCCGAGGTGTTCAGGGTTTCCTGCTCCTCGGTTTCACGCGAGCGCTTGAGGAACGACTGATAAACATTGCGATTGGCGTCGACGTCGCGCTCGAGTTCGCGCAGCCGCACCGAGGCCTGGCTGAGGTCGACGCTCTGATGTTTTTGCGAATCGAGCGCCTTGGTCAGCGATGCCTCATAATCACGCGCGCGGGTGAGATCGTTCTTGGCCGACTGCGAAAAGCGATTGAGTTCCTCGGTGATATTCTTGCGCAGGTCCTCGACCTGCTTTTCCATGTTCTTCAACGAGGGATGCAGCGGCCCCAATTCGCTGGAGAGTTCGGCATACTTCCGCCGCGCCTCGGCATATTGCGCGCGCAAATTGGCGATGGTCGGCGACTGCAGCGCTTCGGGAATGGCGCCGGCATCGGTGGCTCCGCGCCTGCTGGCCTCGATCTGATCGTATTTGGCCTGCGCATCGAGCGTCAACGCGTGCGCCGCGGCCAGCCGCTGCGTCATCGCCGAAAGCTGCTGGTCGCTGACCAGCGTGTCCTGGGTGCCGACGAAATTGTTCTGCGCCTTGTAGATGGCCAGCGCGTTTTCCGACGTGCGAAGCCGGTCCTGCAGTTCCTTCAGTCGGCCCGACAGGTCGTTGGTGGCGCGCCGCGCGGCATCGGCCTGCGACTGCTTGGATTCAGCAAGGTAAGCCGCGGAGACAGCGTTGGCGAGCATCGCGGCTTTCGCCGGCTCGGTCGACCAGACCTCGATATCGACCACATAGGTGCGGTCGGTCCGCCTGACGTTGATGTGGCGGTTCAAGGCGTCCAGCAGCGCGGCCATCCGGCCGGCATTGGCATCGACTGACGACCTGGCGCCGAAGCTGATGAGGTTCAACAGCGTTCCCATCAGACTGCTGGTCTCGCCGCCGAACTCCGGATCCTTGTCGAGCTTGGTGTCCTCGATCACGCGCAGCAGGACGTTGTTCGAGGTGATCAGGCGCGCCTGGCTTTCGACCACCATCGACAGGCCTGAAATATCCTGGGAACGCGGCGTCAGCTCGCGGTCCACCAACTGCAATTCGCGCGGATCGACGTAGAGCTGCGCGGTCGCGGCGTAGCGCGGCGTCAGGCTTTTGCCGATCATGACCGCCGTGCAGGCGCAGATCAGCGCCGCCGTCGACGATCGCAACCTTCCGCCGCCACAGCACGCGGATCAGATCCATCACATTAAAACTCGCAGCCGTTCGCGGCGGCGCCTGCGCGGCGTCCGGCTTGGGCTGACTTATCGGCTGGTCATAGGCAAGCATGGGCCCCTGCTTCCTTAATCGCCGGCGCACGCGCCGGGTGAGGGGTTACTCTTCGCAACATGCCATTCGCGGCCGGTTGCCATGCGGAACCGGCCGGACAGGGAAAATTAACCATACTCATTGAGGGAGTATTCACTCCAAAGGCAAAAAAAGCGTTTAGATGCCAGCGCATCGCAGTGCCTCCGCCATGTTCAAAACCGGGATTTTCCGGCGCGATGCCGCCTCAAGCGCCTCATGGAGCAGGGCCGGCGAACAGCCGTAGGGGCTGGGCTCATCGGCGACGTCATGGGTATAGAAAATTAACCATCCGTTAGTGTCTTGCGCTTCGTCGAATGCGCGTTCGATGCCGTCGCGGTCGATGCGGCGGTCGATCAGGGGCATCGCCCGCAGAAACTGCAGGTCGACGGTGCCGCTGTTCACGCCGGGAACGATGCTGCGGCAGGACTTGAACACGGTCTTGAGCTGCCGTTTGCGCACGAACGACCCATAGCCGAACGGATACGCGAAATTCTCGACCTCTATCGATGAATCCAGCGACCGCAAATAGTGCTGGTTACGCTCGATCTCGGCATTCAGCGTCTCGGCATCGAGATCGCAGGCCCGCTTGTGCGAGAAGGTGTGGCAGGCGATTTCGTGGCCGCGGCGATGAAGGGCGACGATATCTTCGCTATCGACCATATCCCAGAGCGGCGACGACGTGCCGACCTGGCTGCCGATGACATAGAAAGTTCCCCGCGCGTCGTGCGCTTCGAGGATCGCGGCGCCGACCGTGGCGGCGCTCTTCGGAACGTCGTCGAAGGTGAAGCTGACCATCGGTGTTGCATTGCGCAAGGCGAACGGCCCGACGCGCAAATGCATCGCCATCCGGTGGCTGAACCTCGCTCTGGCTTCGGACATCGCGTTCATTGTTCAGCGCTTTCGCAAAATCACGTGGTAATCGCCGTGCCGGACATCGGCTTTTCCGGACAAGAAAAGGTTGGCGACGACGGCAAAGGCATCGAGCAAGGCGGCGAGAACCGGCTTGCGCGCCCGCATTTCGGGGAAGCGCGGGCTCTCGTATTTTCGTCGGTAGATCACCTGAAGTCCGTGCTCCCTCGCGAACGCCTCGAGCTTCGAAAGCGAAACCAGCGGATGGAAGAAGGTCGGGAACGGCGCCTGTCCTGGCAGGCCGGCCTTCTTGTCGCCGCGCACATGCCGATAGAACCAGACATGAAACCAATGCGGTGAGAATTTGGTCACGACGCCGGACAGCGATTTCGGATTCGGCGCGCCGATCAGGATCAGGCCGCCCTGTTTCAGAGACTCGCAGAAGCCGAGCAGCGCCGCTTCGACATCGGCAAGGTGCTCGATGACGTTGTAGCAGATCACGAGATCGAAGGTTTCGGGCTTGAAGCGATAGCTCTGGATATCGCCGAGGATGGTGTTCGTGGGCGTAGGTGTTGTTCCGAATCTGGTCTTCGTCGATATCGACGACGGCGACATGCGGCGCGATTGAGCACGCTCAGCGGCAGGAAGCTGGTCGATCCGCCGCCGGCTTCATAGATCGCGAGTTTTCCCGGCGGCAGCACCGCGCGGAGGATGCCGTGGACGGCGAGCAGGCTTTCCCGCGCTTCGCCTGACGGCAGATCGAGCAGCGATTTTGGATGCACGGTTGCGAGCGGCAGCAGCGTGCCGTGCGTCAGTCCCCTCGACGGGAACCGCGTAGGCGAAATTCGGTGGCGACATTCTTGTTCATCGTTGCCGTTCCTCATACCCGTCTTATCCAATGCCCATGCTTGCAAGCTTGGACCTGAAAAGCGTCAGGCCGTTCTTCGAACGTGCGCGAAGCCGGGAGATGTCGAACGCCCAGCACAGCGCCGCGTAACTGGCGAGTCCTGCGAAAACCAGGATGGCGCATGCGGTCAGGTCAGAGACATGCAGATTGCGGTCGAGCGCTCCGACCAGCAGCGCCATGATCAATCCGGCAATCATCGTCAATGCCAGCCGGCCAAGCGGAATCGGGATCGGAAATGCCCGGCGGCTGAGGATCAGGGCGCAGACAAACCCGAAGACATCGGCGCCGAGCCGCGCCCACGCCGCGCCAACGACGCCGTATTTGTCGATCAGTATGACCGACAGGATCACATTGGCGGCGATGATCGAGACCGTATTGATCAGGTAGAACGAATTCCGCCCGGACAGCAGGAAGCTTACATGCAAATATTGCTGGGTCAGGATCTGGAAAACCACCGCAACGGCGATGATGGGCATGATCTCCGCGGCGGTCTCGCGAAAATCGGCGCCGAGCACGACATTGGCGATGTGCGGCGCAATGACCGCAAACCCCAGGCATGCCGGCAGCGTGATGCTGAACAGCAGTTCGGCGCATTCGCCGAGGTGTGTGCCGCACCGCAGCCTGCCCCTGATTGGCGTGAATCAAGACGGCCAATGGAAAAAACGCAGCGGCGGCGCTGATGGCCGGCATCATCAGGGTTTGCCGAACCAGGTCGAGGCCCGCGATATACTTTCCGGCATCCGCGGCGCCAATCAGGTTGGCGATCATGAACCTGTCGGTAACACTTGAGATGGCGAGCAGCGTGAGCGATATCGTCAATGGCAAACCCAGCTTCGCGGCGGCGAGAAGAGCCGAGCCATCGAATTTAACGGTGGTCCCTCGCCAGGCGGCGCGTGACTGGATCAGCGTTGCAACGAGATAGGCCAGCGCCGACGAGACCAGCAGGATAAAACCCGTGTGGTCGATAAGCGTAAAGACGACGCCCAGGCAGAGAACCGAGATGGCGCGAACCAGCGTGGCCTTCATGGCGGTTACGGCCTGAAGCCGCGCGCGAACCAGATCCTGGGTTAGCTCGAACAACCCGACAGCGATAGCGAGTCCGACCGCCGCGCGCCGCCGCCCAAGCATCCAGTCCGACAAGACGAGCCAGGCCGTAAGCAGCAGGCGCGCTCAGGCAGGCAAAAAGATATCCGGAGATCACGACGCCGCGAATGTCGGTGCCGTCGTTTTTGGCATGCTCGCTCAGGATCAGGTTGCGAAACCAGCCGATGAAGGCCACGCTGATGACGGACGCAAAGCCAACTCCGAGCAGATAGATGCCATAATCGTGCGCGGAAAACAGCCGCGTGAAGACGAAGACGCTCAACAGCCCCAGCAGCGCGGAGAGCACGTTCGCCGACAGATTGATGGTGGCCTGACGGATCAGCATAGCGCGCCGAGCCTCGCGGTTTGTTTCGACGCGGGTCGCGGCACCCTTGTCGTTTCATGTTCTCTTATCGCGGCGCGGATGGTCTGCACCGGCGTGCCCGAGAAGGAGGCGATCGAGAAGGCGACGTCGTCCTTGTTGGCGCGGCGGAGCAACTCGTTCAATTCGTCCTTGCTGAGCTTCAACTGCTCCCAGTAGCTGACGCACTGGGTGCCCGAGGTGGGCCTGTGCACCCCGGAAAAGCGCTCATTATTCTGCACGAAATAGCCGTACAGCATGTATTCGGAGAACTCGCGGGTCCGGCACAGTGCCTCGATCCAGTGCAGGTTGGTCACGGCCTCGATTTGCGCAACCATCGCGGCCGTGGTCTGCCGGTCCCAGAAAATGATGTGGCCGATGAAATCGGACGCGGGCAGCGGCGGCACCGGTAGCCCCAACAGTTCATGACTGGTTTCGACCCAGCGCGAATGCCGCGGCTGGGTGGCAACCACCTCGTCCGGCAAGCCGAACAAGGGAATCGGATTCGGAACCTGGAATTGCGACAGGTCGAAATCGCGGAAGAACACGATGTCGGAATCGAGGATGCAATAGCGTTCGTAAGGCAGCGACATGGTCGCGGCGATCTTCAGATACTGCTGGACGTGCCATCCGCTGACCGGCTTGGTTCGGAACGACCACCAGTATTGGCGCCGCTTGCGCTGAATCACGCGAGGCAACGGCCGCAGCCAATGCGGGAGGAACCTCGACGCCGGAATAACCTCGCGGCGCTCGCTTTCGAAATGGGAGAACAAGGACAGGTCGGCATCCGGGACCAGCAGATAATGCTTCGAGAATGAAGTGACGTGACGGTCCACGCTTTCGCAGAGCAGCGTGCACAGTTCCAGGTCGCGCCCGTAAGTCGGGGTTAACAACGCAACAGGATTCATCTCGCGGGTCTCTCGGGCGGCGACGTTCAGAGCGATGGTTTCTGCGGGTTCGTGCTTCATGGGGTTCGAGGGAGCAAGATCGGTGCCGAACGGTTCCGCAAGCCGTCGCGGCGTTGAAACCTGGTTAATTCGCGGGCGCGGTAACCATCCGCGACATTCGTTGCTGCGCTTCACGACGCTGGACCGGAACTTGCAACGGCGGTCGCCAAACGTTGAACCTTGAAAGCGAAACCGTGGACGCATGACACAACAGGCAAATTCCCGGCGTGATTTTCTTAAACGTACCGGCAAGGCCGCGGCCCTTGGTGTTTTCGGCACAGCGCAACTGTCCGGAGTGTCCGCTTTTGCGACACCGAAGGCGCCATCGCTCGCGAGCACGTTCACCGCGGGGTTAATTCCCTACGGTTCGGCGGTGCGAGCCGGCGCGTTGGAGTCCGATCCGACCTATCGCGAAGCGATCATTGCGAATTGCCAGCTGGTCGTTGCCGAAGGCGAGATGAAGTGGGCCGATATCCGTCCCACGCGCGGCGAATACCGCTTCGAGAAAGCCGACGCGATCATCGATTTCGCGCGCCAGAACAAGCTCGAGGTCCGCGGCCATACGCTGGCCTGGTATGGCGGCTTGCCGGCGTGGACCAGCGAGATCGCCGGCCGTGCCGAGGCCGAGCGGGAACTGGTCGATCATATCAAGACGGTTGTGTCCCGATATCGCGGCGTCATCCCGTCCTGGGACGTGGTGAACGAGCCGCTGGTGGACTTTCCGGAGGATGCGGCGTCGCTGCGCCCCTGCGTCTGGACGAAATATCTGGGAGCGGATTACATGCCGATCGCGCTGCGCACGACGGCGGCGGTCGATCCCGACGCGCGCCTGGTGCTGAACGAATACGATGTCGAGTTCAAGGGTCCGCGTTTCGCTGCCCGGCGCAAGGCGCTGCTGCAATTGCTGCGCTCGCTGCGCGACAAGGATGTGCCGCTGCACGGCGTCGGACTGCAGGCGCATCTGTTCGCCGACCGCGCCATCGATCGCGATGGCCTGCAGGCGTTCCTCAGCGAAATCAAGGCTCTCAAGCTCGACGTGCTGATCACCGAACTCGACGTGGTCGATTATGAGTTGCCCGGCAAGGTGAGCGAGCGCGACGCGCTGGTCGCCAAAAAGGCCGGCGAATTTCTCGGAGCGGTCTGCGAAGTCGTTCGTCCGAAAGCGATCCTGACCTGGGGCCTGAGCGACCGCTATACCTGGGTGCCGATCTATTTCAAGCGACCCGACGGCATGCCCAACCGCCCGCTGCCGCTGGACGCCGATCTCAAGCGCAAGCCGCTGTTCGATGTCATCGAGCAATTCAGGCGCAAGGTCGCTTAATTCGCGTAGGCCTTCGTCAACATCTTAACCGCTAGATTAAACGCCTCATGAACCAGACTTCGAACACCTCCCGCGAACTGGTGGCAACGTCCGGCCCGCTCGATCCCTCGATCGAAATCGTGGTCTGCATCCCCAGCTTTCGCCGCCCGCAACATCTGCGGCTGACGCTGGAGTCGCTTGCCAATCAACGAACCGATCGCCGCTTTGCCGTCGTCGTCGTCGAAAACGATGCTTTAAGGCGCGAAAGCATACCGGTCGCGATTGAATTCTTCTGGACCGGGCATGTTCCCGGGCTTTGCCTGGTCGAACCGCGGCAGGGCAACTGCCACGCCATCAATGCCGCGTTCGAAACTGCGCTGGCGACATTCCCGGCGGCCACAAAGCTGTTGATGATCGACGACGACGAGGTCGCCTCGCCGGAGTGGCTGGAGCGGATGGTGGATGCCGCGGAGGCGACCGGCGCCGATCTGGTCGGCGGCCCGGTGCTGCCTGACTTCGACGACGACCTGAAGCGCGGGCTGCGCCGTCACCCGGCGTTCCGCCCGGCCTATGAGGCGAGCGGTCCGGTGCCGATCATCTATGGCTGCGGCAATTGCCTTATTACGCGGCCGGTGTTCGAGCGGCTCGCCGATCCCGCGTTCGATCTGAAGTTCAATTTTCTCGGCGGCGGCGATACCGACTTCTTCGTGCGTTGCCGGCAGGCCGGAATGCAGTTCCACTGGGCTGCGGATGCCGTCATCACCGAAACCGTGCCGCGCAGCCGGACCCATCCCGGCTGGCTCCTCGTGCGAGGCCTGCGCATCGGCGCGATCAATTATCATATCGAGGTCAAGGCCGCGCGCACGGTGTGGTCGCGGGCGAGGCTGCTGGCCAAGATGCTGGCGATGCTGCCGCTGTCGCTGATCCGCGCCGGCCGTCTCGTTGTCACGGAACACACGGCACTCATTGCCCTGCATCCGATGACGGTCGCAGTCGGCAGCGCGCTGGCCGCCATCGGCATCGAACCGCAACCCTATAAAGCCTCGAAGATCGTGCCGTGAGCATCGTCGCCGCCAACGAGATCCGGACCGTCGCCCATCAGCTGTGGCGTCAGCAGGTGATGGATGTGCTGCGCGCCGCCGCGTTCATCGGGACCTTGCTGCTGGTCTGGGTTTCGCTGCGGCCGTTCGTCGATCTCTCCGGTTCGCAGTTGAAGGACCTTACCACCGGCAACGAAGCGGTGACCTATGCCGCATTCGGATGTCTGGCCTTGCTGACGGTCGCGCTGGCGATGCGCGACAACATGCGCGGACTGGTAACGCTGCTGTCGCCGGGTTTTGTCCTGTTCGGAGGCTGGGTATTCATCACAGTGGTGCTGTCGCTCGATCCCAGCACCTCGATCCGACGTTTCGCACTGACCGCCTGCGTCATCGCGGTGGCGTCGACGCTGATGCTGCTGCCGAAATCGCAGGCCGAGCTGATGCGCTGGCTTCAGCATCGCCGCGCTGGTGCTGCTGGCGGTTTGCTATCTCGGAATACTGCTCGCGCCTCATTTGTCGATCCATCAGGCGACCGATGCGCAGGAGCCGGCGTTGGCTGGCGACTGGCGCGGGTCGTTTGGCCACAAGAACGGCGCGGCGCCGGTGATGGTGCTCTTGCTGTTCATCGGAATTTACGTCGCTCGCCTGGGCGCGCTGTTGTCGGGTGTCAACAATCATCGGGCTCAGCGGATTGTTTCTGCTGAACTCGGGCGGCAAGAGCGCGCTCGCGCTGTGCGTCGCGGTCTTCCTGCTCTCCGGCCTCGTTTCGGTGATCAAGACCTTCTGGCTTCGCGCCGTCCTTTGCCTGGCGCCGTTACTCGCGCTCAACCTGCTGAGCGTCGGCACGGTGGTGAGCGACGGGCTTGAAAACATCGCAAAGATGCTACCGCTCGACACCACCTTTACCGGCCGCACCGACATCTGGACCTTTGCGTTGCAGGCGCTGCAGCAGCGGCTGGCGACCGGCTACGGTTTTGCGGCGTTCTGGGGCTCCAGTTCGATCCAGAGTCTGCCCGAAGGCAAGGAGTGGGCGGAGTTCGCCTCGCACAGCCACAACGGCTATCTCGACACCGCGCTGGCGATGGGCCTGCCGGGACTGCTGCTGTTGATCGTGGTGCTGGTGATCGGGCCTCTGAGAAATTTCCAGGCGGCGGATCGCGGCGGCAACCACGGGCCGCTGGCGACCATGCTGCTGCAGATCTGGCTGTTCGGACTGTATTTGTCGTCGATGGAAAGCTTCTTCCTCGATCGCGCCGATCCGATGTGGTTCACCTTCCTGCTCGCGGTGTTCGGCCTGCATTATCTTGCGCGGTTTCGGGTAAGCAATTGAGATACGTGTCCCGGGCGCGATGCAGCGCGTAGCTCTCGCGAAGCGCTGCTTCGCAGAACCGGGACCCCGGTTTCTTCGGTCGCAAGTAACCGGGGCCCCTGCTCTGCAGCGCACCACGCCGCCAAGAGGACGGCGCGCTGCGCTACGTCCGGGGCACGAGTTACAGTTGCGTCCGCACCGCCTCCGCGACATCCCGCCACCATCCGTCGAAATCGAACGGCGCGTGCACCGACGGCCATTGCAGCGCCGCGGCGATCCGGTCGGCATATGCGTCATCGCCGGCGCCGCGCGGCACCAGCACGATGGCGCCGCGGTCGATCAATTCCTTGAAGCGCGGATGATGATCGAATTCGTCCGCTTCAGCCGGACCGGTGGCAATGACGGGCGGCCCGACTGCACGCAGGTCAGCACGCTGGAGCGCCGCGCGGTGAGGCCCTCATCGAGGGAAAAGCAGAACGCGTCGATCTCGCTGAACAGGCCGAATACCTCATGGTCGGATGCAACGAAGCCGCTGACAATGACATCGTCGGTTAACCCCAGTTCGGCGGCGCGGGCGTAAAACTCTTCTTCCACCTTGTCCACGCCGCGAATGAACGATCCGACATAGACGATCAGCGGCTTCAGCCCGCGCGCTTTCAGGATGGCGCCGATGTTGAGCAGCGCATTCGGCTGCTTGCCCGGATAGATCGATCCGAAATGGCCGATCACCAGACGGCCGTTCTCGCGCGCCGCGGCGAGCTGTTGCCGGAGTTTTGTATCGGTAATTCCCGCCGGGGCCTCGATATTCGGCGGCAGCGGCGCCAGCACGCATTTGTGCGCCGCCCAGCCCACGACGGAATCGTCGGCGAGTTCGCGCCGCACCAGCGGTGAAAACATCACGATGGTGTCGGCCAGCAACAGCGCCGGCATATAGGTGATGCGGCGCAGCCAGTGCAGCCCGCCCCATTCGTGCTGGATCAGAACGACGCGCCTGCCGCGCAGCCGCGCCATCGCCAGCGCCAGCAGTGGCCGCACCATCACGCGCTTCCATGCGACAAGCGGAAAGTTGCAGACCACGCTGCGCGCGGATCCCGACCGCGCGCCAGAGTTCGCCAACCGCACCTTCGCTACGCGTCAGGGTTAACGAAGTGCAACTGCCGGGTTCGAGCTTTTCGACCGTCTCCTGCAGCAGCCGGGTGAATTGCCCGACGCCGCACTGCATCTGCGGCCCCGCGCCGAGAAACAGCGCCTGATATGCGGGTTCTGACGTCATCGCGTTAGCCATAACCCGCAGACATTAGCTTCCGGTAAGCGGCGCCGTTCGGCGCGCGGCACCCTTCTTGCCAGATAGAGCGTGAGAATCGCCGGACCGTCTCATAACGGGACATCGGCGCATCAATGGCTTCACGGCCATTCGAGATTTCGAGACAGCAAGCGAAGCCAGCAGGAGTGCTATGATGACAACGAACAAAATCTTCACCAAATGGGACGAGACGCATTCGCAATTGTGGGCCCACCAGCCGATCCGGCTGGAACATGAGATGCACAAGTCGCCGGCGTTTTCGATGGACGACCTTGCCAGGCTGATCGAAGGCTATCCGCGCGAGCATTACAGCCTGGTGCAGACCGGCGCCCGCGGCACCAAAAAGCTCTGGCGCGAGGGCGATATCGGCAATCTCAGTGGCCGCGAGGTGATCGACGCGATCTCCCGCGGCGGGCTCTGGCTCAACATGCGCAACGTCGCCGCGGTTGACCCCCGTTACGGCAAACTGGTCGACCGCATGTTCGAGGAAATCGTCGCCAAGGTTCCGGACTTCGAGATTCCGAAAGGCCATCAGGAAAGCATTCTGATCTCCGCGCCGAACGCGCAGGTCTATTACCACGCCGACATGCCCGGGCAGAGCCTGGTCCAGATCGCCGGACGCAAGCGCGTCTATGTCTATCCGAACACCGCCCCGTTCATCACCGCGGAGCATCTGGAAGACATCGCGCTGTTCAACGTCGAAGTCGATCTGCCCTACAAGGACTGGTACGACGATCACGCCAAGGTGCTCGACATCGGCCCGGGCCAGATGCTGGGCTGGCAGATGAATGCGCCGCATCGGGTGGAGAATCTCGACACCTTCAGCGTCTCGATGACCATCTCCTACACCAATGAGGAAATCCGGCGTTCCGAGATCGTCCATCTGGCCAACGGCATGCTGCGTCATCGCTTCGGCTACACGCCGAAGAGCCGCAACCTGCGCGGCCCGTCGTATTTCGCCAAGGCGGTGATGCAGAAACTGCTGCGCGACGGCAAGTGGGTCAAACGCGAGCGCGATGCGCGCCGCCCGATCGACTTCCGGCTCGACGCCGAATATCCCGGCAAGATCGTCGATCTGCCGAAGGCGGCTTGAGGGAAGACGCGAAAAGTGCCGGTTCATCATTGCGAGGAGCTCTTGCGACGAAGCAATCCAGCCCGCGTTCCGTGGCTCTGGATTGCTTCGCTTCGCTCGCAATGACGGCAAGGCCGGTTTCCGTGTCGAATTTACCCGGGACTGGAAACGGGCCAAAGCCCGTTGGGGCGATCTCGCCAACGCCACGCCGTTCCAGAACTGGCAGTGGCTCGAAGCATGGTACGGCGCGTTCGCCGACATCGATAACGTCGAGCCGCTGATCGCCATCATCTCGAGTGCCGCGACCAACGAGCAGGCCGTGCTGCTGCCGCTGATCCGCCGGACGCAGAACGGCCTCCGCATCGTCGAGCCCGCCGATCTCGATCTCACCGATTACAACGCGCCGGTGCTCGGCGCCGCGGCGCCGCGCGATGCCAAGGCGGCCCGCGCGATGTGGAAGGATTTGCGCGATGCGCTGAAACGGTTGCCCGGCGGCGCCGATCTGATCCGTCTGCGCAAGATGCCGGTCGAGCTCGATGGCCGCCCCAATCCGCTGGCGCTGCTCGATGGCGCCGGGCCGTGTTCGTTGAATGGCAATGTCGTCACCACCGGCGACGATTTCGACGCCTGGCGATTTACGCTGGAGCGCACCGTGCGCAAGGAGCTGGAGCGAAGCTGGCGTGTGTTTACGCGCGATCCCGCTGCGGCGTTTCGGATCGTCAGCGACAAGGAAGAAGCGCTGCGCATGCTCTCCACCATGGAGACGCAGCAGGGCGAACGGATGCAGCATCTCGGGCTGAACTTTGTTCTCAACGAGGAGACCTACGCGGCGTTCTATCGCAATCTAGTCAACGACAACATCGCAAACGGCTACGCCGTGCTGTCGGCGCTCACCGTCGGCGACGAGGTGGTCGCCACCTTGCTCGGTATCCGGCAGGCCGGGCGTTATGTGATGGTGCGGATCAGCAATGCCGGCGAGAAATGGTCGAACTGTTCGCCGGGCCGGCTGATCATCGAACGCACCATGGCGGCCCTGCACAGGGACGGCATCCGGCAGTTCGATTTCAGCATCGGCAACTATGCCTACAAGCGCCGCTTCGGCGTGGAACGGATTGCGCTGGTCGATATCACCGCTGCGCTGAGCTGGCGCGGACTGCCATACGCGCTGCGCGATCGGGCGGCCCGCTGGCTTCGCAGCCATCCGAAGCTTGCTGAATACGTCAAGCGCGTCATGGGTAAGCCACCGTCGCGCGAAGAGAAGTGAATCTCCCGTAGGGTGGGCAAAGGCGCACTTGCGCCGTGCCCACCATTCATCCGCCGAGTGACGCTCCGGATGGTGGGCACGCCATCGGGCGCGCATTCGCGCCCCCGATAGCTTTGCCCACCCTACAAGCTTATCCATGCAGTTTTTTCGCGGTTTCCGCGATCGCGCGCCCCTGATAGCGCGCGCCGGCCAGCTCGTTTTCGGATGGCTGGCGGCTGCCGTCGCCGCCGGTGATGGTGGTCGCGCCGTAGGGCGAGCCGCCGGTCACTTCGTCGAGCTTCATCTGGCCGGTAAAGCCGTAGTTCAGGCCGACGACGGTCATGCCGAAATGCAGCAGGTTGGTGATGATGGAGAACAGCGTGGTTTCCTGGCCGCCATGCTGGGTCGCGGTTGAGGTAAACGCGCCGCCGACCTTGCCGTGCAGCGCCCCCTTCATCCACAGCCCGCCGGCCTGGTCGAGGAAGTTGGCCATCTGCGACGCCATCCGGCCGAAGCGTGTGCCGGTGCCGATCACGATTGCGTCGTAGTCCGCCAGGTCATCGATGGTGGCGACCGGCGCATCCTGGTCGAGCTTGTAATACGACACCTTCGCGACGTCCGGCGGCACAAGCTCGGGCACCCGCTTGATGTCGACGGTGGCGCCGGCTTCGCGGGCGCCCGCGGCAACGGCATTGGCCATGGCTTCGATATGACCGTAGGCGGAGTAATACAGGACGAGAACTTTTGTCATGGGGTGTCTCCGTTAGTTTTGTGGGTAAAAGAGTTCGTCACGGCCGGGCTTGTCCCGGCCATCCACGTCTTGTCGTTCGTCAAGGAAGTCGTGGATGCCCGGGACAAGCCCGGGCATGACGACCGAGAGGATGAGCCCTACGCGCGTCGACCAGCACCAGTTCGGAATCCTCCAGCGCGGTGATCTTCAGCTTCGTCTCGTCGCGGATCGCGACGCCATCGCGGGCGTTGACGAACACGCCGTTGACTTCGACGCTGCCGACTGCCGGCACCAGATAGAGGTTCCGCGTCTTGCCCGGCGCATATTCCGCGCTCTCGCCGGCCTTCAGTGTGGTGGCGAGCACGCGCGCGTCGGCGCGGATCGGCAGCGCATCGTTGTCGGCCTTAAAACCGCTGGCGATGGTGACGAATTTTCCGGAGCGGTCCGATTTCGGGAACGGTTTCGCGCCCCAGGTCGGCTGGCCGCCTTGCGTGGTCGGCTCGATCCAGATCTGGAAGATCCGCGTCGTCGCAGGCTCCAGATTGTATTCGGAGTGACGTACGCCGGATCCGGCGCTCATCACCTGCACGTCACCGGCCTCGGTGCGGCCCTTGTTGCCAAGGCTGTCCTGATGCGTGATGGCGCCTTCGCGGACATAGGTGATGATCTCCATGTTGGCATGGGGATGCGCCGGGAAGCCGCTGTTCGGCGCGATCTCGTCGTCATTCCAGACGCGCAAGGAGCCGTGGCCCATATTGCTCGGGTCATAATGACTGCCGAACGAGAAGTGATGTTTTGCCTTCAGCCAGCCGTGGTCGGCGCCGCCGAGTTTTGCAAAAGGCCTGAGTTCGATCATGGGATGTTCCTTGAGTGAAGTTGTTACCGGTCTGGATATGCCTTTCCGGATGCGCTATAAATAGAAACTATAGAAACTAATCGTTTCCATTTATTAGCTAATAGGCATCAACCGATGGCAAAATTGCCCGACTTCGAAGCGCTGGCGATCTTCGCAAAAGTCGTGGAATTACGGTCATTTGCGGCTGCCTCAGTCGAACTTGCGCTGTCCAAGGCCACGGTCTCGAAGGCCGTCACCCGCCTTGAGCAGCGGCTCGGCGCCCGGCTGTTCAACCGCACCTCGCGCCGCCTCGCCTTGACCGATGCCGGGCAAAAACTGTCCGCGCGCGCGGCGCGCCTATTGGTCGATGGCGAAGCGGCGGAGAACGAGGCGCTGGCGCAATCGATGGCGCCGCGCGGGCTGGTGCGCCTCGCAGTGCCGATGACATTCGGGGTGAAGGCGGTGGCGCCGCTGTTGCCGGAATTTCTTGCGCAGTATCCGGAAGTGGCGATCGACCTGCATCTCAGCGACGCAATGGTGGATCTGATCGGCGAAGGGTTTGACGCGGGCTTGCGGATTGCCCGCCTGCCGGACTCGTCGCTGATCGCGCGGCGGCTATGCGCGATGCCGCGCTACACCGTGGCCTCGTCCGCCTATCTGAAGCAACACGGCCGCCCGACGCATCCGATGCATCTCGCGCAGCACCGATGCCTCGGCTACAGCTATCTCTCCACGCCGGGCATCTGGCACTACACCAATTCCGCCGGCGAGCAGGCCAGCGTGCGCCCCGCGGGACCGCTGCGCGTCAACAATGGCGAGGCGCTGATGCCGGCGCTGCTGGCCGGGCTCGGCATCGCCGACCTGCCGGATTTCATTGTCGGCGACGCCATCGCGTCGGGCGAGGTCGAGGTGATCCTGAAAGACTGGAAGCAGACCGAAGGCGCGGTGCACCTGGTGACGCCGCCCGGCGGCCCGCGCCCCGCCCGCGTCGAGGTGCTGGCGGAGTTTCTGGCGAAGCAGTTCGGGAGGGGGAGGACAAAGTCGTAGCCCGGATGGAGCGCAGCGAAATCCGGGATTCCGCCTCCACCTTAAGGCCGCCCCGGATTGCGCTTCGCTCGATCCAGGCTACGCACGCTGCCTTCGCGGGGACGACGTTAGAACTATCGCGCCGCTCAGCCGTTCGAGCTAGGTTGCGTCGAATAACAACAACGAAATCTCCCGGGAGAAAACTACCGATGAACCGCCGTGAACTTCTTAAAGCCGCCGCTGCATTGCCGCTGGCGCAAGCCGCGCTCTCGAATCCGGCCCGCGCACAAGCCGCATACCCGACGCGCAACATCACCATGATCGTGCCGTTCCCGGCCGGCGGCCAGGCCGATCTGGCGGCGCGGCCGGTGGCGCTGGCGCTGGAAAAGATTCTCGGCAAGGCCGTCCTTGTCGATAACCGCGCCGGCGGCGGCGGCGGTTCGGTCGGCAATGCGGCGGCGGCGCGCGCCGAGCCCGACGGCTACACCTTGCTGATGACGCTGTCGTCGCTGGCGGTGCTGCCGGAAGCCGACCGGCTGTTCGACCGTCCCGTGGCCTACGAAGTCTCGCAGTTCGCGCCGGTCGCGCGCGTGCTGGCCGATCCCACCCTGCTCGCGGTGCCGGCGTCGGCGCCGTGGAAGACGCTGCAGGATCTTGTCGACGACGCCAAAAAGCGCCCCGGCCAAATTCCCTATGGCTCATCCGGCCCCTACGGCACGCTGCATGTGGCGATGGAAATGTTTTCCGCCAGCGCCGGCATCAAGCTGCTGCACGTGCCGTTTCGCGGCGCCGCTCCGCGCTCACCGCGCTACTAACCGGCACGGTTCAGGCCATGGCGTCGGCGCCGGGTACGCTGAAGCAGCAGGTCGATGACGGCAAGATGCGCGTGCTTGCCAATTGGGGCGCGGAGCGGATCGCGAGCTTCCCAGATTTGCCGACCTTCAAGGAACTCGGCTACAAGGACGTCGAGTTCTACATCTGGGCCGGACTGTTCGCGCAGAGCGCGCTGCCGGCGCCGATCATGACACAGCTGCGCCAGGCGATGGCACAGGCTGTCAAAGATCCGGTAGTGACCAAGACGTTCGAGACCGCCGGCAGCCCGGTGGCTTATATGGACGCGCCGGAGTTTGCAAAATTTGTCGAGGCCGACAGCGCGCGCCTGATCGCGGCGGTGAAGAAGATCGGCAAGGTGGAGTAGCGGCAACATCCTCAGCGTCGTCCCCGCGAAGGCGGGGACCCATAACCACCGTGGTCGTGATTTGCAGGTTGATTCCCCAGTCGCTAATACCTCTCGCCTCACTACCGACGGTGTGTATGAACTCCGCCTTCGCGGGGAAAATTTTTGCGGTTCGAATTAGCTAATGACGCTGGTCTTGACGAAAAGCAACGCCTTGGCCATTCTTGCAACGCTGCATGTAGGGCGCATCGGCTTTGGGCCGAAGGGGCAATGCCCACCTACGCAACGTCAACCGTAGCGCGCCCATGCCCAGTCTCGAGAACCTGAGGAAACAGGCGAAGCTCGTTCTGCGCTGGCATCGCGACCGGTACTATCCGGTCGCGGCCCAGATCAGATCGGGCTTGCCGCGTTTCAGCCACATGACCGATCCCGAAATCCTCTCGCAAAGTTTCAAGCTCAGCGACGCGCAGGAACTGGTCGCGAGGCAACATGGTTTTGAGAACTGGCAGGCCCTCAAGACAGGAGTCAACACCATGCCGGATCATGCAGACACGACGTCGATCAAACCCGTCATCACCGCGGCCGAACCGCAATTGTTCGTCGCCGATATCAAGGCGTCGTGTGATTTCTTCATCGGAAAGCTCGGCTTCTCCCTCGTGTTCACCTATGGCGAGCCGCCGTTCTATGGGCAGGTTCGGCGCGACGGGGCGCGGCTCAACCTGCGCTGCGTCGAGCGGCCCGTGATCGATCCTGGTCTGAGAGACCGCGAAGAATTACTGTCCGCGGCCCTTACCGTCGCGACAGCAGAGGAGATCAAGGAGCTGTTTCTTGAGTTTCAGGCCGCCGGCGTGACGTTCTTTCAGACGCTCAAGCAGCAGCCCTGGGGCGCGAGAAATTTTATCGTCAAGGACCCCGACGGCAATCTGCTGCTGTTCGCCGGGCCGATGGAGTAGGGCAGCCGTCGTCCTCCGCGTATCATGTTCCCGGACGCGGTGCGCCCCTCTTTGACGATGCGCCGCAGAGCCGGGGAGCCCATCGCGTGGTCACAGAAACGCACAGGGCAGGGCGCGACGCCTCCGGGGCGACTCATCGCGTTGGAACGCCGAACATCCGGACGACATGTGGCGAGTGAATCAAGTGCGGCCGCCGCCTTGTGCCTCAGGCAATCCCGGCACAGGCAATCGCTGCCATCGGCGGCATCGGCAGGCGCACGGTTTCCTCAGGCACCAGCACGGCCCCGACAGGCTGCACGAAAATTCCGTCCGCAGCCGGCGCAGGCGAGGCGGCGCGAGGTCGGGACGGGATTTTCGAACCAATTTGTCATGCACCGGACCGCATTATGACAAGATTTTAATTCGGGCTTTTGCGCGAACGGCACTATGATCTGCAAAAAGCATCGACGCCCAAAAGAGCCGAACCAGAAGCTCAGGCGCAGTCTGGAGGAGAAGCGATGGCCCGCGATTCGCAAGCAGCCCTTGTCGCGCTCAATCGCTTTGGACTTGGCGCGCGCGGCGGCGCATCAGGGGATTTCGTCAATGCGGCCTCCGATCCCCGCGGTTTCGTCAAGGCCGAACTGGGCCGGCCCAACGGCGGGCTGCTGGAGGTGCCCGGATTGCTGTCCACACCGGCACTGGCCCAGACCGTGTTCGCTTATCAGTTTGAGATCCTGCAGGCGCGCAACGCCGCGGCGAAATCGGGCGCACCGGTGAGAAGTTGCCATCGCCGGACATCGCCGGTAAAGCCGCCGCCATGGAGGCAGCGGATGCCGATGCGGCGATGGCCGCGCCCGGCGCGATGCAGCCCGCGCGCCGAAGCCGCCGCCGGAGCCGCCCAAATTATCCAGAAAACCTTTCGCGCCGAGGCGCTGGCGCGGTTGCAGCGCGCCACTTTCGCCGATTGCGGGTTTACTCGAGCGGCTCGTGGTGTTCTGGTCCAACCATTTCTGCATCTCCGCCAGCAAGGGCGGCATGGCGCGGATGTGGGCGGGCGCGTTCGAGCGCGAGGCGATCCGGCCCCATGTGCTCGGCCGCTTCGGCGACATGCTCAAGGCGGTGGAGCAGCATCCGGCGATGCTGTTCTTTCTCGACAACCAGCAGTCGCTCGGGCCGGACTCGCGCGCCGGACAGAACCGCAAGCGCGGCCTGAACGAAAACCTCGCGCGCGAAATCATGGAGCTGCATACGCTCGGCGTCGGCGGCGGTTATACCCAGGACGACGTGACCTCGCTGGCGCGCATCATCACCGGCTGGACCTATGCCGGCCGACAGGGCCAGCTTGGCCCGCCCGGCACCTTTGCGTTCAACGCCAACGCGCATCAGCCCGGCGCGCAGCGGCTGCTCGGGAAGACCTACGAGAACACCGGCGTCGCGCAGGGCGAGGCGGCGCTCGCGGATCTCGCGCGGCATCCCGCCACCGCGAAATTCATCGCCACCAAATTCGCCCGCCATTTTGTCGCCGACGATCCGCCGCCCGGCATTGGTGGCGCGGCTAAGGGACGTGTTCGAAATCCGACGGCGACCTCAAGGCGCTGGCGATGGCGCTGTTGGATTCCGACGAAGCCTGGCAGACGCCGATGACCAAGCTGCGCTCGCCTTACGAATTCCTGGTGGCGACCGGCCGGCTGCTGGGGCGGGCGAGTCCCGGAGGATCCCACCCGCTTTCTTGGCGGCCTCAACCTGCTCGGCCAGCCGTTGTGGTCTCCGGCGGGGCCGAACGGATTTCCGGATAGCAACGCCGCCTGGGCCGCGCCCGAGGGCATGAAGCTGCGGCTCGATATCTCGGCGCAGGTGGCGTCGCGCATCGCCGAGAGCGTCGACCCGCGCGATCTGCTGGAGCTCGTCGCCGCCGACGCGGCTTCCACGGAAACGCGGCGGACCGTCGGGCGCGCCGAATCGCGGCAGCAGGCGCTGGCGCTGCTGTTGATGTCGCCGGAATTCCAGAGGAGATGACGATGGATTGCTGTGAAAGCCGGCATCGCTGATCACCACGCGCCGGTCGCTGCTGCTCGGGGGGGCCTCCTTCGCCGCCTGGGCCTATTTGCCGAAATTCGCGCGCGGCGCCGACGGCCGCGACCCGCGCCTGGTCGTCGTCATCCTGCGCGGCGCGCTGGACGGCCTTGCAACCGTAGCGCCGGTCGGCGATCCCGATTACGCCGGCCTGCACGGACCGATCGCGCTGTCCACGAATGGCCCGCGCGCAGCCGCGATGCTGGATTCGTTTTTCGCGCTGCATCCCTCGATGCCGGAATTCGCGCGGATGTATCGCGAAAAGCACGCCGCGGTGGTTCACGCGGTGGCGACGCCGTATCGCGACCGCTCGCATTTCGACGGCCAGGACGTGCTGGAGAGCGGGTACGCAGGTCCCGGCCGGGTGCAATCGGGCTGGCTCAACCGCGCGCTGGAAGGCTTGCCGCGGGGCGAGCGGGTGGTGAGCGGCCTCGCCATCGGCCCGACCACGCCGCTGGTGCTGCGAGGTGCAGCACCGACCGTGGCCTGGGCGCCGGCGGCGCTGCCGCAGGCCGCCGACGATACCGCAGCACGGCTGCTCGACCTCTACAGGCATCGCGATCCCGCGCTGGCCGGGGCGCTGTCGCAGGGCCTGCAGCTCGACAAGGCAGCCCAGGGCGACGACATGAAGCCGAAGCCCGGCACCAATGCCGCGGGCGCGATGAAACTGGTGGCGCGGGGCGCCGCCAAGCTGATGCGCGCGGATGACGGCCCGCGCATCGCCGCACTCGCCTTCGACGGCTGGGATACCCACGCCAACGAAGGCGGCGCGATCGGCCGCCTCGCCACCTTGCTGTCCGGCCTCGACGGCGCACTGGCGGAATTCGAAAGCGGCTTGGGCGAGCGCTGGCGCGACACGGTGATCGTGGTCGCAACCGAGTTCGGCCGCACCGCGCGGTCAACGGCACCGACGGCACCGACCACGGCACCGGCACCGTCGCCTTCCTTGCAGGCGGCGCGGTGAAGGGCGGACGCGTCATTGCGGACTGGCCGGGCCTGAAGCAGGCCGATCTCTACGACGGCCGCGATCTTGCGCCGACCACCGATCTGCGTGCGGTGATCAAGGGCGTGCTGCACGACCATCTCGGGTTAAGCGAGCGCGTGCTGGTGGAGACGGTGTTTCCGGACAGTGCCGGCGTCAAGGCGGCGAAGGGGTTGGTGGGGTAGGCGGGTATTTCACCGCGCGTATCCGAAGCTTGTGAGCGATACGCGGTTTGCCCGAATGACGAAATGCTGCATAATACAACTCTAAGATGATCGTCCGGCATCTTCGTCGGGAGTTCCGGGATGGTGTAGTGTGTAGATTTTTAACCTGAAATTTTTGAACACAGCATGAGTTCTTGATGGCCCGTAAGCCTAAGAGCGGGATCGCTCTCCGAAAAAAATCCAGAACAGGAACCCGCGCCGGTCAGAAGAAATATAATCTGGTCGTCGCCGGCGACGTGTTTATCGATCATCATTTGTATAAGGGCGAGCGCGACGTTCCGGTAAATAATGACAAGTCGGGCGTACGGGATGTATGCGAACCCGGTGGCGCGGCGATTCTGGTCAAATTGCTCAAAAGAGTTTTCGAAGCAAAGAGAAATTTATGGAACGTGTATCCGTCGCTTGGCGGGGCAACCGCCGGCGATCATGCCTATGCTTACTGGAGCCCGTTCCTCAAGAGTAAGGCCGAAGAGGATAAGAAGGAAAAGGATCGTACCAAGGTTTGGCGGGTCCAACTGGCGATGGGTTATGGACAGCCGACGGCGCCAGAAAAATTCAGAGTGACGCAGGCTCAGTCCAATGTGCCACGGAAAGCAGATATCCTTCTGCTCGATGATGCAGGTTCCGGTTTCCGACATCAGGCCAAGAAGCTTCTGGTTGTTGCCTGCCGACCAAGATGCCCGACTGCGATGGATTGTCTTGAAAATGTCGCAACCAATCGGGCAGGGTGCGCTGTGGCACGAGTTGATTTTGCGCTTTTCGGAGCGGCTCGTATGCGTGGTCTCCGTGGATGAGCTAAGGCGGGAACGCGTCAAGATTTCTCCCGGATTGAGCTGGGAACGCACGGTCGAGGAAGTTCGCGATGCTTTGCGCCAGAATTCTTCGCTCGCGTCGTTGACCCAATGCGCACATCTGATCGTGCGGTTTGCCTCTGATGGGGTGCTGTGGCTTGACTGCACCGAATTGAACGAACCGAAGGCTAGGCTTATCTTTGACGCCGGGGGAAGCGAAGGTGGATGGAAAGAAAGCCGGGAGGGGTCTGTCGTCGGATCGTCCACGGCCTTTGCCGCTGCAATCGTGTACGGGCTGGCGCAAAGGATTTCGAACGCGAGAAAATCAAACGATAGAGATGTCATCACTTCCGCGATAAAATCCGGATTGCTTGCCGTGCGCGACCTCGAGGACTGTGGACACGGCGTTTTCGGGGCGACGCCGCCCGAAGGTTTCCCGGCGCAGCGTCTCGCCGACGTTATCAAAAAGCGTCTCGCCGACATTATCAAGAAGCGTATCGCCGGCATTATCAAAGCCAAGGCGAACGAGTTTGCTGACGCGGATGTACCGTGGCAGAGGTTGCCCGGTCCCGGGCGCCTATGGATGATTGTGGAGGAATCGCAGCGGACCGGTGGACCGGAGGCCTATCGCCCGCTGGTGGGGTTGGCGCGTGAGATCGTTCTTCACGGGGAGCCGGAGCTCTATAGTTATCCGCATGCGCGTTTTGGCAAACTTATCGCTATCGACCGGCTTGAGATCGAGCTGCTGCGCTCGGTGCGTAGGTTGATGGTCGAATACAATAAGAACGACGAGGGCGAGAAGCCCTTATCGGTAGGGGTGTTCGGGCCCCCCGGCGCGGGCAAATCGTTCGGCGTCAAGCAACTGGCCAAGGAAATATTCGGCGACAAAGCCTGGCTTGAATTCAACCTGTCACAGTTCAACGGCCCGACCGACCTCGTCGGCGCCTTTCATCAGGTCCGCGACAAGGTTCTCTCTGGCGTTACGCCGGTCGTATTCTGGGACGAGTTTGATTCCAGGGAGTATTTCTGGCTGCAATACCTGCTCGCACCGATGCAGGACGGTCGCTTCCAGCATGACCAGCTTAGCCATTGGATCGGAAAATGCGTGTTCATTTTCGCAGGAGGTACAAGCTCGAAATACGAAGAATTTGCGCCGGGAACCCTGCAGGCGCCGGACCAAGTATTGACCGCGTTCAAGCTGAAAAAGGGGCCTGACTTTCACAGTCGCCTCGACGGCTACTACAACGTTGTTGGCCCAAACCAACGTGCCAAGCCCCGATGGCGATGGGCGCCGAATTCGGAGCCCGACCCAGACCCCGAGGATGTATGCTTCCCGCTACGCCGCGCGCTGCTGATCCGGAGCGCACTGAACAGAACGCTGAATTGCCAGCCCGATGAACGGCTGGACTTCGACTCCGAATTGATCGATGCGCTGCTTCTGGTGCCGAAATTCAAACATGGCGCTCGTTCGCTCGAAAAGCTGATCTCCGAGCTTGGGTCGAAAGGCGGTGGACCGATCCGTCGTTCTACGTTGCTGGCCGCTCCCTTAAGCGGCATGCATGTCGACGAGAAAGCATTCGACCGCCTTCTCAAGCGCAACGACCAGTATCGTAATTCCCCGCAGATCGAGCATCTGGCGCAGAAAATCCACGAGTTCTGGCGCGGGTTTTCGCGGAAGCAGGGTTGGCCGATGACGGCGCGTTTCGACAAGCCCTATAACAGGCTCGATCCGATCGACCAGGAAGATAATCTTGCAGCAGCGCGGCGCATCCCGGAAATCCTGTCTTTGGTTGGACTCGATCTCGCCGGTCCGGAACCCGCCACTACCGGCGAAGTTTCGATAAAATACTCGGCGGCGAAAAATTACCTGTTGTCACCTCGTCGAATTGAGATCTTGGCGGAAGCCGAGCATGACGGCTGGATGGAGCAGCGTCTTAGGAACGGTTGGCGCCTTGGAAAGCCGCGCGACGATGCCAAAAGAATTCACCCCCTGCTCATCCCCTACAGTAAACTGCCGGACAAGGAAAAAGAGAAGGATCGCAATACCATCCGTCACATCCCAGAGATGATCAAGCTAGCCGGATGTCGCATCGTCTGGCTGCGGAATTGAATAACCACTACCCGTTCGTGAGCCCATCAATCTCCGCGAATCTCCCCCGCGCTCAGCGCCCATTCGATCGACCTGACGTTGCTAGCCCGGGCTTTTGGCCGACCTTACCGCGCCGCGTCAAATATGACGGAATTTTTCCGCAGGATCATTGCCAGCGCGTTTTTAACGAAGCGCTCGCCGCCACGCATTCGCCGTGAAAAAACCTCGTCTTGCCGCAAGAAAAATTGCGTGCTCTTCAGTTTGCCGCAAGACTTGTCGGTGTAGTTAATGTTCGGCGCGGCCCGTTTTGGCGAACCGGTCTTAAGCGTTTCACGCAGCTTGGGATTTTACATCGTGCCGCGCAGAGGTGATTCCCCGCATCGACCGACACACCCCTCAAATGCTTCAATCAACGGCTGATTTCGACGCAACGAGATCGTTCGCCTCGCCGCGCGGCCTAAACACTTGCAGCGGCGCGGTTTTTCGCAAGCAACGGCGCGCTTGAGGACGCGGCTTGCCTTTGGTTTGCCGCAAGCGCCTGAAGTTCGCCGCAAGACTCAGCGTTGAGTCAATCCGCCGGACCATGCAGCTTAAGTCCTTCAACCGACACCCAATTCGCCTTCGGACGAATTCCGGTTTCGCTCCGAAAGGCGCTACCCTTTGGTGATCCCGTCGATCTCCGCGAGTTCTTCCGCGCTCAACGTCCACTCGATCGCCTTGACGTTTTGTTCGATCTGCTCGACCCGCGTCGCGCCGGCGATCACGCTCGACACTTGCGGCCGGGACGCCAGCCACGAGAACGCGAGCTCAAGCATGGTGTGGCCGCGCGCTTGCGCGAAGGCCTGCAGTTTCTCGACCATGTCCTCGTTGCGCGGGGTCACATAGCGCTCGCGCATCGCCGGGCTCTTGCCAAAGCGCGTATCGTCGGGCACTGCTGCACCGCGCTTATATTTCCGGTCAGCAAGCCGCTGGCCAGCGGAAAGAACGGCAGCAGGCCGAGATTGTATTGCTTGCGCCGCCGGCAGCAGGTCCTTCTCGATGTCGCGCACCACCAGGCTGTATTCGTCCTGGCATGACACGAATCGGTCGCCGTTCATCTCGCGCGCGGACATCTCCGCTTCGGCGATGCGCCATGCCGGAAAATTCGAATTGCCGATGTAGCGCACCTTGCCTTGCCGGACGAGATCGTCCAGTGCGCGCAACGTCTCCTCGATCGGCGTCAGGGCATCGTAATCGTGCTGCTGATAGAGATCGATGTAGTCGGTCTTCAGCCGGTTCAGGCTGGCCTCGACCGCGGACATGATGTAGCGGCGCGATGCGCCCTGTTTGGTGCCGTCGTTGCTCATGGCCTTGGAGTATTTCGTCGCCAGCACGATGTCCTTGCGCCGGTCGCCGAGCACCTCTCCCAGCACGGTTTCGGAGCCGCCCATCCCCGCATAGATGTCGGCGGTGTCGAACAGCGTGACGCCGAGGTCGATCGCCTTGTGGATCACCTTGCGCGAGGTTTCGAGATCGGTGCGCTGGCCGAAATTGTTGCAGCCGAGGCCGACCGCGGAGACGCGCAGGCCGGAGCCGCCGAGATTGCGAATTTGCATGGATTGGTCCTGGGGTGAAAAGCCGCGAGACGGGATCGCATTGTGACTCGCAGGCGGGGAAGCCGCAAGGCGTGCGGAGATCAGGCCAGTCCCGGCACCGTCACCGGTTGTTCGGGCGCGGCCGCCGGCCGCGGCGGCGCGGCACGCAGTGCTGCCGTTGTCATCCGGCGTACCGATTGTTCGGCGTCGCGGGCGATCTGCTTGCGGTCCGCGCTCATGTCATAGGCCATGGCCTCGCCCCAGCTCACGGTGACGTCGATGGCGCCGGATGCCAGCACGCCAATGAAATGCGGCATCAGGTCGGCGTCGCCATACCATGCCACGCGTTCACGCAAAGCGCGGCCCAGCGGCACGCCGCCGAGGCCGACATAAGCAACCGACATCGGCTGCACCGTGATCTCTTTGTGATGCGTGGAAGCGCCGAGCGCGTGATGCACGGCGCCGATCAGCGCCGAGCGAAACGGCAGCACGCGGATGCCGTCGCTCGAGGTGCCCTCCGCGAACAGCACCACCGCGTCGCCGCCGAGCAATCGATCCGCGATCTCCCGGGTCGCGGCGCCGGTCTGATGCCGGGCCTGCCGGTTGATGAAGATCGTTCGCTGCAATTTGGCGAGCCAGCCGAACACCGGCCAGCGCGCCACCTCGCTCTTGGCGACGAAAACCACCGGCGCGAGTGCGGTGATGACGCAGATGTCGAGCCACGAGACGTGATTGGACAGGATCAGCACCGGGGTCTCAGCCGACCGCTGCCCCACTTCGCGAATCCGCACGCCGATCATGGCGCACAGCGCGCGGTGATAAAGATGCGGGATGGTCCGCTGCAGCCGCAACTTGAATGCGATGCCGATCAATTGAAACGGCAACAGCACCAAAGTGAGCACGACAAGCGCGAGAACGATAAGGATGAAGCGGATCATGAGTTTTGACTGTCGCGTTTGCGGTTCATGCGTGAGCAGTTCGTTATAACCGACGCAACGAAACGCGCTCAAAAAAATGCGGTCCCGGTCAGACGCGGCGACTGACGGGGACCGCTGGGGGCGCTTGATCCGCGACGGGGGGCCTGATCAGACGCAGGCGGAACTTAAGCGCGCCTTGTTACACGGCCATGACAGCCGGATTTATCCACAGGGTCTCTGCCTCATCCTGAGGAGCGGCCTCTTGGCCGCGTCTCGACGGATGGGACACGCACTGCGCCCGTGGCCATCCTTCGAGACGCCGCGCAAGAGCGCGGCTCCTCAGGATGAGGGCGAGCGTAGGCTTATTCCGCGGCTCGGAGATGCCGGGTAAGCGCCCGATGGCTGCCGCCGCGCAGCGCCAGATAGTAGTCGGCGTTGGCGGGATCGTCGGCGTGGCGCACCAGGTCGGTCACCGGCGTATAGCTCAGCATGCGCCCGCCATCGGGCAGCGCCGTGCAGCTGAAGCGCATCACCTGGCCGTCGGCGAGGTTGATGTTGATCGGCGTCGAATTGCCGACGCGCATCAGCTCGGTGCGTTGCGCGATGAAGGCGCTCAATTCGTCTTCGGGCATTTCATAGGCGCCGGTGTCGCGGCCGTGATACATCAGTGCGATGAAGGGCGGCTTCGAGTCCGCCTTCTCGTCGGGTAGCGAAAAATAATCCCGGAACGCGCGATTGATGAATTCGGCGCGCGTGTCCCTGTCGAGCAGCACCACGCCGATGTCGATCTGGTCCAGCGCGGACGCCAGCCGCGCGGCGGTGGCGTGCCGCGCGCGCTCCCAGCTAACCGCGTCCATCATCTTCTGCCGCAGCAAGCCGGTGATGACAGCAGTACCAGCCGCGGTAAGCGCCAGCATTGCGAGACGTATGAGGTCCGATGCGTCGTAACCGGGCGTCGCGCGATGATTGAGGAAAAACAGCGCCGAGGACGTGACCGCGATTGCCGCGCTGACCATGCCCGAGCCAAGGCCGCTCAAGGACGCCGCAAACGCAACGATGCAGACGAACAGCGGCGCGGGATTGGGAACGGCCACGAGCGTGCGATCGACGACGATGGCGATCAACGCCACTGCCGTTGTGAGGGCCGGGCCGGATATGGCGCGCCAGTCGAACCGCATGACCTGTTCTCGTGCCAGACGAAAGTATGAGGCGTGAGTATGCGGTAAGTTGCAGTTTCCACCGGCTTTTCTGCCGCTATCCTTAAAACACGGTTGATCCAACCGGCCCGGTTTTCCAATTGTTGGTTTCAAATGAGTTGGAACCCGACTCCGTGCCGGGTGTTGGCGCTCGGAATTTTGAAAGGACGTTCATGCCGACCATTTCGCCGCAACTGTTGCCGGTTCTGATGCTGTTTGCCTCCAACGTCTTCATGACGTTTGCATGGTACGGCCACCTGAAATTCAAGGAGAGCCCGCTGCCGCTTGTCATTATGGTGAGTTGGGGCATCGCGTTCTTCGAATACTGGCTGGCGGTGCCGGCCAATCGCTGGGGCAGCGCGGTGTATTCCGCGGCGCAGCTCAAGACCATGCAGGAGGTGATCACGCTGGTGGTGTTCGCTGCCTTCTCGGTGCTGTATCTGAAGGAGCCGCTGGGCTGGAATCACGGGCTCGGTTTTGCGCTGATCGCGGCCGGCGCGTTCTTCATTTTCCACAAGTGGTGCACTCCGTCATTGCGCAGCGAAGCGCTAGCACTTCAGAAAGCGATGCGAAGCAGAGGCGGGTCCAGCTTGCTTGCGCTCGAACTACCGGACTCCGTCTGCGAAGCGGCACGGGGCTACATCGCGTTCGGGACGACGCCCTCACTTCGCCGGTGACACCCGCAACACCCGTCCCGCAGAACTGTCGGTCAGCAGCCACAGCGCGCCGTCCGGCCCCTGGCGCACGTCGCGAATCCGTTCATTGAGATTTTGCAGCAGCCGCTCCTCGCCGGTGATGGTGTTGCCGTCGAGCGAGAGCCGCACCAGCATCCTGCCGGCCAGCGCGCCGGTGAACAGGCTGCCGCTCCAGTTCGGAAACAGTTTTGCGGTGTAGAACGCCATGCCGGACGGCGCGATCGACGGCACCCAGTATTTGATCGGCTGCTCCATCCCGGATTGCGCCGTGCTGTCGTGGATTTTCGCGCCGCTGTAATCGATGCCATAGCCGATCACCGGCCAGCCATAATTCTTGCCCTTGCCGATGATGTTGACTTCATCGCCGCCGCGCGGGCCGTGCTCGGTTTCCCAGAGCTCGCCGGTCGCGGGATTGATCGCGAGGCCTTGCGCGTTGCGATGGCCAAAACTCCAGATTTCGGGTCTTGCGTCATCGCGGCCGACGAATGGATTGTCTTTCGGCGCCGAGCCATCGGGCGCGATGCGGATCAGCTTGCCCAGATGGTTGCCGAGATTTTGCGCTTCGTTGCGGTAGGCAAAATGCTCGCCCAGCGTCACGAACAGGTTGCCGTCGCTGGCCTGCACAATGCGGCACCCGTAATGATTGCCTGACGACAGCGGCCCTTCCTGGCGGAAGATGATCTTGACCTCGTCGAGCCGCCCATTGCCATCGTCGAGTTTCGCCCGCGCGACCGCGGTGCGTCCGCCGCCGCCGGCGCGTTCTGCAAAGCAGAAGTAAATTGTGCGGTTTTCCGCAAAGGATTTGTCGATGATGACATCGTGCATTCCGCCCTGGCCGGAGGCCCACGCCTCCGGCACGCCCTTCAGCGGCGGCGAGAGTTGCCCTTTCGGCGTGACGAGGCGGATGCGGCCGGGACGTTCGGTCACCAGCATGCGTCCATCCGGCAGAAACGCCATCGACCACGGATTGACCAGACCGGTTGCGACGGTCTGAACCTCAAGCTGGCCCGCTGACGAGGCGAACGGGCTGTTCTCCCCGCGCGTTCCGGTGGCGATCAGCAACGTTGCTGTCAGCACGATGGCCGCCGTCAGCGCCGCTGTGACCCACACGACAGGTGTCTTCATCTGCAAATCTCCGTCGCGGAGACGGCCGTCGCCTGGTGCGCGATGCCGATCATCGCTGTGCCGCGAAACAGTCGGCGACCTTGAGGAAAAATGGCTGGGTTACGCCGGAAGCGGCATCGCCATGCTGACCTTGATCGACAGCACGGTGAGCGCGACGATCAGGCACAGCGAGAGCGAGCCGATCGCGAGCGAGGCCGCGACGGCGTTGGTCAATCGGGACGAGGCAACGGGCGCGGCGTGGCCTTCGAAGCCTGCCGCGCGGAGCGACCGTATCATGGCCGGAAAATCCTTCAGATCGCGGACGAATCACCCGCGGAACCCGTTTTTTGCAGGAATCGCAGGCAATATTTGGGCGGCGCGGACCCGAAAATGGCAAAACAACGGCAGCCACAGCGGTTATGCCCGCTGTTTCCCTGTAACCTCAGGCGTCGGCGGCCATACTGACGGAATTGGTGACCTCAAGATCGGGACGCCAGTCCATGGCGACGAAGCCCGGGGTCTGCTGGACCCGCCGCAGCCATCCGCCGATCGCCGGGAACGCGGCGAGGTCGAAATCGCACTGGTCGGCGACATGGGTGTAGCCGTACAGCGCGATGTCGGCGACGGTAAGCTGGCCGGCGGCGAAGAACTCATGGGTCTTGAGGTGATTTTCCATCACCTGCAGCGCGGCGTAGCCGCGCTCCATCCAGTCCTCCAGCGCGTGGGTCTGCAGATCGCGTCCGCCCTTGACCAGCGACAGCCAGAAATAGGCCGCGCCGATGTTCGGCTCCAGCGCGTGCTGTTCGAAGAACATCCACTGCAGCGCCTCGGCGCGATCCATCCGCGATTCCGGTGCCAGTGAGGTGCCGACGGCGAGGTACCAAAGGATGGCATTCGACTCGGCGAGGTAGCGTCCTTCTGCTACTTCCAGCAGGGGCACCTGGCCGCTCGGATTCTTGGCGAGAAAATCCGGCGTGCGGCTTTCGCCGCGCAGAATATCGATCTCGATGGCGCGATAGGGCGCATCGAGGAACGCCAGCGCAAGGCGGACCTTATAGCTGTTGCCGGACCGTTGCATTGAATAGAGCTTGTACATTCGGATTTCGTCCGATGAATTGCGTGTGTGCTCGCGCCCGGCTTGTCCGCCCGCAACGCGGCCAAACAATGATGCCGATGCGGATGCGTCGCAAGCCCCGGGTGCTGGAAAAGTCGAAATCAACTGCCGCACCGCAACCCCGGAGCACGTCATGCCAGCGCGTGCGCATCGTTGCCGGAAATAAGCCATTTCCGCGCCAAATTTTATGAATGTTGCGCGGGGCTGTACCGTACCCCTCAAGTTTCCTAAAGTTTGCAGGCCGTGGAGCGAACGTTCTTGCGATGCAGCGCGGCGCGCTTTAGGGTGCGGTGATCCCCCTCATGGAGAATCGTGGCGTCGCTGGATCACGACGCCTGCAAGGAGATGACGATGCCGTTCCTGTCCGCCGCGCTCGACCGTGTGAAGCCGTCCGCGACCATCGCGGTCACGGATAAAGCGCGCGCGCTCAAAGCGGCCGGCCGCAATGTCATCGGCCTTGGCGCCGGCGAGCCCGATTTCGACACCCCCGCTAACATCAAGCTCGCGGCGATCCACGCCATCGAGGCAGGCAAGACCAAGTACACCGCGGTAGACGGCATTCCCGAGCTGAAGGAGGCGATAGCAGCCAAATTCCAGCGCGAGAACGGCCTGACCTACACGCCGAGCCAGATCATCGTCGGCACCGGCGGCAAGCAGGTGCTCTATAACGCGCTGATGGCGACCATCAATCCGGGCGACGAGGTCATCATCCCCGCACCCTATTGGGTGAGCTATCCGGAAATGGTGGCGCTGGCGGGCGGCGAGCCGGTGCCGGTGGTGTGCACGGCGGAGTTCGGTTTCAAGCTGCAGCCGGCCGCCCTCGAGGCGGCGATCACGCCGAAGACAAAATGGATCATCCTCAACTCGCCGTCGAACCCGACCGGCGCTGCCTATTCGCGCACCGAGCTGAAGGCGCTGACCGACGTGCTGGTGAAGCATCCGCAGGTCTGGATCATGACCGACGATATGTACGAGCATCTGGTCTATGACGATTTCGCGTTCTCCACGCCGGCGCAGATCGAACCGAAACTGTTCGACCGCACGCTGACGGTGAACGGCGTCTCCAAGGCCTATTGCATGACCGGCTGGCGCATCGGCTACGCCGGCGGTCCGACCGAACTGATCAAGGCGATGGCGACGATCCAGTCGCAGTCGACGTCGAACCCGTCGTCGATCGCGCAATGGGCCGCGGTCGAGGCGTTGAACGGCCCGCAGGATTTCATCCCCTCCAACAACGCGGTGTTCAAGGAACGCCGCGACCTGGTGGTGTCGATGCTCAACCAGGCCAAGGGCATCAATTGTCCGCGGCCCGAGGGCGCGTTCTATGTGTATCCGTCCTGCGCGGGCACCATCGGCAAGACCACGCCGACCGGCAAGGTGATCGAAAACGACGAGGATTTCGTCACCGAGTTGTTGGAGAACGAAGGCGTCGCGGTGGTGCAGGGCTCGGCGTTCGGCCTAGGGCCGGCGTTCCGGATTTCCTATGCGACCAAGACCACCGACCTCGAAGACGCCTGCAAGCGCATCCAGCGCTTTTGCGGCAATTTGCGGTAGGCGACGAACTCACTTCGAGCGGACGAAGGGAGCGATGAGTCCCTCGCGGATCCGAAACAAGGTCTGGATTCTTCCGGAAGCGATCGAGCGCGAAATTCACGAAGCTCCGGACCCGCACTGGCAGGTGCCTGCGGTTGGGGTAGTGAATGAATAGGTGACCAGGTTTCGACATCCAGTCCGGGAGTAAGGGCACCAGGGCATTGGATCGAAACAGGGGAAGTACTAACGGGAGAGGCGCAAACACCAGGCCGTGGCCGTGCACTGCCGCCGTCACCAGCGTGGTGATGTCGTTGGCAAGAAAGTTGCCGCCAATTGGCGGCGAAGCCGGCACCTTGTCGGGACCCAGCAGCCAATTGAGCGGTTTTGCCGGAGCGGGCCGGCTTCGCAATCGCAAGCAGTTATGGCTTGCGAGATCGGCGGGTTTCTGCGGCATCCCGTTTCTCGCAAGGTAAGACGGCGCCCCGCACACGATGAAATGCAGCGGAGCGATCTCGCGGACGATCATGGTTCCGTTTTTCATTTCACCAGCACGGATTCCGACGTCGTAGCCTTCGGCGATCATGTCACTGATCGCATCGTCCAGGTGCAGTTCCACTTCGATCTCAGGATAGAGGCGGCTGAACGCCGGGAGCAGCGGCAAGACATATGTTCGGCCAAACGGCGAAATCGACGTCAGCCGCAGTTTTCCGGCAGGTGAGCGGCCCTTGTCCTTTACAGCCGATTGCGCGCTCTCAAGTTCTCTGAGAGGACCGATACAACGTTCATGGAACAGGCGACCCTCCTCGGTCAGGCTAAGCTTTCGGGTGGACCGTTGAAGCAGCCGCACGCCGAGCCGTCGTTCGAGACGTTGCACGTTCTTGCTCACCGCGACCGGCGACACGCCAAGCTCCTTCGCGGCGCCGGCAAAACTGCCTGCCGCAACGGTTCGCACGAACCCGATGACCCCGCGAATGTTTTCAATGCCTGCCATGATTACAAACCTTAGGTTTGGGCAGACTGTAGCGGCGACCGTCTAAACAGCCAAGCTCCGCGCGCGCACAATCCGCGGCACCGGAGCATTCATGCGCCCATCATCCGCGAGTCAGGCGTGATCACATCGATCAGTCACTATAGAAGAAGGTCTGGCATGAAACCGATATCGCTACTCATGACCGCTGCGCTTTGCGCCTCGCCTTTGGCAGCGCAAACCGCGAGCGCGGAGGGGCCGGTCGGTGCCATCACGATCGAAATGGACAACAACTCCCGTAGATTTCCGGTCGAGCTCTGGTATGAGCCGGTTTCCGGGGCGAAAGTGGAGGAGGTTTCTTTTCGACCGCCGCTGCGCCCCATCAGGGTTGCGCGCGGCGCCGAGCCGCGCCGTGATGTCGCCAAGCGCCCGCTCATCGCCATTTCGCATGGCAATTGGGGCTCGAGATATTCCCAAGGCTGGCTCGCGCTGAAACTGGTCAATGCGGGCTACGTCGTGCTCTCGGCTTCCCATCCAGGAACTCTGGGCGATGACCAAACGGCCGCAGGGCGCTTTCGTCTGTGGGATCGCGCGGTCGACGTTTCATTCGTTCTCGATCAGATACTGAACGATCCGAAGTGGGCGCCGCTCATCGATGGACGCCGGATTGGCTTCGTCGGGCACTCGTTCGGCGGCTGGACCGGCGTAAGTCTCGCAGGCGGGCGATATGATCCGGCTCGCCAGCGTGCCTTCTGCGAGACTTCCGCGAAGAAAGATTTCTATTGCGATGGCACGCTCAAGGACGATGTATCCCGAGTGCAGGCTGCGGACGCGGCCAGGTCCTTTCAAGATGCGCGGATCAAGGCGTACTACATCATGGCGTCCGGCCCCGGCCAGGGTTTCAGCGAAGAATTGTTGAAAGCGATCAGCGCGCCCTTCGTCGTGGACACCGCTCAGTTCGATGAGATTCTCGAGCCGCGGGCAAACTCAGGCACCTTGGCAACGCTGATCTCCGGCGCAAAGGAAATCAGGCGATCGGTCGGCCATTTCGCCTATGTGCCCGAATGCCGTTCGATCATCGGTCCGATCCTCGCCCGTGTAGCCGGCATTCCTATTTGCAACGATCCGGAAGCAGTCGACCGGGCCGCGGTCCATCAACACGTGGCACGCGATGTCATACGGTTCTTCAACACCGAACTGCGCGTTGATGACTAGCTGGTCCAGTCGGTGAGGTCGGCTAATTCGCGGCTGATCGCAAAAGGGCCATGTTTTGAACACGGCGCTTGCCTCCTGTCCCTCCGTCAATTCAATTACAGGCGGAGACCAGACTTATGCGACCTCTAACATTATCCGGCATGGCCATTGCCGCGCTCGTGGCGTCGTTCACCAGCGCCAACGCGTTGCCGGTTCGCGCCGGCATTCTGCAATGCCAGGGCGGCCAGAATGTCGGCTTCGTTGTCGGCTCGGTGACCAGCCTCGAATGTGTGTTCCAGAGCGAAGGCCGCCGCCCCGAACCTTATGTCGCGACCATTCATCGGCTCGGGGTGGATCTCGGCATCACCCAGCAGACCCGGCTTTCCTGGGCGGTGAACGCGCCGACCAACAGGCTTGGACGTGGCGATCTCTCCGGCAATTACGGCGGTGTCGGCGCTAACGCATCCGTCGGCATCGGTGGCGGCGGCAATTTTCTGGTCGGCGGTCCGCAAAATTCCTATGCGCTGCAGCCGATCAGCGTGCAGGGCCAGACCGGGCTCAACGTCGCGGCCGGGATCGCCGATCTTGAATTGACGCCGGTCGTGTTTCAGGCGGGGCGGTCATCACGTCCGTCATCGCCATCACCGCCGCCATCGTTGAACGGTTTCTGCAATCAGAACAAAGAGGCCCGCAAAAGCGGGCCTTTTTTTTAATTCGTCATTCCGGGATGCGCCTTGGCGCAGGCCCGAATCCATACTCCCTGTCACGTGTATGGGGTTATGGATTCCGGGCTCGCTCGCTTCGCTCGCGCCCCGGAATGACGGACGGAGGGATTTGGCGAGACCGCAGAGGTTGTGGCATAAAACAAGATCACGCTTCTGATTCTGGCCCATCTTCAGCCGGAGATTTTTCATGCGCCATTTTCCAATCCTCGTCAGCGCCGCTGCCGCTCTGCTGGCTTCCCTTGCCAGTCGCCACCGCCCAGCAGCCGATGCAGCGCGTGCAGGTCGGCGTGCTCGAATGCCGCGGCGGATCGAGCGTCGGTTTTATCGTCGGCTCGGTCACCAATCTCGGCTGCGTGCTGCGCGTCAATGGCGTGCCGGATGACAGCTATGTCGCAACCATCCGCAAGGTCGGCCTCGATATCGGCATCACCCAGGAATCGGCGCTGGCCTGGGCGGTCTATGCGCCGGTGGCGCGGCTCGGACCCGGCAACCTGTCCGGCAATTATGTCGGCGCGCAGGGCAGCGCCTCGATCGGCGTCGGTCTTGGCGGCAACGTCCTGGTCGGCGGCTCGGCGAATTCGATCGCGCTGCAGCCGCTCAGCGTGCAGGGCCAGGTCGGCCTCAATCTGGCGTTGGGTGTCGAAGGGCTGGAACTGCGGCCGGGAAGGTAAGGCCTCGTGCCCCGGACGCAGCGCAGCGCTCTGCGGAGCGGCATACGCACCGCGTCCGGGACACGATGCGTTGTTCGCAGCGACGTTTTTCCCGCTTGCCAAGTGGCAATACCCCTGAGACGATTGGGACGCCGACCCAATCACGGGCCGAGCTCCAGATCAGGAGGCGGCGATGGGACAAGACGCCAGAAGTCCCCGCGGTCCCCGGTGCATTGCACTGGTGGGCCCTTTCCAGAGCGGTAAAACCACACTTCTTGAAGCAATATTGGCGCGCACCGGCGCCATTCCCAAAGCCGGCAGCGTGGAAGCCGGAACTTCCGTCGGCGATGCCAGCGCCGAGGCCCGCCATCACAAGATGGGCGTCGGGCTGACCGCCGCCACCACGAACTTCATGGGCGACAGCTACACCTTTATCGACTGCCCGGGATCGGTGGAATTCGCGCACGACATGCGCGCCGCGATCCCCGCGGTCGATGCCGCGGTGGTGGTCTGCGAGGCCGACGAGCGCAAGCTGCCGCAGCTTCAGATCATCCTGCGCGAACTGGAAGACCTGGAATTCCGCGCCTTTTGTTTCTCAACAAGATCGACAGGGCCAGCAAGCGCGTGCGCGAGACGCTCGCGACCCTGCAGCCGGCATCGCGCGTGCCGTTGGTGCTCAGGCAAATCCCGATCTGGAACGGCGAGTTGATCGCCGGTTTCGTCGATCTGGCGCTGGAGCGCGCCTTCGTCTACCGCGAGCACAAGGCGTCCGAGGTCATCGCGCTTGAAGGCGGCGATCTCGACCGCGAGAAGGAAGCGCGGTTCTCGATGCTGGAGAAACTGGCCGATCACGACGACGTGCTGATGGAGCAACTGCTCGACGATATTCAGCCGCCGCGCGATGCCGTGTTCGACGATCTCGCCCGCGAATTGCGCGAAGGCCTGATCTGTCCGGTGCTGCTCGGCTCCGCGGTGCGCGAGAACGGCGTGCTGAGGCTGATGAAAGCGCTGCGCCATGAAGCGCCCGGTGTCACCGAAACCGCAAAGCGGCTCGGCGCGCCCGCTGCCGGAAAGGATGCGCTGGCCTATGTGTTCAAGACCGTGCATCTGCAGCATGGCGGCAAACTCTCTCTGGCAAGGGTATTGAGCGGCCGTCTCGACGACGGCGCGACCGTGCAGTCGTCAGGTGGCGCGACCGGGCGGATCTCGGGCATATTGGCGGTGAGCGGCGCCCACGATACCAAGCGCGCCTCCGCCGAGGCCGGCGAGATGGTGGCGCTCGGCAAGCTCGACAGCATCAAGACCGGCGACACGTTCTCCAGCGGAAAGACCGCGCCATCGGCGCTGGTGGAGATCGCGCCAAGTCCGCCGGTGCTGGCGATGGCGCTCGCCGCACTGGACCGCAAGGACGACGTCAAGCTCGGCCAGGCGCTGGCGCGATTGAATGAGGAGGACCCGTCCTTCACCGTCGTTCACAACGCGCAAACCCACGACACCGTGCTGTGGGGGCAGGGCGAGATGCATCTGCGCGTCGCGCTGGAGCGGCTGAAAGAGCGCTACGGCGTCAACGTCAAATCGCAGGCGCCGGGAATCGGCTATCAGGAGACGATCCGCAAATCGATCACCGCGCAGCGCGGACGGCACAAGAAGCAGTCCGGCGGCCACGGCCAGTTCGGCGACGTGGTGCTGGACATCAAGCCGATGCCGCGTGGCGGCGGCTTCGAGTTCGTCGACAAGATCGTCGGTGGCGCGGTGCCGCGCAATTACATCGGCGCGGTGGAGGAGGGCGTGGTCGACGCGCTGGTGCGCGGCCCGCTCGGCTTCCCCGTCATCGACGTCCATGTGACGCTGACCGACGGCTCCTATCACAGCGTCGATTCCTCCGATCAGGCGTTCCGCACCGCCGCGCGCATCGGCATGAGCGAAGGGCTGCCGCAATGCCAGCCGGTGCTGCTGGAGCCGATCCATGTGGTGGAGATCGTCTGCCCCACCGACGCCACCGCGAAGATCAACGCCATCCTGTCCGGCCGGCGCGGCCAGATTCTCGGTTTCGATACCCGCGAAGGCTGGCAGGGATGGGATCGCGTCCGCGCCATGATGCCGGAAGCCGAGATCGGCGAACTGATCGTCGAACTGCGCTCGGCCACCGCCGGCGCCGGCAGCTTTACCCGGCAGTTCGACCGCATGGCCGAGGTGACGGGACGCGCCGCCGAGCAGATCATCGCCGCGCACCGGGATGCGGCGTAATTTGCCATTATAGCGTAGGCGGCGAAGCAATCAGGCGCGGCATTCGCCTTGAGCACGATCTTGACACAGTCGGGCAGAACATAATTGATCGTCATGGCCGGGCTTGTCCCGGCCATCCACGTCTTTTGCGACGAAAAAGAAAGACGTGGATGCCCGGGACAAGCCCGGGCATGACGAAGGAGAACATTCGTGTGACAAAACCCCGCGCCGCGTGTCTGATCGGATGGCCGGCGGCGCATTCGCGCTCGCCGCTGATCCATCACAGCTGGCTGCGCAAGCTCGGCATCGAGGGCGGCTACACCATCGAGTCGGTGCCGCCGGAAGACGTCGCCGAATTCATCACGCATCTTTCGCATCACGGCTTTGTCGGCGCCAATGTCACCATCCCGCACAAGGAGCGCGCGCTGCTGCTGTCGGTGCCGGATGAGCGCGCCAAGGCGGTCGGCGCCGCCAACACGCTGTGGTACCGAGGGCGATACGCTGTACTCGACCAACACCGACATCGAAGGTTTTCTCAACAATCTCGACGCGTCAGCGCCGGGTTGGGATGCCGCCACCGATGCGCTGGTGCTCGGCGCCGGCGGGGCGTCGCGGGCGGTCCTCTTCGGGCTGATCGAGCGCGGCATCGCGCGCGTGCATCTGGCCAATCGCACCATGGAGCGCGCGCAGGCGCTGGCCGATCAGTTCGGGCCGCAAATTCTTCCCGTCCCGTGGGAGGCGATCGGCGACGTGCTGCCCCGTGCGGGACTATTGGTGAACACCACATCGCTCGGCATGAAGGGACAGCCGCCGCTCGAGATCGAGGTCGGCCAGCTGCCGCCGCAGGCCGTAGTGGCCGATCTGGTCTATGTGCCGCTGCGGACGCCGCTTTTGGCGGCGGCACAGGCGCGCGGACTGAAGACCGCCGATGGCCTCGGCATGCTGCTGCATCAGGCGGTGCGGGGGTTCGAACTGTGGTTCGGGCAGCGCCCCGAGGTGACGCCGGAATTGCGTGAACTGGTCGAAGCCGATCTCACAAAGGGTTGAGGCAGGAATATCGGCGTTTATCCGGGGTCTGTTGATTGTCAGTCCCACCGGAGTCTCAGCCTATGCCGTATCGTCGTTTCTCTTGCTCGCGCCCGCTCATTGCCTTGGCGATGGTTGCGACGTCATCGATCCTCGCGCTCGCGCAGCAGACCTCGCCGTCGCGGGTGCGCGGCACCATCGAGAGCGTCGACGGCGAGACGCTGATGGTGAAATCGCGCAGCGGCGAGGACGTCAAGCTGACCATGGCCGGCGACATCCGCGTGGTCGGCATCGTCAAGATTGCGCTGTCCGACATCAAGGTCGGCTCCTTCATCGGCACCACCACGGTGCCCGGACCCGACGGCGGCAACAACGCGGTCGAGGTGCACGTGTTTCCGGAAGACATGCGCGGCACCGGCGAAGGCTCGCGGCCCTACGATCTGCGCCCCAACAGCAGCATGACCAATGCCACCGTCGCCGAATCCGTGGTCGGCAATGACGGCCATACCCTGCTGATCAAATACAAGGACGGCGAAAAGAAAGTCATGGTCGGTCCCGACACGCCGGTCGTGACCTATGTCCCCGCCGGCAAGTCCGACCTCAAGGCCGGCGCCAAGGTGATCGCCTTCATGAAGAAGCTGCCCGACGGCTCGTTCGAAACCAACCGCGTCAGCGTCGGCCGCGACGGCCTGACGCCGCCGATGTGAGTGGTTCTTCCCCTGTCCCCGTGGGAGAGGGTGGCTCCGCGAAGTGCAAGACGGGAGAGGGGCTTCTGCTCTCGATAGCGCATCACTTCATCCGGCAAGTGCTACGCGCTGCGACTTCGTCCCCGGGGCACGGAAGCGCCTGGAATAGCATCCCGTCTCCGGGGTTCCCCCTTGATTGGTCCGCCAAGCGACCTCGGGAGGAAATCGCCATGCCACACATCGCTTCGCTGATGCCGCGCGTGCTCGCAACGTCGCTGGCCCTCGTATCCTTCGCCTCCGTCGCCTGGGCGCAGCCCGCGCCAACGGTGCGCATTCGCGGCACCATCGAGGCCGTCGATGGCCCGATGCTGGCGATCAAGTCGCGCGAGGGCACCGACCTGAAGGTGCGCATGACCGACAATGTGGCAATCTTCGGCGTCGCCAAGACCGAACTGTCCGAAATCAAGGAGGGATCCTACATCGGCGTCACCGCGATGCCCGAGCCCGACGGCACCCAGAAAGCAGTCGCCGTGCACATTTTTCCTGAAACCCAGCGTGGCGCCGCCGAAGGTTTCCGGCCCTGGGACCAGCGTCCCAACAGCACCATGACCAATGCCACCGTGGCCCAGACGGTCAAGGGCACCGACGGCCAGAACATCCTGGTCAAATACAAGGACGGCGAGAAGAAAGTCGTGGTGCCGCCGGACACGCCGATCGTCACCTTCGTTGCCGGCGACAAGTCCGAGCTGAAGCCGGGCGCCAAGATCATCATCTTCGGCGCGGTCAAGAAAGACGACGGCACGCTGGAAGCGGCCCGCGTCAATGTCGGCCGCGACGGGATCACGCCGCCGATGTGACTAACCGTCATTCCGGGGCGCGAGCGAAGCGAGCGAGCCCGGAATCCATAACCCTGCATTGAGTTCAGCATCCACGCTCGAGCACAGGGATTATGGATTCCGGGCCTGCGCCAAGAGGCGCTCCCGGAATGACGATGGTTGAGCCTGAAGGCCCCTAATCCGCCAGCACGTGGTCGTCGATCTCGGCGATGGTGTTGACGCCGGTGAGCCCCATGGTGACGCTGAGTTCGTTGCGGATGATGTCGATCGCCTTGGCTACGCCGGCCTCGCCGCCGGCGCCGAGCCCGTGAACATAGGCGCGGCCGATCATGCAGGATTTGGCGCCGAGCGCCAGCGCGCGCATCACGTCCTGGCCGGAGCGGATGCCGCCGTCGAACAGGATTTCCATCTGCGAGCCCACGGCGTCCGCGATCTCCGGCAGCACCTCGATCGATGACGGCGCGCCGTCGAGCTGCCGGCCGCCATGGTTGGAAACCACCAGCGCCTGCGCGCCGGTCTTGGCGGCTTCCTCGGCATCCTCGACGTCGAGGATGCCCTTGAGGACCAGCTTGCCGGGCCAGATGCCGCGGATCCAATCGACGTCCTTCCAGTTCAGCGAGGTGTCGAACTGCGACGCGGTCCATTGCGACAGCGCGGTAATGTCGTCGCCGATTTTCAGATGGCCGACGAGATTGCCGAAGGTGCGGCGCTTGCCGCGCAGCACGCCGGACACCCAGGCCGGCTTGGTGGCGAAATCGAAAATTTTCGACAGCGTCCATTCCGGCGGCACCGTCATGCCGTTCTTGATGTCCTGATGACGCTGCCCGAGCACCTGCAGATCGACGGTCAGCACCAGCGCGCTGCATTTCGCGGCAATCGCGCGCTCGATCAGCGCCTTGATGAAGCCGCGGTCCTTCATGACGTAGAGTTGAAACCAGAACGGCTTGTCGACGCTGGATGCGACGTCCTCGATCGAGCAGATCGACATCGTGCTCAGCGTGAACGGAATCCCGGCGGCTTGCGCGGCGCGGCAGGCGAGAATCTCGCCGTCGCCATGCTGCATGCCGCACAGCCCGATCGGCGCCAGGATCAGCGGCAGCGATGCCGGCTCGCCGAGGATCGTGGTGGAGAGATCGCGCTTCGACACATCGACCAGGATGCGCTGGCGAAATTTGATCTGCTCGAGATCGGCGCGATTGGCGCGCAGCGTCTGCTCGGTATAGGAGCCGCGGTCGGCGTAGTCGAAGAACGCCTTGGGCACCCGGCGCATATGGAGCTGGCGCAGATCCTCGATGCAGGTGATGTGCTTCATGAGCGTTTCCGAACCTTCTTGTAATTGTCGGCTTTCACCGTCATCTAGCATGGTTGAGCCGTCCGCCAAATCGCCCGGCGTGACCGGCAAGACCGGAGGACGCGATGACCGCACCGAAAAACTCCAGGGACATCGAGAAGCGCAAGCTCGATGAGGCGCTGGAAGAGGGCCTTGAAGAAACCTTTCCGGCCTCGGACCCGGTGAACGTGACCCAGCCGCCGCCGTCAAAAGACGACCATCACATCAAGCGCAAAGGCTAGAGCCGGACCTCGGCTGCGAAAACCGGCCCGCATGCAAGGCGGCGCCGGATTTACGAAGGGTCCGGTTGCGGACACAGCGGTAAAATTAAGCAAGTATTTCAAATGGTTAAGCGCTGGCTTCCGATCCGGCTGCCGGTAATGATTCATCATATTTTTTGAAGCCATTTTAGGGCCGGAGGCTTTATAACCGCGTCACGTTAGTATGGGTGGCGTTCAAAGCTTCTTGCCGGGACGGTTTGAGAGGCCTGGACGATCTGGGGGATCAATGAGCCGCAAATATTTCGGGACCGACGGGATTCGGGGACGCGCCAACGGGCTGATCACGCCGGAATTGGCGATGAAGGTGGGGCAGGCGGCTGGGCTGGTGTTCCAGCGCGGCGACCATCGCCATCGCGTCGTCATCGGCAAGGACACGCGGCTGTCCGGCTACATGATCGAATATGCGATGGTCGCCGGCTTTACTTCCGTGGGCATGGACGTGCTGCTGCTCGGTCCGATGCCGACGCCGGCCGTGGCGATGCTCACAAAATCGATGCGCGCCGATCTCGGCGTGATGATCTCCGCGTCGCATAATCTGTTCGAGGACAACGGCATCAAACTGTTCGGGCCGCTCGGCTTCAAGCTGTCCGACGACGTCGAAAAGCAGATCGAGCAGTTGCTCGACGAGAACCTCGACAAGAAGCTGGCGCAGAGCGCCAGCCTCGGGCGCGCCCGCCGCATCGACGGCGTGCACGACCGCTACATCGAATTCGCCAAGCGCACGCTGCCGCGCGATCTCAGCCTCGACGGTCTGCGCGTGGTGGTCGATTGCGCCCACGGCGCCGCCTACAAGGTGGTGCCGGAAGCGCTGTGGGAACTGGGCGCCGACGTCATCGCCATCGGAGTCGAGCCCGATGGATTCAACATCAACAAGGACTGCGGCTCCACCGCGCCGGAAGCGCTGAGCCGCAAGGTGCGTGAAATGCGCGCCGATATCGGCATCGCGCTCGATGGCGACGCCGACCGCGTCATCATCGTCGATGAGCGCGGCCACGTGGTCGACGGCGATCAACTGCTCGCGGTGATCGCGCAAAGCTGGCAGGAAGACGGCCGGCTTTCCAAACCGGGCGTCGTCGCCACCGTGATGTCGAATCTCGGGCTGGAGCGGTTCCTCGAAGGGCAGGGCATCGAACTGGTGCGCACGCCGGTCGGCGACCGCTATGTGCTCGAGCAGATGCTGAGCCGCGGCTACAATCTCGGCGGCGAACCGTCCGGCCATATCATCCTGTCGGATTACGCCACCACCGGCGACGGTTTTGTGTCGGCGCTGCAGGTGCTCGCCGTGGTGCAAAAGCTCGGCCGTCCGGTGTCGGAGGTCTGCCACCGCTTCGATCCGCTGCCGCAGATCCTGAAAAACGTGCGCTACCGCAGCGGCAAGCCGCTCGACGACGCCGAGGTCAAGTCGGCCATCAGCGACGGCGAAAAGCGGCTCAACGGCCATGGCCGGCTGCTGGTCCGCTCCTCCGGCACCGAACCGGTGATCCGGGTGATGGGCGAGGGCGACGACCGCATCCTGGTCGAGGAAGTGGTCGACCACATCGTCTCCGCGCTGGGCCACGCCGCGGCGGCGTGAGCGCTGGTCGTCCCCGCTAAGCGCTAGCATTTACACATCTTTGAGGCTCCATCCTGTGGCGACGGCGTAGAGTATTCGAGGCCGTGTTTCATGGTGATGGGGCCTGGCGGCCTGGACGATGGATAGCCGTCCCAGCCGCCGAAACGGCCGATGATCCAGGCGGCCCAGGCGAGATTGTCGGGCGGATGCGGGTTCTTAGCGTTTGCTTCGGGCCTCAAGTGTCTTGTTGAGGGCTTTGAGCGTTGCGACCTCGTCGAGATTGAAGACGAGCCCGACGGACTGCTGGCCCCGGCCATCGCGCGCCTGCAGGAGTTGGATGGTGATGACCGCGGCCTTGGCGGCGATCGCGACCAGCTTGAGGAGCCGGTCGGCGGTGGCGATTTGACTGTCTTCGAGCTTGAAGCCTTGGGTCTTGAGGACACGGAAGAACTGCTCGATCAGCCAGCGGCGCTTGTACCATTCGACGATGCACCAAGCCTGTTCCGCAGTCGCCACCGGGTGGGTGGTGAGAAGCCGCCAGTGCAGCGGTTCCGTGCCGGGCGGAATTCACCTCACGCACCTCGACCAAGTCAGCGGTGCTTTGCTGATGGCCAGCAACTTGCTTTGCGGCCGGGCTAGGTCACCGCGCCGAAGCGCAGTTCAAGGACTGCGACGCGTTCAGCCCGCTGCGCACGCGCAGGCAGCACGATGGCGCGTTGCCCCCAACCGCCATGCCTTCGCTGGCCGCATACAGGCCGATGCCGTCGGCGCATCTTGCGATCATGCATGCTGCGGGCGATCACATGGAAGTCTCTTCAGCCACACCAGCATAAAGCGCGAAGATGTCGCTCTCGCGATCGCCGAGCACAGTCACCATGGCGGCCTTGGCAAGCAGCAGCTTTCTGCCAGCGCGGTAGCGATCCGCGCTGCGATTCCTTGTCCGACAGCTCGCGCCGATCATGCGAGACGGTGCGGCGGCCCTTGCGGGTCCACACTTGGCCGCTCAACAGACCAAGGCAGTTGCCGTTCTCGGCATCCACCGCCAGCATCGGATGCAGCAGCACTCCGCGGCCGTTGCCCTTGCCGATCTCCCCGAGCCCGCGCCGGCGGTTTGCCGTGGTGGAAGTTGATCTCGCTGGTGTCCTGGATCGCCAGCACATGGCGGCCTTCCACCGCCGCCGCCGTATCCTCGCTCCAGCTTTCGATTACCCGCTCGGTCGTCACCTTGTCGTTGCCGAGAAAGCGGTTGAACCGCACTTCCTGCGCTCACCCTTGCCAGCCGCCGCAGGCAGACATCCATTACCCACGACCATGCATTCGATGAGCGCCGCCCCCCTTTATCGAGACGACGATCCCCGAACCGACCTAATGACCAGTCTATGCGCGCCAGCATGTCGACACCCCTGCCAAAACCGAAGTGCCGCAATAGAAATCACACGGATTCCCAATTCTGAATCCCCTTCGGACCCGAGTATCCGTCGCACCAGTGTGTGCAGCCCTAGCGCGAAGGCGGGGACCCATAACCCCTGTCGCTTGTTTTATCGGCTAGCGCAGTTCAACAAGGATACGCGCGCCTTCCTCAACTTCGATGACGCGGCGTATGGGTCCCCGCCTTCGCGGGGACGACTCGTGATGCATCCCTGCCATTATCTAATGGCGCTGGTCGGCGCGGCGCCGGTCGCGTAGGACGATGAATATTGCGGCGAATCCCCGGGTCAGTGTTTTGAACAAATCCATTATCATTGAAGACGAAACGCTGGTCGCACCGGTCGTCGTCGAGGACGTTCCATCCGGCGCCCTGAAATCCGCCGCGGTCGCCGGGCCGGCCTATGTCGTGCTGGCGGGAATAAGCTTTTCGCATTTCCTCAACGACACCATGCAGTCGCTGATCGCTTCGGTGTATCCGATCCTGAAGGAAAGCTATTCGCTCGATTACACGCAGATCGGCTTGATCACGCTGGCGTTCCAGTTCACAGCCTCCCTGCTGCAGCCGGTGATCGGCCACATGACCGACAAAAAGGCACAGCCGTTCTCGCTTGCGCTCGGCATGGGCTTTACGTTTTTCGGACTGCTGCTGCTCAGCGTGGCGCAACGATACCCGATCATCCTCATCGCCGCGGCGCTGGTTGGCCTCGGCTCGGCGGTATTTCACCCGGAGTCGGCGCGGATCGCGCGGCTGGCCTCCGGCGGGCGCTACGGCTTCGCGCAATCGGTATTCCAGCTCGGCGGCAGTTTTGGGACCTCGATGGGGCCGGTACTGGCGGCGCTGATCGTGGTGCCGTTCGGCCAGCCCAGCATCGCGTGGTTCTCCTCGATCGCGTTCCTCGCGATTGTCATCCTGTGGCGGATCGGGGTCTGGTACCAACCGCAGATCGCGTCGAAGAAATTTCCGGCGCCGAAGGCGCATCCGGACGCGCCGGGGTCGGCCCGCGTCAGGATCGCGCTGGTCGTGCTGGTGGCGCTGCTGTTCTCCAAGCAGCTCTACGTGTCGAGCCTGTCGAGCTATTACATCTTCTATCTGATCGAAAAGTTCGGCGTCTCGACCCAGGCAGCCCAGCTCTATCTGTTCATCTTTCTGGCCGCCAACGCGGTCGGCGCCTTCTTCGGCGGCCCGCTCGGCGACCGCTTCGGCCGCAAATATATCATCTGGCTGTCGATATTGGGCGCGCTGCCGTTCACGCTGGCGCTGCCCTATGCCGGACTCTATGCGAGCGCGGTGCTGACGATCTTCATCGGGCTGATCATCTCCTCGGCGACGTCGTCGATCATCGTGTTCGCGCAGGAACTGATGCCGCACCGGTTCGGAATGATCTCGGGCGTGTTCTTCGGCGTAGCATTCGGCATCGGCGGCCTCGGCGCCGCGGTGCTCGGCAGGGTCGCCGATCACATGGGGATGGCGTTCGTCTATCAGATCTGCGCATTCCTCCCCGCCATCGGCCTGCTCGCGGTGTTCCTGCCGAAGATGCCGAGAGGTTGCGCGCTGACACAGCAAGACCTGTAGCCCGCATGAGCGAAGCGATATGCGGGAGCGACAGCTCCCCGGGGTCGCTTCGCTCGTCCGGGCTACAATTTTCATCAACACATCGTTTACGATTGTGGCGAGGCCGCCATCTTTCGCGTGAAAGATACCTGCGGGCGAAAAAATCTTCGGAGATTATCAACCTTAAAAATTAGGGTTAAGTGGCGCTTAAGAATTTGATGGCATCGTCCGCTTGTGAGTTTTTGGTGTGAGGCTTCGTCTGCCTCACCGGACAAGAGGACGAAGCCAATGCGTAGCGTTAAGTTCCTGATTGCCGCTGGAGCGGCGTCTCTGTTGTCGTCGGCGGCGTTCGCCGCCGACATGGGTTCCATCATGCCGCCCCCGCCGGCGCAGTATTACGCCCCGCCGGTCGAGGATTTCGGCGGTTGGTACCTGCGCGGCGATATCGGCATGACCAACACCCGCGGCAAGCTGTTCGCGCCCGCCTATGATGACGTATCGACGCTGTCGGTAAATCAGCTCGGCCACGAGTTCACCGGCGGAATGTCGTACGGGCTTGGTGTCGGCTATCAGTTCAACAGCTGGTTCCGCGCCGATATCACCGGTGAATACCGCTCCAAGGTGCATTTCAGCGGCACCGATTTCGCCAATATCGCCGGCCTCGGCGCGATCGCCGACATCTACAGCGGCGGCTATTCGAGCTGGGTCGCGATGGCCAACGTCTATGTCGACCTCGGTACCTGGTGGTGCATTACGCCGTTCGTCGGCGTCGGCGTCGGTGGCGCCTTCAACCAAGTTCAGCGGGCTTGCAGGACTTCGGCGCGATTCCGAGCCCCGGCGTCGGATCGGTCAACGCGGCGACCTACTTCGCCAACTCGGCGTCAGCCAATGACAGCTTTGCCTGGGCGGCCCACGCGGGTCTCGCCTACAAGGTCAACCAGAACTTCACGGTCGAACTGGCCTATCGCTATCTCGATCTCGGCAACGGGATCACCGGCAAGGCGCGACACCTTCGACGGCATCCTCGCAGCACGCCGCGCCTTCCAGTTCAACGAGCTGACCTCGCACGACATCAAGCTCGGCGTGCGCTGGACCTGCTGCGACGTTCCGCCGCCGCCGGCGCCGCTGGTCCGCAAGGGCTGATCGGCCAACTCTCTTAACCAATCTTAACGGCGCGGGATTTTCCCGCGCCGTTTTGTTTTGCGCCACGATTCGAAAAAGTTTCATGCCTCTCGAACAGCCCGCGACAACGATTGGTTAAGGTTAACGAGCGATGATCGACGCCAAGTCAGAGTGTGATGGGAGCGTTGCGATGCGTCGATTTTTGTTGGTGGCGGCGATTGTGGGAACGGCGACCGCCGCGCAAGCGGCCGATATGCCGGATTTTCTTCGCGGAAGTTTCACCGCGCCGGTGGCGCGCACCAACTGGCAAGGCTTCTACATCGGCGGCCAGGCCAGCTACGGCGCCGCCGACATGGATTTTACCAATTCCGGCCAGGACCTGCTGAAAAAACTTCTCAACAATGTCGACATCGAGCAGCAGTTCGACATCTCAAGCTGGCCCATGCAGCAAAAGACCAATACGCAGAACAGCGGGTTCGGCGGATTTTTCGGTTATAACGCGCAATGGACCGACGTCGTCGTCGGTGTCGAGCTCAACTACATCCACGGCAAGTTCTTCAACAGTTCCAAAGGCGACCAGACCCGCACGTTCTTCTTCCCGGCCGACTATCAAACCACCGCCCACCTGTCGTCGAGTTCGGCGATGACGATCACCGATTTCGGTTCGCTCCGGGTCCGCGGCGGCTATGCGCTCGGCTGCTTCCTGCCGTATCTGTTCGGCGGGGTTGCGTTGGGGCAGGCCAATATCAACCGCACGGCGGAGTACGGTATTTTCTACCAATATGTCGGCACGCAGATCCCCGCGCTGCCCAATATCGGGCCTAGCGAGCGCAGCCTGGCGGACGATGCAAATTCGCATTTCATCTACGGCTATTCCGGCGGCCTCGGCGTCGACATGATGCTGTTCGCAAACCTGTTCGTGCGCGCCGAATGGGAATACATGCGCTTTACCGCCCCGGTCGATACCACCGTCAACACCGTGCGCGCCGGCATCGGCTACAAGTTCTGACCGTGCGATCCTGTTGACAGAACGGATCGCGGCTGCTGGTCTGTCGCCCAAAGTGAGGGCGGCGGCGAGCCATGAAAATCTACGGCGATAGCAATTCGGGCAACTGTCTGAAGGTGAAGTGGGTCTGCGACCGGCTCGGGCTGCCGTATAGCTGGATCGGCGTCGATACGATGAAGCGCGAGACCCGCACCACGCCGTTTCTCAAGCTCAACCCCGCGGGCCAGGTGCCGACCGTCGAATTCGACGACGGCCGCACGCTGGCGCAGTCCAACGCCATCATCCGCTATCTCGCGCGCGGCAGCGATCTCATTCCCGCGGACGCCTTTGCCGCCGCCAAGATGGATGAATGGCTGTTCTGGGAACAGTACAGCCATGAGCCCTATATCGCGGTCTGCCGCTTCCAGATGGTCTATCTGGGCAAGCCCGCGTCCGACCTCGACACCGACAAGATCAAGGGCGGCTATGCCGCGCTGGCGCGGATGGAGCATCAGCTTGCCGCGACGCGATTTCTGATCGGCGACAGCCTTTCGCTGGCCGACGTGTCGCTGCTGGCCTACACCCGCGTGGCGCATGAGGGCGGTTTCCATCTCGATGGTTATGACGCGGTGCGGCGCTGGATCGGCGAGGCCGAGCGCGCGCTGAATCTGGCTCCGGTCCAGTGAATTCCGGAGCAATCCATGAGCGGCGTTTCGCGCGTCAGGATCAGGCCCGCCCGCCGCAGTGACGTCGCCGCTATCGTGGCGATGCTGGCGGACGATGCCTTGGGCCGCGGCCGCGAGCGGATTGAGGATCCGCTGCCGGCGCCGTATTTTCAGGCGTTCGAACGGGTCGAGCGCGATCCCGACATCCAGCTGGTGGTCGCGGAAGGCGAGGGCGGCGAGGTCATCGGCTGCCTGCAGCTCTGCATCCTGCCGGGATTGAGCTCGCAAGGCGCCTCGCGCGCCTTGATCGAGGACGTCCGCGTCGCCTCGCTTCACCGCAGCCGGGGCATCGGCGAACAACTGGTGCAGTGGGCGGTTGCAGAGGCGCAGGGAAAAGGCTGCAAGCTGATCGAACTGCTCACCCACAATACCCGCGTCGATGCCCAGCGCTTCTACAAGCGGCTGGGATTTGCGGCCAGCCATGTCGGGATGACGATCAGGTTTTGACTCATGGGTCTGACTCAAAGTCCGTCATGCCCGGCCTTGTGCCGGGCATCCACGTCTTGACAGCGCTGCAGCAAGGAAGACGTGGATGGCCGGGACAAGCCCGGCCATGACGAGAGGCATGTGCCGGCCGAGCGCGTTGCTGTATCGCACCGATCAATCGCCCGTGATGGCCGCAAAGCGGCTTGACGCGCCGCAGCAATTGCCATATCTCCGCCGGCGGGACACCTCCCCCCAACGGGAGGCTTGCTATCTGGAAGGATAGATCATGACTGCAGCGAAGCCCGCTTTGCGGCCGAATGTGCCGCATTTCTCCTCCGGCCCCTGTGCCAAGCGCCCCGGCTGGAACCCCGACAATCTCAAGGACGCCGCGCTCGGCCGTTCGCATCGCGCGAAAATCGGCAAAGCGAAACTCAAGCTCGCGATCGAATTGACGCGCGAGGTGCTTGAAGTGCCCGCCGGCTACCGAATCGGCATCGTGCCGGCGTCGGATACCGGCGCGGTCGAGATGGCGCTGTGGTCGCTGCTCGGTGCGCGCCCCGTCACCACCATTGCCTGGGAATCCTTCGGCGAAGGCTGGGTCAGCGACATCGTCAAGGAATTGAAGCTCAAGGACGTCACCAGGCTGCATGCCGGCTATGGCGAAATTCCGGATCTGAGCAAGGCCGATCCTGCATCCGACATCGTGTTCACCTGGAACGGCACCACGTCCGGCGTGCGGGTGCCCAACGCCGACTGGATCAGTGCGACCCGCGACGGCCTAACCATCTGCGACGCCACCTCTGCGGCATTCGCGCAGCCGCTCGACTGGGCCAAGCTCGATGTGGTGACCTTCTCCTGGCAGAAGGCGCTGGGCGGCGAGGCCGCGCACGGCATGCTGGTGCTCTCCCCGCGCGCGGTGGCGCGGCTGGAGAGCTACAAGCCGGCATGGCCGCTGCCGAAAATCTTCCGCATGACCAAGGGCGGCAAGCTCAACGAAGGCATTTTTGAAGGCGAGACCATCAACACGCCGTCGATGCTGTGCGTCGAGGATTATCTCGACGCGCTGAACTGGGCGAAGTCGGTCGGCGGCCTCAAGGCGCTGATCGCGCGCGCCGACGCCAACACAAAAGTGCTGGCCGAGTGGAAGGCGAAGACGCCGTGGATCGATTTCCTGGCAAAGGATCCTGCGATCCGCTCCAACACCTCGGTATGCATGAAGGTGGTCGATCCCGCGATCACTTCATTGACCGCCGACGCGCAGGCGGACTTTGCGAAGAAGCTGGTCGCGCTGGTGGAGAAGGAAGGCGCCGGTTACGATTTCGCACACTATCGCGACGCGCCGGCGGGCCTGCGCATCTGGTGCGGCGCCACCGTGGAAGCCAAGGACGTCGCGTTGCTGACGCAGTGGATCGACTGGGCGTTCGCGGAGATGAAGTCGACGCTGGCCAGGGCCGCGTAACCCGTCATTCCGGGGCGCGCGAAGCGCGAACCCGGAATCCACTCCAAAAACCTGCAACCTCGTCTGGATTCCGGGTTGGCTCGCGATGCTCGCGCCCCGGAATGACGAACAGATGGAAAAAACAATGTCCAAACCCAGAGTTCTCATTTCCGACGCGCTGTCTCCCGCCGCGGTGCAGATCTTCAAGGATCGCGGCATCGAGGTCGATTTCCAGCCCAACCTCGGCAAGGACAAGGAGAAGCTCGCCGAGATCATCGGCAATTACGATGGGCTGGCGATCCGTTCGGCCACCAAGGCCACCGCAAAGATCCTGGAACGGGCGACCCGGCTGAAAGTGATCGGCCGTGCCGGCATCGGCGTCGATAATGTGGAAATTCCCGCCGCCACCGCGAAGGGCATCATCGTGATGAATACGCCGTTCGGCAATTCGATCACCACCGCCGAACACGCGATCACCCTGATGCTGGCGTTGGCGCGCGAGATTCCGCAAGCCGATGCCTCCACGCAGGCCGGCAAGTGGGAGAAGAACCGCTTCATGGGCGTCGAGATCACCGCCAAGACCCTGGGGGTGATCGGCTGCGGCAATATCGGCGCTATCGTCGCCGACCGCGCGCTGGGGCTTCGCATGAAAGTGGTGGCGTTCGATCCGTTCCTGTCGCCGGAGCGGGCCAAGGATCTTGGGGTGGAGAAGGTCGATCTCGACGAGCTGTTCAAGCGCGCCGATTTCATCACGCTGCATACGCCGCTGACCGAGAAGACCAAAAACATCATCGACGCGGCGGCGCTGGCGAAGATGAAGAAGGGCGTGCGCATCATCAATTGCGCGCGGGGCGGGCTGGTCGACGAGCAGGCGCTGGTGGATGCGCTGAATTCCGCGCAGGTCGCCGGTGCCGCCTTCGACGTGTTCGTCGAGGAGCCCGCGACCAGGAACGTGCTGTTCGGTCATCCCAATGTGATCTGCACGCCGCATCTGGGCGCTGCCACCACCGAGGCGCAGGAGAACGTCGCCCTTCAGGTCGCAGAACAAATGTCGGACTATCTGTTGACCGGCGCCATCTCCAACGCGGTAAATTTCCCGTCCATCACCGCCGAAGAGGCGCCAAAACTAAAACCCTTCATCGATCTTGCCGAAAAGCTCGGCTCGTTCGCGGGGCAGTTGACCGAGACCGGCATTTCCAAGGTGACCATCACCTATGAGGGCCATGTCGCCGAAATGAAGATCAAGGCGCTGACCTCGGCGGCGCTGACCGGGTTGCTGCGGCCGATGCTGGGCGACGTCAACGTGGTCTCCGCGCCGGTCGTCGCCAAGGAGCGCGGCATGGTGGTCGACGAAATCGTGCGCGCGGCGCAGAGCGATTACGAAAGCCTGATCACGGTCACCGTCACCACCGAGCGGCAGGAGCGTTCGGTGTCGGGCACGGTCTATGCCGACGGCCAGCCGCGGCTGGTCGACATCAAGGGCATCCGCGTCGATGCCGAATTCGGCAAGTCGATGATCTACGTCACCAACGAGGACAAGCCGGGTTTCATCGGCAAGTTCGCGAGCCTGCTCGGCGACGCCAAGATCAACATCGCCACCTTCCATCTCGGCCGCAACAAGCAGGGCGGCGACGCCATCGCGCTGGTCGAGATCGATGGCGTCGTGCCGGCGGAGGTGCTGGCCCAGGTACAGACGCTGCCGCAGGTCCGGCAGGCCAAGGCGCTGAAGTTTTGAGCTAGCCGCGGGTCGTAGGGTGGGCAAAGGCGCGCTTGCGCCGTGCTCACCATTCCATGCGAGGCATTACCGTGTGAAGGTGGGCACGCTTCGCTTTGCCCACCCTACGGTCTAGGCTTGCGCAGCGGGAGAAACGCGCGATGCCCTACCAGCACATCCTCGTCGACGATCCGAAACCGCGGGTCCGGCGCATTACCCTCAACCGGCCGGACAAGCGCAACGCGCTGAACAATCGGTTGCGCGGCGAAATCTTCGACGCGCTGGAGGCGGCCGATCGCGATCCCGCGATTTCGATCTCGATCGTCCGCGGCGCCGGTCCGTGCTTTTCCGCCGGTTACGACCTGTCATCGGATAATTCGGTCGACCAGCCCTATCACTCGGCGGCGGGGCCGGGGCAATGGTCGCGGCATGTGGTCGAGGGTTGGTTCGGCATCTGGGATCTTGCAAAACCGGTGGTCGCGCAGGTGCACGGCTATTGTCTCGCCGGCGGCACGGAGCTCGCCACCGCCTGCGATGTGGTTTACGTCGCCGACGACGCTCAGATCGGCTATCCGCCGGTGCGGCTGATGAGCCCGCCGGACATGCAGTATCATCCCTGGCTGGTCGGGATGCGCCGCGCCATGGAATTGATGCTGACCGGCGATGCGATGTCGGGGCGCGAGGCGGCGGAATGGGGCTTTGCCACCCGCGCGTTTCCGCTTGCCGAACTCGACGAGCGCACGCTGGATTTCGCCGAGCGCGCCGCCAAGGTGCCGGTGGAGTTGCAGCAGCTCAACAAGCGCTCGGTGCACCGCGCAATGGAGATCATGGGCGCGCGCGCCGCGATGCGTGCCGGCACCGAAATCCAGGCGCTGGCGTTCACCATCGAGGCCAGCCGCGCCTACATGTCGACGTTCCGCCGCGACGGCGGCAGCGTCAAGGCGCAGCTCGACCAGCGCGATACCACATTCGGCGATTACCGGACGAAGAAGGAGTGAGTCGTAGAGGCGCCAGCACCAACCACACGTCGTCCCCGCGAAGGCGGGGACCCATAACCCCTGGACTCTCGATTTAGGCGAGGAGCTGGAGCAACTACCCTGCATAACCACCAATCACGGTGGTTATGGGTCCCCGCCTTCGCGGGGACGACTTGTAGTCAGGCGGTGCCTACTGCTTCTCGATGCCGGCGTCGGTGATCAGCTTTTCCCAGACCACGAGCTGGTCTTTCAGGAATTTCTCGAATTCCTCGGGCGGCCCCGAAAAAGCTTCCATGCCGCGCTCGCCAAGCGCGTTCTTGATTTCGGGCCGGTTGATGATCTTCTGGATTTCGCCGTTGAGCTTCAGCACGATGTCCTTCGGCAGGTTGGCGGGACCGAGATAGCCCTGCCATGAGGTGATATCGAAGCCCTTGACGCCGGCCTCATCCATCGAGGGCAGGTGGGGCAGCAGCGCCGAGCGGTTCTTGGTGGTCACCGCCAGCGCCTTCAGCGCCTTGCCGTTGACATGGGGCAGGCCGGTCAGCACGTCGACGAACATCATGCTGACGCGTCCGGCGATGACGTCGGTCAGCGCCGGCGGCGAACTCTTGTAGGGAACGTGCAGCAGATCGAGGCCGGCGAGGCGCGCGAAGGTGGCGCCCGACACGATCGCCGACGACGAGCCGCTGGCATAGGAATACTTGCCGGGCTCCTTCTTGGCCAGCGCGATCAGTTCCTGCACCGAGTTGGCCGGGATCTCCGGATTGATGATCAGCATGAACGGCAGGTCGCCGGTGCGCGCGATCGGCGTGAAATCCTTCATCGGATCGTAGCTCATGGTTTTGAGCAGATACGGGTTGGCGGAATGCGTGGTGTTGGTGGTGACGAACAGCGTGTAGCCGTCGGGATTGGCGCGCGCGACATAGCTCGCCGCGATCGAGCCGTTGGCGCCCGCCTTGTTGTCGATCACCATGCCGACCCCGAGCGCGGTCCCGAGTTCCTTGGAAATGATCCGCGTCGTGGTGTCGGTGCCGCTGCCGGCGGCGAAGGGGAGCACCAGGGTGATGTTGCGGGTGGGGTAAGTCGGGGTTTGCGCGAGGGCGCTGACGATCGACGTGGCGGACACAAGCGCGAGCAAGGTAATGCGCGAAAATAACGAAACCATTCTGTTTCCTTCTCCCAAACTTCGTTTTTTTGATCGATTGGTGAGCAAGCTAGCCTGCTCAGCGCTAAAGCGGAAGCCGCTACCGCGCCGCAGGCCGTAGGGTGGGCAAAGGCGCTCTTGCGCCATGCCCACCGTTCTTATTCCGGGTGCGGTTTGGAATGGTGGGCACGCCACCGGACGCGTTCGCGCCCGGCGGCTTTGCCCACCCTACGATCTTTGCGGCGGACGACGAGGAGGCTAGCCCGCCTTCCTTGCCCGCGCTTTCGCCTTCACTTCCTTCGGTGCGCGTTTTTCTTCCGCCTTGGCGGCGCGCTTGCCCGAGATCGGCAGCAGCATTTCGCGCTGACCGGCCGCGGCCTTGCGCGGCTTCTTGCCCTTTGCCGCCTTCGCAGCCGGAACCTTTTCGGCCGCCGCCGCCGGCTTGCCGGAAATGCTGCGCTTCAGCGCATCCATCAGGCTGATGACATTGTCGCTCGACACCGGCTTCGACACCGAGGTGATGCGCTCGCCGTTGCGCTTCTTGTTGATCAACTCGGTCAGCGCCGCCTCGTAATGGTCCTCGAACTTTGCCGGATCGAAATGCCCGGACTTCTGCTGCACGATGTGCTTGGCGAGATCGAGCATGTCCCTGGTGATCTTGACGTCCTGGATGTCGTCGAAATACTCGGCCGAATTGCGCACCTCATAGGGATAGCGCAGCAGCATGCCCATCAATCCGTTGTCGCGCGCTTCCAGCGCGATCACGTGCTCGCGGTTGGTCAGCACTACGCGGGCCAGCGCGACTTTATCGAGCGAGCGGATGGTTTCGCGGATCACGGCATAGGCGTCATGTCCGACCTTGCCGTCGGGAACGATGTAATACGGTCGCACCAGATAGAGATCGTCAATCTCGGACTTCGGCACGAACTGGTCGATCTCGATGGTGCGGGTGGATTCCAGCGCGATGTTGTCGAGTTCGTCCTTGGAGATTTCGATGTAGGTGTCGGTGTCGACCTTGTAGCCCTTCATGATGTCGTCGGAGGAGACTTCCTCGCCGGTGTCGGCGTCCACTTTGAGGTATTTGATGCGGTGGCCGGTATTCCGGTTGATCTGGTTGAAACTGATCTTTTCGGAATCGGACGTCGCCGGAAACAGCGCAACCGGGCAGGTGACGAGGGAAAGGCGCAAAAAGCCCTTCCAGTTGGCGCGCGGGGCCATGGTCTACTCCAGACACAACAGGGTACAGCCCGAAGACACTATCATTCCGGAACAACTGGACAAAGATGGTCAAGGTTAATTTGTTCCGCGATGGTGAATGATGCCGCTGCGATTGCGTTGGCCGAGCTGCGGCCACACAACATCATGATGCGGGATGCGAACGAAAAGGAAACAAGCATGGGCGTGGAGCTGCTGAACATTAAAGGATTGAGCGAACTGGATCAGGCCTCCCCCGTGGTGATGCTGAACCTGATGCGTTTTCACGAACGCTCGCTCGACGGCGACGGCAGCGGCTGGGACGCGTATTTGCGCTACAGCGCCCTGACCGTGCCGATGATCAAGGCGCGCGGCGGCACGCTGCTGTGGACCGGCAATGCCAAAGCGGTGGCGCTGGGCGCGGAGCACGGCAACCAATGGGACTATGTGGCGCTGGTGTACTACCCCACGCTGGCCGCCTTCACCGACATGATGACATCGCCGGACTACGAAAGCTCAAGCGATCCGCATCGGCGCAACGGGTGCGCGGAGCATGTCATCATCTGCACGCATGAGGCCTACAGCAAATTCAAGCCTGGCCAGGCTGTTTCATGATGGCCGCCGGCCTCCTTGAAGCAACATAAACGCCGGTCAGCACCAGCGCGTAGCCGAACAGATGAAACAGATGCGGCTGCTCGCCGAGAAAGAAAATCGCCATCGCCGAGCCGAACACCGGGATCAGATGAAAGAACGGTGCGGCGCGGTTGGCGCCGATCAGCTGCACGCCGCGATTGAAACACAGATACGCCAGCGTCGAGGGAAACACCGCGACATAGAGCAGCGACGCCAGATTGGTGGCGTCGAGTTGCATCAGCGGGCGCGACCACAGTTCCCAGATGAACGCGGGAATCAGGCACGCCGCACCGACGCCGAAGGTGAAACCGACGAACGACAGGCCGTGGATGTTGGGCCGCTTCAGCGTCAGCACCGAATACAGCCCGAAGATCGCCAGCGCCACGGTGAAGATCAGGTCGCCCTTGTTGAATTCGATGTTCTTCAAGGTGGTGAGGTCGCCGTGCAGCAGGATCACCAGCACGCCGCACAGCGACACCGCGATGCCGCAGGCCTGCGCCAGCGTCAGCCGGATGCCGAGCAGAACCAGCGACCAGATCGCGACGAACAGCGGTCCCGCCGATTGCAGTAACAGGGTGTTGAGCGCCTGGGTGTGTTCGAGCGCCCAGTATTGCAGGGTGTTGAAGCCGCCGATGCCGGTGACGGAGAGCAGGATCATCATGCCGAGCCGTTGGCGGATTGCGCCCCAGTCGCGGACCAGATGGCTCCAGGCGAACGGCAGGATGATCAGGAACGCGCCGCTCCAGCGCAGGAACGACAGCGTGACGGGCGGAATATGCCCCGCCGCGACGCGGCCGACGATGGCGTTGCCGGCCCAGAACAGCGCGGTCAGGCTGAGCAGCAGATAGGGCTGGTTGGCGAGCCAGCGGGTGGAGGGGGATGGAGATGATGCGGAGGCCGTCATATACCGTCCACAGACACGGATTTTTGGAAGGCATCAATGGTGCTGATGCATTGCGACCATGCGCGTCGGGTGCAGTCGTATCCCGGGCGCGGCCATCATACTTGTAGCCCGGGTGAAGCGCAGCGAAACCCGGCGTCTTAAGGTCCCCGGATTGCGCTTCGCTCCATCCGGGCTACGGTCTCACGCCACCAGCGCCGCCACGATCGCCCCAAGCGCCTCGCGCGCATCGTCCGGCGCGAGTTCGATCTGCAACCCGCGCGCTCCGCCGTTGATGTAGACGCTGGCCTCGCCGAGCGCCGTTTGCTCGATCGCGACCGGCACGCGCTTCTTTTGCGCGAACGGGCTGATGCCGCCGACATGATAGCTGGTCAGCCGCTCGGCGTCGGCGGCGGGCATCATCTTCGCGGTCTTGCCGTGGAATGCGGCGGCGAGTTTTTTCATGCTGACTTTGCGATCCGACGGGACGATGGCGCAGACCGGTTTGCCGTCGACCTCGGCCATCAGCGTCTTCAGCACGCGCCGCGGCTCGACGCCGAGCGTGTCCGCCGCCTGCAGGCCGAGGCGTTCGGCGCGGGGATCATAGGCATAAGTATGAAGCGTAAAACTCACGCCGAGGTTGCCAAGCGCAAGCGTCGCGCGGGTGCTGGCGGGCATTTAGGTTCTCTGCTGTGTCGTGTTCCGGACAGGGAACACTTTAATTCCGCGAGATTATTTTCTCCGGACGGGCCGCCGCAAGGGCTGCAAATTCGAAAATTCCGGTCTTTCATTTCGCGCGCGGATTTCGGTCACGTGAATGTTGACGTCGTCACAAGCTTCCGAATATGATCGGAAAAGTTGCAGGCTCACACTTTATTTCGATGCTACTGGGAGGGGCATCGCGTTTTGCGTGGGATGATTTTGCAGCCGCAGGTCATCAAAGCGAAAAATTAACAAGATAAGCTCGACGAGCGACCGCTCCGAAACCATTGCAATTTCCCGATAATTACCGGCGGCGGTTCGCGACCTAGGAAAGCTCACCGTAATTCCAGATGCGCCGGCTCGCGCCCGCGCATCAGCATCACTGTGTCCAGAACAGGCAGGGGTTCTTCATGACCAATCACGCGCCGACTTTCACGTCGTCATCCGCCACCGGCAGCTTCAGCGAGAACACCAACACCACGGGTTCGTCCGCGCTGCACACGTTGACGGGCACGATGAATTTCACCGACAGCGATCACAGCGACACGCATACGACGAGCGCGTCGCTGAAGTCCGCAACGGTGTCGGGCGGCACGGTCATCCCGGCATCCGTGCTGGCGCATTTCCAGACCGCCATGACCTCCCAGAAGATAAGCGACAGCAACGGCTCGGGAAAAATCAAATGGACCTTCAACGACGCCGATAACGATTTCGATTTTCTCGCCAAGAACCAGACGCTGGTTCTCACCTATAACATCAAGGTTTCCGACAATCACGGCGGCAGCACCATCCAGACCGTGAAGATCACGGTTACCGGCACCGACGACAAGCCGGTGATCACCGCGACGGCGGTCGCTACGGTGACGGAGCAGGCCAACAAGACCCTGTCGTTTTCGATGGATACGGTTCACATCGCACTGGGATTCACCGACGCCGATCTTGCCAACACCGGCCACACCGCCACCGTGCTCTCGGCCTCGGCGACGGGCAACACGTCGGGAATCATTTTCGGCAACGCCCAGCTGATGGCGTATTTCGACATCGACAACGTCGTCAAGAATAACGGCTCCAGCAGCGGTGTCATCAACACCACTTTTTCCGCTCCCGACCTTTCCTTCGACTATCTGGCGGCCGGCGAACACCTCAACATCACCTATGTGGTGAAGCTCGACGACAATGCCGGCGGCATCAGCACCCAGAACGTCCAGGTGACGGTGGTCGGCACCAATGACGCACCGTTCTATATCTGCGGGCCGCAAACCGAGCATCTGGTCGAAGGCCAGAACGTCAATTCGTCGGGCAATCTCCACGCCGACGGCGATCTGCTGTTCACCGACATCGATCTGTCCGATGACCACACGGTCTCGACCACCGTTACGGCGACACGCTCGGGTGGCGGCGCGGTCCCGCTCACCAATGCCCAGTTGATTGCGGCGTTCCACACCTCGCTGACCCCGGACTCCACCGGGCATCTGATCGGCGATGTTGACTGGAATTTCATGCTCAACAACAACGCGGTGAGCTTTCTCAACAGCGGCGAGACGCTGACGCTGGTCTACCACGTCGCCGTCAATGATGGCTCGGCCTCGGACTCGCAGGACGTGACGATCACGATCCTTGGCACCAACGATCCGGTTATCATCACCAGCGGCCCGCAATCGGCCTCGGTGTTCGAGCTTGCGGACACCACCGGCTCGGCGGCAATCGACACCACGACCACGACGCCGGCCGGAACGCTTGATTTCACCGACACCGACATCGGCGACACCCACACCGTCACGACGACGCTGCTATCGACGTCGGGCGGACCCGTACCGGCGGCGACGCAGGCGGATCTGGCGGCGGCAATTTCGACCACGCTGCACGACTCCACCGGAACCGGCACCGGAAGCGTGGACTGGAATTTCAATATCGCCGACCAGAAGCTCGACTACCTCGCCGAGGGCGAGACATTGACGGTCAACTACAACGTCGAGGTCAGCGATGGCCCGACCAATGACGATCAGACGGTTTCCGTCGTCATCACCGGCGCCAACGATGCCGTCGCGATCACCAGCGGGCCGGGATCGGACGCGGTGGCGGAGCAGCCGAATACCAACGGCTCGACCGCGCTCGACACGACGGGCACCGGCACGCTGAACTTCGCCGACGTCGACCTGACCGATACGCATTCCATCAGCGTAGTGCTGGATTCCGCCACATGGTCGGCGGATCCAACCTTCGTCCCGGGTGACACGCTGGCCGATCTGGAAACGGCGCTGACGATCGCGCTGAATGATTCCACGGGCTCAGGGGCGGGCGGGATCGACTGGACCTTCGCCATTCAGGACAGGGATCTCGACTTCCTCGCTGCCGGCGAAACCCTGACGATCACCTACAATGTGACGGTCACGGACGGCATCACCAGCTCGACCCAGCAGGTGATCATCACCGCGACCGGCGCGGAAGATCCGCTGGTCGTCAACCCGGTCACCGCGGTGGCGATCGATACGGCCAATACCGAAGCGGACAATATCGTTGCGTCCGGCAATGCCATCACGGATGTGTCGGATAGCAGCGGCGACAGCAGCGTCACGCTCAGCGTGACCGATGTGGACGGTCAAGGCGCCGACACCGCGGTCGCCGGAACCTACGGCTCGTTGTACGTCGGCTCCGACGGCACCTATCTCTACACCGCGAATGCGGCGTTCGATCTGCTGCAGGCCGGCGACAATGTGACCGACCAGTTCAACATCACGATCACGGACAGCCTGGGCCGCAGCGAGACGACCACGCTGACCATCGACATCACCGGCGGCGGCGACGCGCCGGTCATCACCTCGACCAATGCGCTGGGCTCGGTCACGGAAGATGCCGGGCCGACGGTTGCGGTCAATGGCGGTTTTGAGTCCGGCGATCTCACCGGCTATTTTTCCACCAACGTCTCGGTCGATCCGCTGTTTCTCGGCGGCGAGTTCGGCAACTATTCGGCGAGGCTTTCCGGCGTCGGCTTCCTCGAGCAGGATGCCCACGACGGTCGCCGGCCAGCACTACATCGTGAGCTTCTATGTCGGCGGCGATGCCGAAGCCAGCGCCAGCTCGCTCCAGGTCTATTGGGACGGCGCGCTGATTCTTAACGCAGACCGATGTGACGCCGGGATTCCACCAAATACACCTTCGATCTGGTGGGCGACAGCCTGGACCCGACCACGCAACTGTTCTTCGATTTCTCCACCGACGGCACCGGGCTTCTGGTCGACCAGATTTCGATCACGCCGACGCCGGGTCCGGCGGTCGAGACGACCAGCGGAAGCATCGCGTTCACCGACATCGATACCGACCGATACCCACACCGCGAGCTTCACGCCGGATGGCACCGGCTATCTCGGGACGTTCTCGCTCGATCCGGTCTCGGAGTCCGGCGGCAGCGGCTCGCTGGCCTGGCATTACAGCGTTGACAATACCGACATCCAGTTCCTGGCGCAGGGCCAGACCCTGGTCCAGACCTACACGGTGATGGTGACCGACAATACCGGCGCCTCGACGCCGCAGGTCGTTACCATCGCCATCGACGGCACCAACGACGCCCCGACCGCCGTCAACGATACCGTCATCACCGACGCTGGGCCCAGCGGCACCGTTATCATCGCGCCGTGGGCATTGGCGGCGAACGACACCGATCCGGATACGATCGACCAACACTCTGTCAACAGCATCGGCACCAGCACCGGCGGCAGCGGGGGCGGCGCTTTCGGCTTCGTATTCTTCTCCGATGACGCCACGCTCGGCGGCTCATTCACGTACGATTCGACCGACGGCATCGCAGCGAGCAGCAATTTCGCTACCGTGAACGTCGTCAACAACGCCACCACAACCACGACGCTCACCGGTACCGGCGCCAACGAAATCCTGGTCGCCACCCAAGGCAACGAAGCCATCAACGGTGGCGGCGGCAACGACATCCTGTTCGGTTACGACGGCAATCACGTGCTGACTGGCGGCAGCGGCAACGACATTTTCGCATTCCAGACCCAGCCGACCGGCACGAACGTGATTACCGACTTCAACAACACCTCCGAGCAAGACCTCATCGCGGTTTCCGCCAACAGTTTCGGCGGCGGGCTGACCCCGGGCATGGATGTATCGTCGGTCTTCGAAAGCTCCGGCGACGATCAGTTCTCCGGCTCCGGTGCCGTGTTCCACTACGACACCGCGAACGAGACGCTGTACTTCAGCGCCGACGGCACGCAGGCGTCGGCGATCACGCTGGTGCAGGTCCAGGCCGGCGT
>CAVPZO010000038.1:0-86281 GCA_963710045.1 uncultured Alphaproteobacteria bacterium | reverse complement strand
AGCTGACCTATGCCGCCATGATCAACAAGGCCGGCAAGACCGTGCAGCCGACCATCGAGGCGTTCCAGGCTGCGGCGTCCAATGCCGACTGGGCCAAGGCCCCCGGCTATTACGTGATCCTCACCGACCAGCCCGGCGAAACCTCGTGGCCGATCACGGCGGCGACCTTCATCCTGATGCACAAGGCGCCGACGGACAAGGCGGCGTCTGGCGAAGCCGTCAAGTTCTTCAAATGGGCATTCGCCAAGGGCGACAAGATGGCGGAGGAACTCGACTACATTCCGATGCCTGACGCGGTGGTCAAGCTGATCGAAAAGACCTGGTCGGCCGATATCAAGAGCTGAGTTCTCTTGTCCCGGACGCGGTGCGGCATTCTTCATGCCGCTCCGCAGAGCCGAAATGTCTTTCCGTCATTGCGAGCGCAGCGAAGCAATCCAGAATCACAAGCAAGAACTGGATTGCTTCGTCGCAAGGGCTCCTCGCAATGACGAAGCTGCAATAATAATCTATAAGGGGACCAGCGTGGCAGATATGGCGGTTCAGAGTTCGTCGATGGAAGCTGCCGGACCCTATGATCGCGCGAGAGCGTTGAGTGCGTTCAAATTCGGCGACCAGGCATTCTACTGGACCACGCGCGCCTGCGCGATTTCGGTCCTGCTGATTCTCGGCGGCATCATTCTCTCCCTGATTGTGGGCGCGTGGCCGGCGATCAGGGAGTACGGTTTTTCGTTCCTGTTCTCATCGCGCTGGGCGCCGTCGGCCGATCCGCCGGTGCTGGGCGCGCTCGGTCCGATCTACGGCACGCTGGTGACATCCTTCATTGCGATGCTGATCGCCGTACCGGTCGGGCTCGGCATCGCAATCTTTCTCACCGAAATCTGTCCGATATGGCTGCGCCGGCCGATCGGTCTAGCGGTGGAATTGCTCGCGGGCATTCCCTCGATCATCTACGGCATGTGGGGCTTCTTCGTGCTCGGGCCATTCATGGCCGACACCTTCCAGCCGTTCATGATCAGGCTGTTCGATGGCTGGCCGGTACTTGGCGCGATTTTCGCGGGTCCGCCGTCCTATCTCAGCCTGTTCAACGCCGCGCTGATCCTGGCGATCATGGTGCTGCCATTCATCACCGCGATTTCGGTCGACGTCTTCAAGACCGTGCCTCCGGTGCTGAAGGAAGCGGCTTACGGCGTCGGCTGCACCACATGGGAAGTCGTTCGTAACGTCGTCATCCCCTACACCCGTGTCGGCGTCATCGGCGGCATCATGCTGGCGCTGGGGCGCGCGCTCGGCGAAACCATGGCGGTGACCTTCATCATCGGCAACTCGTTCCGTATCTCGTCGTCGGTTTTCGCGCCGGGGACCACGATTTCGGCGGCGATCGCATCCGAATTCGCGGAAAGCGACGGGCTGCATCAATCCGGCCTGATCCTGCTCGGCCTGTTGCTGTTCGTCCTGACCTTCCTCGTATTGGCGGCAGCGCGTCTGATGCTGATGCGTCTGGAAAAGAAGGCGGGGAACTAGAATTATGAACCCGATCTACGCATCCCGCCGCCGCAACGACCTCATCGTGCGAGGACTATGTGTCGCGGCCGCCGTGTTCGGCGTGACCTGGCTCGCCCTGATCCTGTTCACGCTGTTCTACAATGGCCTCGCAGGGCTCAGCGTACAGGTCTTCACCCAGAACACGCCGCCGCCGGGATCGACCGACGGAGGATTGCTGAACGCCATCGTCGGCTCGATCATCATGACATTGATCGGCGTCGGCATCGGCGCGCCGCTCGGACTGTTCGCCGGCACCTACCTTGCCGAATACGGCAAGTACGACAGGCTCACAGAGGTGATCCGGTTCATCAACGGCATTCTGTTAAGTGCGCCATCGATTATTATCGGCTTGTTCGTCTATGGCGCCGTCGTGGTGCCGATGGGCGGTTTCTCGGCGTTCGCCGGGGCACTCGCCCTGGCGGTCATCGTTATTCCCGTCGTGGTGCGGACGACCGAAGATATGTTGGCGCTGGTGCCCACTCCATTGCGCGAGGCGGCATCCGCGCTCGGCCTGCCGCGCTCGCTGGTGATCAAGCGGATTGCCTACCGCGCCGCGCGCGCCGGCCTCATCACCGGCGTGCTGCTGGCGACCGCGCGGGTCGCCGGTGAAACCGCGCCGCTGCTGTTCACGGCGCTCAGCAACCAGTTCTTCAGCCTCGACCTGACCAAGACCATGGCCAACCTGCCGGTCACCATCAACAACTTCGTGCAAAGCCCCTATGTCTACTGGAAGCAACTGGCCTGGAGCGGGGCCTTGATCATCACCCTGACCGTGCTTGCCCTGAACATTGGCGCACGCATTCTCGGCGCAGAGAGGACAATGAAATGAACGATCTTTCCGTATCGGTCAGCGTTCCCAACGCGCCAATGCCGTCGATGGCGGGACAGCCGGAAGCGCGGAACAAGATCACCGTGCGCGATCTCAACTTTTATTATGGCGAGCACCAGGCGCTGAAGAACATCAGCCTCACGCTTGCCGCAAACCATGTCACCGCCTTCATCGGGCCGTCCGGCTGCGGAAAGTCGACCCTGCTGAGGGTCTTCAACCGCATGTATGACCTGTATCCCGGCCAGCGCGCCACCGGGCAGGTCATGCTGGACTCCACCAACGTGCTGGATCCCGGGCTCGACCTCAATCTGCTGCGCGCGCGGGTCGGCATGGTGTTTCAGAAGCCGACGCCGTTTCCGATGACGATCTATGAAAACATCGCGTTCGGGGTGCGGCTCTATGAAAAGATGCCCAAATCCGAGATGGATGGCCGCGTCGAGAAGGCGTTGCGCGGTGCGGCACTCTGGAACGAGGTCAAGGACAAGCTCAACGCCTCCGGCCTCAGCCTGTCCGGCGGGCAGCAGCAGCGGCTATGCATCGCGCGCACCGTCGCGGTGCGGCCCGAAGTGATACTGTTCGACGAGCCGTGCTCGGCGCTCGATCCGATTTCGACCGCCAAGATCGAGGAGCTGATCCAGGAGCTGGCGGAGGACTACACCATCGCCATCGTCACCCACAACATGCAGCAGGCCGCGCGCGTCTCGGATAAAACCGCTTTCATGTATCTCGGCGAGCTGATCGAGTTCGGCGAAACCAACAGGATTTTTACATCGCCGAGCGATCGCCGCACCCAGGACTACATCACCGGCCGGTTCGGCTAAGGAGAACAGAGATGGCTTCGGAACATACCGCCAAGGCGTTCGACAGCGATCTGCAGGAATTGACCCGGCTGGTCGCGGAAATGGGCGGCCTGGTCGAGCGCATGATCGTCGAATCCGTCGATGCGCTGGTGCGCCGCGACGTGGCGCTCGGCAAGCGCGTCGTCGCCGCCGACGCCGAGATTGACAGGCTGCAACACGTGATCGAGGAACGCGCGGTGCTGACCATCGCGCGGCGCCAGCCGATGGCGGTTGACTTGCGCGAAATCGTCAGCGCCATGCGGGTCGCCACCGATCTGGAGCGGATCGGCGATCTTGCCAAGAACATGGGCAAGCGGGTGACCGCGCTCGACAGCGACTTCCATCCGCTCAAACTGATCCGCGGGCTGGAGCACATGACCGACCTCGTGCAGAGCCAGATCAAGGCGGTGCTGGACGCCTATGCCGCGCACGATCTGTCCTCGGCGATGGTGGTCTGGAAGGGCGACGAGGAAGTCGACGCGATCTGCACTTCGCTGTTCCGCGAACTGCTGACCTACATGATGGAAGACCCGCGCAATATCAGCTTCTGCATCCACCTGATGTTCTGCGCCAAGAATATCGAGCGGATCGGCGACCACGCCACCAATATCGCCGAAACCGTGTTCTACATGATCGAAGGCCAGCAGATCCTCGACAAGCGCCCCAAGGGCGACATGACGACGTTTGCAAACGCGTTACCGGGTAACTGAAGACCAACCGTCATTCCGGGGCGCGAGCTCTGCGCAAAATTGACGAAGTCAATTTTGTGCAGAGTTCGCGAACCCGGAATCCAGAGCAGTAATCATCTCTGGATTCCGGGTCTGCGCCCCAGAGGGCGCATCCCGGAATGACGAGATAGATCGATGAGGGAAACAGACATGAGCGCCCGCATACTGGTGGTGGAAGACGAGGAAGCGCTGACCACGCTCTTGCGCTACAACCTCGACGCCGAAGGCTATGATGTGGAAACGGTCGGGCGGGGCGACGACGCCGACACAAGGCTGAAAGAACACATTCCGGATCTGATCGTGCTGGACTGGATGCTGCCTGGCCTGTCGGGGATCGAACTCTGCCGCCGCCTGCGGGCGCGGCCGGAAACCAGGACGCTGCCGATCATCATGCTGACCGCGCGCGGCGAGGAGAGCGAGCGGGTCCGGGGCCTCGCCACCGGCGCCGACGATTACATCGTCAAGCCGTTTTCGGTGCCGGAACTTTTGGCGCGAGTAAGGGGTCTGTTGCGGCGCGCCAGTCCGGAACGTCTCGCCACCGTGCTCGCGTTCGGCGATATCGAACTCGACCGCGAAAAGCGCCGCGTCGCGCGCTCCGGCCGTCCGATCGATCTCGGCCCCACCGAATATCGCCTGCTGGAGTTTTTCCTGGAGCATCCCGGCCGGGTGTTCAGCCGCGAGCAGCTGCTCGACAGCGTCTGGGGACGCGACATCTATATCGACGAGCGCACCGTGGATGTGCACATCGGGCGCCTGCGCAAATTGCTCAACCCGGGCGGCGAGCAGGATCCGATCCGCACCGTGCGCGGCGCGGGTTATGCGCTGGATGACAGGTTTGCGAAGGCGGCGGAGTAGGCGTTCCCCGGACGCAGTGCAGCGCGTAGCTCTTCGCGAAGCGGTGCGCTGCAGAGCCGGGGTCCAGCTTTTCTTTGCTAACCGGGGTCCCGGTTCTGCGAAGCAGCGTGAAGAACGCTGCATCGCGCCCGGGACACGAAGCTACCTCGTCGGCTTGGTCGGCTGGCGGCGGCGGTCGGAGGCCGGCTGGTAGGCGATGCGCGAGTGATGCGCGCAATAGGGCAGGCTCTGCAGCGCCTTGCCGCCGCAGAAGAAGAACTCCGAACTGGAGGGATCGCCGATCGGCCAGTGGCAGGTGGCCTCGCTGAGTTCCAGCAGCGACAGCCGCTGGCTCATCGGCACCACATTGTCGTAGGCGATCGGATCCGGCTCCATTTCCACTTCGAAGGCATGGGCCAGCGCGGTGTTGCCGCGCGACTGTGGCCGCGACACCCGCATCATGTGCTGGGCGGGGCGCGCCTTGCGCTGGCGGGGTGCCGCCGAGGAGGGGCTCTTGGCGCGGCCAGACAGGCCCAGCCGATGCACTTTGCCGATCACCGCGTTCCGGGTCACATTTCCGAGTTCCGCGGCAATCTGGCTGGCGGAAAGGCCGGCTTCCCAGAGTTTCTTCAGTTGCTCGACGCGATCGTCGGTCCAGGTCAATACCGTCATCGCACTCTTCCCTTCGTATCGCGCCGGCCATTGCCGGGGGGCGCTTGCGAGTCCAATTCGTTAAAATCCCTGCAGGCAGAATCCCTTAGCCCTCGCCGGGCGCATGAAGCGCGCCCGGGCGTTTACGCCGAACACTCAGAACCAGAGAGGATCAGAACCGCCGCACGAGATGTCGTACCCGACAGCCCGAAGGCTACAATACGCAGTGACTCACGCGCAAGAGTCCGCGTTGCTCGTCCACACCTTCCGTTATGTAGGCATCGCAATCGGCTTTGCCACGGGGTCCCGGTTCCAGTGACAGGTTGACAGTTTTAGCCGCGCGCATAGAATGATCCTCACGTGCCGCCCCGAAAAGGCGGCACGTTTTGTTTTTCGCAGGCTCGTCGCGAGCCTGCCCAAACCTGCAGTGATCGCCATGACCAAGAGCGCCGGGTCTTCCATTGGGCAGCCGCATCTGCTTCCCGTTTTCGCCAGGGCCGACCTCGCTTTCGAGCGCGGCGAGGGCGTCTGGCTGGTCGGGACCGACGGCGAGCGCTATCTGGATTTCACCAGCGGCGTGGCGGTGAATGCGCTGGGCCATTGCCACCCGCATCTGATCGCGGCGTTGCAGGAGCAGTCGACAAAACTCTGGCACATGTCCAACCTGTTCAAGAGCCCGGACGGCGAGCGGTTGGCGGCGCGGCTGTGCGAGCAGAGCTTTGCCGACTTCGTGTTCTTCGCCAATTCCGGCGCCGAGGCGATGGAATGCGCCATCAAGATGACGCGCCATTACCATTTCTCCAAAGGCAAGCCGGAGCGCACCCGCATCGTCACCTTCGAGGGCGCGTTCCACGGCCGCACGCTGGGCACGCTGGCTGCGACCGGCGCCGCCAAATACCTTGAAGGCTATGGCACGCCGCTGGAAGGCTTTGACCAGGTGCCGCTCGGCGATCTCGAAGCCGTCAAGAAGGCTGTCGGTCCCGACACCGCCGGCATCCTGATCGAACCGCTGCAGGGCGAGGGCGGCGTGCGCGCGCCGCCGCATGCATTCTTCCGGTCTTTGCGCGAACTCTGCAACGAGAGCGACATTCTGCTGGTGTTCGACGAGGTGCAGACCGGCATGGGCCGCACCGGAGAACTGTTCGCCTACAAGCGGCTTGGCGTGACGCCCGACATCATGTCGCTGGCGAAGGCGCTGGGCGGCGGCTTTCCGATCGGCGCCTGCCTTGCGACCGCGGAGGCCGCGGCCGGCATGGCGCCGGGCTCGCACGGCTCCACCTTCGGCGGCAATCCGCTGGCGGTGGCGGCGGCCAATGCGGTGCTGGACGTGATGCTGAAGCCTGGCTTCTTCGAGCACGCGCAGAAAATGTCGCTGCTGCTCAAGCAGAAACTGGCTTCCGTGATCGATCGCCACCCCCAGGTGCTCTCCGAGGTGCGCGGCGAAGGGTTGCTGATCGGGCTGAAGGCGGTGGTGCCGTCCGGCGATCTCGTCAATGCGTTGCGCGATCAAAAGCTGCTCACGGTCGGCGCCGGCGAGAACGTGGTGCGGTTCCTGCCGCCGCTGATCGTCACCGAATCCGAGATCGAGGAATCCGTGGTCCGGCTGGAGCGGGCCTGCGTGGCGTTGTCCGGCCCGCAATTGAAACGGGCGGCGGGGCAATGAGCACGGCGCCGCGGCATTTTCTCGACCTCAGCGAACTGCCGGCCAAAGAGCTGCGCACCATGCTCGATGCAGGTGCCGCGATGAAGTCGAAGCTCAAGGCGCACGCCGTGCCGGCGAAACCGCTCGCGGGCAAGACGCTGGCGATGATCTTCGAAAAGCCCTCGACCCGCACCCGCGTTTCGTTCGACGTCGGCATGCGCCAGCTCGGCGGCGAATCGATCATGCTGACCGGCGCGGAAATGCAGCTCGGGCGTGGCGAGACCGTCGCCGACACCGCGCGGGTGCTGTCGCGTTATGTCGATGCCATCATGATCCGCATTCTCAACCACGATGCGCTGCTGGAACTGGCCGAACACGCCACCGTGCCTGTCATCAACGGGCTGACGCGGCGCTCGCATCCCTGCCAGGTGATGGCCGACCTGATGACGTTCGAGGAGAATCGCGGCCCGATTACCGGCCGCACCGTGGCGTGGAGCGGCGACGACAACAATGTGCTGGCGTCGTGGGCGCATGCGGCGGAGCGGTTTCAATTCAGGTTGAACGTGGCGACGCCGCCGCAGCTTGCGCCGAACAAGGCGATGAAGGACTGGATCAAGGCGACCAATGCGCCGATCATGCTCGGCAACGATCCGGAGGCGGCGGTGCGCGGCGCCGACTGCGTCGTCACCGACACCTGGTTCTCAATGGGCGACAAGGAAGGCGCGCACCGCCACAATCTCCTGAAACCCTATCAAGTCAACGCCAAGCTGATGGCGCTTGCAAAACCCGACGCGCTGTTCATGCATTGCCTGCCGGCGCATCGCGGCGACGAAGTCACCTCCGAGGTGATGGACGGCCCGCAATCGGTGGTGTTCGACGAAGCCGAAAACCGCCTGCACGCGCAAAAGGGCATCCTGGCGTGGTGTTTCGATAAGGTGGCGTGAGGCCGCTCGTCGTCCCGGCGAAGGCCGGGACCCATACGCCGTGTCATCTCGTTTCGGCAGTGTGGCCGACGCCTTCTTCTACTAGCAGCGCCAGGGGTTATGGGTCCCGGCGTTCGCCGGGACGACGCAAGATGCGAATTTTTCGCACCACTCCAGGGGTTTCGATTCACACCCGCCGACCCCAAATAACCCACCATGACCTCGCAATCTCCCACCCCCAAAATCTCCCCCGAACCCCCGATCCGCGCCCCGTCGCCGGTTCCGGTCGACGACGCCGTGCTGCCGTTCGAAGTCAATTCGCTCGACCTGCGCGGACGGCTGACGCGGCTCGGTCCCGCGCTCGACGACATCCTCACAAAGCACGATTATCCGGCGCCGGTCGGCAAGCTGCTCGGCGAAGCCATCGTGCTCACCACGCTGCTCGGCTCGTCGCTGAAATTCGACGGCCGTTTCATGCTGCAGACCCAGACCGATGGTCCGGTGTCGTTTTTGATCGTGGATTTTCAGGCGCCGGATAAATTACGCGCCTATGCGCGCTTCGATGCCGCCCGCCTGAAGGAGGGCCAGGACTCCGGCGCGCTGCTCGGACATGGCCATCTTGCCATGACCATCGATCAGGGCCCGGACATGAGCCGCTATCAGGGGCTGGTGGCGCTCGAGGGCGGCAGCCTGGAAGACGCCGCGCATGAATATTTCCTGCGCTCGGAACAGATCCCGACCAGGGTGCGCCTTGCGGTCGGCGAGGAATGGCGCGGCGGCGAAGGCCCGAAACATCGCTGGCGCGCCGGCGGCATGCTGCTGCAATTCCTGCCGAAAGCGCCGGAGCGCGCGCGGCAGCCCGACCTACATCCCGGCGACGCGCCGGAGGGCGCGGTTACGCATATTGTGGCGGAAGACGACGCCTGGGTCGAAGGCCAGTCGCTGATCGCTACCGTCGAGGACGTCGAACTGATCGATCCCGACCTGTCCGGCGAGCGGCTGCTGTACCGGCTCTTCCACGAACGCGGCGTGCGCGTATTCCCCTCGCTTCCATTGCGCGCGCAATGCTCCTGCTCGCGCGACGCGGTGTCGGCGATGCTGAAAAGCTTCACGCCGAAGGATCGCGCCGACATGGTCAAGGACGGCAAGGTCGCGGTGACCTGCGAGTTCTGCAGTTCGGTCTATGAGTTCACGCCGGACGAGGCGGGGGTGGAGTAGGGGCCGAGGCCGCGGAAGGCGTCACCACGCGCTCGTCGTCGTCCCGCGACAAAAAATATTTGACTGAAACCTAAAAATTCCTATTGATATATTCCTATAGGATGATATACATCGAACCGTCCTGTTCAACGTGGGGCGCTTTCTAGAAGCGATCCTTCAGCGGACAGAGCGAAAGCTGGCCGGACCGGGGCGCCCCGGAACGGTCGATAGGCTGGTGGCCGAGGTGGAGCGCCGGGAGGTGCCGCGCCCTACGTCACTGGGCGCGCGCGGTAGCCTTGCCGCGCGAGGCGGGTACGTTAATCCCGCCTCAAAGGGTGCCCGCTGGTGCCCTGGCGCCTCCCGCCGCTCCATCCCCTCGCGCGGTTCGCGGGGAATTGGCAAACCTCGGACGCCTTGCGCCGCGAGAATGCGGAAGTGTGGCTGTTTGAAACGATGCATCAGAAATTGAGGCAAAGCGCCCTCTTAACCTCGCCCCGCTCTTTTGCGGGGAGAGGTCGGCGCGAAGCGCCGGGTGAGGGGCCGGGCACTGCGCTGCCAGAGCAAAACGCTATCGGGTCGAAAGGTCTTCAACGCAACAAGCACGACCCGAGAGTCCGCCGCGCGTGTTTACTGCAGTGCCTCGCCCCTCACCCGAAGCCTTCGCTGCGCTTCGGCTTCGACCTCTCCCCGCGAAAGAGCGGGGCGAGGTTAAGAATCGCTAGTTCAGCGTCCGTTTTCCATCCGGACTGTCGAGCGAAAACGTCGGCACCTCGATCTCAAAACGCTCGCCGCTTTCGGTCACCATCTGGTAGCGTCCGGCCATGATGCCCGACGCGGTCGGCAGCGGCACGCCGGAGGTGTATTCGAAGCGTTCGCCGGGCGCGAGCACCGGCTGCTCGCCGACCACGCCTTCGCCGCGAACGTTCTGCCTGTTTCCGGTTCCGTCGGTGATGATCCAGTGCCGGGTCTGCAGTTGCACGGTCTCGTTGCCGAGATTGGTGATGGCGATGGTGTAGGACCAGAAATATTGCTGCCGGTCGGCGGACGAACGTTCCGGCAGGAAGTTCGGCTCGACGGTGACTTCGATCTGGCGGGTCACGGCGCGGTACATTTGAGGCGATCTTCCGGATTCGCGGACATCATAGCCAAAACCGGCGGCGGAACCAATCGTCGCCCCGGCGGGTCGCGGTTTTCCGCCGTTTCAACATAGTTCCAGCCTACATCGAGCCCTGTATTGGCTTGCAACTTAGGGGCCGATGCGGTCTTTCGTGGCCATGAAACGTGCGATTCCGGGTTCTCCAAGCGGTACCAAATGACGTCCGTTGCCGATTCAATTGCCGGATCCTCCATTGCGGATGACCATGCGCGCGCGGCGCCGTCGGCGCCGGCCATCTCGTTTGCGGTCCCGGCCACCGAGCGCGAATTGCGGCTCGACCTGTTTCGCGGGCTGGCGCTGTGGCTGATCTTCATCGACCATCTGCCGCCCAATATCCTGACCTGGTTCACGATCCGGAACTACGGCTTTTCCGACGCCACCGAGATTTTCATTTTCATCTCGGGCTACACCGCGGCGTTCGTCTACGGCCGCGCCATGTTCGAGCGCGGTTTTGTGGTGGCGACGGCGCGCATTCTCAAACGGGTCTGGCAGATCTACGTCGCCCACGTGTTCCTGTTCACGATCTTTCTTGCCGAGATTTCCTATGTCGCCACCCATTTCGAAAATCCGCTCTATGCGGAGGAAATGGGCATCCTGGATTTCCTCAAGCAGCCGGACGTCACCATCGTCCAGGCGCTGCTGTTGAAATTCCGCCCGGTCAACATGGACGTATTGCCGCTTTACATCGTGCTGATGCTGTTTCTGCCGCTGATCCTGTGGCTGATGGAGCGCAGGCCCGATGTGACGCTGGGACTGTCGGTGCTGCTTTATGCGCTGACCTGGCAATTCGACTGGTATCTGTCCGCCTATCCGAACGGGTTCTGGGCCTTCAATCCGTTTGCCTGGCAGCTGCTGTTCGTGTTCGGCGCGTGGTGCGCGCTCAGCGGCGCCAGGCGGATGTCACGGATTCTGTCGTCGCCGGTCACGATGTGGATTTGCCTGGTCTACCTGCTCGCCGCGTTCTGGGTGACGCTGACCTGGCACATCCCGCAATTCCATCATTTGCTGCCGCAGCGCATCGCGCAGTGGATGTATCCCATTACCAAGACCGATCTCGACGTGCTCCGCTTCGCGCATTTCCTGGCGCTGGCGGCGATCACCGTACGTTTCCTGCCCAAGGACTGGTCGGGCTTGAAATCGCCGTGGCTGCGGCCGCTGATCCTGTGCGGCCAGCACTCGCTGGAGATTTTCTGCCTCGGCGTGTTCCTGGCGTTTGCCGGGCATTTCGTGCTGGCCGAGGTCTCGGGCGGGGCGGGGATGCACTTCGTTATCAGTATTTCCGGAATCGTCATCATGTCCACCGCGGCATGGCTGTTTTCATGGTACAAGCAGGTTGCCGAGAAAGGTCCGTCGCGCACAAGAAGCACCGCCGGCAACGCCGATATGGCGGGAGGGGCAGTATGAAGGCCGTCCTTGGCTTGGCAATGCTGACCGGTGTTTTGGCCGCGGTTCCTGCGCGCGCCCAGGATGCGCCACGGACCTGCGAGCTTCCGGCCTACCTGCTTTCCAGCGAGAATTCGCTGCCCAAGGTCGCCGAAGCCGTCAAAACCGGGAAATTGGACGTTCTGGTGGTGGGCAGCCGGTCCTCGACCATCAACGCGCCGGACGCGACTGCCTATCCGGGCCGGCTGGAGGCTGTGCTTCGCGAAAAGCTGCCCGCGGTGAAAGTGAACGTAAATGTCGAGTTGCAGATCAAGAAGTCGGCGGAAGAGGTCGCCGCAGGCCTAAGCAAGCTGGTCGAGGGCAAAAAGCCGACTTTGGTCATCTGGCAGACCGGCACCGTCGATGCTATGCGATCCATCGATCCCGACGATTTTCGTGCCGCCGTCGGTGACGGCATTGCTGCACTGCAAAGCGCTGGAACCGACGTAATTTTAATGAATCTGCAATATAGCCCACGCACCGAGACGATGATTTCCGCCAGTCCCTACATAGATAATATGCGCGTGGCAGCGCAGCAGCACGACATTCCGCTGTTCGACCGGTTTGCGATGATGCGCCACTGGAACGAAGCGGGGGATTTCGACCTGTTCAGCACCTCCCACGGGCCCGAGCTCGCAAGACGGGTCCATGATTGCCTCGGCCGCGCGCTGTCGAAATTCGTGATCGATGCGGCTCACATCGGTCCAGCCCAGCAGAATTGAGGATTTGGCGTTAATGCGCTTCCGCGGCCTTTCTTTTAAAGTCGTTATTGCTGTCTTGCCCGTTGTCGCGCTTATGCTGCTGACGCCGGCGGCTTTAACCCCGGCGCGCGCGGAGATGGCACAGGCCGCGCCATCTGATAACGCGCAGGCTCCCGCCGCCGGCATTGCATCGGTGGATCCGGCAACCGGATTGCAAAAGAGCATCGCCGGCAAGGCGATCGACAAGGTCAAGGAAGCCGCGAAATCGGCCGGCGATATTTTGAGCCGGGTGCCATGCCGGTCGCCGAAGGGCGGCGGCAAAACGATGGGCTCCTTGCCGCATGTCGCAGCCAAGCTGGTCGCGGGCAAGCCGGTGGTGATCGTGGCATTCGGATCGTCGTCGACCTGGGGCGCCGGCGCCACCTCGCCGGAATTCAACTATCCCAACCGGCTCGCCGCGCAGTTGCGCCGGCAATATCCGGGCGCCGATATCACCGTGGTCAATCGCGGCAAGGGCGGCGAAGACGCGCCTGAAATGATGAAGCGGCTGCAGACCGAAGTGATCGACATGAAGCCGGATCTGGTGATCTGGCAGGTCGGCACCAACGCGGTGCTGCGCAATCTCGATCCCGCCGAGACCGCCAGGCTGGTCGAAGAGGGCATCGGGCGCATTCAGGCCGCCGGCGCCGATCTGGTGCTGGTCGATCCGCAATATTCGCCCGCGGTGAACGCCAAGGCCGAAAACGCCAGCCGGATGGTGCAGCTGCTCGGCAAGGTCGCCGAGCTGCGGCGCGTCGGCTTCTTCCCGCGCTTCGAGGTGATGCGCGACTGGCATGAGAAGCAGTCGATCCCGTTCGACAGCTTCGTGGTCGCCGACGGGCTGCACATGAACGACTGGGGTTATGCCTGCTTCGCGCAATTGCTCGGCGACGACATCATCAAGTCGGTCGGCCAGATCAAGCTCGGCGTCAACGTGCCGGCCAATGTGCAGGCCTACCGGCCGATGTGATTTTTGGCGGCGTCGCCACCAGCACTGCGTCGTCCCCGCGAAGGCGGGGATCCATAACCACCGAATTCGCGGTTACGACGACAGTTGCTTCAGCTCTTTGCTTAAGTCGATAGGCCAGGGGTTATGGGTCCCCGCCTTCGCGGGGACGACGCAGCAATTTTTGCAACGGCGTCACACCCTCTCCAGCGCCGCGACAAAATCCTCGATCAAATCGTCGCGATGCTCGAGGCCCGCCGAAAACCGCACAAAGCCTTCGCTGATTCCGAGTTCGGCGCGCGCTTCCGGCGTCAGCCGCTGGTGCGTCGTCGTCGCCGGATGCGTGACGAGGCTTTTTGCGTCGCCGAGGTTGTTGGAAATCCGCGACAGCTTGAGCGCGTTGAGCATGCGGAATGCTGCCGCCTTGCCGCCCTTGACCTCGAAGCCGACCAGCGTTGAGCCTGCGCGCATCTGCTTCTTCACCAGGTCGGCTTGCGGATGGTCGGCGCGGCCGGGATAGATCAGCTTTGAGATTTTAGGATGGGTTGCCAGCGCGTCGGCAACGCTTGCTGCGGTCTCGGTCTGCGCCCGCACGCGGATCGCCAGCGTCTCCAGACCCTTCAACAACACCCACGCGTTGAACGGTGACATCGACGGGCCGGTCTGGCGCAGAAAAGTGTGGATGTGGTCGGCAATGAATTGCTCCGAGGACAGGATAATGCCGCCGAGACAGCGGCCCTGACCGTCGATGTGCTTGGTCGCGGAATACACCACGACGTCGGCGCCAAGCTCCAGCGGGCTCTGCCAGATCGGCGTCGCAAACACATTGTCGACAATCAGCCGCGCGCCTGCCGCATGCGCGATGTCGGCGATGGCGCCGATGTCGAGCACGTCCAGCGTGGGATTGGTCGGGCTTTCCAGAAAGCAGCTTTTGGTGTTCGGCCGCATCGCCTGTTTCCACTGCTCGAGATCGAGCCCGTCGACCAGCGTCGACTCGATGCCGTAGCGCGGCAGCAGGTCTTCCACCACATAGCGGCAGGAGCCGAACATCGCTTTGGCGGCAACCACGTGATCGCCGGCTTTCAGCGGCGCCAGGATTGCGGTAGTGACCGCGGCCATGCCGGTCGCGGTGGCGCGCGCGGCGCCTGCGCCTTCGAGATCGATCATGCGGCGCTCGAACATCGAGACGTTGGGATTGGAAAAGCGCGAGTAAAGAAAGCCGGTTTCGTCGCCCTTGAAGCGCGCCTCGCATTGCTCGGCGCTGTCGTAGACAAAGCCCTGGGTCAAAAACAGCGCTTCGGATGTTTCGCCGAATTGCGAGCGCAGCGTGCCGGAATGCACCAGCCGTGTTTCGGGGCGGTAGCGGGCCGTGGTTGCGTCAGACATGTGACCTCCGTCGCGCCCATTTTCGCGAAAATGGGCACAAAAAAACCGGCCTGGAAAAAATTCCACAGACCGGGATCACACTGTCCCCGGCCTGTTTAGCGACTTGTTTAACGTGGCTGCAAGCCGGCCGGCTCAAATCACCACGGGATAAGTGGTGCTGTTAATCCACCGCGCCCTTTCCGTCAAGCCAGCCTTCCGATAACCGGTAAAAGGCCTTACTTTTCAGCATCTGGATGGGTCATCCCGAGGACAGCTAACGTGCCGTTTACGCTCGCCCCCGATGCCAATGGCATTCTGCCTGACCGCATGATCGCGGCGATGGCGGATGCCGGCCTGATCCTGCCGCAATATCCGTTCGTCGAAAGCCAGATCCAGCCGGCCAGCCTCGATCTGCGTCTCGGCGACACCGCCTATCGCGTCCGCGCCAGCTTTTTGCCGGGACCGGGTGCGACGGTGGCTGAGCGCATCGACGAACTGAAGCTGCACGAAATTGACCTCTCCGACGGCGCGGTGCTGGAAACAAATTGCGTCTACATAGTGCCGCTGCTGGAGAGTCTGGCGCTGCCGCCGGAGATCATCGCCGCCGCCAATCCGAAAAGCTCGACCGGGCGGCTCGATGTATTCACCCGCGTAATCGCCGACGGCACAAGGCGGTTCGATATGATCGGCGCGGGCTACCATGGTCCGCTGTATGCCGAGATCAGCCCGAAGACATTTCCGGTGCTGCTGCGCGAGGGCTCGCGGCTGTCGCAGGTGCGCTTCCGCACCGGCGACGCCATTCTCAATGCCGATGAGCTGGATGCGCTGCATGAACTAGAGAGGCTGGTCGATGTCGACGACGCTGACCTCAACAACGGCGTGGCGCTGAGCGTGGACCTAAGCGGCGAAAACGCCAGCGGATTCGTCGGCTATCGCGCCAAGCGTCATACCGGCGTGGTCGATATCGATCGCCGCGGCGGCTATGCGGTCGACGAGTTCTGGGAAGCCATTGCCGCGCGGCCCGACGGCAGCCTCATCCTCGACCCCGGCGAGTTCTACATCCTCGCGTCGAAAGAAGCGGTGCAGGTGCCGCCGGATTACGCCGCCGAGATGGTGCCGTTCGATCCCTTGGTCGGCGAATTCCGTGTGCACTATGCCGGCTTCTTCGATCCGGGATTTGGCTATGCCGGCGCCGGCGGGCAGGGTTCTCGCGCGGTGCTCGAAGTGCGCTCGCGCGAGGTGCCGTTCATCCTCGAGCACGGCCAGATCGTCGGCCGGCTGGTCTACGAAAAAATGCTGGCGCGGCCGGACGCGCTGTACGGCCAGCGCATCGGCTCGAATTATCAGGCGCAGGGGCTCAAGCTGTCGAAACATTTTCGGGTATAACCGGCTCGCGTTCCGGCCCTGCGAGAGGCGCCTTTTGAAAAGCAATAATTTTACATGACGGTTGAAAGAAACATCGTCTCCGGCGCCGATTACGAATGCGACGTGCTGGTGGCCGGATCGGGCGCGGCAGGCATGGCCGCGGCGATCACGGCCCGGCATCGCGGCCTCGATGTCCTGATCGCGGAGAAAGAACCGCAGTTCGGCGGCACCACGGCGCGATCGGGAGGCTGGCTGTGGATTCCCGGGACATCGCTGGCGCGCGCCTGGGGCATCGTCGAGGAACCGGAGGCGGCCAGAGCCTACCTTCGCCACGAAGCGGGCAACAGCTTCGATGCCGCCCGGGTGGATGCTTTCCTTGAGGCAGGTCCCGAGGCGGTGGATTTCTTCACGACGGAAACCGCTGTTGCCTTCGACATGCCGCTGGTGTTTCCGGATTATCATGCCGAAGCGCCGGGCGGCGCGCAGGGCGGCCGCTCGATGGTGACGCGGCCGTTCGACGGCCGCGAGCTTGGCGAGCGCATCAAGGCGCTCGGCGCGCCGCTGCCGGAACTGACGATATTCGGCATCATGCTGGGTTCGGGCAAGGACATCGTTCATTTCATGCGCGCGACCAAGTCGTTTGCGTCGGCGGTCTATGTCGCCAGGCGTCTTGGCCGGCATCTGCTGGACGTGCTGCGTCATGGCCGCGGCATGACGCTGACCAACGGCAACGCCCTGGCCGGCCGGCTGGCGAAATCGGCGCTCGACCTCAAGATACCGATGTGGCTCTCGTCGCCGGTTCGCGAACTGATCATGGACGGCGACGCCGTGCGCGGCAGCATCGTCGAAAAGGACGGCAAGCCGGTTCGCGTGATCGCGCGACACGGCGTCGTGCTCGCATGCGGCGGCTTCCCGCATGACATCGCCCGCCGCAAAGCGATGTTTCCCCATGCGCCGACCGGCATGGAGCACCATTCGCCCGGACCTGCAGGCAATACCGGCGACGGCCTTCGCATGGCGGAAGCTGTGGGTGGCCGGATCGACGACACGCTGCCCAATGCGGCCGCGTGGGTTCCGGTGTCCCTGCCCGCGCGCAAGGACGGCTCAACGGGCGTCATGCCGCACTTCATCGATCGCGCCAAGCCCGGCGTGATCGCCGTGAACAAGGACGGCAAGCGTTTCGCCAACGAAGCCAACTCGTATCACGATTTCGTCCAGCAGATGATGAAGTCGGCGAAACCGGGCGAAGAACTTGCTTCGTTCCTGATCTGCGACCATCGCACCTTGCGCAAATACGGTCTCGGCTGTGTCCCGCCATTCCCGATGCCGATCGGGGGGCATGTCCGCTCGGGATATTTGATGCGCGGCCGGACGCTCGCCGAGCTCGCGGCGAGCGCAGGCATCGATGCAAAAGGTTTGGAAGCCACCGTTGCGCAGTTCAACGCGACCGCGGCCGAAGGCCGCGATCCCGTTTTCGGAAAGGGATCGCGCGCCTATAATCGCTTTCAGGGCGACGCGCTGCACGGACCCAATCCCTGTCTCGCGCCGGTCGAGCGCGGCCCGTTCTTTGCGATCAAAATGGTGGTAGGCGATCTCGGCACTTACGCCGGCATCGAGACCGATGTCTATTCAAGAGTGCTGCGTGCCGACGGAAGCCCGATCCGGGGTCTTTATGCCGCGGGAAACGACATCGCGAGCATTATGGGCGGCAACTACCCGGGAGCCGGCATCACGCTGGGACCAGCCCTGACGTTCGGCTATATCGCGGGACGCCACATCGCGGACAGTGCAGCAACAGCGCGGGAGCGAAAATGACCGGACAGGAAGGCGCGCAGCAAGCAAAATGGCTGCGATGGCGAAGCGTCGCCGACCTTTACCACGCCTATTTCACCGGGCTGATCCTCACCGTGGTCACAAGGCGCGGCACGGCCGACGCCGCCGAATTCGTCTTTCGGGTGTTTCGCCGCCAGCAGCAGGAGCGCTTCCTGCCCGGCCTCGAAAAGCTGGGCCTCAGCGGCCTGCCGCCGGCAGTCGCCGCCGCGCAGTATCATTATCTGTCCAACTGGATCGGCGGCGTGTCGGTCGAATACATGTATGAGTCCGACCGCAAGGCGTGGATCCGCTATCCGCCGCCGCGCTGGATCTGGCGCGGCACCGCAATCTGCGGCGTGCCCGGCGAAGTGTCGCGCGCGATGCTGCGCGGCTGGCACGCCAACAACGGGGTGTCGCTCGGCAATCCAAAACTCGGTTTTGTCTGCACCAAGCAAAGCGTGGACGGGCAGGACGGGCTCGAAGGCTATTATTACGAGTACGACCACGCGCTCGATGTCGATCAGCGGCTGGTGTTCGCGCGCCATCTCGAAGCACCGATGTTCGATGCGAACAACGCCCCGGCGCTGCCGGTATCGAGCTGGCCGAAACCGCGGCTGGAAAAAGCCTATCGAAATTATGCGATGGAATATGTGCGGACCGCAGCACCGGTGGCGGTGCAGCTGTTCGGCCCCGAGGACGCCGGATATCTGCTGCGCATCACCGGCAAGCTGATCGGCATGCAGTATTTCGACGAAATCGCCCGCGGCCTCAAAACGGGCCGGGGGACCGCGAAGGAGTTCGATGAGTTGATGTTCGCGCTGTTCGAGGCACAGGACGACCTCGCTGAAAACGGCGAGTCGCATGACGTTTACGAGATCGTTCAGCAGACCTGGAAGCTGATGGCCGATGTGCCGGACTATCATCCTGCCTGTGCCAAGGTATTGGAGGGATTGATTGAAGGTCTCGCCGCCGGCTGCGGTCGCGGCATCGCGGTCGACATGAAACCGGGTGCCGCCGGCGCGCCGCCATTCGTCTGGTCGATCGAGTGACCAATTTCGCGGCCCGGAATGCGCGGCCGCATTCGCGCAGACCCCTAATGCGCCCGAAGGCATGGTTTCGCCGCTGATCGGTGCTAGGAGATAGCCGCGCCGCGTCAGAATCGGCAGGTCAGGGAGCGGAAATGTCCGATATCGGCGTCGCCGAAATACCGCTAGCCGACGAGGAAAGGCAGCCGCTTCCGCCGATCACGGCGCCGGCCCGTAATTCGCTGGTCGACGGTCCGATCCTGCGCACGCTGTTGCGGCTGGCGTGGCCGAATGTCGTGGCGCTGAGCGCCGGCGTCTGCGTAGTCATCGCGGAAACCTCCTATATCGGCCGGCTCGGCGTGGAATTGCTGGCGGCGATGGCGCTGGTGTTTCCGTTCGTGATCCTGACCATGACCATGTCGGGCGGCGCCATGGGCGGCGGGGTGTCGTCGGCGATCGCGCGCGCGCTCGGCGCCGGCAATGTCGAACGCGCCTCGATGCTGGCGTCACATGCGCTGCTGATCGGCATCACCTTCGGGCTGGCGTTCACGCTGCTGATGCTGCTGTTCGGACCGGCGCTGCTGCAATTGCTCGGCGGCCGCGGCAACGTGCTCGCGCAGGCGGTCGGCTACATCCAGATATTCTTCGGCGGCGTCGTCATCGCCTGGCTGATGAATACGCTGGCGGGAATCCTGCGCGGCACCGGCAACATGAAGCTGCCGTCGCTGATGGTGCTCGGTTCTGCGATCTGTCAGATCGTTCTCGGCGGCACGCTCGGCCTCGGGCTCGGGCCGGTGCCGCAATTCGGCATGCGCGGCGTCGCCGCCGGCTCGCTGATCGCCTATTCGATCAGCGGAGCGATCATGGCGTGGTACATTCTGTCCGGCCGCGCGCGGATCAATTTCGTCATCAAGGGACTGCGAATCCAGCGCGGCATGTTCTTCGATATCCTGAAAGTCGGCGCGGTGTCCTGCTTCTCGCCGCTGCAGTCGGTGCTGACCATCACCATCTTCACCCGCATGCTGGCAGACTTCGGCACCGAGGTGCTGGCCGGCTACGGCATCGGCGCACGGCTCGAATTCATGCTGACGTCGATCGCGTTCGCGGTGGGCATCGCATCGGTGCCGATGGTCGGCATGGCGATCGGCGCGGGCCGCGTGGCGCGGGCGCGGCGGATCGCCTGGACGGCGGGTCTTGTTTCATTCGTGTCGGTCGGCCTGATCGCGACGGTGATCGCGATCTTTCCCGATATCTGGGTCAATATCTTCACCGACGATCCCGGCGTGCGCGCCGCCAGCCGGCAATATCTTCATACCGCGGCGCCGATGTACGCCTTCATCGGGCTGTCGATCTCGATGTATTTTTCCTCGCAAGGAGCGGCGAAGGTTTTCGGTCCGGTGCTGGCGCAGACCGCGCGGTTGGTATTTGTGGCGGTCGGCGGCTGGTGGCTGCTGCGGCACGAGCCGACCGCCGCGAACTTCTTTACGCTTGCGGCAGCGTCGATGGTGGTGCTCGGTACGCTGTCGGCCTTGAGCGTGGTGCTGACACGATGGGGACCGAAAGCCGCGCCGGTTCCGCAGATCAGGCCGGTGCTGTCTTGACCTAAGCCGCGTCGCGCCGGAAATTCTTCTGCATCGCCGCTGCGCCCAGATCCATCTGCGCATCCATGTAGGGCGCGATCTCGTTCGGCAGCACATCGACGATCCAGACCAGCCGGCTGCGCGCGTCGCCGTCGGCGAACACCTGCACCGACGCGCTGTGCTGCTTCACCCGCTCGCTGATCACGGCATAGACCAGCCGTTGTCGGGCATCGTCACAATCGACCAGCAGTTCACGCGCCACCGTGCCGTTGGCGAAATTCACGATCCGCGCGTCGCCATCGAGTTTGGTGTCGAGCACGAAGCCTGGCACCAGCCGTTGATGCAAGGCGCCGAAATCGCGCACCGCCGCCCAGACGTCTTCCGGGCGGGCGTCGAGTGAGATGTCTTTGTGGATGGAAGCCATGGTGATGTTCTCCTATGAGCAAGATGATTGGTCATCCTGAGAGGATGTGAATGCTTACGTCATTCCGAGATGCGCCCTCTTGGGCGCAGACCCGGAATCCAGCACCGTGCACTGCTCTGGATTTCCGGGTTCGCGCCGAAGAGGCGCGCCCCGGAATGACGGTGGCGTGTGTCGCGCGTGTCAGGTGCAAACCGCCTCGACATTGTTGCCGTCGGGGTCGATCAGGAACGCAGCGTAATAGGTCGGGCTGTAATCGGCGCGCGGGCCCGCGCCGCCATTGTCACGGCCGCCGGCTTTCACGCCCTCGGCGTGGAAGCGCTTGATCGCGGCGTGATCCGGTGCGCGGAATGCGATATGCGCGCCGGGGCCCGCGTCCTTGCTGAGGTAAAGCCACAGCGCCGGCTCGTCCCTGGGGCCAAAACCCGCGCCGCTGCCGTCGCGCGAACACAGCACGTAGCCAAGCGGTTTTAGCGCGGCTTCGTAGAAGCGCACGCTGGCGTCCAGATTCCTTACTTTCAGTCCGATGTGGTCGTACATGATGATCTCCCTTATCTGCGCAACAGCGCGATCCGGAGATCACCCTAGTCAGTGCACGGTTAGCCGTTCTTGGAGAATCTTGCGGTCGCCGCGGGAGGCCTGGCGGAACCGCAGCGGCGAGACGCCGGCGGCGCGGTGGAAGGTGCGCACGAAATTGGAGAGGTCGCCGAATCCGACATCATAGGCGACATCGGTGACCGGGCGGTCGTCATCGGCCAGCAAACGCGCCGCATGGCGCAGCCGCGAGCGCACCAGATACTGGTGCGGGGTCACGCCGAGCACGCTGGAAAACAGTCGCAGGAAATGAAACGGACTGAGGCCGGCCTGACCGGCGGCATCCTCGAGCTCGATCTGCCGGTGCGAATGCGCATCGATCCAGAGGGCGGTTTCTACCGCGCGGCGGCGGTCGCGCAGCATGGCTTGGACCGGCTTTTGCGTTCGCCCGGAAACCACCTCGACAAAGCGATTGGCGAAGGCATGGCCGATTTCGTCCAGCCCGACATCGCTGCGGCCGCTGGTCGCCGCCTGCGCCAACTCGCCGAGTACCATCAATTCCGGCAACGGCGGCGCGCAGCCGATGCGCCATGCCTCGACGTTGCCGCCGATGCTGTCGACCAGTTCGGGGCTCAGGACGAACGACAGGCATTCGTCGCCGCAGATGTGGTGATCGTGGGTGCAGACATATTCGTCGCCGGGATGGCCGACCAGGATCGATCCCGCCACCAGCTCGAACGATCGTCCGCGCTTGGTGCAACCGAAACTGCCCTTGCGAACATAGGCGATCGAATGGCCGTGGTGCTGCTCGACAAAGGGCTTTGAGTCCGGCCCGGCCGTGCAGCGGTAGTCGTACACGGAGATCGGGCCGCGCTGCAGGATCGTGGTTGCCGTCATGCGGCGATTTTAGCCCTGCGGGCGGGGCGGGGCAACCGGAAGCAGCACGTCGAACAGCGTCCTGCTGCCGGGGCTGCCGGCGCCTTCGATCGACAGCAGCCGGCGCTTGGAAATGCTGCCGCCATTGGCCGAAATCCTGTCCGCGTAGCCGCCGGCTTCGAGCACGCGGTGGCACGGCACGATGATCATGAAGGGATTTTTTGCAATCGCCTGCGCCACGGAATGGAAGGCGCCGGAAGCCTTCAAGCGCGCCGCGACCTCGCCATAGGTCATGGTCTCGCCGCGCGGAATGGTGCGGGTGAATTCGTAGACCCGGCCATTGAACGGCGGGATGCCGGTCATATCGAGCCGGACCTCGGACAGATCGGCCACCTTGCCGCGCAGCAGCGCCGCGATACCGTCAATGGCGCTCTGGATTTCCGGAGGCGGGCGGAGTTCGCGGGCGTCGGGGAATAGCTGGAACAGCCGGCGCCGGGTTTCGATCTCGCGCGCCTCGGGCAATTGCACGCCCAACACGCCCAGTTCGCCCCATGCGATGCCGCATCGGCCGACCGAACTATCGAATACCGTGTACCCACGCCCTGACATACGCGACGTCACCCCGGAGCGGATCATAGCACCGTCATAAGCGGCTGCACCTGGAAAATGCGGGTTGGGTTAAGGGCCGGGCGGGAGACGGCCCTTGGGCAGGTGACGCTGCGGACGGAAGCTTTGGAACCGCCTGGGTCGGCAAAACTCAACGACAGAAAAATTTTTGGAAGTTCGCCAATCCGTTCGCCGCGATGCACGCCGGATCGACAGGGACATCCACCATCACCAAGCCGGCGGCATCGCCTCGAAAATTTAATGTCGGGAACCCGACATTTGGGTGTAGGTTCGGCCATCACCGGGTGGACCCGTGGCCGTTGCCGGTGACTGAGAGTGTTGTGCTCCCGCCCCCCTAGCGAGTGTGAGCACATGGAAACCTCGTTGCATCTGCGCGACAAGGCCGAGCAGGCCCGCCGTCTCGCCCGCGACTCCACCGATCCGATGCTGCAAATCAGTCTGCGGCGATTGGCCGACGATTACGACACCCAGGCCGACGAACGCCGGGACGAGGAAATCGCGCTCGGTGTGGACCCGTAGGGGTAGCATCTGGTCCCGCCCGGCGGCCGGAAAGCATCCGTTATCCGCAACAATTCCTTTCATCATTGCCAACCCACACGCGGTAAGTCCTGGTGGCGGCATTGGCGATACCGGCGCGTATCTGGGACGGCTTCTCCGCTTCACTGCAGGCGTTCTTTGCGCTATCTGTCGGCGGCGGTACTCGATTTAGAACTTCCTGCCAATTTCCTTCCAAGTCGATTGCCGAAATTTGCTTCTCGATATCGCGGGCGTAGTTCAATGGTAGAACGGCAGCTTCCCAAGCTGCATACGAGGGTTCGATTCCCTTCGCCCGCTCCAGACCACTTTGAACGATCTGCCGCGATCATTTTGTTCCGCCGGCTCCATCGGAAAAAATCCGGAACCGAGCCCGCGGAGCGTGGTTATTTCGTCGGGCAGCACCTGAGGAACTGAACGATGAAACGCACTCTTATTTTCTTGGCCGCGGCGGGGTTTACCCTGACTGCGAGCGTTGCGACCGCGGAAGAAGCCCGTATCGGCGTTGGCGTCGGCCCGGTTGGCGCCGGTGTGACGGTTGGCCAAAGCCCGAGCTACGAGCGCAGGACCACGGTCATCAAGGAGCGTGAGCCCCGTGATTCGACCGTTGTGATTCGGAAAGAGCGCCGCGAGCCGCGGGACAAGGTCATCATCCACCAGCGCGACTGACCACTCCAACACGTGTTCGTGCTGGCCGGTGGCGGCTAGCTGTTGCTCCACCGCTGAGTTGAAAGAGGCCGCTCTCGGGCGGCTTCTTTTTTTGCGCCGTGGAAGCGTTGAGCTAAACGCTCTGTGCCCCGCTCACGAACTGGCAGACTTGAAGCTCGCTGATCGCGGTCGCCGCGTGTCGCAGGTTGGGGAGAACTGCTTCAGAACGTGGTAGGGTCCTGTGCGGATGCGAGTTGGCCGGGCTATTTCCGCCACCCGCCCGTTCGCCCGGGATTGTCTCTAAAGCAAGGGGACGGCGTTGACCGACACGATCATCTCCCCTGACCGAAGCCGCAACAGCCTGCGGACGATCGCCGCCGCCGGCGTGCTGACCGGCATGCTGACGCCGCTGTTTCAGCCGCTGATCGACAAGATCGCGGGCGCACCCGGAGATTTCCGGATCGCGCTGCTGGGACTGCCGTTTGCGATCCTTGTTGCGGTTCTGGTGCGCCGGTTGAGCGCCAATCCGTGGTGGGCGGCGGTGGCCGCGGCGGTCATCACGATGATCGCGTTCGTGTGCGCGGTGAATGCCGCGATCTGGATCGACGGGCAGGTCGGGGATGCCGCCAAGGTGCTCAGGAATATCTATGCCGGCCTCGCCGGAGGTCTTGTCGGCTCGGCGCTGATGGCGCTCGGGATCTGCCTGCTGCCGGCCGGCCCGCGCGATCCGGTTGCGTGGCTGCCGATGCTGGCGATCGGCGCCGTCGCCGGCGCGCTGCTGGCGCTCGACAATGCGCTCGACCTCGATCTTGCCTCGGTGCTCTATCCGGTCTGGCAGGCCGGCGTCGCGGTCGGGCTGGCGATGGCGCTGCAGCGGATCACGGCGCGACGGTGAGCGTCGCCTTCATGTTGGGATGAAAGCGGCAGTAATATTCGATCTTGCCCGCCTTCTTCAAAACCAGCGTCATAGTTTTCTTCGGCGGCATCGCCACGTCAAAATCGCCGTTTCGCGCGGTCGCGGTGTGGGCGAAAATATCCCTGTTGATCAGCTCGACGGTGTCGCCGACTTTTGCGGTGGCTTCCGCCGGCGAGATCACCAGATTGTCTATCGTGATTTGAATCGTCGCCGCATGCGCCGAGGCGGGCGCTCCCAACATCAGCGCTGCAGCAATCGGGAGAACCCATCTCAGCATCATGTGATGCTCCTTACTTCAGCGCCGCGGCGACGTGTTCGGCATGCTGCTGATGGCCCTGGAAAATCTTCAGGCCGGTCTGCAGCAGGCTCTTCAGTTCGGCATTGCTGGCGGATGGAATCAGCAGCGTCTCCAGCGCGCCATTGACCGCCTTGTGGTAGGCGACTTCGTTGGCGACGTACGCCTTGTCGTAGGCCGCGCCGCTCAGCTTGCCGAGTTCGGCGAGCTTGTCGGCGGCGTTCTTCGACAGGGTCTTGCTGGTATCGTTGTCTTCGGGTGTGACTTTCAGTTTCTTCACCAGGTCGAGCGCCTGCTTGTTGACGGCTTCGTGGTCGCGCACCATGTCGTCGGCGAACGCCTTGACCTCCTTGTTGCTGGCCTTGCTCTGCGCCTGCTTTGCCGCGTTGATGTCGAGCACGCCGGCGGTGTAGGCGATATGCGCGATCTGCGGGTCAGTGGGTTTTGCGCCCTGCGCGAAAGCAGCCCCGCTCAACAGGCTAACCGCGGCGATTGCCGCGCTCAATCGAACGAACATGGTCTGACACTCCTGTGGCGCCGGGATTTTGAGTCGCCGGCGCGATTGGTTGAACACAGGAGTTGGATGGAGCGCGGACGGAAACGTTCCCGAAATTATGCGGCCAGGCCGAGCCTTTTCAAAACCGCCTCGGTCAGGCGCTCACAGCGCCTGCCGGCAAACGGAAACGCTTCCATCACCACCGGGCCGATTTTCTTTTCCACATTGTCCCGCAGCATGGTCCGGGCACGATGCAGCCGCGTCTTCACGGTTTCCGGCTTCAGGTCGAGCAGTTCGGCGGTTTCCTCGACATTCATGCCCTCGATCACGCGGGTGATGAAGACGATGCGAAAGGCCTCGGGCAGTTCGTCGATGGCGTGTTCGACGACATGCTGGATTTCACGTTGTGCCATGGTCTTTTCCGGATCCTCGGATGCGGCCGAAAGCGGGAACTGGATGATCTGCGCTTCCAGCGCGCCCGGCGGCAAGGTGCTCAATTCGACGCTCGGGCGCTGCCGGCGCAAGCGGCCCAACGCCTCGTTCATGGCGATGCGGGCAAGCCAGGTGGCGAGGCTGGAATCGCCACGAAAACTCTCCAGATGGGTGAACGCGCGGACCCAGGTTTCCTGCACCACGTCCTCGGCCTCGCCGTCGTTGCGCAGGATGCCGCGGGCAATCCGGTAGAGCCTGCGATTGTTCGCCTGCATGATGCATCGAATCGCGGCCTCGTCGCGGGCGCAGGCGCGCCGGACCAGTTCGGCGTCGTCGATACCGACGGGGTTAATTTGCGAGGCTTGCGCAGGCCGCATGATAGTCACCCGGGGTCCGATTACACTGTGCCGCTGATGGGTTGGATGCGGCACAGGCAAATAGGTTCCCGCCGGGCCAGCGTTACCGCGCCGCGGTCACCATGATCTCAACGCCATATCGGGGCGCCGCAAGCTTGGCCTCGACGGTAGCCCGCGCCGGGGTATTGCCGGGCGAAACCCAGCTGTCCCACACCGCGTTCATCTGCGCGAAGGTGCCCATGTCGGGAAGATAGATCGTCGCCGACAGCAGCTTCGACTTGTCGCTGCCTGCTTTCGCAAGATGGCTATCGATGATCGAGAGCACGTCTTTGGTCTGCTCCGTCACGCTCTTGCCCGCCGCGGTGTTGGCCACGACGCCGGCGAGATAGATGGTGTCGCCATGGATCACGACCTGGCTCATGCGCGGCCCGGTCTCGAAACGCTGGATGGTCATTTTGCTCTCCAAAATTTGCGGCGCCGATACTTAGCGCGCGGGTGCGCCTGCCGCCACTACAATTCCGGGCGTGCCGGTCCTCACGCCACCGCCTTCGCCGCCGCCCGCCCCGCATTCCTCCCGGAAAACAGGCAGCCGCCGAGGAAGGTGCCCTCCAGCGAGCGATAGCCGTGCATGCCGCCGCCGCCGAAGCCGGCGGCTTCGCCGACCGCATAGAGACCCGGCATGATCTGGCCGTCGCTGCCGAACACCCGCGAGTCCAGGTCGGTTTCGAATCCGCCGAGCGTCTTGCGGGTCAGGATGTTGAGTTTTACCGCGATCAGCGGCCCGTGCGCGGGATCGAGAATCCGGTGCGGTTTTGCGGTGCGGATCAGGCGGTCGCCGATATATTTGCGCGCGTTGTGGATGGCCATCACCTGGGTGTCCTTGACATAAGGATTGGCGATCTCGCGGTCGCGCGCCTCGATCTGGACCTTCAGATGTTCGGGTTTCAAAAGATTGTCGCCGCTAAGCGCATTCATGGCCGCGACGAGGTCAGCCAGGTTGTCGCGCACGATGAAATCGGCGCCCTTGCTCTTGAACGCTTCCACCGGCGCCGGCGCGCCCTTGTTGGTGGCGCGGCGCGCGGTCATCAGCCAGCTCTTGCTGGTGAGGTCGGGATTCTGTTCCGAGCCCGACAGCGCGAACTCCTTCTTGATGATGCTTTGGGTCAGCACAAACCATGAATAGTCGTAGCCGGTACCCATGATGTACTGCAGCTGGCCGAGCGTGTCGGAGCCGGGAAACAGCGGCGAGGGCAGCCGCGTGCCGGTGGCGTCGAACCACATCGACGAGGGCCCCGGCAGGATGCGGATGCCGTGCATCGGCCAGATCGGATTCCAGTTCCGGATGCCCTCGACATAGTGCCACATCCGGTCGCGGTTGATCAGCCGCGCGCCGGCAGCCTCCGTGATGCCGATCATGCGGCCGTCGACATGCGCGGGCACGCCGGAGATCATGTTCTTCGGCGCATCGCCAAGGCGTTTCGGCCAGTTCTGCCGGACCAGGTCGTGATTGCCGCCGATCCCGCCGGAGGCGACGATCACCGCCTGCGCCCGCAGTTCAAACTCGCCGCTGACCGCGCGCGAACTGCTCTCGCCGCGCGCCACGCTGGACGGCTCGAGGATCGCTCCGCGGACGCCATCGACGGCGCCGCCGCTCGAGGTCAGCGCATCGACCCGGTGGCGAAACCGGAAGCTGAGCAGGCCGCTGGCCTGTGCCTCGCGGGCGCGCCGCTCGAACGGCTCGACGATGCCGGGGCCGGTGCCCCAGCTGACATGAAACCGAGGCACCGAGTTGCCGTGGCTCATGGCGTCGTAGCCGCCGCGCTCGGCCCAGCCGACCACCGGAAAGATGCGGTGGCCCATGGCGCGCAGCCAGCCGCGCTTTTCGCCCGCGGCAAATGCCACATAGGCCTCGGCCCACCGCCGCGGCCAGTGATCGTCGTCGCGGTCGAAGCCGGCCGAGCCCATCCAGTCCTGCAGCGCCAGGTCGTAGCTGTCCTTGATGCCGAGCCGGCGCTGCTCGGGCGAATCAACCAGGAACAACCCGCCGAACGACCAGAAGGCCTGGCCGCCGAGGCTCTGCTCGCCCTCCTGTTCAACCACGATGACGCGTCTGCCGGCGTCGGCAATTTCCGTCGCCGCGACCAGGCCCGCGAGCCCGCCGCCGACCACAATGACATCAGCCTCATCGGCCATCGGATTGTCTCCCCTGCCTCCTTAAGGATTGAAGCCTGCCGCTCTAACCGCGGTCAACGGCAAATACGGCCTTGACGGTGCGCGCGGCAGCGCCGCCGAACGCCTTGATTGTTCCAGTTTGGGATGCCGGCAGCCGAGGGTGCATCCCGCGTGCAACACTCGATTTGAATTTGATTTGAACCGCCCCGGCCGTCTGGACAAAACGCCGGTCCCGCAACACGCTGGCGCAGTCTTGCATCACTCAAGACAGTCAGATTCGGGTTCGACAGGTTTTGGACTGGGGCTGGTCATGAAATTCGTTACGGGGTTGCTCGCGGCGGTCTTGCTGGTCGCGGGCGTCGGGGCAAGTCATGCGGTGGTTCGGATCGCCGACGACCGCGGCGGCCGGATCGGGACCTATGTCGACAAGTATCAGGGCCTGCGCAGCTCCGGCGAAACGGTGATCATCGACGGCCTCTGCGCCTCGGCCTGTACCATCGTTCTCGGCGCGGTTCCCCACGACAGGATTTGCGTGACCTCCCACGCCAATCTCGGCTTTCACGCCGCCTGGGATTTCGGCGCCAATGGCCGCGCGGTGACCAATCCGGAAGCCACCCAGATGCTGTATTCCATGTATCCGTCGGAAATCCGGCGCTGGATCGCGAAGCGCGGCGGGCTGACCCAGCGCATGATTTTCCTGCGCGGACGCCAGCTGATGGGCATGTACAAGCCCTGCTACATGGACGCCCAGGCTTCGATCCCGCGCTGAGATCGCGCTATCCCTCAGCATGACGTGATCGCTGCCGCGCCGGCAGCGCTTGCCGGGCGGCCCGGCTGGCCCTATCTGGGAGTGATGCTGAACACGGCGCACCAAGGGTCCATTCAGGAAAGCGCGGTGCCGGCGCCCCGTCCGATGGGCGGCGTGGCGTTCGGAATCATCGTTGGCAGCGCCGTCCTTGTCGCGGCCCTGTTGATCGGCGCCGCGGTGTTGTGGGTCCACTACGGCACCGCCGTCTTCTTCGAGATGATCACATCGGGCATCGCCGCCTGCTTCTGATCTGATCCAAAGGAATTTTATGATGGATCGGACCACCCGGCCGCTGATCATTGTCGCAGCATTCGCCTCCAGCCTGGTGATCGGGCTGGTGGTCGTGCTGTGGATGCTTGGCGGCTTGCGCGGGGTGACGGCGCCGGCGGCGATCGGCGGGCCGTTTCAGCTGACCGACCAGGCCGGACAGGCCGTCACTGAGAAAAATCTGCAGGGAAAACCGACGCTGATTTTCTTCGGCTTCACGCATTGCCCGGATGTGTGCCCGACCTCGCTGTTCGAAATCTCCGAACTGCTGCGCGCGATGGGCGGGGATGCCGGCCGCGTCAACGCCTGGTTCATTTCGGTCGACCCGGAGCGCGACACCAGTGCTGCGATGAAGGACTATCTGTCGAGCTTCGATCCGCACCTGAAGGGCCTGACCGGCGACAAGGATGCGGTGGCGAAAGTGATTTCCGGCTTCCGGGTCTATGCCAAAAAGGTCCCGCTCAAGGACGGCGATTACACCATGGATCATACCGCGCTGATCTATCTGATGGACCGCGACGGAAAATTCGTGGCGCCGTTCAATCTGAAGCGGACGCCGGCGGAAGCGGCGAAAGATCTCAAGCGCTATCTCTGAAATCCGCGCTGCCGCCTCATCGGATGCGCGGTTGCCCGCGAGCGCGGCATTTCAGTTGATTGCCGGCTTTGGGTAAGGCCATGCTCGGTCTTCTCCCAACGATAGGGATCGACCCAAAGCTGCCAAAGCGCGCGCCATGCGGCGATCGACAGGCCGGCCCAATAGAACGGCGTCAGCGCCAGAACCCAGCCGCTGCGAAGCCTGCCGCGACGTGCAAGCCCCATCAGGCCGATCAGGACGGTCGACGCAAAGCCGGTTGTGATGGTCGCGATGTGCAATGGCGCCAGCGAACCCGTGAAGAACAAGCCTGACGTACTGCCGGTGATGTTGGTCAGGAGATACGCCGCGAGTTCGATCACAAGAATCGGGTACGCGAGCGCGGTCAGCACGTTGCCGCCGACAATGATATTGAGCGTCAGGAATCCGCGTGGACCGGCTTGCCGCCACAGCCGCCGGGGCTCGCGCATGTGCACGCCCCAGGTCTGCATCCAGCCTTTCATCCAGCGCGAACGCTGACGCAGCCATGGCTTGAAGCGGATCGGCGCTTCCTCGCTGGTGGTCGAATCGAAGGTGACAGATCGATATCCAAAGCGCGCGAGGCGAAAGCCGAGGTCGGCGTCCTCGGTCACATTCCAGGCGTCCCAGCCGCCGACCTCGCGCAGCACCGCGGTACGGAAATGCGGCATTAGGTAGCAAACTCACCTAGGCCAAACTGGTCCATTTGACTCGTTTTTCCACAATTGTCCCAGAATGTCCCAAATTTCCCTTGTGGCCGGGGCTTTGATTTGCTAGATGATTCCCGCGCACTATTGCGCGCGGAGGCGACCATGGGAAACCAAATTGCGATTGATGCCCTTGAGGTGCGCTTGGGCGAATTGGAACGCAAGGCGAACGGATTAATCGAGGTCATTAATGACCTACGGAAGGAAGATGGGCTTGGACCTCGCCCGCCATTTGGCGGCGGTGGTGGCGACAGCACGAGGTCGGGCGCTGGTTCCCACACCATAACCCAGATCAAGCCGGACACGTTCTACGGCAAAAAGCTTCAAACGGCCGTCCGCGAATATCTCGAAATGCGGAAGCTCCAAAACCTGGGGCCAGCGACGCCGCGCGAAATCTACGATGCCATCACTTCGGGCGGTTTCAAGTTCGAGGCCAAAGACGCAACCACGGCAATGATCGGGATGCGCGCGCTGCTGCGAAAACGCACGGCATTCTTCCACCGCTTGCCGAACAACAGTTACGGCCTGACTAGCTGGTATCCTGATTTGAAAAAACCGAAGTCCGGTGAAGCTGCGCAAGAGGACCAAGAAACCCCTGCAACGCAAGCCGAAACTGAATCCGCAAAAACCCTCAGTTCAACGAAGCTGAGCAAGTACGCCTAATCACGAAAACGAAATCCGGGGCCGCAAGGCCCCGGTAGTCCGAACTCTAACGCCTAAGTATGGCACCCGTTGAAGGCGGGTCGAAAGGTTGGTGGTACATGACAACATGAAGCTGTCGAATACCGAGAGGCTATCAGTCGCGTTGCGAGCGTGGCTGGTAGCTTCTGCGGAACGGGCCGGGGCTTGGTGCCGCTAGCTGGATTTCCACCCGCGACGCTTGGGTCCGATCCCCAACCGGTCCACCGCAACTTTATATCAGGATCACCGATTCACGTCTAGCACGGGGCCGAAATCCCGCGCGCTTTCCCGTCATCAACGAATGAAACGCCACCTTTTTCCAGTGCAGCTTGCATTGCCGTTAGATTGTTCCGCGTCGGCTCACGGCGTCCTGCCTCAAAGTCCCGAACCGTCGAAACGCCCACGTTCGCGCTTTTTGCAAGCGCGTCTTGAGGCCAATCTAGCCATGCTCTCGCGGCTCGACACTGTTCTGGGGTCATCGCAGCAAACTAGCGACGTAAACAATTTTCGTCAAGGTAAACGATTTAAGTTGACGCCATTACTTTCAACGCTTATCAATGAGGTCAACGGAAATCGTTGGCCCGGAGATAGCGTTGCAGCACTTCCTACTATCGGCAAAGGCGAGGTCGCTAAGTTTAGCGAAGGTCGCCCGTTTGTCCGACGAGGAAGCCTATCAGGCGTTCAAGCTGGTCCGGTGGTCCGCCACTAACGGCGACCCGGTTTGCCCGCGCTGCGGCTGCTTAGGTGCCTACGCCTACACGACCCGCAAGTTGTTCAAGTGCAAGGGTTGCGATCACCAATTCAGCGTGACCAGCGGGACGATTTTCGCCAGCCGCAAGCTTTCAATCCGCGACTACCTGCTTGCCATTGCGATTTTCGTGAACGGCGCGAAGGGGCATAGCGCCCTACAGCTTAGCCGTGACCTGGATTGCCAATACAAAACCGCGTTTGTGATGGCTCACAAAATCCGCGAAGCGCTGGCGTCGGAAGCAAACGGCGCGACCGTATCGGGCGAAGTCGAAGTTGATGGCGCCTATTTCGGCGGCCACGTGCGACCCGCAAATCACAAGGTCAATCGCGTGGACCGTCGCTTCGCAGAGAACCAGACCGGCAAGCGCCGCGTGGTTGTCGTCATGCGCGAGCGCAAGGGGCGGACGCTGCCTTTCGTGTTCTCGTCGGAAGGTGCATCGGTCCTGACGATTGCCCGCACCGTTGCGCCCGGCAGCACTGTTTACGCTGACGAAGCCGTGCATTGGGACGCGCTACATGCGCGCTTCCTGACGAAGCGCATCAATCACAGCCAGAGCTATTCGGATGGCGAAGCCTGCACCAACATGGCGGAGTCGTTTTTCTCGCGCCTTCGCCGTGCTGAGATCGGCATTCACCATCACGTCGCCGGCCCGTACCTCTCAGCCTATGCGAGCGAAATGGCGTGGCGCGAGAACAACCGCCGTATCAGCAACGGCGAACAATATTTGATGGCCGCCGATGCGAGCCTCAATCATCCCGTTTCCAAAGTTTGGTGCGGCTACTGGCAGAGGGCGGCGAAATGAAACCGGCACGAACCGAAACTTACGAGCATACGATTACCGGCTTGCTTGCGAAGCGATCAGACCTGTTCAATGAAGCCGCGCGATTGCGTGACCGCACCGCTGAAATCAGGAACGACATAGGGGCGCTGGATCGCGTTCTGAGTACGCTCGGCTATACCGGCGATCTGGATAAGGAAATGCCACGGCAAAAGCACAACGTAGTGTTCGGCAAGGGCGAGCTAACCAGATCCATTTTAGACGAACTACGCGGCGCTACAGGGCCGATGGGAAGCCGGGAAATAGCGCAGGCAATCGTCGCCTTGGAAGGCAAGGATGCGCGTGATCGAAAGCTGATTACCGATGTAACGCGGCGCGCCTCCAAAGCGCTTCGCATTTTGAAACAGGCTGGCGACGTGCGGTCGTCTGTGGACACTAAGGGCAATTTGATGTGGACGCTGCGCGCGCTGGCCCGTTAGCTTGCTCAAGGTCCCTACTCTTGGGGCCTAAGGGCAAGAAAGAGTGACTTATAAAGCATATGAAGTGAGTGCGGAGAGATATTCTTCTCAGCCAAGGTGTAACAAATGTCCTCAATGAATTCTGATCTTTGCGGTATCGAAAACTTCAAAATCCGTTGACGTGTTTCGGAATCGTAATTGATGTCTGTACGGGCAAACTCCCAATATCTGCAAATCCGAAGACCAATATCAAACGCAGCAAAAACATTGCCGTACTGGGTCAAGATTTTATTGGGATCGCGAAATTTAATCTGAGCAAACGTCAAGTCGGGATTTGACATTAGCTCTGCCATCGGCGGACAGCGACGAAGCCAGTAGCAAAGAAAGCCGGCCCGCTTGAAGTGATCTAGCGGCCTTCCGTCGTACTCCTTCTTGGATGAATGCTCCATGTCCTTTGCCCACCGATAGTGAGCTTGATAAATCCAATATTCGGAAAGGACAGGAGTGACGGGCTCCATATTGAACACGACCCGTTTATATTGATAATCGACAAAGTCGTGAAACCATTGCCGATCAGCAAGATTGCTGAACAGCGCCTTTTGCTCACAATGGTATTGCTGCGCAGTCATGATGGACCGCTCACTAACGCAATTTGAAGCCGTAATAAAGCTAATCTAATTTGAGGGCGCGCTGCTGAAGCGAGGCAATCACTTCGGGTGAGTGCAGCGCCTCGTCAATTTTCGGAAGATCATTTGGCTGGAAGGAATCCTGCGGTTGAACCGCGACAATGCCGCGGAACAGGGTCGCGCCGATAACAACAGGTGCTGACGATCCCGCCACAGGTTCATCTATCGCCATAAATATCTCCCAAAATCGGTTTTTGCGACGATTTCAGACCGCGCCGCTCGCGCTGCCATCGTCCTCCCAGTACCGCCCGAGAGGGGTAACAAGCGTAACAATATTACGCAACTGCCAAATGGACCCAAGGCTAACCCATTGAAGTCAGAATCAAATTGTCAACATATAGTGTGAAGACATCGCTAATTTCTACCACATGTAGGCCAAAACAAGGGCTGATTCGCGGGCTTCCCCAAGATCAGCCGGGGCCGGGTTTCCGCCGCTTTCTTTCTGCGGTGCCTCGACGCGCTCGCGGTGAACGAGCTGGACCTTCGTTCCTAGGTTCGATCAACTCAACATCATCCAAGGTTATCAGAGCGCGGGCGATGTCCTGGATTTTGCCGCGCACAGTTACCGTTTCATTTTTTGGAACCATAGCGGCACGCTCGATCCATTCCCCCCTGAAGACCAAATGAAAGTATGTCCCGTTTGTGGATGTAATTGATCCAACCGCAGGGAGTCTGCTGCCGTCGAAGGAACGATCCCCTCCAACAATATTCCCCAATGGCCCAGTTACCTGCAGCCATTTGCCAATAAACACCGATGCGCGCAGATTTGCTCCTAACGATGTATGGCCGCCATCATACAGGCCAACCAAATATTCAGGAGTGATGTTCTCCTGAACAAATTCTCTGGCTGGCGGGGCTGGGGTTGGGGTTGGAGACGGGGGCGTAGCCGGAACGATAATTGGGTCTGGCGGCTTGACGGCTGGCGATGTGGATTGCGCGACCTCGGATTTCGCAGGCGCTAGGGCGGCTGCCCGTTTGGCGTTTTGCCTGTCTCCTAGGAGAATTAAGAAAAGCCCAAAGACCAGCCCGATACAGGCCACTACGACCGTCGCTATAATAATGTTTTGCCCTAGTTCTACCAATTGCCCCCCGCTAGGCGTGGCCTTTTCAGGCCTTGTATCATAATGGGGGTCTGTTTTTTGTGGTGTTGTTATTTGGTCCTTGACCGGCGCGTCCGACCGCCGGCGCACATGCAACCAGATTAGAAAAAGGCCTCCGGCGATCAGGGGCAGTATCGCCCATCCGGGCGGGTTAATGATCCAGCCGATCATCGTGCCCACCCAAGCGGGGTCGTTGGTGCGCGAGATGACAAAATCCACGTCACCGCCCCGGCTGACAAGCCAACCGAGCCACTTGAGCGTTGGGGGGATGAGCGGGATCGCGCCAAGCAGGGCGATCCAGTGGTGCCGTAGCCAATGCATGCCGCAATCCTAACACCCCGCAACCGGGGTGCGAGCCTGCAAAACATCGTTTTCCGAACCTTTCTCGGCTCAGATAGCTATGCTCGGGCGGCAAAAGCCGCTTGGTGAGTTTGCTACCTAATGCCGCGGAAATGATTCGACGACCCGCCCAGCGGCAGCGGCATCCGCATCGCCGCGAGGCCCGGGAGAAACACATCGAACTGTCCGGCGTATTCGGCGGCGAACGTCCGCGACAGCCAGCTGTCGTTGCCGTTGTTGTCGATACAGAGGCTGGCCTGCGCGCAGGCGACGTCGACACCGTTGCTGCGAAAGGCATCGAGCGCGGCGCGAAGCTGGCCGGGATCGGGGCGATCTTCGGCGTCGAACACCGCGACAAAACTGCCTCGCGCGAAAGGAAGCGCGCAGTTCAGCGCTTTCGGCTTGGTCGTGGGGCCGGTGGCGGGTGCGATCAGGACCTGCACATGTGGCATCGGACCAAGCCGCGCGATGGCGGCGCGGGTTGCGAGATCGTTGGGCTCGAGGGCCAGGATGACCTGGAGTTTTTCGCGCGGGTAGTCGAGTTCGTCGATCGCCTGCATCAAGGACGCGACCGATTTCGCCTCGCGGTAAAGTGCCGCGATGACGGTGTATACCGGCAATTGATGGTCCGGCAGGCGCCGCATTTTCTTCTGCGGCTGTCGCGGCACGAAACTCCCGACAAGACGCAGGCCGATAAACGCCAGGAACCATAGCGCCAGCACGACGCTCCATGCGTCCAGGGCAATGATCGGCGGCAGCAGCATCAGCGCCGCGATGACGAACGGTCCCTTGAAGCGTTGCAGATGCCTGCGCCATCGCGGTCCCTTGACGGCGGCAGGCGCGGCCGACATCCGCGGAAAGCGCCGGCGCAGACCACTCGCGGCGGCTCGGCCGAGCACGTCGTCCGTCTGATGCAGCAGGAACTGGTGGAGACGCGAGGATGTTGCGAGCCGGAGCCACTCGGTCAGGTCGGGATATCTTGCGACAAGCCTGCACAGCGTGCGTGCCGCAAGGTGCCTCGGCGCGAGTGTCCAGATCAAGCGGCCGTTCCGCCAAAGCCGGATCAGGCAGAGCTCCGCGGCCTGGAGGATTTCGCGGTCGCGCAGCAAAGAATCGCCGTGGCCGATTTCCGAGAAATCTTCGGTGGCGATGCCGGTGTGAAACGCAAGCCGCTGCAGATAGGCCTCTTCGTCGATCACGCCCCAAAGGATCAGCACCCGGTCGGCGCCGATGCCCAGTTCCCGGGCGCGCGCTTCGGCGGCCCGGAGCAACTCCGGCGCCAGCACGCGTCGCAGGCAATCCAGCTCATCGGCCGGACCTTCATCGAGGACATAGCGCTGATTGTCATTGCTGGATCTTGGCGGGCCAAAGCTTCCGCGCAGGAATGCAGGCCTGTCACGCCACGCGAAATGTGCTGCGTCCCGCCGCGGCCAGGCGGGGTTCGTCTCGCCATTCCGGACCTGGTCCCCCAAGGCCATGTGACGTCCTCACTTAACGCAAACGACACTCGCCTCTCCCGCCGGATGGTCTATAAGACCCTCCATTCCGGGCGCCCGGCGAACGAGCACATCACACAAAGTGGCAGTTAACAATCTGAAAATATTACACTTTTTACGCGTAACCATTGCGGCTACATTGCTGGCGGTGGTAGCGATAGATGGAGACGCGCGCGCCCAGAGCGCGCCCAAAGCTGCATCGGAAGCCGCACCCCAGGCGGTGCCCGGATTCTGGGATCCGCGGCGGCGACCTGACCGGCCGGATCTGTCGCGCCTCACCGTGATCCGGTTCTTGACCGAAACCGATTACCCGCCGTTCAACTTCACCGGTCCTGACGGCAATCCCGCCGGCTTCAATGTCGATCTGGCGCGCCTCGTCTGCGAAGAGATCAAGGTCACCTGCACGGTCCAGATGCGCCGCTTCGAGACGCTGCTCGACGCGATTTCCTCTAACCGCGGCGACGCCATCATCGCCTCGCTGGCGGTGACGCCGGAACTGCGCAAGCGCGTCGATTTCACGGACCCGTATTACCGGGCGCCGGCGCGGTTCGTGTCGCGGCGCGACGCGGTGATGCCGGAAGTGCGCCCCGAATATCTCGAGGGCAAGAAAGTCGGCGCGATCGCCGGCTCCTCGCATGAGGCCTATCTCAAGGCGCTGTTCACCGATGCCGAACTGCACTCCTACCCGAACGACGACGCGCTGCGCCAGGCGCTGCGGCGCGGCGAGGTCGATTTCATTTTCGGCGACGCCATCTCGCTGGCGTTCTGGATCAACGGCACCGATTCGGCCGAGTGCTGCGCCTTCAGCGGCGGGCCGTTCGTCGAAAGCCGGTATTTCGGCGAGGGAATTGGAATTGCGGTGCGCAAAGGCAACGACCTGTTGCGGCAGTCGCTGAACTGGGCGCTGTTCCGGCTTTGGGAAAAGGGCCGCTACACCGATCTGTGGCTGCGTTATTTTTCCGTCAGCCCGTTCTGAATGTCACGCCCCGTCATTGCGAGGAGCGAAGCGACGAAGCAATCCAGTCTTGCGTTGTGGCCCCTGGATTGCTTCGCTTCGCTCGCAATGACGGCTATGTTACGAAGCCCAGTGACTTGCTCCAAGGAAACCAGCTCTGAATGTCCATGACTGAACTCACCGCCAACCCGAGCGACCTGCGCGCGCTCGCCGAACAATCCAATGCCTGGCCGTTCGAGCAGGCCAAGGCGATCGTCGCGCGCCTGAAGAAACAGCCGAAGGACGAGGTGCTGTTCGAGACCGGCTATGGACCGTCGGGATTGCCGCATATCGGCACCTTCGGTGAGGTCGCGCGCACCACCATGGTGCGCCACGCGTTTCGCGTGCTCACCGAGGACAGGATCAAGACCAGGCTGATTGCGTTCTCCGACGACATGGACGGGTTGCGCAAGGTGCCGGACAACGTGCCGAACAAGGAGATGCTGGAGCACCACCTCGGCAAGCCGCTGACGCGGGTGCCGGATCCTTTCGGCACCCATCCGAGCTTCGGCGCCCATAATAACGCGCGGCTGCGTGCGTTTCTCGATACGTTCGGATTCGACTACGAGTTTGCAAGCTCGACGGACTACTACACCTCGGGGAAGTTCGACGCGACCCTGCTGCTGGTGCTGGAGCGCATTGAACAGGTGATGGCCGTCATGCTGCCCAGCCTGCGCGAGGAACGCGCATCCACCTATTCACCGTTCTTGCCGATCTGCCCGCGCACCGGCGTGGTGCTGTATGTGCCGATTCTGGAGCACGACACAAAGGCCGGCACGATCTCCTACGACGATCCGGAAACCAGGGAGCGCGTTACGCTTCCCGTCACCGGCGGGCATTGCAAGCTGCAGTGGAAACCGGATTGGGCGATGCGCTGGGTCGCGCTGGGCGTCGACTACGAGATGGCCGGCAAGGACCTGATCGATTCGGTGAAGCTGTCCGGTCAGATTACGCGCGCGCTTGGCGGTACGCCGCCGGAAGGCTTCAATTACGAACTGTTCCTCGACGAGCAGGGCCAGAAGATTTCCAAGTCGAAGGGCAATGGCCTCACCATCGACGAGTGGCTGCGCTATGCGTCGCCGGAATCGCTGTCGCTGTTCATGTATCGCGAGCCGAAGGCGGCGAAGCGGCTGCACTTCGACGTCATCCCGCGCAATGTCGACGACTACCAGCAATTCCTCGACGGCTTTCCGCGGCAGGACGCGAAGCAACAACTCGCCAATCCGGTCTGGCATATTCACGCGGGCCATCCGCCGAAGGCCGACATTCCGGTCACGTTCCAGCTGCTGCTGACGCTGGTGTCGTCATCGAACGCCGAGAACGCCGCAACGCTATGGGGGTTCATCGGGCGCTATCGTCCGGGCGTCACGCCCAAAACCCATCCGAAGCTCGACGCGATGGTCGGCTATGCCATCAATTATTATCGCGACTTCGTGGCGCCGACCAAAAAATTCCGCGAGCCGAAGGAACCTGAACGCGTGGCACTGCAGGATTTGCGCGACGCGCTGTCGCAGCTGCCGGCGGGCTCGTCCGCCGAGGAGATCCAGAACGTGGTCTACGAGATCGGCCGCCGCGAGCCGTTCCTGGATGCGGTGAAGAAGGGCAAGGACGGCCGGCCGGGCGTCTCGCTCGACTGGTTCAACATGCTCTACCAGGTGCTGCTCGGCCAGGAAAAAGGCCCGCGCTTCGGCTCGTTCGTCGCGGTCTACGGTTTGCCTAATGCGGTGGCGATGATCGATGGCGCGCTGGCAAGGTCCATTTAGTCACGGGTGGGAGCCATGCGCTGCGACGGCAAGCCGCAAACGGAGATAGCAGGCCCGCTGCATTTTCAGCCAACATCGTTGCAAATTGCGCTACAATAGCGGCCGTAACAACGATTTGAAGCCTCCGTCGAGGGGCAGGCAACATTGGGAGAAGGCCATGCAGTTCAGGGTTTCGCCGAAGACGCTTGAGAATTACAGCGCCGAGGAATGGCAGGCGCGGGTCGATCTCGCGGCGGCGCACCGGCTGGCCTTCAATCAGGGTTTTAGCGAGGGCATCTTCAATCACCTGACTTACGTGGTGCCGGGCTCAAGCGACCGCTACTACCAGATCCCGTTCGGAATGCATTGGTCCGAGGTCACGGCCTCCTGCTTCATGGAGGTCGGCATCGACGACGGCAAGGTCAAGCGCGGCGAAGGCGAGGTGGAACGCTCCTGCTTCTGCATCCACGCGCCGATCCACAAGGCGCTGTCGCAAGCCAAGGCGGTGTTTCACACCCACATGCCGTATGCCAGCGCACTGACACGTCTCGAAGATCCGCGCATCAAGGAGATCGGCCAGACCGAGGTCGGGATGTCCGGCGAGATCGCGTATGATGACGAATATACCGGCCCTGCGCTCGATCCGGCTGAAGGCGCCCGCCTCGCAAGCGTCATCGGCGACAAGACGGTGTTGTTCATGGCCAATCACGGCATCAGCACGGTCGGCGAGACCGTCGCCGACGCCTATGACCGGCTGTATTACATCGAGCGCGCGGCACAGGTTCAGATTTACGCGATGTGGACGGGGCAGCCGCTGAAGCAGCTTCCTGACGCGGTGGTCGAGAAGACCAAGCGCGATATCGGCGGGACTGACCTGTACCAGGGTCCAACGCCGGCGCAGCGGCACTTCGATGCGCTAAAGCGCATGCTCGACCGCCAGGAGCCCGACTACGCTTCGTAGAACATCGCGTGTCCCGGGCGCGATGCAGCGCGTAGCCCTCGCGAAGCGCTGCTTCGCAGAACCGGGACCCCGGTTTCTTCCGATTGCAAGTAACCGGGACCCCGGCTCTGCAGCGCACCGTTCCGCAAGTGCTCCACGCTGCGCTGCGTCCGGGGCACGTAATTGTAATTGCTGGCGGAAAAAATTTTTCGCATTCCTTATCCCCGTCCCCCAAACCTCCATTATCCTGCTCGTGTCCTGTCCGATGAGGGGTCGCTTTCTAGAAGCGATCCTTCAGCGGATGGAGCGAGAGCTGGCCGGACCGGGGCGCCCCGGACCGGCCGATAGGCTGGTGGCCAAGGTGGAGCGCCGGGAGGCGCCGCGCCCTACGTCACTGGGCGCGCGCGGTCGCCTTGCCGCGCGAGGTGGGTACGTTAATCCCGCCTCAAGGGGTGCTACGTCACTGCACCCTGGCGCCTCCCGCCGCTCCATCCCCTCGCGCGGTTCGCGAGGGATTGGCAAACCTCGGACGCATTGCGCCGCGAGAAGGTAGAAGCTTGGCTGTTTGAAATTCGAATGAGGAATGCAATCACGTGTCCCCGGGCGCGATGCGGCATTCTTCATGCCGCTTCGCAGAACCGGGACCCGGGTTGCAGTTGAAAAAAGCTGGGCCCCGGCCCTGCAGCGCACCGCTTCGCAAGGGCCATAGCGCGTCGAAGACGCGCGTAAACGCGCTTATGGCGTTGCGCTGCGTCCGGGGCACGGACCGCCTTCGCGGGGACGACAGTACTACTGGCTCGCCCACACGATCCGCGCGATCCAGTCCACGTCGGCCGCCGCCAGCGTGCGGTCGACGTGGTTCGGATTGAGCGATTGCAGTTCCAGCGTCTTGGCGGTGCGGCGCTTCAGTTCCTTCACCATCACCTCGCCGTCCCTGGTTTTCACCACCACGCGGTCGCCGCGGTGGATCTGCGAGCCCGGCGACACCACGATGACGTCACCGTCGCGATAGGCGGGCTTCATCGAATCGCCGGAAATTTTCAGCGCATAGGCGTGCTCGTCATTGACCGAGGGCAGCCCGACTTCATCCCAGCCCTTGCCGGCGGGAAAGCCGCCGTCGGTGAAATAGCCGCCGGAGCCTGCTTGCGCGAAGCCGAGCAGCGGCACCGATTGCACAATGCGCGGGGTGTCCTCGATCAGTTGCACGAAGGTGTCGATGGGGACATTGGTCGCCTTGAGCGCCTTGGCGACCGACTCGGTAGACGGCCATCGGGGGCGGCCGTCGACGGTAATGCGCTTGGATTTGTTGAAGGTTGTCGGATCCAGGCCGGCACTCTTGGCGAGGCCCGAGGCTGACAGTCCGGAGCGCTCGGCGAGGCGATCCAGCGCGCCCCAGATCTGGTCGTGGGTCAGCATTTCAGATTTTTGTTTGGCCATGGGAATCAACCTTTGTCGAAGCTTAGGAATTATTGCCGCAATTGGCCGGGTTCCGCAATCCACCCTGTGCATAAATGCTGCTCTTGAAGTGCGGCGACCCCGCCGATACGGTCGGGCGGACCCCGGAAATGCCGGTAAATCCCAAAAGACTCAATAACAAGCAGGAATCCGGACCGCTGCGCATGATTTATAAGATCTGTCCCGCCTCGGCCTGGCGCGAGGCCGAGCGGCGCGGCACATTCCGCGGCAGCGCCGACGATCTGCGCGATGGATTCATCCATTTTTCGGCCGGTCCGCAGGTGGCGGAGACGGCGAGGAAGCACTTTTCCGGCCAGACCGGGCTGTTTCTGATCGCGGTGGATGCCGATGCGCTGGGCGATTCGCTGCGCTGGGAGCCGTCGCGCAACGACGAGCTGTTTCCGCATCTCTATGGCGAACTCGATCTCGGCGCGGTTACCGCCGTGCTCGACCTGCGCGCGCGCTCCGACGGGGGGCACGACATTCCGGAGCTGAAACCGTGATCCGCGCCTTCGATGCCTTCTCGCTGCCGCTGCTGCGCTGGTTCGATCCCGAAGACGCGCACCGCCTGGCGATCCAGGGGTTGCGGCTGCTGCCGCCAATCCGGCCGCGGCCGGAGGATCCCAAGCTTGCGGTGCGCGCCTTCGGCCTGAATTTTCCCAATCCGGTCGGATTGGCCGCCGGCTTCGACAAAAGCGCCGAAGCGCCGGATGCGCTGCTGCGGCTGGGTTTCGGCTTTGTCGAGATCGGGTCGGTGACGCCGAAGCCGCAAGGCGGCAATCCGCGCCCGCGATTGTTCCGCCTGGAGCGCGACGAGGCCGTGGTCAACCGCATGGGCTTCAATAATGACGGCGGCGACGTCGTGTTGCGGCGGCTGGCCAATCGCGCGCATTTGAGCGGCATCGTCGGTGTCAACGTCGGCGCCAACAAGGACTCTTCCGATCGCGTCGCCGACTATGTCACGCTGATCGAGACCTTCGCGCCGGTGGCGAGCTATTTCACCGTCAACGTGTCGTCGCCGAACACCCCGGGCCTGCGCAATTTGCAGCAGGCGGCGGCGCTCGACGATCTCCTGGCAAAGGTGATCGACGCGCGGGAGCGGGTGCGCCAGAACGCCGGCGATTCGCCGGTGCTGCTCAAGATCGCGCCCGACCTGACGCTGAACGAACTCGACGACGTCGTCCACATCGCGCGCTCGCGCCGGGTCGACGGCATGATCGTCGGCAACACCACGATCGCGCGGTCCTCCACCTTGCGCGAACAGAACCGCGCCAGGGAGCAGGGCGGCCTGTCCGGCCGGCCGCTGTTTCGATTGTCGACGCGAATGGTGGCCGAAACCTATGTGCGCGCCGAGGGCGCGTTTCCGCTTGTCGGCGTCGGCGGCATCGACAGCGGGGGCGCTGCGCTGACGAAAATCCGCGCCGGCGCAAGCCTGATACAGCTTTATTCGTCGCTGATCTACAAGGGCCTCGGCCTGGTCGACGGCATCAAGCGCGATCTCGCATCCACGCTGCTGCGAACCGGGCGCGATTCACTGGCCGAGATCGTCGGCGCCGACGCAGCCAACATCACCGCCGAGGACTGGCCGGTCTAGTTTTTCGCGGCGAACGACGCCTTCAACAGCGCCGGATAACGCAGCGCCTGCAGTCCGCCGCGCGCGACGTAGTGAACCAGCAACGCTCCCCACAGCCCGGTGTTACCGAACGACCGCAGCGCCAGCCACGCAGCGACGAAGATAATCAGCGACAGCATCATCAGATTGCGCATGTCGCGCGCCCAGGTCGCGCCGATGAAAATGCCGTCGTAGGCGAACGGAAAGACGCCGAGCACCGGGGCTAGCACGACCAGCCACAAATAATCGCGTGCGCTATAACGAACGTCCGCGCTTGCGGTCATGACATCGATCAGTACGGGACCGAACAGCGCGAAGACGGCAGTCACCGCGAGCGCAAAGGCGAATCCCCACAGGATGACCAGCCGCGTTGCGCTGGAAAAGGAGATGCGGTCGCGCGCGCCGTAAGCACGGCCACAAAGCTGTTCGGCGGCGTTGGCAAGGCCGTCGAGAAAGAAAGCGCTGATCAGCAGAAAATTGTTCAGCACCGCGTTGGCGGCAAGCGTCACGTCGCCGGCGCGCGCGCCTTGGGCTGTGAAGAACAGCCATACCGCGATCAACGACGCGGTGCGGATCATGATGTCGCGGTTGACCAACATCATGTGCATTAGCTTGGCGCTATCGAGCAGGGCCGCGCGCGGAACCGCAAGCCCGCCTGCGATATGCCGCGCGATCAAGGCGCCCACCACGAGTCCAACCGCTTCGGCGATGATCGCAGCTATCGCTGCACCTGCGATCCCGGCATCGAGGACCAGCACCAGCAAGACCGTCGCCGCCATGTTGATGAGGTTGATCGCGATCTGCACGCTGAGCGCCAGTGCGGCGCGGGCCTGCCCGATCAGCCAGCCGAGCACGACATAATTGGCCAGCACCAGCGGCGCGGACCAGATCCGGATTGCGAAATAGGTTTTCGCGGCACGCGTGACGCCTTCGCTGCCGCCCATCGCGCCGAACAGGCCGGCGGCCAACGGTATCTGCAGCACAATCAGGCCTGCGCCGATCAGTCCGGCAACAACGAAGCCGCGCACCAGCAGCGCGCGCAATTCTTGGCCTTCACCGGCGCCGAGGGCCTGCGCTGTGAAGGCGACCGTACTCATGCGCAGGAACGCGAACAGCCAGAACAGGCAGTCGAAGATCACCGACGCCATCGCCACGCCGCCGAGCAGCGTGGCATCGCCAAGCCGTCCGATCGCAATCGTCGCGACAATGCCAAGCAGCGGCGTGGTCAGGTTGGCAACCATCGCAGGTCCCGCGATGGCGAACACCTGCGCTGACGTAACCCTGGAAAGGTAAGACAATGAATCCGCCTGCGTGCGGTCTATCGTCCGCGCGGCGCGCCGAACATTCGCGAGATCAGCCAGATCGGAATCACGATCACGGCGCCGAGCAGGAAGTACCGCCAAAGCCCGCTGATGGCATCGAAGCCCAGATCATAGATCCAGTTGAACAGCCGGCGGATGCTGCCGACGATATTCCAGGGATCGAGTCCGATCGCGGCGAGCACGACACCGACCAGGATCGACAGCAGGATCAGGCGAAATGCCACCGCAAGCGGCGAGCCGCCGAGAAATCGCGACAGGTTGTCATGGGCCGCCGGCAATTCCCTGGTGTCGTCAGGCATCGAACAGTCTCCCCGTGCGGATTTGCCCGCATGATATCCAGTGCAAATGGGGAACCGGCCGAGCGGCGTCAATGGCCGCTGGCCGCCGCCTGGACTACGGCGTCGGATTTGAGCATCCGCTCCAGCGTTTCCAGCCGGTCGGCCTCGCGCGGCGGCTTGTCCCAGCGCAGCCGGTTGATGCGCGGAAAGCGCATGGCGACGCCGGATTTGTGCCGCGGCGAGCGCTGCAGGCCCTCGAACGCCACTTCCAGCACCAGCCCCTGATCCGGCTCGTGCACGACGTGGCGCACGGGGCCGAATTTTTCCGTAGTGTTGCGGCGGACGAAGCGGTCGATCTGCAGCAGTTCTTCGTCGGTGAAGCCGAAATAGGCCTTGCCGACTGGCACCAGTTGCTCGCCGCCATCACCTTTGGTCCAGACCCCAAATGTGTAGTCGGAATAATACGACGAGCGCTTGCCGTGGCCGCGCTGCGCATACATCAGCACGGCATCGATGATGTGTGGGGGGCGCTTCCATTTCCACCACTGGCCTTTCGGGCGGCCCGGCAGATACGGCGCATCGCGGCGCTTCAACATCACGCCCTCGACCGCCTCGGCATCCTCGCCCGCGCCGGCACTGGCGGGATCGGCGCGAGCTGCCGTCAGTGCGTCCCAGCTATCGAACGGAACTTGTGGTGAGAGATCGACGCGGGAATCGTCGAGCTTTGCGACGAAAGCTTCGAGCTTTGCGCGGCGCTCGGCAAAGGGCAGCTCGCGAAGGTCATTGTCTCCGTCACCGAGCAAGTCGTAGGCGCGCAGATGGATCGGAAAATCCTTCATCAGCTTCGGCGACACGACCTTGCGGTTCAGGCGCTGTTGAAGAACGTTGAAGGTCTGCACGCGGCCCTTGCGCAACACCAGCAATTCGCCGTCGATGGCGCCGGGGAGGTGCAGCGACGGCAACAGGTCCGGAAAGCTTTTGGTGATGTCCTCGCCGGTGCGCGAATAGAGCCGTACGACAATGTTGTCATGTTCGTCACGGCCGCTCACCGCCTGCACCCGGATGCCGTCCCATTTCCATTCGGCGATGAAATCGCCGGCATCGAGATTGGCGAAATCGGCGTTCTCGATGGCGTGCGCCAGCATCACCGGCCGGAACGGCGCGGGGTCGAGATTGACCGGCTTGTCGGCGCGGCCTTCCAGCCAGGCGAACAGATCGAGATAGGGCGGCGCGAGACCCGGCCACATCAACTCGACATCGTGGGCGTCCTTGCCGCCGAGCGCGGCCGCAGCGGTCTTGGCAAGCCGCGCGGAGACGCCGATCCGCATCGCGCCGGTGACGAGTTTTAACAACGCCCAGCGGCCGGTTTCATCCAGTTCGTCGAGCCAGCGCGTCAGCTGCGCCGGCAGTTCGGTTTTGCCGAGGGTCCTTAGCGTGGCGACGACTTCGGTGAGGGTGGGCGGAGGCGGATTGTTGTGGCGCTGCGCGGAGGCCTTCGGCCACATCAGCGCCACCGTCTCCGACAGGTCGCCGACATAATCATACGACAGCGCGAACAGCACCGGATCGGTACGCGCGGCGATCAGGTCGCGGATCAGGCCCGCCTTGGCGTGCTTGAACGACAACGCTCCGGTCAGCGCCGCCAGCGCGTAGCCGCGATCGGGATCGTCAACCTCGCGAAAATAACCGGTGATCAGCCGCAGCTTGTTGTTGCGGCCGGGCTCATAGGCGAGGCGATCGAGCAGTTCGGCGAAGCGGTTCATGCCTCAGTGCCTTGGTCTGCCGGCAAAGTCTCGTTCTCGTCCTCATCGCCGTACCCCACCAGATCGAGCGGCCGCGCGACCAGTCCCTTCGCCGTGCACCAGTGCACCAGCGCGTCTTCCTGGCCATGGGTGACCCAGATTTCGCCGGCGCCGGTGGCGTCGATGGTCGCGGTCAGGCCGTCCCAATCGGCGTGATCCGAAATCACCAGCGGCAATTCGACGCCGCGCTGCCGGGCGCGGGCGCGCACCCGCATCCAGCCCGACGCGAACGCCGTCACCGGATCGGGAAAGCGCCGGGTCCAGATGTCGGAGGTCGCCGACGGCGGCGCCAGCGTGATGGTGCCGGCGAGATCGGCCTTCTTCATGCCCTTGACCAGGCGGAGATCGCCGAGCGGCACGCCGCGGCTCTGGTAGTAGCGCGTGATCTTCTCCATCGCGCCGTGCAGATAGATCGGCGCGTCGTAGCCGGCCTCGCGGATCAGCGCGATCACGCGCTGCGCCTTGCCGAGCGAATAGGCGCCGACCAGATGCGCGCGCTCCGGAAACAGCGCCACCGACGCCAGCAGTTTTTTGACCTCAAGCGCCGCGTCGCCATGCCGGAACACCGGCAGCCCAAACGTGGCTTCGGTGATGAAGACGTCGCACGGCACCACCTCGAACGCCGTGCAGGTCGGATCGGGCGCGTCCTTGTAGTCGCCGGAGGCGACGATGCAGGTGTCCTTGCAAGACACCGCGACCTGCGCCGAGCCGAGCACATGGCCGGCGGGATGGAACTTGATTTTGACATCGCCGAGACGAATCTCCTCGCCGTAGCGAATGGCCTGTGTGCTGCGCGCAAAATTGTCGCCATAGCGCAGCCGCATCATGTCGAGCGTCTCTTGCGTGGCCAGCACCGCGCCATGGCCGGGGCGGGCGTGATCGGAATGGCCATGGGTGATCACGGCGCGCTCGACCGGCCGCACCGGATCGATATGAAAGCCGCCGGGCTTGCAGCACAGGCCGGCGGCTACGGGCATCAGGATGTCTTGCGGACGCATCTCGTCTATATAGTCCGGCTCGGGGTCCATTCGAGTCTCGCCGTTCCGGTTCCAATAATGCCCGTCCGCCTGTTCATGTCTTCCGGCGATCTTGTGGCCGACCGGCGCTTCGATTTCGCGCGCGATCTGCAGTTGAAGGGCGATCTCGTGGCCGCTGCCGATCTGCTGCTGCAGGCCACCGACCTCGCGCCCGGCTTTGCCTCGGCGTGGTTCACGCTGGGAGACATTCGCGAGCAGCTCGGCGAATGCGACGAAGCGATCGCAGCCTTTCGCAAGGCGCAGGCGGCCGATCCCGACGATCGGCACGGCGCGAGCCTGCGGCTGATGCTGCTCGGCGCCGAGAAGCTGGCGGACATGCCGCCCGCCTATGTGCGTTCCCTGTTCGACCAATACGCGCCGAAATTCGAGGGGGCGCTGGTCGACGATCTCGGCTACCGCGGGCCGGCGCTGTTGTTCAAGGCCGTGCTCGCGGCGCGCGCCGCCATCCGCAAGCCGGCCTTCTTCAAGCGCGCCATCGATCTTGGCTGCGGCACCGGGCTGGCGGCGCGCGCGTTCGCCAAGGAGGTGGATGCGTTCGCCGGGATCGACCTGTCGCCGCGCATGATCGAGCGGTCGCGCGCCACCGGGCTTTATGCCGAGCTGGAGGTTAAGGAGATGGTGCAGGGGCTGGGCGGCAAAACCGACGCCAGCGCCGATCTGATCCTCGCCGCCGACGCGATGGTCTATCTGTCCGATCTCGCGCCGCTGTTGCGCGAAGCCGCGCGTGTGCTGGTGCCCGGCGGGTTGCTGGCGTTCACGGTAGAAACCCACGGCGGCGAAGGCGTCATTCTCGGCGAGGGCTTGCGCTACGCCCATGGCGCCGCCTATGTGCGCAATGCGATTGCGGTTGCCGGCCTGACGCTGTCGCGGCTCGATGATTTGTCGGCGCGCAACGAGGACAATGCGCCGGTGCCCGGCCTGGTGGCGGTCGCGACGAAGGCTTGAACGATCGCAATCGCGCAAACAAAAACCCCGGCCGCGAGGCCGGGGTTTTGCTGTCTGCTTTTGTCGCCGCGATCAGTATTTCGCGACCACCGGGGAGTTGAAGTGATAGTTCAGGCCGGTGCGGAAGATATGCTCGTGCACCTGGGTGCTGTTGATGGCCGTGACCGCGGGGCCGCCGATGACGGTCCCAACCGGGAAGGCTCCCGTCGATGTGCCGAGATCGACATAGAGATACTCGGTCTTCGAGGTCCAGTTGTTGCCCAGCACGCCGACCAGGAAGGTGAACGGGGTTTCGATGCCGCCGCCGACAGTCCAGCCGCTTCTGGTGTTGGAGATTTCCACGTTGACCGGCGCGCCGAGGAACGCCGCGGCAATCTTGGTCTTCACGCTGCCATAGGCATAACCGCCGGTGGCGTAGAACATTGTCGATCCGACCGAATAGCCAACCCGGCCGCGCGCCGTGCCGAACCAGGGCAGGGTCGCATCGTAAGCGGCGAAGATGATCGGCGCGACCAGCGGATTGCAGGTCTGCACGCAGGCCCGGTTGTCACGCTGGCTCGAGGCCTGGATATCGGCTTCCAGACCGAACACCCAGTTCCCGGCCTGCCAGTTGTAACCAGCCTGGGCGCCGCCAACGAAGCCGTCGGGGCTCAGGTTGAACAGTTCGGTCGAGGTGCCCACCGCGGTGAACGTGAACGCGGTGCGATCGCGTCCGATGCCGCCGCCGAAGTTGCCGCCGAGGTAGAAGCCGGCCCAGTTCGAGGGCGGCGGCGGAACGTAGGCAGCGCCGCTGCCGCCGATGCGATAGTTCAGGCCGACCCGGAAGACCTGCTCACGAATATCGGTGCTCATCGCCTGGGCGAAGCCGTTCAGCGCGAACTGATCGAGGCGGTCGCCCAGATTGATCCAGAGATATTCGATCTTGCCGGTCCAGTTGCCGCCCAGCGAAGCCTCGAGGCCGGAACCTAAAACCCAGCCACCGCGATTCTGGTTCGATGTGAATGTCCCCGTCGTCCCCACGGTTTCGGTCAGCGTGGTCTTGACGCTGCCATAGGCCCAGCCGCCGGTGACGTAGCTCAGCACCGGGCCGGTTGCGATACCGACGCGGCCGCGGACCGTACCGAACCAGTCAAGCTTCTGGTTGAAATTGTTGTTCTGCCCGACCAGACAGCCAATCAGGCAGTTGACACTGTCGCGCATGCCGGTGCCCTGGATATCGGCTTCGACACCAAACACCAGCGCGCCGAACCAGGAGTTCTGAACCTGATAATTGTAGCCGACCTGGCCGCCACCGAGGGCGCCCTGCGGATTGAGGTAGGTTGCTTCGAACGACAGGCCGGCGGGGATGGCGAGGCGGGTATAATCCCGGCCGATGCCGACGCCGGCGTTCACGCCGATGTAGAATCCGGTCCAGTCGTAGACCATGGCGACCGGGGCTTTGAGGTAAGGCGCCTTGACTGCCATGTCCGCCGCCTGGGCGCTGACTGCGGTTCCGAGGAGTGCTGCTGCTCCGGCCAGAATCTTTTTCATAATCGTCCCCAAAGTTCCAAAATTGAACCTGGAGTGTATCCGCACGGCTGGAGTCTGTCTGTGGCGGGGCAGTCACACTGACTGGGAATGATACGCGGCATGCCATAAAACTGCATGAAATGGCGGCTTTGGCGGTATCCCGGCGCTCCGGATCGTTGCGCAATCGACCTCGACCGGGCTCAACGGAAGGCTTACGTCTCAGGCGTGCTGGTTCCGGATCGCGATTCCCAACCTCAACTGCTGCCAGAAGCCTTCCTGCGCTGGTTCGCAGGCCGCGGCTGGTCGCCGCGCGAGCATCAACTGGCGCTGCTGACGAAGGCCCGCGACAACCGCTCGGCGCTGCTGATCGCCCCCACTGGCGCCGGCAAGACGCTGGCCGGATTTCTGCCGACGCTGGTGGAGCTTTCTTCTCCGTTCCCCCTTGAGAGGGGCGAAAAGAAGCTCGTCTCCACCGGACGCGGCGTGTTGCGCAGCCGCGGCCTGCACACGCTCTACATTTCGCCGCTGAAGGCGCTGGCGGTCGATATCGCGCGCAATCTGGAAACGCCGGTCGCCGAGATGGCGCTGCCGATCAAGATCGAGACCCGCACCGGCGACACCCCGGTGTCGCGGCGGCAACGGCAGCGGCGCTATCCGCCGGACATCCTGCTCACCACGCCCGAACAGTTGGCGCTGTTGCTGTCGTCCGACGACGCGCCGTTTCTGTTCTCGTCGCTGAAGCGGATCGTGCTCGACGAACTGCACGCCTTGGTGACCTCGAAACGCGGCGATCTGCTGTCGCTTGGGCTGGCGCGGCTGTGGCGGCTGGCGCCGCAGCTGCGCTCCATCGGCCTGTCGGCCACGGTGGCGGAGCCGGAATCGCTGGCGCGGTTCCTGGTGCCGCAACGCGACGGCACAAGCGAAGCCGCCGATATCGTCGTCGCAGGCGGTGCGGCGCCGCCGATTGTCGAGATGCTCGACACGCGCGAGCGGCTGCCATGGGCGGGCCACACCGCGCGCCATGCGCTCGATGAAATCTACGACCTGATCAAGGCCAACAAGACCACGCTGGTATTCGTCAACACCCGCAGCCAGGCCGAGATGCTGTTCCAGGATCTCTGGCGCATGAATGACGACGGCCTTGCAATCGCGCTGCATCACGGCTCGCTCGACGTCGCCCAACGCCGCAAGGTCGAGGACGCGATGGCTGCGGGCCGATTGCGCGGCGTGGTCTGCACCTCGTCGCTGGATCTCGGGGTCGATTGGGGCGACGTCGACCTGGTAATCAACATCGGCGCGCCGAAGGGCGCATCGCGACTGATGCAAAGAATCGGCCGCGCCAACCACCGCATCGACGAAGCCTCGCGCGCGGTGCTGGTGCCGGCCAACCGGTTTGAGGTGCTGGAATGCCGGGTCGCCATCGACGCGGTGGCGGAGAACGCCCAGGACACGCCGCCGCTGCGAACCGGCGCGCTCGATGTGCTGGCGCAGCATGTGCTCGGCTGCGCCTGCGGCGAGCCGTTTCTCGCCGACCAACTTTATGAGGAAGTGCTGACCGCCGCGCCCTATTCCGGACTGACCCGGACCGATTTCGACGACGTGGTCGATTTCGTCGCCACCGGCGGCTATGCGCTGAAAACCTATGAGCGTTTCGCGCGTATCAAGCAGGACAACAGCGGCCACTGGCGCGTCACCAATCCGCGCGTGCGGCAAAGTTATCGGCTTAACGTCGGCACCATCGTCGAGGACACCATGCTGAAGGTGCGGCTGGTGCGCTCGCGCGGCGGTGGTTCGGGATCGACCGGCGCGCTCGGGCGCGGCGGCCGCATGCTCGGCGAGATCGAGGAAGCCTTCATCGAGGGACTGGTGATCGGCGACACGTTTGTGTTCGGCGGCGAGGTGGTGCGCTACGAATCCCTGATGGAAGACCAGGTCTACGTCTCCCGCGCCAACGACGCCGACGCCAAGGTGCCGTCCTACAACGGGGGCAAGTTTCCGCTCTCCACCTATCTCGCCGAGCGCGTCCGAAAACTGCTCGCCGACAAGCGGGCGTGGAACGGCCTGCCGGACCAGGTACGCGACTGGCTGTCGCTGCAGGCCGATTTTTCGCGCGTGCCCGGCGTGCGCGAGCTGGTGGTGGAAACCTTTCCGCGCGCCAACAAGCATTACTTGGTGTGCTATCCGTTCGAGGGCCGGCTCGCGCACCAGACGCTGGGCATGCTGCTGACACGGCGGATGGAGCGCGGCCGCGCCCGGCCGCTCGGTTTCGTCGCCAACGAATATGCGCTTGCGGTGTGGTCGCTCGGCGACCTGTCGTTCATGATCCGGCAGGGCAAGCTGGACCTCAACACGCTGTTCGATCCGGACATGCTTGGCGACGATCTCGAGGCGTGGCTCGCCGAATCCGCGCTGATGAAGCGCACTTTTCGCACTTGTGCGGTGATTTCCGGCCTGATCGCGCGGCGATTCACCGGCGAGGAAAAAACTAGGCGGCAGGTGCTGTTCTCGACCGACCTGATCTACGACGTGCTGCGCAAGCATCAGCCCGACCACGTGCTGTTGCGCGCCGCGCGCGCCGACGCCGCCACCGGGCTGCTCGATATCCGCCGCCTCAGTGATATGCTGGCGCGAATCAAGGGACGGATCGTCCACAAGGAACTCGATCGGGTTTCGCCGCTCGCGGTGCCGGTGATGCTGGAAATCGGCCGCGAACAGGTTTATGGCGAAGCATCGGACGAGTTGCTGGCGGAAGCCGCGGACGACCTTGTCAAAGAGGCGATGGGATAGAACGTGACGGCACGCGCGCAATCACCGGAAAACAACGAACCTGCCGTGCGCATTGCTTCCGTCACCATCGCTGGCGTGACCCTGGTCGCCGATTTGTCGGGCGCGTTTTTCTGGGAAGCGGAACGCCTGCTGGTCGTCTCCGACCTGCATCTGGAGAAGGGATCGAGTTTCGCCGCGCGCGGCGTGCTGCTGCCGCCCTACGACACCGTGGCGACGCTTTCGCGCCTCAGCGCGGTGATTGCGCGGCACGATCCGCGCACCGTGATCGCGCTCGGCGACAGTTTTCACGACCGCAAGGCGCATGAACGGTTGTCAGCTGCGGACCGCGAAGCCGTCGCCGCATTGCAGGCGCGGCGGGACTGGATCTGGATCGCGGGCAATCATGATCCGGCGCTGCCGCGCGACATCGGCGGCGTCGTCGCGAGCGAAGTTGCAGTCGGTGGAATTGTGTTTCGCCATGAACCGACCGGCGCGGCAGGTGAAATCGCCGGACATCTGCATCCGAAGGCGCGCGTCACCACGCGCGGACGCACGGTGGAGCGGCGATGTTTTGCCAGTGACGGGATGCGCGCGGTGATGCCGGCATTCGGCGCCTATACCGGGGGCCTGAGCATCCGCGACGCGGCGTTCAAAAAGATATTCCAGACGCCGGGCTTCATGGCGCATGTGCTCGGCGATAACCGGATGCACGCGATCTCGGCGTCGCGTTGCTACTGATTCCGTCATTGCGAGCGAAGCGAAGCAATCCAGAAACCCGGGCTCAGACTGGATTGCTTCGTCGCTTCGCTCCTCGCAATGACGGTACTACGCTGCTTTCGCCTGCACGTTGTTGCAGAACTCGGCGAGACGATCCGCCAGCCGCAGCGTTGCCGGGCTGGCGTCGGGCGACGCGACCAGCGCGACTTCGGTTTTGTCGATCGGCGCAAAACCATCCTTTGCCGTCAGCACGCGGTGATCCGCCTGGATCGCGATCTCCGACAGGATGCTCAAGCCCAGTCCCGCGGCGACCGCGGCCTGGATGCCGGCGAGGCTTGAACTGGTATAGGCCATGTGCCAGGCGCGTCCGGCGCTTTCGATGGCGTGGATGGCGCGGGCCCGGTACAGGCAGCCGGTGGGAAAGCCGATCAACGGGACGGACCGGCTCGCGGGATCTACGGGATGGGCCTTGCTGGTCACCCAATGCACGCGCTCCGGCCACACCGCGATGCCGCCTTTCTCACCGGCGTTGCGCTTGAGCAGCGCCAGGTCGAGTTCGCCACGCTCCAGATCGCGGCGCAGATAGATGCTCTGGTCGGCACGCACGTCGAGCCGCAGGCCAGGGCGCGCGCGGGAAAAACTCGCCAGCAGTTCGGTCAGGCGATAGGCGGCAAAGTCCTCGGGAATCCCAAGCCGCACCGCGCCTTCGTCGCTCGGCCGCGCCAGCACGTCGCGGGCTTCTTCCGCCAGCGACAACAGCCGCCGCGCGTAGGACAGCAGCCGCTCGCCGGCCTCCGTCGGGGTCACGTCCTTGCCGGTGCGGTTCAGCAGCGGCTGGCCCAGATCGTCCTCCAGCCGCTTGATCTGCTGGCTGACGGTCGACTGGGTGCGGTGAACGCGCTCGCCGGCGCGGGTAAAACCGCCGGAATCGACGACCGAGACGAAGCTGCGCAGCAGGTCGAGATCGAGCATGGCTCATCCCTCTGTCATTTGTTTTTCAACTGACAATGATTGTATCATTTAATTTCCAAATAGCAAGGCGTGGGCGTACATAAGGGGGCAAAGGAGAATTCCTATGTCTTTCGCGCCCTCCATTGCGGTCCCCCGCGCCACCTTCGCCTTCAATCGGCTGCCGATTTACATCGGGATTTTCTGTGTGCTGTGGAGCTTCGCCTTCGTGGCCGGCAAGATCGGCGTCACCGATTGTCCGCCGCTGATCCTGCTGACCGCGCGGTTTTTATTGGCGGGCACTCTGATCCTCGGCGTTTCCGCGCTGCGCGGCGATGCATGGTCGCTGTCCTGGCGCGATGTCGCGGTGTTCGCCATTCTCGGCATCGCCAACAACGCGCTCTATCTCGGGCTCGGCTATACCGGCCTGCAGACCGTCTCCGCCGGCATCGGCGGGTTGATCGTCAGCGCCAATCCGGTCTTCACCGCCGTACTTGCCGCGCTGTTTCTCCACGAGCCGCTGACCTCGCGCAAAGTCGCGGGGCTGCTGCTCGGCGTCGCCGGCGTGACCTTCATCGTCTGGCACCGCATTTCGACCGGCGCTGACAGTCTGCACGGCGTCGCCTTCACGCTGGCATCGCTGGCGTCGATCGTTGCCGGCACCATCCTGTTCAAGCTGCTCGCGCCGAAAGGCAGCCTGTGGCTCGGCAACGGCATCCAGAACCTGTCGGGCGGTCTGGTGCTGATGCCGTTCGCATTCACGCTGTCTGATGTCAGCCACATCGTGCCTAGCGCGCGGCTGCTGGCTGCGTTCGCATTTCTCGTGCTCGGCGGTTCTATCCTCGCTTATGTGCTTTGGTTTCATCTGTTGAAGGTGTGCGGGGCGACGGCGGCGAGCGCCTATCATTTCCTGATGCCGCCGCTCGGCATGCTGTTCGCCTGGATGGTGCTCGGCGAGCACGTCGCATTCGGTGACCTCGCGGGGATCGTTCCGGTCGCGTTCGGCATTTACCTGGTAACGCGGCCGGCCAAGGCGGTCCCCGCCTCGGTGGCGGCGCTGAAAGCCTAATCCTTCCGGAACACGATCGACGCCATCCAGCCCGTCATCAGCGCCATGAACGCCGTCACCAGCCCGTAGGTAAAACCGTTCTGACGCGCGGCGGTGGCGACGAACTGCTCGAAGCCGACCTTGACGATTTCGAACGCGGTGTCGGTCCGCGTCACCAGCGCGCCGTCGGCAAACAGCTTGATGTCGACATCGTAGGTCCCGATCGGCACTTCGCCCGGAAGCGGGATCCCGGTGCGAAACAGCGTCGGCGTCAAAAAAGTCACCGCGGAGGTTTCTTCGCGATAGAGGCCGTGCTGGGAGCGCAGCCGCACGAACGCGCTGCGGAACGCATCATCCGGAACCACATCGGCGTAATCAGGACCGACGCGCTGGGTCAGCAGCACGTTGTTGAGGCCGAGCTGCTGGCGGCGCTGCACTTCCGGCGGGGCGATGGCGTCGAACGTCCGGTTGGAAAAAATCGCGAGATAGGTCGGCACCTTGAGAAACTGCCGGTAGTCGTTGTTCACCCAGATGCCGAATCGGCGTTCCTTGCGGCGAGTCACCATGTCGGCGCGCGGCCCGCTGACGGTAACGACCAGATCGTAGTTGTTGCGGTTGGCCGGTGTCTTGTCGTCCTTCTCGACCGAGCCGAACAGCACCAGTTCCTCGCCGGCATAATTCGGCGTCACGGTGACGCGGTGGTTCGACACCGAGACGATCAGCCGCTCGGCTTGGGCATCGCCAACGGCGAAAGCCGCGCCCAGCGCGAGCGCAAAGCCAACCGCCAGGATGCGCGCGCGCAAAATCATCCGGCGCCTCCGGTTTCCCGGATGGTGAACAGATCGGCGGGCTGGATCACCAGTTCGATCGCAAAACGAATCCCGACCGCGAGAATCAACAGCCCGAGCAGCAGCCGCAGATGCTCGCCGCGAATCTTCTGCCCCGCGCGCGCGCCGAACTGCGCCCCGGTGACGCCGCCGACCATCAGGATCAGCGCCAGCACGGCGTCGACCAGATGGTTGGTGACGGCGTGCAGCATGGTGGCGATCACCATGGTGACCAGCGTCAGCACCATGGAAGTGCCGATCACGGTGGAGGTCGGCACCCGCAGCAGATAGATCATGATCGGGATCAGGATGAAACCGCCGCCGATGCCCATCACCGCGCCGATGAAGCCGATCACCAGGCCGACCACGACGATCGGGATCACCGACAGATAGATTTTGGAGCGCTTGAAGCGCATCTTCAGCGGCAATCCGTGGATCCAGCCATGGCTGCCGGAGCGCCGCAACGGCACCACCACGCCGCGCCGCACGCGCAGGATCGCGCGAAAACCCTCCCAGAACATCAGCCCGCCGACGGTCGAGAGCAGCACGACGTAAGACAGCGCGATCATGAGGTCGAGCTGGCCAAGCCCGCGCAGCACGGTGAACATCCACACCCCAAGCGCGGTGCCGATAATGCCGCCGCTCAGCAGCACCACCGCCAATGCCGGATCGATGGCGCGTTTGCGCCAATAGGACAGCGCGCCGGAAAACGACGAGGCCGCGATATGGCTCGCGACCGAGGCGACCGCGACCGCAGGCGCGATGCCGACAAAGATCAACAGCGGCGTCATCAGGAATCCGCCGCCGATCCCGAACATCCCTGACACGAATCCGACCGCAGCGCCCATCGCCAGGATGAGGAACACATTGACCGGAATGTCGGCGATCGGAAGGTAGAGTTGCACGCGCGTTCGCTTCGGATTTTTAGCCCTGAAGCTGGCCGAAACCGCTCACGGCATGATTTCTTCTATAGCGGCGCGGATCATTTGCCGCGTCTCTGCATAACCGAAATCGCCGGCCTGAGGGATTAAAGAATCCGCCGATGCCGGGTTTTTTGCCGCGGCCTGTCGCGTAATTCCGGCAGTGGTGAATAATTCAGATTAACGGGCGGCGCGCTTGGTCAAAGCCGGCTTTGCCGCGGCCGGTGCGGGCTTTGCCGAGCTGGCCTGCGTGGGTGCTACGTCCCAGCCGCCGGCAGGGCTCGCCACATTGACCGCATCGTCGGGCTGGCCTTCGGGGGTGAAGGTCTGGATCGCCAGTTTCGCTGCTGCCAGCGACTGGGCGTCGAGCCTTTTTGCGATGTCATCGCGTTTGCGCACCGAATCGGCGTCGCCCTGGGCGGCGGCGAGGCTGAACCATTTGAAGGATTCGGCGAGGTTCTGTTCGACGCCGATGCCGCGCGCATAGAGAATGCCGAGATTGAACTGGCTGTCGGCGACGCCGCGGTCGGCCGCCTTGCGGAACCATTGCGACGCGCTCTTGTAGTTGGCGCCCTTGCCGCCGCCATCGGCGTCGAGCACGGCGAGATTGTGCATCGCCTTGGCGTTACCGCGCTCGGCCGCCTGCAGGTAATAGCGGCGCGCGATGTCGATATCCTTCTTCACGCTGAGACCCTTTTCATAAAGGGTCCCGAGCCGGAAGATTGCCGGCACCAGGCCTGCCTGCGCCGCGCGGTCGTACCATTTTGCGGCGTCGTCGTAACTCGCAGGCACGCCTTTGCCTTCGGCGTAGCGGACGCCGATTTCGTAAGCCGCGGAGGGATCGCCCTTCAGCGCCGCCGTGCGCAGCACCGGTCCGCCGATTCCTTCCGGCAGTTTTTCCGTCGGCGGAATCTGGATAAGCGTGAGTTTGCGATTGGCCGGCGGCGTCGATACCGCGGCGCTGACGTGCGGGATCGTGCCGGTAATGTCGGCCGCAGCCGCAGGAGCGGCATCGGCAGGAATCGCGACCGATGCCGAAGCATCGAACGGGGCAACAGTGCTCGGCGCGGGCGCATTGAGCGACTGCCGGCCGATCGGAGTAGGCGACGTCATCGAAGGCATGGCCGGCGCGGGCATCGCCGGCCTGGCGCTTTCGGCAGGCGGCAACGCCGCGGGCGGCGGCTCGCTGGAGATATCGGACTCCGGCATCGACGGCGGAGCGCCGCTGTCGAGCAGCGTCATCGCCATCTTGAAGGTGCCGAGTACGATCACGACCACGCTGGCTCCGACCAGCAGCGAGCGGATCTTGGAGGTGATGGTCGACGATCCCTTGGCCGCGACGCCTGTGGGATCCTTGAGCGGTGCGGCGCGCTTGGTCTTGTTGTCCTTGGAGGGCTGGGCGGCAGCGGCCTGCGCGGCGCGGCGGGCGGCGGCGATAAAGCTGGACGTGCTGGCCTGCTCGCGGCTGCCCGGCGAAATCTCGCTGATGGCGTTTTCCGAAGCGGCGATACGCTCCGAAGGCGAAGCCGCGCGGCCGAGCGGCCGCGTTCCCGGCTCCAGCGGATGATCCGGCGGCAGATCCGGTTCGATCGCGGCGCGGGCAAGGGGTGCTGCCTGCGGTTCGAGGATTTCGCTGATCGCCCTTGGCGTCACCATGGCCGGAGCCGGCGCGGCCGGGGCCTCGGCGGCGTGGAATTCCCGCGGGGCGGTCTCGAAATGTGCCTGTGCGGCAACGGGATTCGGCAATTCCGGCCGCGGCGGCGGTGAGGCGGGTTGCTGCGGCATTGCCGCCCGGGGCGCCGGGATGGGTTGGGCTGCGGGCACCGGCGCCGGCGGGGGAACCGGGGAGGAGCGAACCGAGCGCAGATCGCCTTCGATCATGGCGAGGCGGTCGACCACGTGGCCGAGCGTGTTGTGAACGACTTCGAGCGCGTCCTGCGTCTGACGCCCGGTTTCGGTCTGGCGGAATTGCATGTCGGACAATTCGCGCTTGATCAGATCGACCAGGCCGCTGTCCATCTGCATGGCGGGCGGCGCGGCGGTGCTTCTGCCGTTGTCGGCGAGCGCGGCAATGTGGGCATGCTGGGTTTCGAGATGGCGCAGCACATCCTGCAGGCCCTCTTCGACGCGCCCGAGGTTGACGGAACGGTGATCCGAGGACAATTCGAGGCGTTCGAGCAGATACGACACGCGCTGTTCGAGATGCGCGAATGCGGAGGCGCTGTCATTGCCGACCTGTAGATGGTCGAGGCGGTCCATCAGCGCCCGCAAGGCGCCTTCGATATGTTCCGAATTGTCGCTGACCGCGGGCCGTTCGCGGCTTTCCAGCGAGGATGTCAGCGCCGCGATGCGCTGTTCGAGGATTGCGAACGAATCGCCGTGGCCTTCGGCGCGGGCGAACTGATCGACCTTGGACGAAAGCGTGTGGACGTCTTCGCTGAGCCGCGTCAGCGCGTCGGTGGATGCGACGTTGGAGACGATGGACCGAAGCGCCGCGATGGCGTCCTCGAGCTGGCGAATGGTTCCGGGATCGTCGCCGCTGCGCACGATCAAATCGAGCTTGGCGCTGAGATTGCGGATCGCGTCGTCGTAACCGGCGAGTTGTTCGGCTGGTGTCATCGAGCGCAGCGCTTCGCGAATCTCGTTCAGCGCGCGTTCGATGTTGGCCAAAACCAGGTCATCGATTCCACTCTGCCTGGAATCGTCGATGCGCCGTGACAGCGAGCGGATTTCATTCTCGATCGATTCGATCGCGCGGCGCGGCATCGCCTCGGTGATGGCGTGGCGGATTTCGTTCAACTCGCTGCGGAACGCGGCGATCGACTGCTCGATATTGTCGGGACGCTGCAACGCTTCGATCTGGCTGGTGATCTTGAGCAGATGCTTTTCGAGCCCGGAGAAATCCGGACCGGACGGCGCCGGCGGCGTCATCGCCGGCGCGATCGGCGGCGCGCTGCGCGCCGGCATCGGCCGGGGTGAGGAATTGTCAAGTTCGCTCTGGCGCGCAGTGATTTCTGCAATCGCGAAGTCCAGCGTGCCGGGGTTGAGCGGCGGCGACGGACGGTAAACCTGCGCTGCGGCGCGCTCGACCGCTTCGGCCTGGCGCTGGGTGTCCTGACGTTGCGCCTGCTTGACCGGGGCAGGATTGGAAATCTGCGACAGCCGCGCGTCAAGCCGCGAAATCGCGTCGTTCAATTGCTTGGCGACGCCGGGTTCGTTGCGCGGCGAATCGTTGCGGGGTGTTGGGTGCGAAATCTGCTCGATCTGGCGGGTGATGGAGTCGAGCCGCTGATGAATGTCCGCCACATCTTTGGCGTCCTGGCCCGGAAGCGGCGCGGGGGGCTGGTCGTGGGCGATACGAAACTCCGGCGCGGCGGAAACGCCGATGGTGGAATTGAGCCAGTCATTGAGCGACATGCCGGCGCGGCGCGCGGCGGCTTCGGCCCGCTCGCGGACGGATGGATCGATGCCCTCTGCACTCCACGATACGCGCGAATTCATGCTCTCGTCCGGTTCCGACTCTGGCGCATCCCCCGGCGCCGACAGCCTCCCCGCGCGTCCCATTGAAGAGACAATCGAATTCAGCGCAGGTCGTCTGCCTCTGAGATCGACTTTTTCGTGTTACGGTAAACAACGGGTTAAGGAGTGGGGCGGAGGCGCCTAAAAACTGGTTCCCAAGGCAAATTCAACCGGAGGTGCGCGCTGCGCGGCGGCACGGCGCGCATGTTGTCGCATTGGCCCCTTAGGCTCCCCTTCGATCCCGGGTTCCGTTTAAGGTCTGGCTTGGAACAGACCGATTGCTGCGCTGCAAAAATTTGCTTAAAGGGGGCGGCCCCAAGCCCCCTCTGGAGAGGAAGCCATGCCGAGTTACAAAGCGCCCCTGGAAGATGTCAGTTTCCTGCTCAACGACGTGTTTCAGATCGACAGGTATAATAATCTTCCAGGCTTTAGCGACGCCTCCGCCGACGTGCGGGAGGCGATTTTGGCGGAAGCCGCCAAGCTCAGCGAGGAGGTGCTGCAGCCGCTCAATCGCATCGGCGATCTCGAAGGCTGCACCCGCCACGACGACGGCCGGGTCACCACCCCCAAAGGCTTCAAGGAAGCCTTCAAGCAGGTGGCCGAGGGCGGCTGGCTCGGCTTGTCGGCGCCGGCGGAATATGGCGGGCAGGGCCTGCCGGTGACGCTGTCGCAGACCGTCGCCGAATTCCAATGCTCGGCCAATATGGCGTTTTCGATGTATGGCGGCCTCACCATGGGCGCGACGGCGGCGCTGATGGTGCACGGCAAGCCCGAACAGAAGACGATGTTCGTGCCGAAGATGGTGGCGGGACAATGGACCGGCACCATGAACCTCACCGAACCGCAATGCGGCACCGATCTCGGGCTGCTGCGTACCAAGGCCGTCAAGCAAGCCGACGGCAGCTACAAGATATCAGGCACCAAGATTTTCATCTCCGCCGGCGAGCACGATCTCGCCGAGAACATCATCCATCTGGTGCTGGCCCGGATCGAGGGCGCTCCCGCCGGCATCAAGGGCGTGTCGCTGTTCGTGGTGCCCAAGGTGCTGGTCAATGCCGACGGCTCGCTCGGCGCGACAAACGGCGTCACCTGCGGCTCGATCGAACACAAGATGGGCATCCACGGCAATTCGACCTGCGTGATGAATTACGATAGCGCCACCGGCTGGCTGATCGGCGAAGAGAACAAGGGCATGCAAGGCATGTTCGTGATGATGAACGAGGCCCGGCTTGGCGTTGCAGTGCAGGGGCTGGCGCAATCGGAGGTCGCCTATCAGAACGCGGCCGCCTACGCCAAGGATCGCTTGCAGGGCCGCTCGCTGTCCGGGCCGAAGGCGCCGGACAAGCCGGCCGATCCCATCATCGTGCATCCGGACGTGCGCCGCACGCTGCTCACCATCCGCGCTTTCAACGAGGCGGCGCGCGCGATGGTGGTGTGGACCGCGCTGAAGAGCGACGTCGCGCATCGCTCAGACAACGCCAGGGATCGTCAGGAGGCCGACGATCACATGGGGCTGATGACGCCGGTCCTGAAAGGCGTGCTCACCGATGTCGGGTTCTCCAACGCGGTGCTGGCGCAGCAGATGTTCGGCGGCCACGGCTACATCGCCGAATGGGGCATGGAGCAGTTCGTGCGCGATGCACGCATCGCCATGATCTATGAAGGCGCCAACGGTATTCAGGCGCTCGATCTGGTCGGTCGCAAACTGCCCCGCAACGGCGGCCGCGCGGCGATGGCGTTTTTCGCCGAGGTCGCCGCGTTCGCCAAAGATCACGCCGCCGACGAGGCGATGAAACCTTATCTTGCGCCGCTCAGCGCCGCGCTCGGCCACCTGCAGCAAGCCACCATGTGGCTGATGCAGAATGCGCTTGCCAAGCCGGACAATGCCGGCGCGGGTGCGACCGATTACATGCAGCTGTTCGGGCTGGTCACGTTCGGCTACATGTGGGCGCGGATGGCGAAAGTAGCTTTAGACAAGATTGCCGGCGGCGATACGGCACCCTATCTGACCTCCAAGCTCGTCACCGGCCGTTTCTTCATGGAGCGGATGCTGCCGGAAACCTCGGCGCATCTCGCCCGCATCCAGAGCGGAAGCGACACCACCATGGAATTGCCGGCGGAAGCGTTCTGATCGAAAAATCCGCCACGCCTGCAATTCGGCTTTCGATATCACCGGGATCGTCCTATATATTACGATGATCATATCAAGGAGGGCGTCATGCCTGAGGCATTCATCTACGACCATGTCCGCACCCCGCGCGGAAAAGGCAAGGCCGACGGCGCGCTGCACGAGGTGACCGCGCTGGCGCTGGCGACGGCGCCGCTGAAAGCCCTGAAAGAGCGCAACAATATCCAGCCGGGCAGCATCGACGACGTGGTGCTGGGCGTGGTCGATCCGGTCGGCGAAGCCGGCGGCGATATCGCGCGGATGGCGGCGCTGAGCGCGGGCTATGGCAACGACGTGCCGGGCATCCAGATCAACCGTTTTTGCGCGTCCGGCCTCGATGCGGTGAACTTCGCCGCGGCGCAGATCATGTCGGGCCAGCATGCCATGACCATCGGCGGCGGCGCCGAATCCATGAGCCGCGTCGGCATCGGCGCTTCCGGCGGCGCGTGGCCGATGGATCCGTCGATCGCGGTACCCGCCTATTTCATGCCGCAGGGCGTCTCGGCCGATCTGATCGCGACCAAATACGGGTTTTCGCGCGACGATGTCGACGCCTATGCGGTGCAGAGCCAGCAGCGCGCCGGCAAGGCATGGGACGAGGGCCGCTTCAAGAATTCGGTGGTGCCGGTGAAGGACATCAACGGCCTCACCATTCTCGCCAAGGACGAGCACATGCGTCCGACCACGACGATGCAGTCGCTGGCGGCGTTGCAGCCGTCCTTCACGGTGATGGGCCAGATGGCCGGCTTCGAGGCGGTGGCGATCCAGTCGCATCCGGAAATCGAGCGCGTCAACTACGTGCACCATGCCGGCAATTCGTCGGGCATCGTCGACGGCGCCGGCGCCGTGCTGCTCGGCAACAAGGAGGCCGGCGTCAAAGCAGGGCTGAAGCCGCGCGCGAAGATCCGCGCCTTCGCCAATATCGGCTCGGAACCGGCGATGATGCTGACCGGTCCGGTGGATGTGACGAAGAAAGTGCTGGAGCGTTCCGGCATGAAGCTGTCGGATATCGACCTGTTCGAACTCAACGAAGCCTTCGCCTCGGTGGTGCTGCGTTATATCCAGGCCTTCGACATCGACAATGCCAAGATCAACGTCAATGGCGGCGCCATTGCGCTCGGACATCCGCTCGGCGCTACGGGTGCGATGATTTTGGGCACCGTGCTCGACGAGCTCGAGCGCACTGACAAATCGACCGCGCTGGTGACATTGTGCATCGGCGGCGGCATGGGCACCGCGACGATCATCGAGCGGGTTTAATCGTAGGGTGGGCAAAGCGAAGCGTGCCCACCACAACACGCACGAACGAAATGGTGGGCACGGCGCAAGAGCGCCTTTGCCCACCCTACGAAAAGCGATCAGCGGCACCTTTCGAATTGGGAGCGACACATGACCTTCAAGAATTTCAAGCTTGAGACCGACGCCGACGGCATCGCGCTGGTGACGTGGGACATCCCTGGCCGTTCGATGAACGTGCTGGATACCCAGACTATCGAGGAACTCGGCGCCATCGTCGACCAGACCACGGCGGACGCCGCGGTCAAGGGCGTGGTCATCACCTCCGGCAAGGACGCTTTCTCCGCGGGCGCCGATCTGTCGATGCTGGAAGGCATGAACAAGACATTTGCCGAAGCGCTGAAATCGAAGGGCAAGGAAGGCGCCCAACAGATGCTGTTCAATGAAAGCCGCAAGCTGTCGCTGACGCTGCGCAAGATCGAGACGTCGGGCAAGCCGTGGGTCGCCGCCATCAACGGCCTCGCACTCGGCGGCGCGTTCGAGTTGACGCTGGCGTGTCACCATCGCGTCGCGTCCGACAATCCCAGGACGCGGCTCGGCCTGCCGGAAATCAAGGTCGGTCTTTTCCCCGGTGGCGGCGGCACGCAACGGCTGCCGCGCATGCTGCAGCCGCAGGACGCCATGCAAATGCTGCTGAAGGGCGACCAGATCAACCTGACCAAGGCCAAGGCACAGAATATCGTGGGCTCAGTGGTGCCTGCGGATGACCTGATCAAGACCGCGAAAGACTGGATCAAGGCCGGCGGCAAGGCGGTGGCGCCGTGGGACGAGAAGGGTTTCAAGCTGCCGGGCGGTCCGGTCTTTTCCAAGAACGGCATGATGATATTCCCGGCCGGGAATGCGATCTATCGCCGCGAAACCTACGACAACTATCCCGCGGCGCGCGCGATCATGCAGTGCGCATATGAAGGCCTGCAATTGCCGATGGACGCGGCGTTGCGCGTGGAGTCGCGTTACTTCGCCCATATCCTGCAGACCAAGGAAGCGGCCGCGATGATCCGCAGCCTGTTCCTGTCGATGCAGGAGTTGAACAAGGGTGCGCGCCGGCCGCCGAATGTGCCGCCTACCAAGGTCAAAAAACTCGCCATCATCGGCGCCGGCTTCATGGGCGCCAGCGTCGGTTATGTCTCGGCGCGCGCGGGCATCGACGTGGTGCTGATCGACCGCGACCAGGAGAGTGCCGACAAGGGCAGGGGCCACGCCAAATCGGTGATCGACGATCTGATCAAGAAGGGCCGCGCCAAGGAGACCGACCGCGACGCGATCCTGTCGCGCATCAGCGCCACCGCCGATTATGACGTGCTGAAGGATTGCGACCTCGTCATCGAAGCGGTGTTCGAGGACCGCAAGGTAAAGGCCGAAACCTACGCCAAGGCGCAGCCGCTGCTGAAGCCGGACGCGATCTTCGCCTCCAACACCTCGACGCTGCCGATCAACTCGCTGGCGGAGGAATTCAAGGACCAGAGCAAGTTCATCGGCATTCATTTCTTCTCGCCGGTCGAGAAGATGATGCTGGTGGAGATCATCGTCGGCAAGAACACCGGCGACGTCGCGCTCGCCACCGCGCTGGACTACGTGCGGCAGATCAGCAAGACGCCGATCGTGGTGAATGACTCGCGCGGCTTCTTCGCCAACCGCTGCGTGCTGCGTTTTACCGCCGAAGGCCTGGAAATGCTGATGGAAGGCGTGCCGCCGGCGATGATCGAGAACACCGCGAAGATGGCGGGCATGCCGGTCGGGCCGCTGTCGCTGTCCGACGAGGTGGCGCTCGATCTGGTGCTCAAGATCATGAAGGCGACCGAGGCCGATCTCGGCGCCAACGCCATCGACCAGTCCCAGAAGAAATTGCTGGTCGAGATGGTCGAGAAACAGGGCCGCTTCGGCCGCAAGAACGGCAAGGGGTTTTACGATTACCCAGAAAAGGGCAAGGGCCAGAAGAGCCTGTGGTCTGAACTGAGCGGCCTGCAATCGAAACATCTCGATCCCGATACGCTGGATATCGAGGAGATGAAGCAGCGTTTTCTGGTGGTGCAGGCGGTGGAGGCCGCGCGCACCGTGGAGGATCACGTCATCACCGATCCGCGCGAGGCCGATGTCGGCTCCATCCTCGGCTTCGGCTTTGCGCCGTTCACCGGCGGCACGCTGAGTTATATCGATTTCATGGGGACGAAGAAGTTCGTCGAATTGTGCCATAAGCTGGAAGCGAGATACGGCTCGCGCTTCACGCCTCCAAAACTGCTGGAAGAGATGGCCGCCAAGGGCGAGACCTTCTACGGCCGCTTCCCGCCGAAGAAGGCGGCGGCGTAACAACTCGTCATTGCGAGGAGCGAAGCGACAAAGCAAACCAGTCCTCTCGCGGAACGCTGGATTGCTTCGCGGAGCCTGTCATCGGGCGCGCATTCTCGCGACCCGTTGGCTCGCAATGACGGAAAGCGCGTGTGTACGGCAATGCCGGAACATGCGCTACGTCAGAACCTGAAAACCGCCATAGCTGGATTTCCCGACGTCCGAATCGTAGTCGCCTTCGGCTCCCGGAGCGAGGCCAGGAATGTTCAGATCGTCGAATGCCTGGCGGATGTCCCAGTCATTGAATCTTTCATAGCCGGACCAGCCGCGAGAGCCTGACAACCAGCAACGTTCGACCATGTTGTGATTGAGCAGCCAGCTGCAGGTGAGGCCGGAGCCATACACGCCAACCGAATAGGCGCTTTGCCCGCGTCCCATCGCCCGGAATGAATCGGCCACGCCTTGAAAGTAATCATTGATGGGACCGGCGATCTGGTTCGGATCGAAGTCATTGTCGGCGGTAAAGTAGATCGGCGTGCCGGCGGGCTGATGGGTGGTCATCGCTTGCCTGTACGCGCTGCTGCCCTGGGCAAAACCGTCATGATAGGAAAAATTCGAGATTTCATTCGATATCCATTCCCACAGCGCAACCACGAACAGTCCGGCATCGCTCAGCGCGGCGGCTTCCCGGTAGGTCAGCGGCGCGTAGCGTGACGCCGGCCAGCGATAGTAGCGGCCGACAAAACTGACGCCGGCCTGTTTGATGGCGGCGGCAAAATTCGAGTAGTCCTTTGCGCAATCCATTCCAATCAAATCGGGCATCGTCGTTCCTTTCGCCGTTTGCGATGAACAGACGAGAGAATGCAGAGGTCTGTGCGGTTATGCAACATCAGGTTGCCGGAATGGAATTTGTTCGCGGTCTGTGACGGGACGCGCCAGCAAAAAAAGGCCGGATCGTCGATCCGGCCCTTCGTGTTGTTATCCACGATCGCTTACGCCGCCTTCTGGGCCTGCGCTTCCATGGCCAGCGCCGCCTGCACGTTGGGACGCGCCGCGACGCGGTCCTTGAACGCCGTCAGGTTCTTGAATTCCGACAGGTCCATGCCGGTGCGCTCGGCCCATTTCAGCATCACGAACAGATAGCCGTCGGCGACGGTGAACTGCTTGCCCATCAGGTAGTCCTGAGCAAGCTGGGAATCGGCGTATTTGAACTTGCCCTTGATACGGTCGCGGAAGAAGTTCTTTACGTCGTCCGGGATCACCGGCTGGAACAACGGGCTGAAATTCTTGTGCAGTTCGGTGGTGATGAAGTTCAGCCATTCCTGCAGTTTGTAGCGTTCCGCGGTGCCGTTGGCCGGCGCGAGGTTTTTTCCCGCGGCCTTGTCGGCGATCATCTGTACGATCACCGGGCCCTCGGTGACCAGCTCGCCGCTGTCGAGCTGAAGTACCGGCACCTGGCCTTTCGGATTGATCTTGGTGAAGTCGTCGCCCTTTTCGGTCTTCTTGGCCTTGAGGTCGACCCGCACCAGTTCATGGGCAAGCCCGGCTTCGTGCAGCGCGATGTGGGGCGACAGCGAACAGGCGCCGGGCGAATAATACAATTTCATCGGATTTCCTTCCCTTTTGATTATTGGTTATGGCAGACGGGTGATTAAATGCATCTGCATGAAATAGTCAAGATTGATGCAGCTGCATTTAGTGCGGTACACTGATCCGTCAGATATGGACGAAGCCATGAAACGCAAACCATCGACCGAGGCAACCGCAGCCTGGATCCGCCTGATGCGGGTGCAGAGCCGGGTGCTCGATGCCGTCGAGCAGGAGCTGAAGAAGGCCGGCTTCCCGCCGCTCGCCTGGTATGACGCGCTGCTCGAATTATCGCGCGCGCCGTCCGGGGAAATGCGCCCGGTGGAGCTGGAAAGGCAGATGCTGATCCCGCAATATTCGACCTCGCGGCTGATCGACCGGCTGGTGGACGAGGGGCTGGCGGCGCGCCGCGAATGCAAGATCGACAAGCGCGGCCAGTTCGTGGAAATCACCGAAACCGGGCGCGAACTGCAGAAGAAGATGTGGAGCGCGTATTCGGCCGCGATCGAAAAGCACGTCGGCTCGAAACTGTCCGACCTGGACGCGGCAAAACTCTGCGGCCTGCTCGATCGCCTCGGCTGTTCTTGCGATGAGGCGCCGGCGCTGGCCGCCAGAGACGCCGCGCCCGCGCGATGATATTACTCTCACCTCCAGTGTCCGCGGATCGATCGGTCTGCAGTCATCCCCCACACCGCGCGCGTTCGGTCGAAACGCCCCACATCCGGAATTAGTATGGCGCGTGACCAGATCGATATGACGCCGCTGCAATCGCGCGACGAGCTTGTGGCGTGGCTGGAAGCGGGCGTGAAGCCGGTGTCCGAATTCCGCATCGGCACCGAGCATGAAAAAACTCCGTTCACGCTTCAGGGTTACAACCCCGTTCCGTATGAAGGCGTGCGCGGCATCGGCGCGCTGCTGGAAGGCATGAAGCTGTTGCTCGGCTGGGAACCGATCATGGAGCGCGGCAACATCATCGGGCTGTACGACGTGACCGGCGGCGGCGCGATCTCGCTGGAGCCCGGCGGGCAGTTTGAACTGTCGGGCGCGCCGGTGGAAACCGTGCATCAGACCCAGTCCGAGCTGATGGCGCATCTGGCCCAAGTGCGCGAGATCGCTACTCCGCTCGGTATCGGATTCCTCGGGCTCGGCATGACGCCGTCATGGTCGCGCGAACAGATGCCGGTGATGCCGAAGGGCCGCTACAAGATCATGACCAACTACATGCCGAAGGTCGGCGAATACGGCCTCGACATGATGTACCGGACCTGCACGGTGCAGACCAACCTCGACTTCTCCTCCGAAGCCGACATGGTCAAGAAGCTGCGGGTGTCGGTGGCGCTGCAGCCGGTGGCGACCGCGCTGTTCGCCAATTCGCCGTTCACCGAGGGCAAGCCAAACGGCTTCCTGTCGTTCCGCTCGGAGATATGGCGCGACACCGACAATGCGCGCTCGGGCATGATCCCGTGGGCGTTCGAGGACGGCATGGGATTCGAACGCTGGGTCGATTACGCGCTGGATGTGCCGATGTATTTCGTCAAGCGCGGCGATGAGTATATCGACGTCGCCGGTTCCTCGTTCCGCGCCTTCTTCGAGGGCAGGAACAATGTGTTGCCGGGCCAGCGGCCGACGCTGTCGGACTGGGCCAATCATCTGTCGACGATTTTCCCCGAGGTGCGGCTGAAGCGTTATCTGGAAATGCGCGGTGCCGATGGCGTGCCGTGGGGGCGGCTGCCGGCGCTGCCGGCGTTCTGGGTCGGGCTGCTGTACGACGACACCAGCCTCAACGCGGCGTGGGATATCGTTCGCACATGGACCGCGCAGCAGCGGCAGGCGCTGCGCGACGACGTGCCGCGACTCGGCTTCAAGGCCCGGATCCGGGACCGCTATCTGTTCGAGATCGCCAGGGAGTGTCTGATACTGGCGCATGCGGGCCTGCGCCGGCGCGGCCATGTCGATCATCTCGGCCGCGACGAGTCGCGGCATCTCGATCCGCTGGACCGGATCCTCGATGCCGGACGCACTCCGGCCGAGGAGATGCTGGAAAAATTCCACGGCCCCTGGCAGCGCTCGGTGGACCCGGCGTATCAGGAATATGCCTTCTAGATCAGCGCGTTGGATGCCGTTCATCTGACGTACAGAAACCCGGCCGTCAAATGGCGGTTCGTAACAACCACATCCTGATCGGAAGCAACTACGTATGTGGAGAGCCCGCCTGCTCAAGGCGTGTTTGCTGACGCTCCTTGTTGGCGCGAACGTCACAGCCACGCGACCCGCGCAGGCGCAGGCCAATTTTGACCGGCCCGGCAGCGACTACACCAGCGCGCCGGTTCCCTCCGGCGATCCGGTGGATTGCGCGCTCACCTGTGAGCGCGACCGGCGCTGCCGCGCCTGGAGCTTCAATTATCCCACCGATGCCGCCGGAGGTGCGGTGTGCTGGCTCAAGAACAATGTGCCGGCGCGCACCCAGAACAATTGCTGCGTCTCCGGCGTGCGCGGCGCGGGCGTGGTCGAGCAGCGCACAGGTCAGGTCGAATCGTCGATCGACCGGTTCGGCGGCGACTACCGCAATTTCGATCTGCAAGGCAGCGAGGGCGAGGACGCCTGCAAGGCGGCGTGCACCGCCGACAACAAATGCCGCGCCTGGACCTATGCAAGGCCCGGCTATGTCGGTCGCGACGCGCACTGCTATCTGAAAAAGGACATCAAGCCGCCGCGGCGCAAGCCGGGGTTTATTTCGGGCGTGGTGCGGTAGGGCTGAGCCGTAGGGTGGGTTAGGCGCGCAGCGCCGTAACCCACCGTCCGGATTCGCGGAAAACTCAGCCGGTGGGTTACGCGCCTTCGGCGCTAACCCGCCCTACGACGCTGCGCGATCAGAGCGCATCGGCAGGCAACAACGTGATTTCCGGCCACAACTTTTTCCATCGCGTCGCCTTCGCATCGTAACTTTCTGCGGAAAAATTCGGTCCGGGATTCGGCCGGACGATCATGCGGACGACATCGTCAAAGCCATTCGGCGCATAGACGTCGTAGCCGCCCAGGGTGCGGTGAATTCCAATGCGGGTGTTTTTGGTCAGGAAGCGGTCGATGCCTTGCGGCGATGATTGCAGCGCCGGGTAGGGCAGTCCGTGCTTCTGCGGATACCAGAGATGGACGCGCGCCTGGTTCCGCGCCTCGATTTTCACCCCGTGCGCTGCAAGGCTATCCTGCAACTTGCCGATCACAGCGTCCTCGGCCTGCCACGATGTATCGGGATCGAAATAGAAAATGTCGTAGTCGTCGATGCCGTAACCGACCGGGCGCGCGGTCAGCACATTCCATACGGTTTGCACCAGGCATCCGGAAACGATCCACGCGTCCGGCAACGCCAGCCGGAATAACTCGCCGACGATGGCTTCATTGACCGGATTGCGCAGTGCCGCGGCGAGAAGGTCGCTCGTGTTCATGAATCGGAAATCGATCAGATTCTTGGCGCGTCGCAAAGTCCGCCTGGCTCATTATTGGCGGCCGTCGAATGCCTTGATCGCGCCTTTCGACGCCAGCGTCCGCCAGTGCCGCCGCAGCAGTGGCTCGACATCTGTGCGTTTCGCCTTCGACAGGCGGACCAGCACCATCGGATAATCGCGATAATGATCGGTGAAATAGAACACCTGCGGTGCGCGCTCGACCAGCATGTCGCGCTCGTCTTGCGGCACACCAGGCACCACCAGGCTGTCGCCGTCTTCTTTTAGCCGCGCCAGCAGCTTCTTGCGCACCTTGAGTGCGGGGGTGCCGTATGATGTGCCCTCCGTAGCCTCTGGCCAGGCGAGCACGATATGTCGGACATCGTCGAAGGTCACGACGCTGCGCTAGTGCACGCTGGTGAAGAACCGCGCGACGCGGAAGCCCGACAGCCAGGTCCACACCGGCTGGCTCTTGGTGGCGAAATCCCACGATCCGACGATCGCATCGACGCGTCCGACCAGATTGTCCGTCGGCAGCAGCCCGACGCCGCCTTCACGCACGGGGACGCGGCTGTCGGCGGAGTTGTCGCGGTTGTCGCCCATCACGAACAGCCGGTCCTTCGGCACCGTCACCTCGGGCGTATTGTCGAGCCGGCCATTGTCGGCCGTTTTGAAAATGGTATGCGAAACGCCGCCGGGCAGCGTTTCGATATAGCGCCGCGCCGGTTCGGTGCCGCCATCGTCGTTCTCGACGTTGCCGATGCCGTCGGGCTTCAGCGCAACGGGGTCGCCATTGATGAAGAGTTGGCCCTGCCGCATCTGGATGCGGTCGCCGGGCAACCCGACGACGCGCTTCACCCAGGCTCGAGATCGGTCGCCGGGCCAGCGGAACACCACGACATCGCCGCGCTTCGGCATTGCGCCGAACAGCCGTCCGGTCTCGGGAAAGGCGATGTGGATCGGCAGCGACGCCGCGCCGTAACCGTAAGGATATTTCGAGGCCAGCATGGCGTCGCCGATCAACAGTGTCGGCTCCATCGAAGGCGACGGCACATAGAACGGCTCGGCCACCGCGGCCTTGCCGAGAAAAACGATTGCCACGATCGCCGCGACCTGGGCCAGTTGGCCGCGCCAGCCTCGCGCCGTCAATTCTTGCGGTGCCGTCTTCGCGCTCATCCCGTGCCTCCCACCGTGATCCGCTCCATCCGCAGCGTCGGCTGGCCGACGCCGACCGGCACGCCCTGGCCGTTCTTGCCGCAGGTGCCGATGCCGGAATCCAGCGCCAGATCGTTGCCGATCATGGTGATGCGATGCAGATCGGTCGGGCCGTTGCCGATCAGCATCGCGCCCTTCAGCGGCGCGCCGATCCTGCCGTTTTCGATCTTGTAGGCCTCGGTGCACTGGAACACGTATTTGCCCGAGGTGATGTCGACCTGGCCGCCGCCGAAATTGGCCGCGTAAATTCCGTTCTTCACCGAGGCGAGGATTTCCGCCGGATCGCGTTGGCCGGCGAGCATGTAGGTGTTGGTCATGCGCGGCATCGGCACATGGGCGTGGCTCTGGCGGCGGCCGTTGCCGGTCGGCTTCATGTTCATCAGCCGGGCGTTCTGGCGGTCCTGCATGTAGCCGACCAGGACGCCGTCCTCGATCAGCACGGTGCGGTTGGTCGGCGTGCCCTCGTCGTCGATCGACAGCGAGCCGCGCCGCGAGGCAATGGTGCCGTCATCGACCACGGTGACGCCTCTTGCAGCGACCTGCTGGCCCATTAATCCAGCGAAAGCCGAGGTCTGCTTGCGGTTGAAATCGCCTTCCAGCCCATGCCCGACCGCTTCATGCAGCATCACGCCGGGCCAGCCGGGACCGAGCACCACATCCATCTCGCCGGCGGGCGCCGGCACCGAATTCGAGGTTGACCATGGCTTCGCGAATCGCGCCGTCGGCGGCCTCGCGCCACGCTTTTGTCTCGATGAAGCGCGCATAGGGTTCGCGGCCGCCATAGCCCTTGCTGCCGCTCTCCTGGCGGTCGCCCTGTCCGGCCACGACCGAGACGTTGAGGCGCACCAGCGGGCGGATGTCGCGATAGCTCTCGCCATCGGGGCGCAGGATTTCCACCATTTGCCAGGTCGCGGCGACGCTGACCGACACCTGGCGCACCCGCGGATCCTTGTCGCGGACATAGGCGTCGATTTCGGCCAGCAGTTTTACCTTGGCTTCGAAGCCCGGCGCGTCGAGCGGATTGTCGTCGCCATAGAGCCGCACATTGGTATGCGCGGGCGCCGCCGCAAAACTGCCGCTGTAGCCGCCGCGCACCGCCGCGACCGCATCCGCGGCGCGGATCAGCGCCGGCAGCGACACGTCGGACGAATGCGCATAGCCGACCGCGTCGTCCTTCACCGCGCGGAGGCCGAACCCCTGGCTGGTGTCGTAGGTCGCCTGCTTCAGGCGGCCATTGTCGAACATCAGCGCTTCGGTCTGGGCGTATTCGAGAAATAGCTCGCCGTCGTCGGCACCGGCAAGGCCGCGGGCGACTTCGTGGCGGACGGCATCGCGGTCGAGATTGGCGCGGTCGAGCAGGGAGGAGGTGGCGAGGCTGGTCATGGGCATTCCGTTGTCGGAGGGTCGAATCCAAGATAGTTGTTTCCCGGCCATTCCGCGAGGGGCGGAATTGGCCTCATGGCCGGAACATGAACGCGGTCGAAATTGTCCCGATAGCCGAGGGCCATATCGACGGCTTTCATCGCGCCCTCGATATCGTGGCGCGGGAGCGGCGATATCTGGCGTTCCTGGAAGCCCCGCCGCTCGAGGCGACGCGGGCGTTCGTGCTCGACAATATCAGGCGCGGCCATCCCCAGTTCGTCGCGGTCTCGCCCGATGGCGAGGTCGTCGGCTGGTGCGATGTGACGCTGATGAGCAGGCCGACCCAGGCCCATCGCGGGGTGTTCGGAGTGGGCTGTTGCCGCAATTCCGCGGCCATGGGATCGGCACGAAGTTGACCAAAAGGGCGCTCGCAGCGGCGCGCGCCTTTGGGCTGCACCGGGTCGAGTTGACGGTGCGGGAGCACAACAGCGGCGCGATCGAGCTTTACAGGAAAGAAGGTTTTGCGATCGAGGGCGTGCAGCGCGACGCGGTTTTGGTCGATGGCGTGTATGAGAATGTGGTCTGTATGGCGGTGGTGTTTTAGGAGTCGGGCGGAGACGTTAACGGGCCTATTTCGTTGCGTGCAGCGATGGGATCAAGATAGTCTTTCGGGGGCGGGGTTGCGGGAGCAGAACAGACCCGATTCGCCCGCATCGAGGGCAGGCGTGGCGGATATTTTTGTCAGTTATACGTCGAGCGATCGCGACTGGGCGTTCTGGATTGGCTTCGCACTAGAAGATACTCGGTCACACCCCACATCTCCATGACTGGGAAGTGTCGGGCGGCGGCGATATTATGGCCTGGATGGAAAGCCGGCATCAAGAAGCCGACCATATTTTGTGCGTGATCAGCAAGATATATCAGACCAAGCCTTATTCGGAATGGGAACGTCGCGCCGCTCAATGGGCCGCTGTAACAGATAGGCCAAATTTTGCTTTGCCGGTATTTATCGAAGCTTGTGACGTTCCTACCTTATTCGCGACCATTAAGCGCTGTGATCTGTACGATGTTTCCGCAGAAGAGGCCCGGTTACGCCTCAAAGACTTTCTGACCCCGGCAAAAAAGCCCGATCAGAGACAGCCCTTTCCAGGGGGGCCGCCTAGCCCAAAACAAGTTCCGCCACCCGTGAGTAGCTAGCGATATCTCGACAGATCAAACACAGAGAGTACGAATGGCTGATATTTTCGTTTCATACGCAAAAGCTGATCGAGAGTGGGCGTCTTGGATTGGCGAAAAATTGACGCATCTCGGTCATGTGCCGCACATCGCTGACTGGGAGGTCGAGCAAGGCACGAATATTTCGGCTTGGGCAGAAGAGCATCTGAGTACTGCAGACTTAGTACTTGTGGTGGTTAGCAAAAATTACCTGGCAAGTCCGTCCTCTTCGATTGAAGTAAAATCGGCTATCCGGCACGAGACAAAAGCTAGAGTTGATTCCATACGGCCGGTCTTTGTTGAAGCGGTCGAAGCCCCGACCCTTCTCGCTCAATTTAAACGATGCGAAATATTTGGAATTTCTGAAAAGGATGCGGAAGCCCGGCTCACAGCTTTTGTAGGACCCACGGGAAAACCACCGCGACGCCCGTCTTTTCCAGGATCTTCTGCGCCGATTGCAGATACACTAGCCACGCGATTGGATTTTCCTGGAAACACACAGGGTTTGTCCAATGTCCCAATTAGCGTGCCGCGTTACTTTCTTGGTCGCGATCATCATCTTGCCGCTATTGATAGAGCGTTGAAAAGCGACCAGGAGCATGTCGCGGCCGTCGCGTTGCATGGCTTACGTGGTGTGGGGAAGACTACACTTGCGGCTGCCTATGCAGAGCGACAACTCGGTGACTATCGCGCAACATGGTGGATTAAAGCGGAGACCGAAGCCACGATGCGTGCTGATTTGGTCGGCCTCGGTGTTCGCCTTCAATGGGTAGCAGCGGACGAAAAAGAAGAATTTGCCGTCGCTGCGGTTTTGGAGCAGTTGCGTTACGACGGAGAGGGAATTCTTCTCATTTATGATAACGCTATTAGCGTTGATGAGCTTAGAAGGTATTTGCCGCGAAGCGGTGCGGCGCGAGTGATCGTCACGTCAAACTCACCGAACTGGCGCGAAATCGCTGTACCTCTTGAGATCAGGATTTGGCCGAATGAAATTGGCGCGGACTACCTGATCGCGCGGTCCGGACGGAGCACGGAACGTGATGCGGCCCTAGCACTATCAGAAGCGCTTGGCGGTCTACCGCTAGCGCATGAGCAGGCGGCTGCTTATTGTGAGCGCCTCGGCATTTCTTTGGCCGATTATTTGACGCGCTTTGGCGCTATGCCTGTGAGCTTGCTTGATACGGGAAGGGATGCCCCTGCCGACTACTACGATCACATGACTGTTGCTAAGACTTTTTCGCTCGCGATTGACGAGGCAGCGAAACTCCATCCTGCCGTCGAACAGCTGATTGTTTATGCTGCGTTACTCGCACCGGAGCCGATTCCGCTATTCCTGTTCTCTGAAGCCCGGGAGCATTTTGGGGAGCCTTTAGCATCCTCGCTCGCGGGCGACGGCCTCGACGAGGCGGTCGCGGTACTTCGTGCCTTCGCGCTCATCGACCGTGAGTCTATTGCGGATGAGCGAGATCCGTCGATTACAACAGATTGCATCCGCTTGCATCGCTTAGTTCGTCAAGTTGCAGCCGCGCGGCGCACGGAGGAGGAGTTAGAAGCGGAACGTCGGAAACTCGTGGAGGTTATGGTCGCTGTCTATCCAGGAGGCGTATTTAACGATCCTAAAACTTGGCCACAAGCGCGTCGTCTGGATGCGCTAGCGGTCGCACTCGTCGCCAACGATGTGCCGCTACCTGAGGGCGCGGACACAGTACAGAGTGTTCTGCTTAACCGGCTTGCTGCATATAGACAAGGACCTCTTGCCGCTTACGCCGTGGCGCAACCGCTACTTGAACGCGCATTAGCGATCCGCGAGAAGACACTTGGCCCAGATCATCCCGGTACGGCAAGAAGCCTCAACAATCTCGGTGCCGTATTGCAGGCGCAGGGCGATCTTGAGGGTGCACGGACATTGTTCGAGCGTGCGTTGGCTATTAACGAAAAGGTGCTCGGTCCGGAAAGCACCCACACGGCAACAGCCCTGAACAACCTTGCGGCGTTGCTTTATGAATCGGGCGACTATCAGGGCGCTCGGTCGTTATTCGAGCGTGCGTTAGCGATCAATGAGAAAGTGTTGGGCCCCGACGACATTGATGTAGCAATGGGCTTTAACAATCTGGGCGGCCTATTGCGAATCCTTGGCGACCTTGAGGGGGCCCGGCAGTTTTCTGAACGAGCGCTAAAAATTTGCGAGCAAGTACTTGGTCCTCACCATCCCTATACAGCGACCAGCCTAAATAACCTTGCTATCGTTTTGCAAATGCAAAATAATTTGGACGAAGCGAGGCGCTTATTCGAACGTGCGTTGGCGATTGATGAGAAGGCGCTTGGGCCAGAACATCCGGAGACAGCGACAGATATTAGCAATCTCGCAGAACTCGTTGCCGTTCAGGGCAAACTTACTGAGGCACAGCTACTCTACGAGCGCGCTCTCACGATTCGTGAGAAAGTACTTGGTTCCACGCACCGTTCAACGCAAGCCTCCGCTTACGCGAATGCCACCCTTCTAAACTCGCTTGGTCGCATTGAAGAAGCTGCAGCTTTAAGAGAAAGATACCGGATCGGCGATCAAGACACGACGTAGCCCCCTCACGGCAACTTATCATACCCCTCGCCGATCCCGTTCAGGCTGAGCGGAAACCCGATCCCCTCTTCCGGCGTCTCGAAAATAATAAACGTCGCCGTCTTCGCCGTCCGCAATTGCCCGAGCAGCTTGTCGTCCATCACGACTTCGGCAACGCAGCCGTTGGGCAGGCAACGGACAAAGCCGGCGCGGCCGACGTCGACATTGTCGAGTTTCAGGCCAAGCCCGGACGGCAGCAGCACGCCCAAGGGCGCCACCACCCGCATCAGCTTGCTTTTTTGATCGGCGGTTTTCAGCACGATCACGGTGAGGCCGGCGTTGGAGCGGTCTTCCGCCACCACGCTCTGGATCAGGGCGCATTGCTCGCCCTGCGCGCCCGGCGGGGTGTCGCAGCGGATTTGCCAGTCGCCATGCACCGAGCGGACTGCGCCCTGGGCGCCGGCTGTGGCGGTGAGGCCGAAAAACAGCGCGGCGGCAAGGGCGCCGGCCGCGATCTGGAATTTTGTCTGCTGTCTCGAAAACCCCATCCGGGTCGATCCCTCAAGGTTCTGGCAAACTGGTTGAAACATTGGACTGATCGGCAATGACGGCGCCTTGAAGGCGGTATTCAAGCAATCCAGGCGCCGGAACGGGCCGCTCACGCGAATCAGGTTGCTGTAGAGCGACCTCTCTGTGCCTACATCGGACAATCCGGCTGTCAAGCGCTGTCCCGCTGCAAATATGGGCGTTTCGCCCGATTCCTCGGGAAAATGCGATGCTGGGAGGTGAGCGGTGAATGCATCGCTCCAAGCCCTACTACTGCATTGCGAGAGGCTGCGAATTATGGTTTGAGAGGCTGGATTTCGACGCGTTCTAACGATCCGGCCCGGGTGCTCGCAAAGTTCATCTCAAGGCCGTTGTCAGGGTGCGGATCGTGCAGCATTGTCAGCCTGTTGGCGGGAATGCTGAGGGGACCAAAGTCATAGGGAGCGCGAGCGGCATGAAGATGTCGAAGGGCCAGAGTGGCCGCCGGTTGCTGGGGTTGGCCGTTGTCGGAGCCGCGCTTGTGTTTGGCGGGGCGGCGTTCGCCGGTCAGCCCAAGCCGTGGGAAATGACGCTGCAGGAATCCGCCACCCCGGTGATGGACAACATCGTCTGGTTCCATAATTTCCTGTTCTGGCTGATCACCATCATCACTTTGTTCGTTCTGGCGCTTCTCGTCATCGTGATGGTGAAATTCAACGCCAAGGCCAACCCGATCCCCTCCAGGACCACGCACAACACGCTGATCGAAGTGGCCTGGACCATCATCCCGGTGCTGATCCTGGTCGGCATCGCGGTGCCGTCGTTCCGCCTCTTGTTCCAGCAGCTCGACATTCCCAAGGCCGATCTCACCATCAAGGCCACCGGCAAGCAGTGGTACTGGAGCTATGCCTACCCCGATCACGGCAAGTTCGAGTTCGATTCGCTGCTGGTGGCGGAGAAGGATCTCAAGCCGGGCCAGCCGCGGCTGCTCGCCGCCGATAACGAAATGGTGGTGCCGGTCAACAAGGTGGTCCGGATCCAGACCACCGGCGCCGATGTGATCCACGCCTTCGCGGTGCCGGCGTTCGGCATCAAGATCGACTCGGTGCCCGGCCGTCTCAACGAGACCTGGTTCAAGGCCACCAAGGTCGGCATGTTCTACGGCCAGTGTTCCGAGCTGTGCGGCAAGGACCACGCCTTCATGCCGATCGCGGTGCGGGTGGTAAGCGATCAGGAATTCGCCGCCTGGGTCGAAGGCGCGAAGAAGAAATTCGCCGCCAATCCTTCGAACTCGCTCGCATCGGCTGGCGCGGCGGCGCAGTAATCAGGCGCGGCAATCGGACAAGGGCGACGAAGCCGCAAGGCTTCAGGGACTGCAGATCAGGATTTTGAACATGGCAACAGCAACACCGGCTCACGACGCTCACGCCCACGCGCATGACGATCACGCGCACGACCATCCGACCGGCTGGCGGCGCTTCGTCTATTCGACCAACCACAAGGACATCGGCACGATGTACCTGGTGTTTGCGATCATCGCCGGCGTCATCGGTGCGGCGATGTCGATCGCGATCCGCATCGAGCTGATGTATCCCGGCGTGCAGCTGTTCCACGAAACCCACACCTACAATGTGTTCGTCACCTCGCACGGCCTGATCATGATCTTCTTCATGGTGATGCCGGCGATGATCGGCGGCTTCGGCAACTGGTTCGTGCCGCTGATGATCGGCGCGCCCGACATGGCGTTCCCGCGCATGAACAACATCTCGTTCTGGCTGCTGCCGGCTTCCTTCGCGCTGCTCCTGATCTCCACCTTCGTCGAGGGCGAGCCCGGCGCCAACGGCGTCGGCGCGGGCTGGACCATCTACGCGCCGCTGTCGACCTCGGGCCATCCCGGGCCGGCGGTCGATTTCGCCATCCTGTCGCTGCATCTGGCCGGTGCCTCGTCGATCCTGGGCGCCATCAACTTCATCACCACCATCTTCAACATGCGCGCGCCGGGCATGACCCTGCACAAGATGCCGCTGTTCGTGTGGTCGATCCTGGTGACGGTGTTCCTGCTGCTGCTGGCGCTGCCGGTGCTGGCCGGCGCCATCACCATGCTGCTGACCGACCGCAATTTCGGCACCACCTTCTTCTCCGCCGACGGCGGCGGCGATCCGGTGCTGTTCCAGCATCTGTTCTGGTTCTTCGGCCATCCCGAAGTCTACATCCTGATCCTGCCCGGCTTCGGCATGATCAGCCAGATCGTTTCGACCTTCTCCAAGAAGCCGGTGTTCGGCTATCTCGGCATGGCCTATGCGATGGTGGCGATCGGCGGCATCGGCTTCGTGGTGTGGGCGCACCACATGTACACGGTCGGCATGTCCAGCGCGACGCAGGCCTATTTCGTCGCCGCCACCATGGTGATCGCGGTGCCGACCGGCGTGAAGATCTTCTCGTGGATCGCCACCATGTGGGGCGGCTCGATCGAGTTCAAGACGCCGATGCTGTGGGCGATCGGCTTCATCTTCCTGTTCACGCTCGGCGGCGTCACCGGCGTGGTGCTGGCGAATGCCGGCGTCGATCGCGTGCTGCAGGATACCTACTACGTGGTCGCGCATTTCCATTACGTGCTGTCGCTCGGCGCGGTGTTCGCGATTTTCGCCGGCTGGTACTACTGGTTCCCGAAAATGTCCGGCTACATGTATTCGGAATTTATCGGCAAGCTGCATTTCTGGATGACGTTCGTCGGCGTCAATCTGGTGTTCTTCCCGCAGCACTTCCTCGGCCTGTCCGGCATGCCGCGCCGCTACGTCGACTATCCCGATGCCTTCGCGGGGTGGAATCTGGTGTCGTCGCTCGGCTCGTATCTGTCCGGGCTCGGCGTGCTGGTCTTCATCTATGGCGTCGCACTGGCATTCATCAAGAAAGAGAAGGCCGCCGACAATCCGTGGGGCGTCGGCGCCACCACGCTGGAATGGACGCTGCCGTCGCCGCCGCCGTTCCATCAATTCGAGGTGCTGCCGCGCGTGCAGTAAGGTCGTCATTGCGAGGAGCGAAGCGACGAAGCAATCCAGTACTTTTTCCAGGCTCCTGGATTGCTTCGCTTCGCTCGCAATGACGGTGAATAACGCGATCGCCAACTGGTTGTTGGTCGAACGATGATTGGATTGAAAGACCGTGTCGGTACTTGACCACAACGCCATCGATCTCGCCGCGCCCCGCATCTCGGAGGCGAGTGTCGCCGACTACATCGCGCTGCTGAAACCGCGGGTGATGTCGCTGGTGATCTTCACGGCATTGGTCGGCCTGGTGATCGCGCCGGGCCATGTCCATCCGGTGCTGGCCTTCACCTCGATCCTCTGCATCGCGGTCGGCGCCGGCGCGTCCGGTGCGCTGAACATGTGGTACGAGGGCGACATCGACGCCCTGATGTCGCGCACCGCCAACCGGCCGATCCCCCGCGGCCGCGTCACCGAACCGGAAGCGCTGGCGTTCGGAATGATCCTGGCATTCTTCTCGGTGATGACGCTCGGCGTCCTGGTCAACTGGTTCGCGGGTGCGTTGCTTGCGTTTACGATCTTCTTCTATGTCGTGGTCTACACCATGCTGCTGAAGCGCTGGACCGCGCAGAACATCGTGATCGGGGGTGCTGCCGGCGCGTTGCCGCCTGTCGTGGCGTGGGTGGCGGCGACCGGATCGCTGTCGGTCGAGCCGATCCTGCTGTTCCTCATCATCTTCTTCTGGACCCCGCCGCATTTCTGGGCGCTGGCGCTGTTCCGCAACGATGATTATACGCGCGCGGGCGTGCCGATGCTTCCCGTGGTCGCCGGTCCCGACGCGACGCGGCTGCAGATCCTGCTCTACACCATCGTGCTGGTCGCGGTCGCCTTTGCGCCATGGCCGCTCGGCTATTTCGACGCGGTCTATGGCATCGCCTCGCTGATTCTCGGCGCCGGGATGCTGGCGCTGGCGATCAACGTCTACCGGCAGCGCGAAGGCGTCGAAGCGTCGCGCGCGACGCGAAAACTGTTCGCCTTCTCGATCTTCTATCTGTTTGCGCTGTTTGCGACCTTGCTGCTTGAAGTCGTCGTCCGCGCCCTCGCGCCATTGATCTGGTAGGGGGCGCATGATCAGCGATGGACGACAAGCAGGAGCCCAAAGGCATCGTCCTCACCGAGGCGCAGAAGAAAAGCCGTCGCGAGCGTTCGATCGCCATCGCGCTGGCGCTGGGCGTGCTGGTGGTACTGTTTTTCGCGGTCACCATGGTCAAGGGGCCCGGCGTTCTCGTGCGGCCGATGTGATGTGATGGAGAGAGAATCGACGGACATGACGCAGCAGCCGACCACAGAGCGCAAAGTTGCGCCGCAGCGCGGCCTTGGCCGCGATGCGACGGTGGCGGCGCTGTGCGGCGTGTTCGTGGCGCTGATGGTCGGCGCGGCGTATGCGGCGGTGCCGTTCTACAACTGGTTCTGCCGCACCACCGGCTTCAACGGCACCACCCAGGTTGCGACCTCGGCGCCATCGGCGGCGCCGCTGGCGCGGACCATCGCGGTGCGGTTCGATTCCAACGTCGCTGCCGGCTTGCCATGGAAGTTCGAGCCGGAAAAAACCCAGATCGAGGTGCGGATCGGCGAAGTGGTCACCGTGTACTATACCGTGACCAACCAGGCGGCGCGGGCCACCACCGGGCAGGCCGCCTATAATGTGGCGCCGCTGACGGTCGGGGCGTATTTCCAGAAGATCAACTGCTTCTGCTTCACCGAACAGACCATGGCGCCGGGCGAAAAGCGCGAGATGCCGGTGGTGTTCTATGTCGATCCCAAATTGGTCGCCGACAGCGACAATGACGGGCTCAACACCATCACGCTGTCCTATACGTTCTATCCGGTGCGTGCCGCCGAACCGCAGCCGCTGGCGGCTGGCGAGCCGGACAAGCGCAAGGGAAGCCTGTAAAATCGCGAAACCGGAACATCGCGATGAGTTTGGGATTTGATTTTTGAGACGAGACGTGCCGGGATAGGCACCGCTAACGGAGAGACCGCAATGGCTACGGCGCAAGTCAAGCACCACGACTACCACCTCGTCGATCCCAGTCCGTGGCCGATCGTAGGCTCGGTGTCGGCCTTCATCATGGCGGTCGGCGCGATCTGCTGGATGCACAAGATGTTCGCCGCGGCGCCGATTATCTTCGGCATCGGCACCATCGGCGTGCTCTACACCATGGCAAGCTGGTGGGCCGACGTGATCCGCGAGGCCCAGTACAAGGGCGACCACACCCGCGTGGTACAGATCAGCCACCGCTACGGCATGATCCTGTTCATCGCCTCGGAGGTGATGTTCTTCGTCGCGTGGTTCTGGGCGTTCTTCAACTCGGCGCTGTTTCCTGCCGATGCGGTTCACGCCACGCGCGATGCGCTGTTCGGATGCGGCGCCGGGACAGCCGCAGGCGCCTGCAGCGTGCCGGGCACATGGCCGCCCAAGGGCATCGAGACCTTTGATCCCTGGCATCTGCCGCTGCTGAATACCCTGTTGCTGCTGACCTCCGGCACCACGGTCACCTGGGCGCATCACGCGCTGCTGGAGAACGACCGCAAGGGCCTGAAATACGGGTTGATCCTGACCTGCCTGCTCGGTGCTGCGTTCACCTGCGTGCAGGCGTATGAATATGGCCATGCCGCGTTCTCCTTCGCCGGCAATATCTACGGCGCGACCTTCTTCATGGCGACCGGCTTCCATGGTTTCCATGTGCTGGTCGGCACCATCTTCCTGCTGGTGTGCCTGTTCCGCGCGATGGCCGGGCACTTCACCCCGACCCAGCATCTCGGCTTCGAATTCGCCGCCTGGTACTGGCATTTCGTCGACGTGGTCTGGCTGTTCCTGTTTATCTGCATCTACGTCTGGGGCCACGGCGCGGAGACCATGGCCCACGGCGCGCATTGAACTCGGACCGATGTGCTACAAGGGGCGGCCGCGGGGCCGCCCTTTTTGTTTTCGCGAAATGCGAAAGACCAGTTGATGCATGACGAGAAATTACCGTCTGTGTTGCAAAGCGCGCTGCGCGGACTTGCCTGCAAATGCCCGCGCTGCGGCGAAGGAAAACTGTATGCGGGATTCCTCACGCTGCGGCCGTCCTGCGAGAGCTGCGGGCTTGATTACGCCTTCATCGATTCCGGTGACGGCCCGGCGGTGTTCATCATCATGATTGCCGGCGCCATCGTGGTAGGCTGCGCGCTGATCGTCGAGGTAAAATACCAGCCGCCGTTCTGGCTGCACGCCGCCCTCTGGCTGCCGCTGATTGTCCTGACTACCTTGTTACCGCTGCGTTCGATGAAGGCGCTGCTGATCGCGCTGCAATTCCATCACAAGGCGGCGGAAGGCCGGCTGATCGATCGCGAGCCATAATGACCGCAATCTCCGCAACTCCGCGCCGCATCGCCGGCCTTGGAGTTTTTACGCTGCTGACGTTGGCGCTGCTGATCGGCCTCGGCGTCTGGCAATTGCAGCGCCGGGCCGAGAAGCACGCGCTGATCGCGGCCCTGACCGAGCGCCTCGCCGCAGCACCGGGTACGCTGCCATCACCCGCCCAGTGGCGCACCCTGACCCCGGCCGGCGATGAATTTCGCCGCGTGCGTTTTTCCGCGACCTATGAATCCCGCCCCGACGCCATGGTCTACAGTTCGG
>CAVPZO010000037.1:0-64438 GCA_963710045.1 uncultured Alphaproteobacteria bacterium | reverse complement strand
TTCACTGCGGCACCAATCATATTGAATGGCGCCGATTCATTAAGTCCATGATATGGCTGGAAAACAATAAGAACGCCGCCATGAGCGTTCGCAGGAAACATCAAAGGCCGCGTCAACCATGACGTCCGCGCGGACAAGGTAGGAATGAAACCGACTGATATTTCGGCGCCCGACTACTTTCATAAAGTGGTCAACTGCCAATGGGCCTGCCCCGCGCATACGCCCGTGCCTGAATACATCCGATTGATCGCCGAAGGCCGTTATAGCGACGCCTATATGATCAACTGGAAATCGAATGTGTTTCCGGGAATTCTCGGCCGCACCTGCGACCGGCCATGCGAACCCGCGTGTCGTCGTGGCCGCGTCGAGGAAACGCCGGTCGCGATCTGCCGCCTGAAGCGCGTCGCCGCCGATTTCAAGGACGACGTCAAGCATCTGATGCCGCGGCTGTCGCCGAAAAACGGCAAGCGCATCGCCATCGTCGGCGGCGGTCCCGCCTCGCTCGCCGTCGCCCGCGATCTCGCGCCGCTCGGCTATCACTGCACGGTGTTCGATTCCGATCCGAAGGCGGGCGGGATGATGCGGACGCAGATTCCGAAATTCCGCCTGCCGGATTCGGTGATCGACGAGGAAACCGATTACATCCTCAACCTCGGCATCGAGTTCAGGGGCGGCCAGCGCATCGACAGCCTGAAGAAACTGCTCACCGAGAATTACGACGCGATCTTCGTCGGCTCCGGCGCGCCGCGCGGCCGTGAACTCGAGATTCCCGGCCGCAAGGAAGCCGCAAAAAACGTTCACATCGGCATCGACTGGCTTTCCAGCGTGTCGTTCGGCCATGTCGAGAAGATCGGCAGGCGCGTCATCGTGCTTGGCGGCGGCAATACCGCGATGGACTGCTGCCGGACCGCGCGCCGGCTCGGCGGCGAAGACGTGAAAGTGATCGTCCGCTCGGGCTTCGAGGAAATGAAGGCATCTCCGTGGGAGAAGGAAGACGCCATCCACGAGGATATCCCGATCCTCAATTTCATGGTGCCCAAGGCTTTCACGCACGATAACGGCAAGCTCACCGGCGTCACCTTCGAGAAGGTAAAGGCCGAGTACGACGCCAAGGGTCAGCGCAGGCTGGTGCCATCGGGCGAGCCGGATCAAACGATCGAATGCGATGACGTGCTGGTCGCCGTCGGCCAGGAGAATGCGTTTCCCTGGATCGAACGCGATTGCGGCATTGAGTTCGACAAGTGGGATATGCCGGTGGTCAACAAGATCACCATGGGCTCGACCAATCCAAAAGTGTTCTTCGGCGGCGATGCCGCGTTCGGGCCGAAAAACATCATCTGGGCGGTGGCGCACGGCCATGACGCAGCACTTTCGATCCACAAGCTTCTCTCAGGCGAGGATATCACCGAGCGCCCGCTTCCCGAGGTGCAGATCTCGTCGCAGAAGATGGGCATCCACGAATGGAGCTATGACAACGACATTTCCGGCGACAAGCGCTTCAAGGTGCCGCATCGCGACAAGGTCGTCGCGCTGAAGGATATCCGCGCCGAGGTCGAACTCGGCTACGACGTCAAGCTTGCGCTCGGCGAGGCGCAGCGCTGCCTGAACTGCGACATCCAGACCGTGTTCGCAGCACCGCTGTGCATCGAGTGCGACGCCTGCGTCGATATCTGCCCGATGGATTGCATCACCTTCACGGAGAACGGCGAGGAAGCCGACCTGCGGCAGCGCCTGAAGGCGCCCTCGCCGCATCTCGATCAGGATCTCTATGTCGCCGACGGCCTCAAGACCGGGCGCGTGATGGTGAAGGACGAGGACGTCTGCCTGCATTGCGGCCTGTGCGCCGAACGCTGCCCCACCGGCGCCTGGGACATGCAAAAATACCTCATCGACATGGTTCACGCGGATACATCATGCCCGTCCAAAGCCCGATCAGCAGCGTAAACGACTTCGTCGTCCGCTTCGCCAACGTCAACGGCTCCGGTTCGGCGAGCGCCAACGAGCTGTTTGCGCGCTCGATCCTGCGCCACGGCGTGCCGGTTTCTCCTCGCAATGTCTTTCCGTCCAACATCCAGGGCTTGCCGACCTGGTACGAGGTCCGCGTTACCGAGGACGCTCACCTCGGTGCGCGCGGCGGCGTCGATTTGATGGTGGCGATGAACCCGCAGACCTGGGACAAGGACGTCGCCTCGATCGAGCCGGGCGGCTATCTGTTCTACGATTCGACCAAGCCGATACCGTCGTCGAAATTCCGCGCCGACATCACGGTGATCGGCGTGCCGCTGACCGCCATCACCAACTCGACCTACACCGATCCGCGCCAGCGCCAGTTGTTCAAGAACATCATTTACGTCGGAGCGCTGTGCGCGCTGCTCGACATGGACCCGAAACTCGTCGAGCAACTCATCAGCGAACAGTACAAGGGCAAGGAAAAGCTGCTCTCGTCCAACGTCCACGCGCTGCATCTCGGCCGCGACTGGGCGCTGCAGAATCTTAAATGTCCGATAAGCTTGCGCATCAAGAAGGCCGACAAGGTCGGCGACCGCATCTTCATCGAAGGCAACAGCGCGGCCGCGCTCGGCGCGGTCTATGGCGGCGCTACCGTCTGCGTCTGGTATCCGATCACGCCGTCCTCGTCGCTCGCCGACGCCTTCAACAGCCATTGCAAGAAGCTGCGGCACGATCCCGAAACCGGAAAAGCAAAGTACGCCATCGTGCAGGGCGAGGATGAACTCGCCTCCATCGGCATCGTGATCGGCGCCTCCTGGAATGGCGCCCGCGCCTTCACCGCTACCTCCGGACCTGGCATCTCGCTGATGACGGAATTTATCGGCCTGTCCTACTTCGCCGAGATTCCGGCCGTGATCATGAACGTGCAGCGTGCCGGCCCGTCAACCGGCATGCCGACCCGCACCCAGCAATGCGACGTGACCGCCTGCGCCTATGCTTCGCACGGCGATACCAAACACGTGCTGCTGTTCCCGGAAGACCCGGCCGAATCCTTCGAATTCGCCGCGCAATCGTTCGACCTCGCCGAGCGGCTGCAGACCACGATCTTCCTGATGCTCGACCTCGACATCGGCATGAACCACCGGCTGTGCCGCCCGCTGAAATGGGACGACGCCCGGCAATACGACCGCGGCAAGGTGATGACGGCTGAAATGCTGGACGACGGCCGCGATTTCGGCCGCTATCTCGACGTCGACGGCGACGGCATCCCGTTCCGCACCTATCCCGGCACCCATCCCACCAAGGGCTCGTACTTCACCCGCGGCACCTCGCGCGACCGTTACGCCCGCTATTCCGAGGAAGGCGCGGTTTACGCCGACAACATGCAGCGTCTGCTGCGCAAATTCGAAACCGCCCAGGACATGGTGCCGCGGCCGCTGCAGGCCAATGCGCAGAAACCCACCAAATACGGGGTGATCTATTACGGCTCGACCTCGCCGGCCATGGACGAGGCCATCGGGTTGCTGGAGGCGCGCGGCCATCATCTCGACCGCTTGCGCATCCGCGCCTTTCCGTTCCATTCCAGCGTGGCAAGCTTCCTTGCCGAACATGACTTCGTCTATGTGGTCGAGCAGAACCGCGACGCCCAGCTTCGCTCATTGATCGTCAACGAGAACGGCATCGACCCGGTGCGGCTGGTGCCGATCCTGCACTACGACGGCGCCCCGATCACCGCACGCTTCATCGCCGGCGCCATCGGCGACCACCAGGACCAGCTCAAGGTGACGCCGCTGCGAAAGGTAAAGTCATGACCTACATCGCCAAGCCGAAATTCCAGCATCCAGGACTGCCGAAGAACGAACTCGGCTACACCCATCGCGATTACGAGGGCAAGGTCTCGACGCTGTGCGCCGGCTGCGGGCATGATTCCATCACCGCGTCGATCATCGAAGCGTGTTTTCATCTCTCCATCGAGCCGCATCGCGTCGCCAAGATTTCCGGCATCGGCTGCTCGTCGAAGACCCCGGACTATTTCCTCGGCAATTCGCACGGCTTCAATTCGGTGCACGGCCGCATGCCGTCGGTGCTGACGGGCGCCAACCTCGCCAACCGCAATCTGATTTATCTCGGCGTCTCCGGCGACGGCGACAGTGCCTCGATCGGGTTCGGCCAGTTCGCGCATTCGATCCGGCGCGGCGTCAACATGACCTATATCGTCGAGAACAACGGCGTCTACGGCCTGACCAAAGGTCAATTCTCCGCCACCGCCGACCGCGGCTCGAAATCCAAGAAAGGCGTGATGAATACCGACAACGCCATCGATCTGGTGGCGATCGCGCTGCAGCTTGGCGCGAGCTTCGTGGCGCGGAGCTTTTCCGGCGACAAGAGCCAGCTGGTGCCACTAATCGAGGCCGCGATCCGGCACAAGGGCGCGGCATTCATCGACGTGATCAGCCCGTGCGTCGCCTTCAACAACCACGCCGGCTCGACCAAGAGTTTTGACTATGTGCGCGAGCACAATGATGCCGTGAACCGGCTCGACGTCATCACCGGACATGAGCCGATCACCGTCGATTATGCGCCGGGTTCGGTGCAGATTGTCGAGCAGCACGACGGCACCAGACTGGCGTTGCGCAAGCTGGATGCAGACTACGAGGCGCACGATCGCCTCGCGGCGATGGCCTTTTTGCAAAAGCACGCTGCCAAGGGCCAGGTGGTGACCGGGCTGCTCTACGTCGACCCCGAGTTGGAAGACTTGCACGCCCATCTCGACACTGTGGATACCCCGCTCAACCAGCTGGACGAAGCGGCGCTTTGCCCCGGTTCCGCGGCGCTGGAGAAGTTCAACGCCAGCCTGCGCTGAGGGCGTGAACACCGGAGGACTTGCCGATGGACGTTGTCCCGTTGGGTCCAGGATTTGCCGCTGAACTGCGCGGGGTCACGCTTGCGGATATCGCGTCGGACAATGCCGCCTATGCGGCGGTGCGGACCGCCTTCGAGGAACATTCCGTTCTGGTGTTTCGTGGCCAGGCGGTGACCGACGAGATTCAACTTAACTTTTCGCGGCGCTTCGGCCCGCCGGAAGTGACCAAGGTGGGCTCGCAAGGCACCGGCTCGCATTTCGTGATTCTCAGCACCATCGGACCTGACGGCAAGGTGGTGCCGGCCGATCACCGGCTTTCGCTGCGCGCCAAGGCCAACCAGCTCTGGCATACCGATTCGTCGTTCAAGCGGGTGCCGGCGCTGGCATCGGTCCTGTCCGCGCGCATCATCCCCGCGCGCGGCGGCGAGACCGAATACGTCTCCACCCGGCTTGCCTTCGCGCGGCTCGATGCAGCCTCGCGCGACAGATTGAAAAACTCGTTTGCTTGGCATGACTACGCGCATTCACGCAGCCAGATCGCGCCTGGCCTCGCCAGCCCCGAGGAGCGCGCGGCACTGCCGCCGCAATGCTGGCGGATGGCGTGGACCAATCCCGTGAACGGCCGTGGCGCGATCTATCTTGCCTCGCATGCCTATGCGGTCGAAGGCATGGAAGCGGCGGCGGGGAAAAAGCTGATCGACGAGTTGATGGAAGCCGCCACCGCGCCGGGCACCAGCTATCTGCACCAATGGCGCGAAGGCGACGTGGTGATGTGGGACAACCGCGCCACCATGCACCGCGGACGGCCATGGCCGGCGCATGAGCCGCGCCTGATGGTGCGCACGACGATCTCCGCCACCGCGGCGGATGGCGTCGACACCATGCGCTCGCCGTCCGCGCAGGCAGCGGAATAGCCGCTCCCTTGATCTCGCCGAACGCTGAGCGGCTGCGCCGATCCGCAGGGATCGAATTTTCGTGAATGGCGTTATTTTGTTCAAACACCATATTCCGCTCGTTGGCCCCCAACCATGTGTTGACAACCCGGCTTCCCGCCCGAAAAGGTGCTGGAACCCCAAAATCGAACAGAGCGCACCATGAATCCTGTCAAAGCCCTCGAAGCGCATGGCCAGGCGGTCTGGCTGGACTTTTTGGCCCGCGGCTTCGTCGCCAAAGGCGACTTGAAGAAGCTGATCGACAGCGACGGCGTGAAGGGCGTCACCTCCAATCCGTCGATCTTCGAGAAGGCGATCGGCAGTTCGGACGAATATGACGGCGCCATCGGCGCAGCGCTGAAGAAAGGCGATCGCCCGGTCGCCGAGCTGTTCGAGCACCTTGCAATCGAGGACATCCAGAACGCCGCGGACGTGCTGCGTCCGGTGTACGACCAGCTCAAGGGCGACGACGGATTCGTCAGCCTCGAAGTCTCGCCCTATCTCGCCATGGACACCAAGGGGACGATCGCCGAGGCCGAGCGGCTCTGGAAGGAAGTCGGTCGCAAGAACCTGATGGTCAAGGTTCCGGCGACGCCGGAGGGCCTGCCCGCCATCGAGCATCTGATCGGCGAAGGCATCAGCATCAACATCACGCTGCTGTTTTCCCAGAAGGTGTATGTGCAGGTGGCCGAGGCCTATCTCGCCGGCCTCGAAAAATACATCGCCGGCGGCGGCGATCCCTCCCATGTCGCCAGCGTCGCCAGTTTCTTCGTCAGCCGCATCGACAGCGCAGTCGACAAACAGCTCGATGACAAGATCGCCAAGGCCAACGACCCGACCGAGAAGGCGCGGCTGACGGCGCTGAAAGGCAAGATCGCCATCGCCAATGCAAAGATGGCGTATCAGGACTACAAGAAACTGTTTTCCGGGCCGCGCTGGCAGAAGCTGGAAGCCAAAGGGGCAAAACCGCAACGGCTGCTGTGGGCCTCGACCGGGACCAAGAACAAGGAATACAGCGACGTGCTCTATGTCGAGGAGCTGATCGGCAAAAACACCGTCAACACCGTGCCGCCGGCAACGCTCGACGCGTTCCGCGATCACGGCAAGCTTCGCGACAGTCTTGAGGAGAATATCGACGACGCCAGGCGAGTGCTCGCAGGACTCGAGAAATCCGGTATCTCACTCGACGCCATCACGGCGGAACTGGTCAAGGACGGCGTGAAGCTGTTCGCCGACGCAGCGGACAAGCTCTACGGCGCGGTAGCTCACAAGCGCGCCGCGGTGATCGCCGGCAGCATCGACCAGCAGAAATTTGCGCTGGGTGCGAGCATTGCCAAAGCGGTCGAAACCAGCACCGAGGAATGGCGCGCGTCGGGCAAGATCCGCCGGCTGTGGCAGCATGACAAGTCGATCTGGACCGGCACCGATGAAGACAAGTGGCTGGGATGGCTGGACAGCGTATCGGCCGAAAAGAGCAAGCTCGCGGACTACCGTGATTTTGCGGCCTGGGTAAAGCAGCAGGGCTTTACCGACGCCGTCGTGCTCGGCATGGGCGGATCGAGCCTGGGTCCGGAGGTGATCGCGGAAACGTTTGGGCAACAGTCCGGCTTCCCGAAATTGCATGTGCTGGATTCGACCGATCCCGCACAGGTTCGTGCGACGGGCAGTGCGGTCAATATGGCCAGGACGCTGTTCATCGTCTCCAGCAAGTCCGGCGGCACCACCGAGCCGAATGTGATGAAGGACTATTTCTTCGCAGAGGTGAGCGCGGCGATCGGTGCCGGCAAGGCCGGCGGGCATTTTGTGGCTGTCACCGATCCCGGCTCATCCTTGGAAAAGGTCGCGAAGGCGCAGGGTTTTGCGCGCATCTTCCACGGCGACCCGACGATCGGCGGGCGCTATTCGGTGCTGTCGCCATTTGGGCTGGTGCCGGCGGCCGCGGCCGGCATCGACCTTGCGAAGTTTCTCGATCTCACGCTTGCGATGGTCCGTTCCTGCGGACCGGATGTGCCGCCGCACGAAAACCCCGGCGTACAGCTCGGCCTCGCAATGGGAATCGCCGGCCAGGACGGCTGCGACAAGGTCACCATCCTGTCGTCGAAGAAAATCGCCGATTTCGGCGCCTGGGCCGAACAGCTCATCGCGGAGTTGACCGGCAAGGACGGCAAAGGCCTGATCCCGATCGACGGCGAGCCGCTCGGCGATCCAGGGATCTACGGACGAGATCGCTTTTTCATCGACCTTCGCACCGAGGGCGAAGCCGATGCGAGCAGCGACAAACTGGCCGCGCTGGAAAAAGCGGGACATCCGGTTGTTCGCATCGCCATGAAATCGGTCGATCACATCGGCCAGGAGTTTTTTCGATTCGAAATCGCGACTGCGGTCGCGGGCGCCATCCTCGGAATTAATCCGTTCAACCAGCCGGACGTAGAGGACGCCAAGATCAAGACGCGCGAACTCACGGCCTCGTTCGAGAAAACCGGTTCGCTTCCCCCGGAAAAGCCGGTGATCTCCACCAACGAGGTCGATCTCTACACCGACGACAAGAACGCCGGCGCGCTGCGCAAGGCCGGCGCCGATGGCGATCTCGGGTCGTGGTTGAAGGCCCATCTCGGCCGCGCCGGCGCGGGCGACTATGTTGCGCTGCTCGCCTACATCGAACGCGATCATGCGCATATCGATACATTGCAGCACATGCGGCTCGCGGTTCGCGACGGGCGCCATGTCGCGACCTGCGCGGAATTCGGGCCGCGTTTTCTGCATTCGACCGGGCAGGCCTACAAGGGCGGGCCGGACAGCGGGGTGTTTCTGCAGATCACCGCCGATGACGCGGATGATCTCGCCGTGCCCGGCCAGACGGCCAGTTTCGGCGTGATCAAGGCGGCGCAGGCGCGCGGCGATTTCGACGTGCTGACCGAACGCGGCCGGCGCGCGCTGCGCGTGCATCTCAAGGGCGACCTGAAAACGGCACTGGCGATGCTCGACGCTGCGATCGTCAGCGCGTTGAATTAAGGATATTCGTATGCAGCTCGGCATGATCGGCCTCGGCCGCATGGGCGGCAATATCGTTCGCCGGTTGATGAAAAACGGCCACACGGCGGTCGTCTATGACAAGGACCCCAAAGCGGTAGCGGCGCTCGCCGCCGACGGCGCGGTCGGCGCCAGCGCGCTGGAGGACTTTGTCGGAAAGCTGGAGCAGCCGCGAGCAGTGTGGGTGATGCTGCCGGCAGGCAAGATCACCGAAGCGACCATCGATGCGCTGGCAAAACTGCTGCAGGCCGGTGACGTCATCATCGACGGCGGCAACACCTTCTGGCAGGACGACGTTCGCCGCGGCAAGGCGCTCAAAGAGAAGGGCATCCACTACGTCGACGTCGGCACCAGCGGCGGCGTCTGGGGCATCGATCGCGGTTACTGCATGATGATCGGCGGCGACAAGGCGGTGGTCGACCGGCTCGATCCGATTTTTGCCGCGCTGGCACCGGGCATCGGCGATATTCCGCGCACGACTGGACGCGAGGGGCGCGACCCACGGATCGAACAGGGCTACATCCACGCCGGCCAGATCGGCGCCGGCCATTTCGTCAAGATGATCCACAACGGCATCGAATACGGGTTGATGCAGGCCTATGCCGAAGGTTTCGATATCTTGAAGAATGCCAAGATCGACGCCCTGCCCGCGGATCACCGCTTCGATCTCGATATCGCCGACATCGCCGAGGTGTGGCGGCGCGGCAGCGTGATCCCGTCATGGCTACTCGATCTGACCGCATCGGCACTCGCGGAAAATCACACGCTCGATAACTATTCCGGCTTTGTCGAGGATTCCGGCGAAGGCCGCTGGACCGTCAATGCCGCCATCGACGAGGCGGTGCCGGCAGAGGTGCTTACCGCGGCGCTGTTTGCGCGATTCCGGTCGCGCAAGGAGCATACCTTTGCCGAAAAAATTCTCTCGGCGATGCGCGCCGGTTTCGGCGGCCACAAGGAGCCGCAGCAGCATCCGGACCCGGCTGCGCCAGAACGCGCCCGACATCGTCAAGCCCAAGGCCTGACGCCGATGACGGACGATCCATCGAAGCAGAAGAAAGCCCGAGCCCTGCTCGTTCGTCATCTTCGGCGTGACCGGCGACCTGGCGCATCGGCTGGTCCTCCCCGCGCTCTACAATCTGGCCGCCACCGACCTACTGCCCGACAAATTCTGCGTGGTCGGGATCGCGCGGAAGCCGATGTCGAATGACGCCCTTCGCGACAGCCTGATGAAAGGCGTGCGTGAATTCGCCACCCGCCCCGTGGACGATGCAATCGCAAAACGGCTGCTGGAATGCGTCACCTGCATCGCAGCCGATCCGAAAGACCCCGCCTCGTTCGACCGGATGCGCGAGCGACTTGAAAAACTTGAAGCAAACCGGACGACCGGCGGCAATCGGCTGTTCTATCTGGCCACCCCGCCCGACGCGTTCGCGCCGATTGCCCGCGAACTCGGGCGCGCCGGACTGCTCAAGGAAGACGGCGGCGCGTGGCGGCGGCTCGTCGTCGAAAAGCCTTTTGGGACCGATCTCGCCTCGGCAAAAGCGCTGAACAGCGAACTGCTCAGAATCGTCGACGAGCACCAGATCTATCGGATCGATCACTATCTCGGCAAGGAAACCGTCCAGAACATCCTGGTACTGCGTTTTGCCAACGGCATGTTCGAGCCGATCTGGAACCGCAACCATATCGATCACATCCAGATCACCGTCGACGAAAAGCTCGGCGTCGGCCATCGCGGCAGCTTTTATGACGCCACCGGCGCGTTGCGCGACATGGTGCCGAACCATCTGTTCCAACTGCTGTCGCTGGTGGCGATGGAGCCGCCGATCCGGTTCGATGCGCATTCGGTTCGTTCGGAAAAAGCCGATGTGCTCGCGGCGATCCAGACCCAGAGCGAGGCGGAGGCACTGCATAACTCCGTGCGCGGCCAGTATCGAAGGCGGCAGGATCGGCGACACCGACATTGAAGACTATCGCAAGACCGAAACGTCAGGCCGGATAGCACGACCGAGACTTACGCCGCGCTGAAATTGACCATCGACAACTGGCGCTGGGCCGGCGTGCCGTTTTATCTGCGCACCGGAAAGGCGCTCGGCATCAAGCGCACCGAAGTCGCCATAAAATTCAAGCAGGCGCCATTCGCGATGTTTCGCGACACGCCGGTGGATCGCCTGTCGCAGAATTACCTCGTCATTAGCATTGAGCCGACCGAGGGCATCACCCTGCAATTCAATACAAAAGTGCCCGGGCCGACGATTTCCATCGATGGCGTCGAGATGAAATTCCGCTACAAGGATTACTTCCAGGCCGAGCCAAGCACCGGCTATGAGACGCTGATCTACGACTGCATGATCGGCGACAACATCCTGTTTCAGCGCGCCGACAGCGTCGAAGCCGGCTGGCGAGCCGTGGAGCCGTTCCTCGACGCATGGAAAAAGGCAGAGGCGAAGGGGCTGGAGAGCTACAAGGCCGGCAGCGAGGGGCCGGCCTGCGGCGACGAGCTGCTGAAGCGCGATGGCCGCAGCTGGCGAAAGCTGGGCTGATGGTTCTGAATGATAATCGCCTGATCGTCGCGGCTGCCGATGCAACGCAACTGGCAAGAACGGCGGGGGAGCGCCTGATTGCGCGAATTGCCGCCAACCGCGATCGCATCGCGATCTGCCTGACCGGCGGATCGAGCCCGAAACAGCTTTATGAGTTGCTCGCGGATGAACCTTACCGTAGCCGGATTCCCTGGGACCGCGTGCACTGGTTCATCGGCGATGAGCGATTTGTCCCGGCGGCCGACTCTCTCAACAACATGCGCATGGCGCGGCAATCCTTTCTCAATCGCTGCGCGCCGCTGGTCAACATTCACCCCATTGCAACCGACGCGGCAAATCCCGATGAAGCGGCGCGCCGCTATGAAACCGAACTGAAAACGTTCTACGGCGCCGACACCCTGGATGCCGCCCGTCCCCTGTTCGATGTCGTGCTGATGGGGGTCGGACCTGATGGACACACCGCATCGCTGTTTCCTGGCTATCCCGCGGCCGTTGAGACCGAGCGCTGGGTGGTGGGCGTCCCGCACGCCCATGTCGAACCGTTCGTGCCCCGGGTAACGCTGACCTTGGGAACTCTCGCCTCTTGCCGCGAAATGCTGTTCGAAGTGAGCGGCGCGGACAAGCGGCCGATCCTGGGCCGGGTACTGGCGGGCGAGGATTTGCCGGCGAGCCGCGCGAATTCCATTGGCGTGACGACATGGCTCGCCGATACAGCAGCGCTACCGGAGAATTTCCGTGGCCGGTAACTGTTCCAGCATACCATGCGCATTGATCGTCATGGGCGTGTCCGGCTCGGGCAAAAGCACCATCGCCGAAAAACTCGGCGAACGCCTGGGCTGGAAATGCGAGGACGGCGACAAATACCACCCCAAAAGCAATGTCGAGAAAATGAGCACCGGCCATCCGCTCACCGATGAGGACCGCTGGCCGTGGCTGCAAGCGATCGCTGACAGGATCGACCAGGTCTGTGAAGAGGGCGAGCATGCCGTCGTTGCCTGCTCGGCGTTGAAGCGCGTCTATCGCGAAATTCTCGTGCACGGACGCGATGACGTGCGCATCGTCTATCTCGACGGCTCACAGAAGCTGATCGCGAGCCGGCTCGCCGCGCGTAAAGGTCACTTCATGCCCCCCGGGCTGCTGGACAGCCAGTTCAAGACGCTGGAGCCGCCGGGCGCCGATGAAAATCCCGTCGCGGTGTCGATCGATGCGTCGGTCGACGCGATCGTCGAGGATATCGTCGGCAAACTGGGGCTAACCCCGCACGCCGGCAACAGGAAGCGCTCATGAGCCGAATCGCATTGGTCGTCTCCGATGTCGATGGCACCCTGGTGACCCACGACAAGCGCTTGACCGACGGTGCCAGGCACGCGGTACGGCGGCTAAGGGATTCCGACATCGGTTTCACGATCGTCAGCAGCCGTCCGACAGCCGGCATGCGGTTTCTGATCGAGCCGCTCGGGCTCATGCTGCCTTTCGGGTCTTTCAATGGCAGCTCGATTGTCGATCCGCAACTGAACCCGATCGAACAGCACCTGATCCCCGCGGCGGCTGCTCAACGCAGCCTCGATCTACTCAGCGAATTCGGTGTCGATATCTGGTTGTTCACCAACGATGCCTGGCTTACGCGTAATGGCGATGGTGAATTCGTCCCGAATGAAGTGCGCGCCATCCGGGCCGACCCGACCGTCGTCAGAGATTTTGCGCCTTATGTGCCGAGCGCCTGCAAAATCGTCGGTGCCAGTTCCGATGCGGCGCTGCTGCAACGGTGCCAGACTGCCATACAGCAGGCAGTGGGCGCGGAGGCAACCGCGGTCCAGTCGCAGAGCTATTATCTCGACATCACCCCGCCGGGCCACGACAAGGGCACGTTCGTGGAGGCAATGGCGCGGCGGCTCGGCATTTCAACGGATGCGATTGCCACCATCGGCGACATGCAGAACGATCTTGCTATGTTTCGCGTGAGCAGCCTGTCCATCGCCATGGGCAATGCGACGGACGACGTCAAGAAGCAGGCGTCGCATGTCACGGACTCCAACGAGGAAGAAGGCTTTGCTGGCGCGATTGAGTTTATTCTGAAACGGACTCCGCCGTCATCCTGAGGTGCGAGCCAACGGGTCCGGCTATTGCCGGCCCGATGACAGGCTCCGCGAGCCTCCAAGGATGGCCGCAAACACGTGTGGCTCATCCTTCGAGACGCCGCGCAAGCGCGGCTCCTCAAGGGATGACGCAGTCATTTTGTCCGCTGCATCACCGGTTTCTCGATCGGTTTCTTCGCATCGCTGAGATTATGCGCGGTATTGATGAGTGCGATATGGGTCAGCGCCTGTGGAAAATTCCCGGTCTGCCGCCCCTCGCCGGAATCGTACTCTTCGGCCAGCAAGCCGAGATCGTTGGCCACCGCGGCGACCCGATCGAACAACGCCTGCGCCTTGCCGATCTCCCCCGCCAGCACATAGGCATCGGCCAGCCATAGGCTACATGCGAGAAATGCACCCTCGACCGGCTGCTGCTCGTCGGGACTTTCGCGCGGGTCATGCCGCAGCACAAAACCATCCTGCATCAGATGCCGCTCGATGGCGGCCAGCGTACCCTTGACCCGCGGGTCGGAAGCCGGGAGGAAACCCACCGATGGCAGCAGCAGGATGCTCGCATCGAGCAGTGGCGAACCATAGGATTCGACGAATGCATTCTGTGCGGGATCAAACCCTTTGTCGCAGACATCCCGGCAAATGGTGTCGCGCAACAGCTTCCATCGATCGAGCGGCGCCTCGAACCCGAATCTCTCGGCGCTTTTGATGCCGCGATCGAAGGCCACCCACGTCATCACCTTCGATGAGACATAGTGCCTGCCTTCGCCGCGCCGCTCCCAGACGCCATGGTCCGGCTGGTCCCAGACTTTCGCGAGATGCTCCAGTACCGCGCATTCCACTGCCCATGTTCCCTGATCGAGTTCGAGTTTAGCCACGCGCCATTGGTGAAACGCGTCGATCAGCTCGCCGTAGACGTCAAGCTGCAACTGCGCATGCGCGGCATTGCCGACCCGCACCGGCCGCGCGCCGCCATAGCCGGGCAGCCAGCCGGCTTCCCATTCCAGCAGGCGCCGCTGGCCGGCGATGCCGTACATGATCTGCATGTCGGCCGGCGACCCTGCGACCGAACGCAGCAGCCAGTTATGCCATGACAAAGCCTCCTCGGTATAACCGCTGTTCATCAGCGCCAGCAGCGTAAAGGTCGCGTCGCGCAGCCAGCAAAACCGGTAGTCCCAGTTGCGGGCGCCGCCGAGTTTTTCCGGCAATGAGGTGGTCGGCGCTGCGACGATGCCGCCGGTCGGCGCGTAGGTCAGCGCCTTCAGCGTGATCAGCGAGCGCATCACCAGGTCTCGCCACTCGCCTTCGTAGGTGCAACGGCTGGACCATTCGGACCAGAAATCCTCGGTATCCCGCAATGCCTGTTCGGGATCGATCGGCTGGGGTACTTCCAGGTGTGACGGCCCGTAGGTCAGGACAAACGGGACGGTTTCGCCGGCGTTCACCTCGAAATCAGCCACCGTGGTCATGTGCTCGCCACACGTTTCAACCGGCGTGCGCAGCACCGTCATGTCGGGGCCGCAGATCGCGAGCAGCGCGCCCTCTTCGGTGCGCTTGACCCACGGAATATCCCGGCCGAATCCGAAGCGGATGATCAGCTCCATCCGCATCTTCACGCGGCCGCCCTCACCGCGAACCAGCCTGACAACATCCGAGGCTTGTCCGCGCGGCGGCATGAAGTCGATCAGGGTGACGGCCCCGTCTGTGGTCTCAAAACGGGTTTCCAGGATCAGCGTGTCGCCGCGATACCGGCGCGAGCATTTCACGATCTCTTCCGCTGGCGTGATTTTCCATCGCCCGTGCTCGTGCGTTCCGAGCAGTGCGGCGAAGCAGGCGTCGGAATCGAAGGCAGGCCAGCACAGCCAGTCGATCGAGCCGTCGCGGCCGACCAGGGCTGCGGTCTCGCAGTCGCCGATCAGGCCGTAGTCTTCAATCTTGCAGGACACGTTTTTTCACCGGAGTTCCGCGAATTAGCCCGTTGCTTGCTGCGTCCGCTCCCCGGTTGCATCTCTTAGCGCCGCGAGGTCGATCGCAGCCGCGATCTCGTCGACCGCGACCGGCAACCGCTGGCGCCAGTTCGGATGTTCGTTGACGGTTCCGGGGATATTGGGCTGGTCAGTGACGTCCAGCAGATCTTCCAGCGATATCGCGAGCAGCCGCGACTTCGTCCTCGCCAGAAATTTCACAATCGCGTAGACGTGGTCATTGTCGATCGAATGATGACGCAGCACATTCAAAAGCATTGCGATGGCATGCCGGCGGGCGTCGTCACTTTCGCCGGGATCGATCCCGAGCGATCGCTTCAGTTCCAGGTCGCTGCCGGTCCGCCACCCCGCGAAGGTCGGGAGATCGTGGGTGTTGAAGGTGACCAGCGCATTCGGTGAGTAATGATCGACGCCCTGGAACGAGCCATGATGATCACGCTCGAACATCATCACCAGATACGACCAGATGCCCCAATCCGCCATTTGCTCGCGAAAGCCCTCCGGAACGGTGCCGAGATCCTCGCCGATCACCACACAACGATTTGCTGCACTCTCCTGCGCCGTTACCGCCAGCAGCGCGTCGAACGGCATTCGCACATAGACGCCGTCGCGGGCGGCAAAGCCGTGCGGCACGAGATACAGCCGCTTGAGGCCGAGCACATGGTCCAGCCGGATCGCACCGGCGTGGCGCATCGAGGCCGCAAGCATGTCCCGAAATGGTTCGAACGACTGAACTTCCAGACCTGCGGCATTGAACCCCGCCAGACCCCAGTTTTGCCCTGCGGTATTGAGCGCATCCGGCGGCGCGCCGACCGCGAGATGACGGGAAATCGCCACCTGCTCGTTCCAGGCGTCGAAGCCGTCGGACTGCACACCGACGGCGACGTCGAGGTAGAGACCGACCTTCATGCCCAATCTTGTTGCCAGAACCTGACACGCCCGTAGTTGCTGATCCGCCGCCCATTGCACGAATTCGACGAATTCGATTTCGGCCGCATCGGGACCGGCGCGGAGCTTCGCACATTCGGTGTCGTCGGGGTGCTGCCACCGCTCCAGCCATTCCCACCACGGCAATTTGAATTTGTGCCTGAGGACTTCGAAACAGGCAAAACGCCACAGCAGAGGACCGCGCTCCGCACGAAATCTTGCGAAAGCCGCCTGACGTTCGGGTTTCGGATTGGCCTTGAATGCTGCAAAAGCCAGGCGCAGCGCCCGCCATTTCAGCTCAGCAACGGCAACGTAATCGACAATATTGCCTTCTCTCAGCCGGGCAATCGCATCGGTGCTATCGGAAAAAGCGCTCGGTGAAAATTCCGGAAGTTTTTCGACGTCGACATAAAGCGCATTGAGAAACAGCCGGCTGTTCGGCGAATAGGGGCTGCAATCGGCCGGCCGATCGTCGAACAGCGCATGCAGCGGATTGAGGCCGACCCCGCCTGCTCCGAGGCCTGCCGCCAGTTCGATCAGGCCTTCGAGGTCGGTAAAATCGCCCATCCCCCAGTTGCGCGACGACCGCACGCCATAAAGCTGCACCGCCAGTAGCCAGGACCGGTCGAAGTCGCCTCCAAAAGCTTTCGGCGGGGCGACAACAAACGGCGCTTCCTCGCTGAATAAAGAGGCATCGGTCAGATGCAGGCGCCAGGAGCCGATGGGTAGATCGGAAGGCCAATTGATGCTGCGATTGTCGGTCTCGCCCTGCGCGATAACCTTAAGATCGGCAACGATTTTCCACTGCAGCGGGAATGTGACAGTTTCGGTGAGTTCGGTGCGTGCGTCCCGGCCGGATCGGACCACGACCGGCCGATCGACAAGCCGGTGCGGTGCCCTGACCGGCAGGGCATTAACGATGATTTCCAGCGCCGCGGCGTCCGTCACGTGCCGGTGACCCTGGCCATCGATAAACTCGGTCTGAATCCCCAGTTCGGCAGCTTTGGTGAAAAGGTCCATTCGGCACGCTGTTTGCACGCAACGATGCGAGACGTTGCGAAATTCTCTAGATGCAGGAAGAGGATAGCCATGTTTAACTCTGCTCCGGTCCCACCGGTTCCCCGGGAACCAATGCTTCCGCGAGGCTTTGTATATATGTCCGGAACGTCTCCTTTCCCGCAAATGAAATGGGACGCCGTTTCCATGTCAGTGGCATCACCGTGAACAAAACGACCCAAACTGTCGAGAGCGTCGCAGCCGGCGGCGCTTTCCATATTGAAGACGTCTATCCGATCATCGATGGCGGCCGCTTCGCAGTGAAGCGTGTCGTCGGCGAGCGGTTCGACGTCTGGGCAGACATCTATCGCGACGGGCACGATGTCGTCACCGCGGCGCTGGTTTGGCGACGCGAGCGCGACCGCGACTGGCAGCGCGTGCCGATGACCTTTCACAGCAACGATCGCTGGGGCGGATCGTTCGTCCCCGACGAGATCGGACGCTATGTCTATGCGATCGAGGCCTGGACCGACGAGTTCGCCACCTGGCGGCACGGTTTTGAACTGAAGCAGAAGGCCGGCGTCGATTTGACCCTCGATGCGATCGAAGGCGCGGGCATGCTCACCAAGGCCCAGGCGGGAGGCAAGGCCGCCGCCTCGGTGATCTTGCGCCAATGCGAGGATTACCTGCAGACCGGAGAAGTCGCACCGCTGCTGACCCCAGAACTCAAGGACGCCATGGCCGAAAGCCAGCTGCGCTCCGACCTGACGCGGTCGCAGTTGTTTCCGCTGATGGTGGACCGGCCGCGGGCGCGAACCGGGGCGTGGTACGAGATGGTGCCGCGAAGCCAGGGCGAGACGCCTGGACAGCACGGCACGTTCAAGGATTGCATCGCGCGGCTGCCCGATGTCGCCGCGATGGGTTTCGACGTGATCTACGTCACCCCGATCCACCCCATCGGCCAGACCAACCGCAAGGGCCGCAACAATGCGGTGACGGCTGCGGAAGGCGATCCCGGCAGTCCGTATGCTATCGGTGCGGCCGAAGGCGGCCACGACGCAGTGCATCCGGAACTGGGCACGCTGGAGGATTTTCGCAGCTTCGTTTCGGCATGCAGGCAGCTCGACATGGAAGTCGCGCTCGACTTCGCCGTGCAGTGCTCCCCCGATCATCCGTGGCTGAAGCAGCATCCGCAGTGGTTCAAGCGCCGGCCGGACGGTTCGATGCGTTATGCGGAGAATCCGCCGAAGAAATACGAGGACATCGTCAATCCGGACTTCACCTCCGAAGATGCCGGCGCGCTGTGGAATGCGCTGCGCGACGTCGTGCTGTTCTGGGTCGATCAGGGCGTCAGGATTTTTCGCGTCGACAACCCGCACACAAAACCGTTCCGGTTCTGGGAATGGCTGATCCACGAAATCCAGCTTCGGCATCCGGACGTGATCTTCCTTGCGGAAGCCTTTACCCGGCCGAAACTGATGAAAGGCCTTGCCAAGCTCGGCTTTACCCAGTCCTACACGTATTTTACCTGGCGCACGCAGAAGTGGGAGCTGGAGCAGTATCTGAATGAGCTGACGGCCTATCCCGAACGCGATTTCTACCGCCCGAACTTCTTCGTCAATACGCCGGATATTTTGCCCTACCACCTGCAGAGCGGCGAGCCGTGGATGTTCAAATCCCGCGCAGCACTCGCGGCCATCCTGTCGAGCACCTACGGCATCTACAACGGCTTTGAGTTGCTGGAACACGAACCGATCCCCGGCAAGGAAGAGTATCTCGATTCCGAAAAATACGAGATCAAGGTGCGCGATTGGGACAGACCGGGAAACATAAAACCCTACATCCGCGACCTCAATCGCGCCCGCAGGGCGAACCCGGCGCTGCAGCAGACCAGCAATCTTCGGTTCATCGGAATCGATGACGGCGATGTCATCGGCTTTGTGAAGGAATCGGTGGACCGGGCCAACACGGTTGTTGCCGCGATTGCATTGTCGCGCGAGCCGCATGAATTCTGGTTTCCGATCGGCGATATCCAGATCGATGCGGGCGGCGAGCGCAAACACGTTGCGGCTGTTGAAAACCTGATCACCGGCGAGCGCCATCCGGTCGAATGGGGCGGCATCCATTTGCGGATCGATCCGACGCGCGACCCTGCCCTCCTCTTCCGCTGCCTGGCGTGAGGGGCTCGGCCATGAACGTGATGCCATCCATTGATGCGACCGAAATGCGCAGTAGCGCCGGCGGTGCCGACGAGCTCTGGTACAAGGACGCCATCATCTATCAGCTTCATGTCAAGGCGTTCGCCGACAGCAACAATGACGGTATCGGCGACTTTGCCGGGCTGACCGAAAAGCTGGACTATCTCCAGGAACTCGGCGTCACCGCGCTGTGGCTGCTGCCGTTCTATCCCTCCCCCGGCCGCGACGACGGCTACGACATCGGCGACTACGGCGCGGTCAATCCCGATTTCGGGACGATGAAGGATTTCAAACGCTTCATCGTCGAGGCCAAGCGGCGCAATCTGCGGGTTATCACCGAACTGGTAATCAATCACACTTCGGATCAGCATGACTGGTTCAAGCGGGCGCGCCGCAGCGATCCAAAGTCCTCGGCACGCAACTGGTATGTCTGGAGCGATAGCGACCAGAAATACCTGGGCACGCGGATCATCTTTACCGATACCGAGAAATCCAACTGGACGTGGGATCCAGAGGCTGGCGCGTTCTACTGGCACCGGTTTTTCTCGCACCAGCCTGATCTGAATTTCGACAATCCGCGCGTGCTCAGTGCCGTCGTGCAGGTGATGAAGCGCTGGCTCGACACCGGCGTCGACGGCTTCAGGCTGGATGCGATTCCCTATCTGTGCGAGCGCGACGGCACCAACAACGAGAACCTTCCGGAGACCCACGTCGTCATCAAGAAGATTCGCGCTGAGCTCGATGCCTATGCCAAGGGCAAGGTGCTGCTGGCGGAAGCCAATCAGTGGCCCGAGGATGTGCAGGAGTATTTCGGGCAAAGCGACGAATGCCACATGGCCTATCACTTCCCGCTGATGCCGCGTATCTACATGGCGATCGCTCAGGAAGACCGCTTTCCGATTACCGACATCCTGCGTCAGACGCCGGACATTCCGAACAATTGCCAGTGGGCGTTGTTCCTGCGCAATCACGACGAACTGACGCTGGAAATGGTGACCGACGTCGAGCGCGACTATCTGTGGTCGACCTACGCCAACGATCCCCGCGCGCGCATCAATGTCGGCATCCGCCGCCGGCTGGCGCCGCTGATGGACAACGACCGGCGCAAGATCGAGTTGATGAACTCGCTGCTGCTGTCGTTCCCTGGCACGCCGATCATCTATTACGGCGACGAAATCGGCATGGGCGACAATATCTATCTCGGCGACCGCAACGGCGTGCGCACGCCGATGCAATGGACGCCGGACCGCAATGGCGGATTCTCCCGCGCCGACCCCGCGCGGCTCTACGCCCCGACCATCATGGATCCGGTCTATGGCTATGAGTCCGTCAACGTCGAGGCGCAGTCGCGCAGCCTGTCGTCCTTGTTGAGCGCGACCAAGCGCCTGATCTCGGTACGCAAATCCACGCTGGCGTTCGGCCGCGGCACCATGACCTTCATCCGTCCGGCCAACCGCTCGGTGCTGTGCTATGTCAGGCAGCATCAGGATGAAGTCATTCTCTGCGTCGCCAACCTGTCGCGCTCCGCGCAGGCGACCGAACTCGATCTGTCTGCATGGAAAGACCGGGTGCCGCTGGAAATGCTGGGCCGGACGAATTTTCCGGCGATCGGCGAATTGCCCTACATGATTACGCTGGCGCCTTACGGCTTTTACTGGTTCCAGTTGCGCGAAAAGGAAGAGCCGAAACACGTCGCGACCACCGCCGTCCCCGAGTTCGAGACGCTGGTGGTCCCGGTCGGCTCCACCTGGATGTCGCTCACCCGCACCCGGGGCGTATTCGAACATGACGTCTTGCCGCCCTACCTGGCGCGAACCCGCTGGTATCCGGAACGTTCGGCAAAAGCCATCGAACCGACTTTGACCTCGGCAATCCCGTTCTGCGACATCGGCGATAATCGACCTTACCTGGGCTTTTTCGAAGCGAACCAGCGCGGAACGACAACGCGTTACGTGTTGCCGATGCAGATCGAGTGGGTGCGGTTCGATCGCGAACGCTACAACCCCCGTGCGCTTGCCGCGGTGCGCCAGGGCGCGCGCGAAGGAACGCTGCTCGACGTTGCGACCGACCAGATTTTTATCGCGCTGCTGCTGCGCAATCTTCACAACTCGCTGATCGTCGAAGACGAATATGGTATGGGCCTGCGGCTCGAATTCAGGCCGACGGCAAAGCTTTTCGACAAACCAGTCAAGCAGCCCGAGCACATCCGCGCGGTCGAGACCGAACAATCCAACAGCACCGCATTGGTGGACAACGACTATGTGGTCAAGATCTATCGCAAGCTGGAGGCCGGAATCAATCCGGAGATCGAGGTCGGACGATTCCTGACCGAAGTCGCCGGTTTTGCCAATACACCCGCGCTGCTGGGAAGCGTTGAATTCGTCGAGAACGACCGGAGAAACGCGGTCGGGGTCGTTCATGAATTTATCCAGAATCAGGGCGACGCCTGGACCGTGACCTCGGCCTATCTCGACCGTTTCGTCGATGAACAGCGCGTGCTCGCCGGCGGAGATGCATCGTCCGAGAGCGAGGAGCAGACGGCGTATCTGCGCTACATGTCGCAGACCGGAAGACGCGTGGCCGAGATGCACAGGGCGCTGGCCAGCCGCGACGACGATCCGGCGTTCGCCCCGGAGCGGGCCATAGCGGTCGACATCGAGCAATGGGTATCCGATCTTGTCGCGCGTGCCGCGCGGGTGTTCGACGCATTGAAGCAGCGGCGCGACGCGGCGAAGGATCACGAACGCCTCATGATCGACGAGCTGCTTTCGCACGCGGCGACGCTGCAGGGCCGCCTCGGCACGCTGCTTCCGGATCCTGCGCAAATTCTCAAGATTCGCCATCATGGCGATTTCCATCTCGGCCAAATGCTGATCGTCAAAGACGACATCTTCATCATCGACTTCGAAGGCGAGCCGCGCCGCACGCTGGATGAGCGTCGGCGCAAGGCGCCGTCCGCCCGCGACGTCGCGGGCCTGATCCGCTCGATCGACTACTCGACGACCGCCGCGCTGGACCGCGCGCTCAAGGTGACCTCGGATGAGCAGGGTAAACTGGCCGCCGCGCTGAACGCCTGGCGTGACCGTGCAACCGGAACCTTCCTCGGCGCCTACGGGGAAACCATGGGACAGGCGCGGCTTTGGCCCGGCGACCCCGCTACCGCGGGCCGCCTTCTGAACTTCTTCCTGCTTGAGAAGGCAATTTACGAAATCGAATACGAACTCGCGCACCGGCCGGACTGGCTGCGCGTGCCGCTTACGGGGGCACTCCGTATCCTGTCACAACAACTGGAAGCCTCATGACGAAACTGCCCGCAGAGGCCTACGCGATCGTGGAAGGCCGCCATTCCGATCCGTTTCATTATCTCGGCCTCCACAAGGAGGACGACAAAACCGTCGTGCGCGCATTTTTGCCGGAGGCGTCAAAGGTCGACGCCATCGACGAGCACGGCAAGGCGGCGGCGCTCGCACGCATCCACGATGCCGGATTGTTTGCCGGTGCGTTACCGAACGGATCGAAGAGTTATCAACTGCGCGCGCGCTTCGGCGACAAGACCGTGGAGCTTGACGATCCCTATCGCTTTCCACCCGTCTTGACCGACTTCGACCTGTATCTGCTCGGCGAAGGAACCCAGCAGCGGCTGTATGACAAGCTCGGCGCACATCCGATCACGCTGGACGGCGTTCCCGGCGTCGCATTCGTCGTATTCGCGCCGAACGCGCGGCGGGTCAGTGTCGTCGGCGACTTCAATTTCTGGAATGCGCGGCGTCACCCGATGCGCGTGCGCGGCAACGGCTATTGGGAGCTGTTCGTGCCGCATGCCACGGCCGGTGACCATTACAAATTCGATATTATCGGTCCGCAGGGACAGCACCTTCCGCTGAAATCCGATCCGATGGCGTTTGCCGCGGAACTGCGTCCGAGTACGGCCTCCATTGTTCTGGATGAAACGAAACTGCCGCATCCGCGCCCGGCGCCGGCGAACGTCAACGCGCTGAGCGCGCCGATGTCGATCTATGAGGTGCATCTGGGTTCGTGGCGGCGCAAGGGCAACAACGAGTGGTTGACCTATCGCGAGCTGGCGGAGCAGCTGCCGCGTTACGTCCGCGATCTCGGCTTCACCCACGTCGAATTCCTGCCCATCAACGAACATCCGTTCGACGGCTCGTGGGGTTATCAGCCGACCGGCATGTACGCGCCGACCAGCCGGTTTGGCACGCCGGAAGACTTCTCCGCGCTGGTCGACGCCTGTCATCGTGAAGGCCTCGGCGTGCTCCTGGACTGGGTGCCCGGCCATTTCCCCGACGATCCGCACGGCCTCGCCGATTTCGACGGCACCGCGCTGTATGAACACGCCAACCCGCTACAGGGCCGCCACATGGACTGGGGCACGCTGATCTACAATTACGGGCGTACCGAAGTGGTGAACTTCCTGGTGTCCAACGCGCTGTTCTGGCTGGAGCGTTACGGCATCGACGGGTTGCGCGTCGACGCGGTGGCCTCGATGCTTTATCTCGATTACAGCCGGCCGGCCGGCGGCTGGATCCCGAACAAGTACGGCGGCCGCGAAAACCTGGAAGCCATCGATTTTCTGCGCCGCTTCAACACCGAAGTGTACGCGCGATTTCCGCAGGCCACCACCGCGGCGGAAGAATCAACCGCGTGGCCGCAGGTGTCACGTCCGGTCGAATATGGCGGGCTGGGATTTGGCTACAAATGGAACATGGGCTGGATGCACGACACGCTGAACTACATCGCTAAGGATCCGATCCACCGCAAGCATCATCACGGCGACATCCTGTTCGGCCTGCATTATGCCTTTTCCGAAAATTTCATCCTGCCGCTGTCGCATGATGAAGTCGTCCACGGCAAGCGATCCCTGCTCGGCCGCATGCCGGGCGATGAGTGGCAGCGCTTCGCCAATTTGCGCGCCTATTATGCTTTCATGTTCGCCCATCCCGGCAAGAAGCTGATGTTCATGGGCTGTGAATTCGGCCAGGAACGCGAATGGAATCACGACCGGTCGCTTGACTGGCATCTGCTGGACCAGAAAAAATACGCCGGCATCCAGTCGCTGGTTCGCGACCTCAACGAACTTTATCGCGCGCTGCCGGCCCTGCACGAGATGGACTGCGATCAATCCGGTTTCGAATGGATCGTCACCGACGACGCCGGCCGTAACGTGTTCGCCTGGATGCGGAAGGGCAATGATGCCCGCGCGCGCTGCCTCGTCGTCGCCAATTTCTCACCGAACGTGTATCACAACTATCGTGTCCGGGTGCCGTTCGCCGGCAAATGGCATGAAGTGCTCAACTCCGACTCCGCGCATTACGGCGGCAGCAATGTCGGGAACGTCGGCGAAGTCAGGACGTTGGATGGCCTGGTGCCGGAGCTCAATCTCACCATCCCGCCGCTGGCCGCGATATTTCTCGTACCGGAAAACTGAGCATGCGACTGTCCACTGGTACGTCCTCACGCCTCGGCGCAAGCTGGGACGGCCGGGGCACCAACTTTGCTTTGTTCTCCGCGAACGCGCGGAAGGTGGAGCTGTGCCTGTTCGAAAGCGGGGGCCGCAAGGAACTGGAACGGATTGAGCTTCCAGAACGCAGCGAAGACGTATGGCACGGCTATCTCAACGACGTGGCCCCGGGACAGCTTTACGGCTATCGCGTCCATGGCCCCTACGCGCCCGAACACGGCCACCGGTTCAATGCCCACAAGCTGCTGCTCGATCCCTATGCCAAACGAACGGCCGGCCGGCTGGTGTGGAGCGACGCGCATTTCGCCTATCGCACCGGAAGCCCGCGCGAAGATCTGTCATTCGATCGCCGCGACAATGCGCGCGGCATGCCCAAAGCGGTGGTTGTGGACGAAACCTTCAACTGGGGACGCCGCGAGATCGTTCGCCCCAACATCCCGTGGGAAGACACCATCATCTATGAGGCGCACGTCAAAGGCTTGACGCAAAACCGCGAGGACGTGCCGCCGGGCTTGCGTGGCACTTATGGCGGTCTTTCGTCGCCGGCGATGATCGACCATCTGAAACGTCTCGGCGTCACCACGGTCGAGCTGTTGCCGGTCCATGGGCTCATCGACGACAGAACCCTGGTCGAGAAAAAACTGTCGAATTACTGGGGCTATAATACGCTGTCATTCTTCGCGCCGGAGCCGCGCTACACCCAGGACAATCCGCTCGACGCGTTCCGGACCACGGTGGCGCGGCTGCACGATGCCGGCATCGAGGTGTTGCTCGACGTGGTCTACAACCACACCGCCGAGGGCAACCACATGGGGCCGACGCTGTCGTTCCGCGGCATCGACAACGCCTCCTATTACTGGCTGATGAAGGACAATCCGCGCTTCTATGACGATTTCACCGGCTGCGGCAGCTCGGTCAATCTCACCCATCCCCGCGTGCTGCAGATGGTGATGGATTCGCTGCGCTACTGGGTCGAGGTCTGCCACGTCGATGGTTTTCGGTTCGATCTCGCCACCACGCTGGCCCGAGGTCCGGACGGCTTTGACCGCAACAGCGCATTCCTCACCGCTGTTCGCCAGGATCCGGTATTGGCGTCCGTCAAGATGGTTGCCGAACCTTGGGACCTCGGCATGGGCGGCTATCAGGTCGGCGCTTTTCCGTCGCAATGGTCGGAATGGAACGACCGCTATCGCAGTGCGATGCGGCGCTACTGGAGCGGCGAAGGCAGCCTGATCGGCGAAGTATCGAGCCGGATGACAGGTTCGTCCGATCTGTTCAACCACGATGGCCGCACGCTCCGCGCCGGCATCAATCACATCACCGTGCATGATGGCTTCACGCTGGCCGACCTGTTCAGTTACAACGAGAAGCACAACGAGGCCAATGGCGAGGATAACCGCGACGGCTCCAGCGACAATCTCAGCAACAATTGCGGGCATGAAGGGCCGACCGACGATCCGGAGATCAACGCGCTACGGCATCGGCTGCGGAAAAATCAGCTCGCGTGCCTGTTGCTGGCGCAAGGCCTGCCGCTGATCCTGGCCGGCGACGAGGTCGGCAACACCCAGAACGGCAACAACAACGCCTATTGCCAGGACAACGAAATCGGCTGGGTCGGCTGGGACGGCCTCGGCCGCGAGGGTGATGATCTCACCGATTTCATCGGCCACATGACCGGCCTGCGGCAGCGGTTTGCGCAAATCCGCTCGCGGCGCTGGCTCGATGGCCGGCGCGCGGACGGATCGTATGGCGTGCTGTGGCTTACGCCCTCGGCTGATGAAATGACCGAACAGGACTGGAATTTTCCGGAAGGAAGGTTTCTCGCTTATGTGCTCGGCCCGGCCGAGGAAGGACAGGCGCCGATTTTCATCGTGCTGAACGCAGCACCTGAAGCCATCGCATTCAAATTGCCGAAGATGCCCGAATACAGCAATTGGGAACAGGTGCTCAACACGGCGGACAGCGAGCCGACCACGGCAAGCTTCGCCTCCGCGGCGGACGCCGAGGCCCCGCCCCGTTCGGTTCTTGCTTTTGCGGGCTCGGCATGAATGAGCGGCATTTTGGGGTAAAGCTCACATCCGACGGCGTAACATTCCGGTTATGGGCGCCGGCGGCGAAGCGCGTCGATGTACTGCTTGAAAAGCCCCATGCCCTGCGCCGCGGCGACGACGGCTGGTTTTCCGCTGACGTTGCCGGCCTCAAGGCCGGCACGCTCTACAAATTCCGGATCGACGATAAGGTCGACATTCCGGATCCGGCCGCGGCATTCCAGCCGCAGGACGTTGCCGGTCCGAGCGAAGTAATCGATCACGACGCTTATCAATGGCGGGCGCGGGACTGGCGCGGGCGGCCATGGCAGGACGCCGTTCTGATCGAAACCCATGTCGGCACCTTTACGCCGGAGGGTACTTATCGCGCCATGATCGAGAGGCTCGATCATCTGGTGGCGACCGGTTTCACCGCGCTGGAATTGATGCCGCTGGCCGATTTCCCGGGTAAGCGCAACTGGGGCTATGACGGCGTGTTGTGGTATGCGCCCGACGGCGCCTATGGCCGCCCCGACGATCTCAAAATCCTGATCGACGAGGCGCATCTGCGCGGGTTGATGGTGTTTCTCGACGTGGTCTACAATCACTTCGGGCCGGAGGGAAATTATCTTGGCCAGGTTGCGCCGTCTTTCTTCACAGAAGCGCAGACGCCATGGGGCAGCGCAATCGATTACCGCGTGCCGCAGGTTCGCGCCTTCGCCATCGAGAACGCAGTATACTGGCTGCGCGAGTATCGCTTCGACGGATTGCGGCTGGATGCGGTGCACGCCATCCCCGAGCAGGGTGAAGTCTCGATGCTGCACGACCTCAGCCGCGCGGTGGGCGATCTCGCCGCGGAAACCGCCCGCCAACTCCATCTGGTGCTTGAAAACGACGACAACCGCGCCAGCCTGCTTGATGCGAATCAAGACCCGCCGCGCGGCAAGTATCGCGCGCAGTGGAACGATGACTATCATCATGCCTGGCATGTGCTGCTGACCGGCGAGCGCCAAGGCTATTACGCCGACTACGCGAAGGCGCCGCTGCGCGACATCGCGCGTTCGCTGGGATCCGGCTTTGTGTATCAGGGCGAAGCCTCCGCACATCGTGACGGACAATCTCGCGGCGAGCCAAGCGGCGCGCTGGCTCCTATCGCCTTCGTCAATTTCCTGCAGAATCACGACCAGATCGGCAATCGCGCGCTCGGCGATCGGCTTGAAAGCCACGCGAAGGACAACGCGATCGAAGCGGCCTTGGCGATTACCCTGCTGGCGCCGATGATCCCGATGCTGTTCATGGGCGAGGAATGGGGCTCGACCGCGCCCTTCCCGTTCTTCTGCGATTTTCACGGCGACCTGGCGCACGCGGTGCGCAAGGGCCGGCGCAGGGAATTCGCGGGCGCCTACGCCAAGTATGGCAGCGAGGTGCCCGATCCGCTGGAGGAAGCGACCTTTCGGTCCGCCGTGTTGGATTGGGAGACGCGAGGCCTTCCAAAAGCGCATCGACGCCTCATGCTCGTGCAGGAGTTGCTTTCAATTCGACGCCGGGAGATCGTTCCCCGATTGGCTGGCGCGGGGTTCGGCGATGCTTCCGTTGAGGACAATGGCCTGTTGTCCGCAAGCTGGCGAATGGGCGACGGCGCGTGGCTCCAGTTGCAGGCCAATCTCTCCGATCTGGCCATCGACGCTCGAACTGAACTGACCGGCGTCAAAATCTGGGGCGGTGATGGTGGCGGATTGATCGCGCCATGGTCGGTGCTCTGGCACGTTGGAGCGCGCTGATGCCCCCCGCCATTCCGATCGCCACCTATCGCGTGCAACTAACCGCCGATTTCAACTTCGATGCCGCAGCAAGCATCGTTCCCTATCTGAAGGCGCTGGGCATCACCCATCTCTACGCCTCGCCCTTCATGAAGGCGCGCAAGGGCAGCACCCACGGCTACGACATCGTCGATCACACCGTGATCAATCCCGAATTGGGCGGCGAGGCCGGTTTTGAGCGATTGAGCCGGGCGTTGAAGCAGCACGGCCTCGGCCTAATTCTGGATTTCGTGCCGAACCACGTCGGCGTGCATTTCGCCGACAATCCGTGGTGGCTCGATGTGCTGGAATGGGGGCAGGCTTCGCCGCACGCCGTTTCGTTCGACATCGACTGGGACATGCTGCCGTATCGCGCCCGTGGCGGCGTGTTGCTGCCGATCATCGGCTCGTCCTATGGCGAGGCGCTGGAGAAAGGCGAGATCGAACTGCGTTACGAGCCCGGCGAGGGAAGCTTTTCGGCATGGTATTTCGAACACCGGCTGCCAATCGCGCCGGAACGCTACGGCGAAATGCTGCGCACGATCGTGAGGGAAGCGAGCACCGAAAGCGAGCCGGCCGGCAAGCAACTGTCAGACCTTGCGTTGCGTCATACAGGACCGCGCCGTCCTTCGCGCGAAGACGCTCCGGCCTTCAAGGCTGAGTTGAAGGGGATCGCCGGAAGCGCGGAGATTATCGCGCGCGGACTGGACGCCTACCGCGCCGGACCGGAGCGGCCTGCGCAAACGCTGGCGCTGCATCATCTGCTGGAGCGCCAGCATTACAAGCTCGGGCAATGGCGGCTCGCGTCCAGCGAGATCAACTACCGGCGCTTCTTCGACGTCAATACGCTGGCCGGCTTACGGGTCGAGGATGCCGGCACGTTCGACGCCATTCACCGCCTGGTGAAACGCCTGATCGCGGACGACAGGCTGCAGGGGCTGCGGCTCGACCACATCGACGGCCTGCGCGATCCTGCGCAGTATTTCCAGCGGCTGCGGCGGCTGATCCGTGAGGCGCAAGGCGATGCCGGCCAGCCATTCTATATGGTGATCGAGAAAATCCTCGGCGAGCACGAGCAGTTGCATCATTTCGCAGGCGTGCAGGGCACCACCGGCTATGAATGGCTGAATGCCATCTCGCAGGTGCTCCTTGACGGCAACGGGCTCGAAGCGCTCGACGAAATCTGGCGGCAGGTCAGCAATATGTCGCCAAAGCTCGAACCGGTGGTGCTGCAAGCCAAGCGCCGCGTTCTCGAGACGCTGCTCACCAGCGAATTCACCGTTCTGACGCGCCTGCTTGCGCGCATCGCCGGCGGACACTATTCGACCCGGGATTTTTCCGCCGACAGCCTGCGGCAGGCGCTTGAACTCTATGTGCTGCATTTCCCGGTCTATCGCACCTATCTCACGCCGGCCGGTCCCTCCGAGCGCGACCGCGCGCTGATTTCGAGCACAATAGAGAAGGCGCGGGCAAACTGGTTCGGCGCCGATGAAGGCCTGTTCGATTTCTTGCGCGATACGCTGACGCTGGATCTGATCGCTCCCGGCCGCGTCCCGCACAGCAAGCCGCGAGTTCGCCGCTTTGCACTGAAAGTGCAGCAGTTCACCGGGCCGATGATGGCCAAGTCGCTGGAAGACACCGCCTTCTACCGCTACCACCGGCTGCTGGCGCTCAACGAGGTCGGCGGCGATCCGGCGGCTCAGGCGCTCCCGGTTGAGACGTTCCACAAGATGATGCGGACGCGCGCAAAGGAGTGGCCGCATGGCATGACCGCAACCGCCACCCATGACACCAAGCGCGGCGAGGACGCGCGGGCGCGGCTGCTGGCGCTTGCGGAGCTTCCCGGGGAATGGGCCAGCATGGTTGGTCGATGGAAGATTCTCAACGCACGGCACCTCGTTGTCGAGGGAAGCATGCGCAGCCCGTCCGCGGCCTTCGAATATATGCTGTATCAGGCGCTGGTCGGCGCCTGGCCGCTCGCCGAGCGCGACGATGCATTCCGCGAGCGGATGCAGGCCTATGCGCTGAAAGCCGCGCGCGAGGGCAAGCAGGAAACCAGCTGGCTCAATCCGCACGAGGCTTACGAGGCGGGATTGCGAGTGTTTCTTGAGCGGATACTCGATCCGGCAGTATCCGCTGAATTTCTCGGCTCGCTGCAATCGTTCACGCAACGCACATCCCTGCTTGGCGCCCTCAATTCGTTGAGCCAGATCACGCTGAAGGCGACGATGCCGGGCGTGCCCGACTTTTATCAAGGCACGGAGTTCTGGGACTTTTCGCTGGTCGATCCCGACAATCGGCGGCCGGTCGACTTCGCGGCGCGCAGGTCGGCGTTGGCTGCCCTCGAAATGCCGGACTGGACCAGCCTTGCACAAAACTGGACTGACGGCCGCATCAAGCTGGCCTGGACGCGGCATCTCCTGAAGCTGCGAGCGGAGCTTGCCGACGTTTTTGCCCGCGGCGATTACCAGCCGCTGCAAGTCACCGGCCCGCACCGCGATCACGTCATTGCCTTCGCGCGGCGTCACGGCGGCGACGCCGCGATTATCGCGGTCGGGAAATCGCTCGCACCGATCGCGCAAGGCGGCCGGGTCTGGCCTGACGCCAGGGCTTATGACGGCGCGATCGTCACGAAAGGATATTCGCTCGAGGGCATCAACGGCAACGAGTTGCCGCTAGCGGATGCGTTCAGGCATCTGCCCGCCGCGATCACGAAAGCCAAAGTTGCGGGACGGCGCCGTGGGAAAAATCAAGAGTCCAACTAAAAGGCCGCCCGGGATCTGAAGGCCGGGCGGCCTGGCGGATATCGTGCCGACTCGAATCAGAGGTCGGTTCCCTACCCCCGCGACGCTGATATTCCCCGAAACTTCGTTAGCATCAAGCTAACGCAGCGCATATTGCAGTGCATTCATCGCGAATCATTTCATCTGTGGCAAAGTCGCACCTTGTCCATCAGTCGCGCTTGGTCAGCAGCAGCTTGCCGCGCTTCTTGATGGCTGCCTGGGCGACCTCGGCAAACCGCTGCAGCAGCCATGGCAGGGTGACCTCCACCCGAACGTGATCGTCCTCCACGTCGACGTGGCCCGCCGCCGCTTGTCCGAGCGCGCGAACGCGAAAGATCATGCGGTCGCCGTCCCATTTCTCCTCATCGACTTTCAACACCGGCACACTTGCCGCGGCGCGGGTCAGGCCCGCCTGCAGACGGCGGCGAGCCTCTTGGCGGCCAAGGCGATGGGGAATGGAAACGACCAGCGGCGCAGACATCTGAAAAATCCTTCAAAGCTTTAAGTCGATGTAATTACAGATTTTCCTGAGAAAAGAGGGCGGGGGATAACTGAGGTCCGCGAATGGAACTTTCTGAGTTCCGATTCGTTTTCAGAGCTGATGGCAGATTAACAATGGCCGACTGCCGGGCTTAGGAGGAACGACCATGTCAATCGGAACTATCATCCTGATCATTCTCATCATCGCCTTGCTCGGTGGCTTTAGCGGCATCGGCGGCGGCCCGTTCTACGGCACCGGCTATTACGGCGGCGGCGGCCTCGGGCTCATCATCGTTATCCTGTTGATCCTGCTGCTGCTCGGAAAACTGTAACTCTCTACGTCATTCCGGGGCGCGAAGCGCGAGCCCGGAATCCATAACCCCTGCAGAGAGTATGGATTCCGGGTCTGCGCCAAGCGGCGCATCCCGGAATGACGGTGGTTATTTTGCGGCGCCGAGCTTTTTGATCGCCGGCTTGATCGAAGCCGCAGCCTTGTCATACCCCTCCCACGCCTTGGTCTTTGCCAGCAGCGCCGGCACGGTGCGGACCGTATAGCGCCTGGGATCGAGATCGCCCCGCACCTGCGCCCAGGTCAGCGGCATGGAAACCGTCGCGCCATCGCGTGCGCGCGGCGACAACACCGCGACCGCGGTCGACGTCCGGTCGTTGCGCAAATAATCGAGAAAGATTTTTCCCTTGCGCAGCTTCTTGGCCATGTTGAGCAGATAGCGCTCCGGGTCATCATTCGCCATCCACTGGCAAACCCCTTGCGCGAACGCTTTTGCTTCTTTCCAGTCCACCTTGTCTTTTGCACCGTATAGAAGCGGAGTCACAACGTGCAGTCCCTTGCCGCCCGTGGTCTTGCAAAAGCTTTCGAGGCCTAAACTGGTCAGCCGCTGACGCATATCCTTGGCGGCCTCGATGACCTCGCTGAATTCAACATCCGGCGCGGGATCCAGATCGAAAACCAGCCGGCCAGGCGTGTCCGGTTGGTCCGGCGCGCAATTCCACGGGTGCAGCTCGAGCCCGCCGATCTGCGCGACGGCGGCAAGTCCCTCGACGCGGTCGATCTGCAAATAGGGTTTGCGGTCGCCGGAGACCTTGACCAGTTCCAGCAGTTTTGACGTGCCCATCATCGCGTGGCGCTGGAAGAATGTCTCGCCCTTGATGCCGTCGGGCGCGCGCACGATGGAGCACGGCCGTCCCTTGATGTGGCCGATCATCCAGTCGCCGATGGCCTCGAAATATCGCGCGAGGTCGAGCTTGGTCACCGGCTCGCCGTCGCCGCCATCGGGCCACAGCGCCTTGTCGGGTTTGGAGATGACTACGCCCATGACAGCCGCGGATTTGCCGTCGGCCTTTTTCGAAGGGGCGATGCGCGTACTGGAGGTTTTGCCTGAAGCCCGCGCGGGACTTGGCGTTGTTATTTCAATCATGGCTGGCTTCTCCGCCGTCACCTCTTTTGCCGGCTTGTCCTCGCGCAACCCCTTGAACGAGGCCTGGCGTATATTTTCATCGGCAGTCCAGCCGGCAAACTCGATCTCGGCAACTAATTCGGGCTTCAGCCAATGCACATCGCGAGTCTTTTTCGGCGCGTTCTTGCCGCCAAACGGACTCTTGCTTGAGGCCGCCGATTTCAATGACGGCATCAATCTTTTGACCGTCTCTTGCCCGAACCCGGTGCCGACGATACCAACATAAGCCAGATGGTCGCCGCGATAGACGCCGGCCATCAGCGAGCGGAATTTTCCGTTCGTGGTTTTCCAACCCCCGAGCACAACTTCGTGGCCAGCACGACATTTGGTCTTGGTCCAGTTCTCGGAGCGGCCGGATTGATAGGCGGCGCTGAGCTTTTTCGATATGATCCCTTCCAGCGACATCTTGCAGGCCGTTTGCCAGACCGCCTCGCCGCTGGCCTCGACATGATCGAGATAGCGGATCAGGCTCTGCTTGCGTTGGGTCCGGCCTTCCAGCATGTCCCGCAACCGCTGTTTCCGGTCCGACAATGGCGAACGGCGAAGATCGAACTCCTCTGCAAACAGCAGATCGAACGCAAAGAAGATCAGGTTGCCGGTCTGGCCGTCGGAAAGTGCTGCCTGCAGCGCGCTGAAATCCGGATCGCCCTTCCCATCGAGCGCGACAACCTCGCCGTCGATCAGCGCATCCGGCAGCGAACCGGCTTCCTCGGCGACGGCGGCGAATTTTTCCGTCCAGTCCAGGCCCTTGCGGGTTTTCAGCGTCGCTTTTCCGCCTTCAACGCGGAGCTGAAGGCGATAGCCGTCGAGCTTGATCTCGTGGCCCCAGCCGGCGGCTTCTGGCGGCTTTTCAACGGACACACAAAGCTCCGGCGCGACAAAGCCAGGTATCGCCGCGACTTGCTTCACCTTCGATGATTTCGACTTTGATGATTTTGACTTGGGCGGCTGCTCCGTCTCGCGTTCGGCGCGTGCGTCGGCGGCCATTCCCCGGTTTGAATTCCATACCGCGTCCGACTTAGCCCGGCCGTTCTTCGCCAGCATGAAGGGTTTTGGCGCCTTGCCCTTGCCCGCGGCGATCTCGCCCATCGCGCGGCCCGAGGCGACCGATTTGTCCTCCTTGAGAATGATGTCGCCCCTGTCGTCCCGCGCGTGTTCGTCGCGATGCTTGATCAGCAGCCAGTTGGTGCGCTTACCGCCGTTTCGGTCATGCCGCATCCGCACCAGCACCCAGCTGCCATGCAGCTTCTCGCCGTCGAGCGTGAATTTGAGATCGCCCTTCTTGAATCCCTTATCCGGATCCGGCGATTCCCAGTAGCCGCGATCCCACAGTTGCACCGTGCCGCCGCCATACTGGCCCTTCGGAATGGTGCCTTCGAAATCGCCGTAATCCAGCGGATGGTCTTCGACCTCGACCGCGAGGCGCTTGTCGTGCGGATCCAGCGACGGCCCGCGCGTCACCGCCCATGATTTGAAAACGCCATCGAACTCCAGCCGCAGATCGTAGTGCAGCCGGGTCGCATCATGCTTCTGGATCACGAAGCGGCGACGTCTTGAAGGCGCCACCGCGAGCTTGCCGCTGGGCTCCGCGGTCTTCTCGAAATCGCGCTTTTTCCGGTAGATGGAAAGATGCTTATCGGCCACGAGAATTCCTAACCGGGATGCAATGAACGCCGACCTTAAGGCCCGGAACCAAAACCCTCAATTGCCGTTGAAGTTCCCAGATGGGTTTAACCGAATTCGCTTGAACGCCCAATGATTTGGAGAATGCGATGGCCCCCCGCGCCTACTGGAAAGGCTCCCTCAAACTGTCTCTGGTGTCATGCCCCGTCGTGCTCTATCCGGCCTCGACCAGCGCCGAGAAGACCCGCTTCCACATGATCAACAAGGAGACCGGCAACCGGCTGAAGCAGCAGATGGTCGACTCGGAGACCGGCGACGTCGTCGAGAGCGACCAGAAGGGCCGCGGCTACGAGTTGAGCAAGGGCGAATATGTCGAGGTTGAAAAGGAAGAACTCGAAGCCGTCCAGGTCGAGAGCAACCACACCATCGACATCGACAGTTTCGTGCCGCGGGACGAGATCGACAAGCGATACCTCAATAACCCGTATTATATTGCTCCCGATGGCAAGGCCGGCGCCGACGCCTTCGCCGTGATCCGCGACGCCATGAAGGACAAGGATCGCGTCGCACTGGCGCGCATCGTGCTGTCCAATCGGGAGCACGTCATGGCGATCGAGCCGCTGGGCAAGGGCTTGCTCGGCACCACGCTGCGCTATCCTTATGAACTGCGTGACGAAGACGATTATTTCGACGACATCAAGAATCCGAAAATCTCGAAGGACATGATCGAGCTTGCCTCCCATATCCTGGACAGCAAGGCCGCGCATTTCGACCCGTCGAAGTTCAAGGACGAATACGAAAATGCGCTGAAGACGCTGGTCAAGCGCAAGGCCGCCGGCAAACCGGTCAAGGCCGTTGAGCGCGAGGAGCGGCCGGACAATGTCATCAACCTGATGGATGCGCTTCGGCAAAGCCTCAAGGGCAAGGCGCCGGCAAAACGAGCGAGCCACGCCTCGTCGCGTACATCGCGGCGAGCCTCCCGTCCCGCCAAGAAGGCACATCGCTCCACGGCGCGCCAGCGCAAGGCGAGTTAAATAAATGGCGGCCCCGAATGAGTTCGGGGCCACCTCGGCGTTTGCTATTTCTTCGACGATTTGCGCTTTGATTTCTTCGCGGCCTTCCTCTTCGGGACTTTCTTGCCCTCTGCCCTTGCTTCGGAAAGACCGATCGCGATCGCCTGTTTGCGGCTCTTGACCGTCTTGCCAGAACGGCCGCTCTTCAGCGTGCCGGCCTTGCGCTTCTTCATAGCGCGCTCGACCTTGGCGGCCGCGCCTTTGGAATATTTTCGTGCCATGACGTTTCTCCCGGTTAATCGGGAAAATAATCGTGGCGAAAGGGTAAGGTTCCACCTATTCGGATCGCGCAGCGCGAACTGCCCTCATTCTGAGGCGCTCGCCGCATCTTGCGGCGAGCCTCGAAAGATCGCCGCAAGGCCTCGTGGCCATCCTTCGAGACGCCGCGCAAGAGCGCGGCTCCTCAGGATGACGTCTGCGCTTTTCTACTCCGCCGCGCTGCGTACCTCGGCGCGCTCGGCGCGCACCGCGCAGAACTTGAATTCGGGGATCTTCCCGAACGGATCGAGCGCCGGATTGGTCAGCAGGTTGGCCGCGGCTTCGGCGTAGCAGAACGGCATGAAAACCATGTTTTCCGGCACGTCGCGGTCGGAACGTATCTTGATCTCGACCGCGCCGCGCCGCGTCTGCAGCTTCACCATGTCGCCTGGCCAGACCTTCATGCGCCGCATGTCCTTCGGCGACATGAACGCGACCGCCTCGGGCTCGATCTGGTCGAGCACGCTGGAGCGCCGTGTCATCGAGCCGGTGTGCCAGTGTTCGAGCACGCGGCCGGTGGAGAGCACCATCGGATACTCGTCATCCGGCAGTTCGTCCGGGGCGATCACATGCGCCGGCACGATCTTGCCGCGGCCGCTCGCGGTCGGAAACCCGGTGGTGAAGATGATCTCGTTGCCGGGTTTATGCGGATCGTCGACCGGATAGGTTACCGCGCCCTCGCGCACCAGCCGCTCCCAGGTGATGTTTTTCAGCGACGGCATCACCTGCGTCATCTCGGTAAACACATCGGCCGGCCCTGCATAGCGCCAGTCGAGCCCCATGCGTTTCGCGATCTCCTGGATGATCCACAAATCCTGCCGCGCATCGCCCGGCGGCTTGATTACCTCGCGCGCCAATTGCACCCGGCGATCGGTATTCGTGAACGTGCCCGACTTTTCCGCGAAGGCGGACGCCGGCAGGATCACGTCGGCATGGAAAGCGGTTTCGGTGACGAACAGGTCCTGCACCACCAGATGATCGAGCATTGCCAGAGCCTCGCGCGCGTGCTGCACGTCCGGATCGGACATCGCCGGGTTTTCGCCCTCGATATACATGCCGGCGATTTCGCCGGCGTGAATCGCGTGGATGATCTCGACCACGGTCAGGCCGCGTACCGGATCGAGATCCTGATGCCATAGCTTCTCGAACGGTTCGCGCAGATCCGTGCGTCCGACCGGCTGGTAGTCCGGCAGGAACATCGGGATCAGTCCCGCGTCGGAGGCGCCCTGTACATTGTTCTGGCCGCGCAACGGATGCAGCCCAGTGCCGGGACGGCCGACCTGCCCGGTGATCAAGGCCAGCGCGATCAGGCAGCGCGCATTGTCGGTGCCGTGGACGTGCTGGCTGATGCCCATGCCCCAGAAGATGATCGAGGCGCGCGACCGCGCATACAGCCGCGCCACCTCACGCAGGGTCTCGGCCGGAACGCCGCAGATCGGCTCCATCTTCTCCGGCGTGAATTCGGTGATGCGCTCCTTCAGTTCGTCGAAACCTTCGGTATAGCCGGCAATGTACTGCTTGTCGGTGAGGTCTTCGGTGATGATGGTGTTGAGCATCGCATTCAGCATGGCGACATCGGCGCCGGGCTTGAACTGCAAATGCAGATGGGCGTGGCGCGACAAGGTTTGCCGGCGCGGATCCATGACGATCAGCCTGGCGCCGCGCTTGGCGGCGTTCTTGAGATAGGTCGCCGCCACCGGGTGGTTGATGGTCGGATTGGCACCGATCACGATGATGACATCGGCATCCATCGCGGCTGCGAACGGCGCCGATACCGCACCCGAATTGAGGCCTTCCATCAGCGCCGCCACCGACGAGGCGTGGCACAGCCGCGTGCAGTGATCGACATTGTTGGAGCCAAAACCGGTGCGCACCAGTTTCTGGAACAGATAGGCCTCTTCGTTGGAGCCCTTGGCCGACCCGAAACCGGCCAGCGCCTTGACGCCCTTCTCATCGCGAATCTTCACCAGGCCCTTGGCCGCGATATCGAGGGCTTCCTCCCAGCTCGCTTCACGGAAATGCGTGAACGGATTGGCAGGGTCGACCTGGTCGTTGGCGTCCTTCTTCGCGTTCGGCAGCCGCACCAGCGGTTTTGTCAGGCGATGTGGATGGTGGATATAGTCAAAGCCGAAGCGGCCCTTGACGCAAAGCCGGTTGTGGTTGGCCGGGCCGTCGCGGCCCTCGGCATAGATCACCTTCTCGTCCTTGACCTGATAGGTCACCTGGCAGCCGACGCCGCAGAACGGGCACAGCGAATCGACTTTCTTGTCGGCGTAGACGGTGCGGGTCTGGTTCTCGTCGAGCAGTGCCGATGGCATAAGCGCGCCGGTCGGACAGGCCTGCACGCATTCGCCGCAGGCGACGCAGGTCGATTCCCCCATCGGATCGTCGAAGTCGAACACGATCTTGGAATCGTGGTTGCGATAGGCCATGCCGATCACGTCGTTGACCTGCACCTCGCGGCAGGCGCGCACGCATAATCCACACTGGATGCAGGCGTCGAGATTGACGCGCATCGCGGGATGGCTGGCGTCGCCCTGCCAGCGCTCGGCGGCGGGAAAACGGCTTTCGGTGACCTCGATCTTTTCGGCCCAATGCCAGAATTTCGAATCCGGATCGTGCGAGGTTTCGCGCGCGGGCTGGTCGGCGACCAAGAGCTCCATCACCATTTTTTGCGCGGCGACTGCGCGGGCGCTGGCCGACTTCACCTTCATGCCGACGCTCGGCATGCGCTTGCAGGAGGCCGCGAGCACGCGCTCGCCCTCGACCTCGACCATGCAGGCGCGGCAATTGCCGTCGGGGCGATAGTCCGGTTCGGGCGAGTAGCACAGATGCGGAATTTCGCGGCCCTCACGCTTGGCCACCTGCCAGATGGTTTCGCCCGCATTGGCCTCGACCTGCCTGCCGTCCAGTTCGAACTGAATCTTGGTCATTCCGCAGCTTCTTTCGGCATGAATTCTTCCGGGAAGTATTTAATCACGGAGGTGAGCGGATTCGAGGCGGCCTGGCCGAGCCCGCAGATCGACGCGTCGCGCATCGCCTGGCTCAATTCGTCCAGCAATTCCCGGTTCCACGCGCCGCGCTCCATCAAGAGCGCCGCCTTCTGGGTACCGACCCGGCAGGGCGTGCACTGGCCGCAGCTCTCGTCCTCGAAGAAACGCATCAGGTTCAGCGCGGCAGCCTTCACGTCGTCCCGGTCGGACAGGATGATGACCGCCGCCGAGCCGATGAAGCAGCCGTATTTTTCCAGCGTGCCGAAATCGAGCGGGATGTCGTCCATCGCCGCCGGCAGGATACCGCCGGACGCACCTCCCGGAAGGTAGGCATGGAAGGTGTGACCCTCCGCCATGCCGCCGCAGAATTCGTCGATCAACTCGCGCACGGTGACGCCCGCCGGCGCCAGCTTCATGCCGGGATTTTTCACGCGGCCGGACACCGAATAGCTGCGCAAGCCGTGACGGTCGTTGCGGCCGTGGCTCTTCCACCAACCCGCGCCGTTTTCGACGATGTCGCGCACCCACCACAGCGTCTCGACATTATTGATCAGGGTCGGCAATCCGAACAGGCCGACCTGGAACGGATAAGGCGGCTTGTGGCGCGGCAGGCCGCGTTTGCCCTCGATGCTTTCGAGCAGCGCGGATTCCTCACCGCAGATATAGGCGCCTGCGCCGCGCCGCATATGCAGCACCGGTCCATCAGGCGGCAGTTTTGCGATCTCGCGCTCGAGGATTTCGCGCGAGGCCGGATATTCGTCGCGGATATAGATATAGATTTCCGGCGCCTCGACGACGTAAGCGCCGATCAACATCCCTTCAATGAAGCGATGCGGATCGGTCTCAAGGTACCAGCGGTCCTTGAACGTGCCGGGCTCGCCCTCGTCGCCGTTGATCGCCATCAGCCGCGGTCCGGGCTCGCCCAGCACCGCGCGCCACTTGCGCCCCGTCGGAAAACCCGCGCCACCGAGGCCGCGCAGCGATGCGTCGTCGAGGACTTTAAGCAAATCCTCTTTCGCCAATTGGCCGGAACGCAGCCGGTTGAGCAGCGCGTAACCCCCGCTTGCGACATAGGCATCGTAATCGACATAGTCAGGCAGATGCGCGTGGGTGTCGCCGGCCTTCGCCGCGGCGAGAACGCTTTCGGCGCTGGCGTGATCGACGAAATGATGACCGACCTCGGCCGCCGGCGCAGTGTCGCAACGGCCGACGCAGGGCGCGCGCACCACCCGCACCCCGGGACCGGCAGCGCTCTGCAATTCATGCAGCAGTTTTTCGGCCCCGAGCATGGCGCAGGTCAGCGAATTGCAGACGCGAATGGTCAGCGGCGCAATGTCGGGCTCGCCCTCCTTCACGATGTCGAAATGCGCGTAGAAGGTCGCGGTCTCAAACACTTCTGCGAAGGCCAGTTTCATCTCGTCGGCAAGGGCTGCCAGATGCGCGGCCGAAATCTGATGGTAAGTATCCTGGATGAGGTGCAGATGCTCGATCAGCAGGTCGCGCCGCCGCGGCCGGTCGCCCAGCAGAAGCGTAATCTCTTCAGCGGCTTGCGGATCGATCTGGCGGCCCTTGGGGGTCGATTTGGCGCGCTTGCGCCCCTCGCCCGGATGCTCGAACGAGCGCACCTGTTGCACGTCATGACTCATCGAACATCTCGTTTCCGCATCCCTGTCCGGCGACTTTAATCAGTGGCATACCAAATGCCAAGAAGAAAGAAATACGTGGTGCGGGGCCTAGGACGGCAAGCCGGCAGCCAAAAGACCGTCGGACTTTTCGATCAGGAACACGATCCGGCGCTCCGCCTGTTCCGTGATTTCGACCCGATCGCCGGTTTCCCGGATCAGGTTGGGAATATCGATCACAGAAAGCGGATCGGTGCAGTGCACTTCCAGCCGGTCCCCCGGATTTAGCGACTTCAGCGCCTTGCGGGTTTTCAGAGCCGGCAACGGACATTTCAGTCCGGTCAAATCGAGCTTTGTCTGTACCATGACGCGAAGATGGCGAAGCGGGTTCACGCCGTCAACCGGGCATGCCGTTGTTGCGTCATGCGCGGGCTTGACCCGGGCACAGGGACCTTAGATCAAGCTGGCATAGCTGAGAAATCCGACGGTCTGGCCGGGCTCGACCCGCGTGATATCTTCGCCGAGTTCGACCAGTCCGTCCGTCTCCACCAGCGAGGACAACAGGCCCGCGCCCTCGCGCGGAAATTTTACTGCCTCAAGCACGCCATCCTCAGCCCTGCGCAGCGCGACGCGGACATATTCGCGGCGGGCAATCTTCTTTCTATGGGCGAAAGCTGCGCGCACCGGCATCGGCATCAGAGTTTGTTGCAGAGCGCCCGCCAGCGCCAGCACCGTCGGACGCACGACGTGGGCGAAGGTGACAAAACTCGCCACCGGGTTTCCGGGCAGGCCGATAAACGGCGTGCCGCCGATTATCCCCATCGCCACGGGGCGTCCCGGCTTGATCGCCATCCGCCACAGCACCAGCGTGCCGACACTCTCGACGCTGGCCTTGACGTGGTCCTCTTCGCCGGTGGAAACCCCGCCGGTGGTCAGGATCAGATCGTGGCCATCAGCCACCTTCTTCAAGGCGCTTGCGAGCGACGCGCGGTCGTCGCGCAGGATGCCGAGATCGCTGACCTCGCAGCCCAGCCGCGCCAGCATCGCCATCAGCATGAAGCGATTGGAGTCGAACAGTTGCGCGGCCGCGCGCGGCGCGCCTGGCGATACAAGTTCGTTGCCGGTCGAAAATACCGCGACGCGGATGCGCCTGCGCACTTCAACACGCGTCAAGCCGAATGCGGCGGCGAGCGCGATATCCTGTGGCCGGAGCCGCTGGCCTGTCGACAAGGCAACCGTGCCAGCAACAATGTCTTCGCCGGCCGGCCGCACATTGGCGCCGGCTTTAAGCCCGGTGGGGAGAACAACCCTGCCCGTTTCGTCGATGCGGACATCCTCCTGCATGAATACCGTATCGGCGCCCTCAGGCATCGGCGCGCCGGTAAAGATGCGCACCGCGTGGCCCGGCTTGACCCACTCTTGCGCCGGCGCTCCGGCCTGAATCCGTCCTGCGACCGGAAACGTCTGCTCGGTGTGCCCGGACAAATCGCCGCTGCGCACCGCATAGCCGTCGACGGCGGAATTGGTGAAAGGCGGCAGCGGCAGCGGCGCCGAGATGGCCGCCGCCAGAATGCGGCCGTCGGCATGTCTCAAATCGACGGTTTCGACCTCCCGCACCGGCGTAACCCGGGCGGCGATGATCGCAACGGCTTCATCGACCGACATCATCGGGCCGCCGAAGGCAAAGCAATCGTCGGACAGTTGCGCCATGGCTTCTCAGCTTCCGGGTGCGTGACGCGCCAGCACGTATTCGACGCCGACCGCGGACGCCTGCATCATAGCGGCGATGGCCGGGATGTCATCGAGATGCACGACCGGCAAATCGGTTTCAAGCCTGGCGTCGGCCGCGATGCCGACAATCCCGGGATCGTTGGGGAATAACACCGGCTTGGCGTTGGCGGCGCGGTGCACCTCGATCTTGCGATGCGGTTCGGACTTGAATCCTTCGACAATCACGAGATCGACCGGCGACATTTTTGCCAGCAGTTCAGGTAATTTCGGCTCGCCGGCGCCGCGAAGTTCATGCATCAGCGCCCAGCGCAGGCCGGAGGAGACCAGCACTTCGGCCGCGCCGGATTGCCGATGCAGCCAGGAATCCTTGCCGGGAACGTCCACATCGAAACTGTGATGCGCGTGCTTGATAACCGAGATGCGCAAGCCCTGGGCCATGAAATGCGGGATCAGGCGCGTCAGCAGTGTCGTCTTGCCGGCGCCGCTCCAGCCCGCCAGGCCAATCACCTTCATGTCATTCTCCGGGCCGCTTCGCATTGCCTGCGGATGCTTTATATCCACTCAGCCTGTATTGTCATGCTATCGAGCAAGTCATGATGAAGATAGACAAGCCGCCAGCACCCCTGATCGTCCCGGACCCTGCGGATCCGCGGCTGACCGAACGCGTCGCCGGTACCGATCAAGCCGGCGCGACCGTCGAGATCAATGTCCCGGTGGAACGGCCGCTGACGCTGTATCTCAACGCCCAGGAGATCGTCACCATGATGACGATCGGCGATTATCCGGAATATCTCGCGCTAGGCTACCTGCTCAACCAGAACATGCTGAAATACGACGATATCGTCACCGAGGTGGAATATGACGACGACCTGCAGGTCGTGGTGGTGCGCACCGAGCACCACACCAATTTCGAACAGAAGCTGAAGAAGCGGACCCAGACCTCCGGCTGCGCGCAGGGTACGGCGTTCGGCGATCTGCTCGAGGCCGTCGAAAGCGTCGCGCTGCCTTTAGCCGAATTGCGGACGTCCTGGCTCTACCAGATGACGCATACGATCAATACCATGCCGTCGCTCTATCTCGAGGCCGGCGCCATCCACGGCTGCGTGCTCTGCAAGGAAGGTACGCCGGTCTGCTACACCGAAGACGTCGGGCGCCACAACGCCGTCGACAAGATCGCGGGCTGGATGTTCCGCCACAACGTCGATGCCGCCGACAAGATTCTCTACACCACCGGACGGCTCACCTCCGAAATGGTGATCAAGACCGTGCGGATGGGGATTCCGATTCTGGTTTCGCGTTCGGGGTTTACGGCGTGGGGCGTCGACCTTGCGCGTCAGGTCGGGCTGACACTGGTCGGACGCACCCGCGGAAAACGGTTCATCGCGCTGGCCGGCCAGGAGCGCATCGTTTACGACCAGAACCTCGACTACGTCGCAGAGGAATCCGCGCGCCATATGCGCAAGGGCGAGCGGGATGATTGAGATTCCTGCGACGCCGGGCGTGCTGCTCGCGGGCGGGCTGGCGCGGCGCATGGGCGGCGGCGACAAACCGATGCGCACCATCGGCGGCCGCACCATTCTCGATCGCGTCATCGCACGGCTTGCCCCGCAATGCGACGGCCTCATTCTCAACGCCAACGGCGATCCGGCGCGGTTCGCAGCGTTCGGCCTGCCCGTCATTGCCGACACGGTGCAGGATTTTCCAGGGCCGCTCGCCGGCATTTTAGCGGCACTCGACTGGACCGCGGCCAATTGCCCGGACGTCGCGTGGATCCTGAGCGCCGCCGCCGATTGTCCGTTTCTGCCGCGCGATCTCGTGGCGCGTCTGCAGCAGGCGCGGATAGAACAAGACGCGCAGCTTGCGGTCGCTGCTTCCGCCGGGCAAACGCATCCGGTGATCGGATTGTGGAGCGTGCAGTTGCGCGAAGAACTTCGCCACGCGCTGGTCAAGGAGGACATCCGCAAGATCGACCGCTGGACCGCGCGCTACAAGCTTGCGACCGTGACGTGGCTGGCAGAGCCGATCGATCCGTTCTTCAATGCCAACACCATGGATGATATCGCAGAGGCGGAGCGGCTTGCGCAACTGGACGGGTAAATCTTTCCCGGGCGTCCCGGTCAAGCGACGCGAGGCGGAGCCCCGATTTTCTGCGAAGTGTCCTGCTGCGACGTTTCTTCATACCGAAAAGCCTCTAGCGCAGGTGTCATTTTTCTGTACAATTCGTCCGATTAGCGCCTATACGCGGCACTTTTTACGCGAACAACACATAGCCTGCCAATTCAGATTATCGGTCCAGTAGATTTAGGAGCTTTTGATGCAAACCCCATTGCAGTCGGTGGCATGGATCCATGGCGCCGCGAATTGCGCGACGACGACCGATCCGCTGATCCAGGTGCACCAGTACGATCCGCAGACATTCATACTGCGGATCAGCAAATGCTTCAGCTTTGAGGGCAATTTCATGTATCTGCTGTTCGGTCAGAAGAAAGCAATCCTGTTCGATACCGGCGGAAGAGCTGACAATCACGTGGCGATACTGCCGATACGGAAAACGGTCGATGGAATTGTCGCGCAGTGGCTGCAAGCAAGTGGCCTCGATGCGATCGAGCTTGTCATCGCCCATACCCACGGCCATGAGGATCATTGTTTTTGGGACAAGAAATTCGATGATCGTCCACGGACGACAGTGGTCCCGCACACCCTGGATGCCGTCAAATCTTTCTTTGGACTGCCAAACTGGCCCGACGGTCAGGCCATTTTCGATCTCGGCGGGAGGAAGCTCACCGTGATTCCGGTGCCCGGTCATGAGAGTGATCACATTGCCGTATACGACGATCGGACCAAAGCCCTGCTGACCGGGGACATGCTTTATCCCGGATTGCTGACCGTGCGGGACTTCGCCGCCTACCGTCGAAGCGCTTGCCGATTAGCCGATTTCGCAAGCCGGCACGAGGTATCGCTGGTGCTCGGCAACCACATCGAGATGAAAACGACGCCGCGCGAGCTTTATCCGTACCGCACCAGGTTCCAGCCCGACGAACATGCGCTTCCACTGACGGCTGCGCACATCAAGGAATTGCACGACGCCTGCGAAGCCATGGCGAACTCGCCGCATTACGATATACATGATGACTTTATCATCGAACCGCTAAAGACCTGACCATGAATGGCCATCATCACGGCGGGGGCGACCACGCGGCTGTGCATGGAATGCTGATCGTAGGCGAGCAGAAAGTGTTTCTCTCCCACCTTCCGATGTTCCGACCGCCTCATGATTTTCAAATGCTTCTCGAGGTGACGTTACGCGCGAATGACAGCGACGCCTTTGCCGTCTATCGGGAGGATCGACGCGGCAGCGGCGAGCCAATCTATACCTGGGTTCCGAAGCCGTTCGTCTTGCCGAGCCTGATCGACGCGCTGCCGGGCGGTGCCACGATGCAAGGCACAATTTTTCGCGGTCATTTCGAGCGAGGCGGCACTGCCATCACCTCGGACCAGGTGCACGCCGAGGTCACCCGGGTGCTGTTCAGCCACAAATTCCTGCCGGCCGGCGCGGCGCAAACGCCGCTTCAGTACATCCTGTTCGGCAATCCGGCGGAGCCGTTCCTCGCTCATATGATAACGCGCCCGCCCGACTACGATCATGTACTGGCAGTTGAGTTGTCGGGCCTGACTTCGCCATGGGACGGAAATTCGCTGGTGATGGAAATCGCGGAGCGCCAGAATTCACCCGATCAGCGACTGCGTGCCGGCGATGAGGTCAGCGGCAAACCGCTCTCCGGATCGCTGACGAATCCGTTGCAGGTTGCAGTGCGCCGCGAGTTTTACTTTGAAACCGCGGACTTGTCCTCCTGACTGGAAAAGCCATGGCCAGCCTCACATCAGTTCAACGGCCGATCTCGTCATTACGCATTGCCTCGAAGCTTGCCATTCCGGGCTTTCCCGATTGGGTGGGGATCGGTCCGGACGCGGTATGGATTTCGAACCGGGACAAAGACAACGTATCGAGGGTGGATCCCGCCACCAACACCCTCGTTAAAAACGTCACCGTCGGGCGAGCTCCCTGCTCGGGTCTCGCCGTCGGCTTCGGAAGCGTGTGGGTGCCAAGCTGCCGGGATAAACGGCTGGACCGCATCGATGGTGCGACCAATCAGGTGGTTGCCCACATACAAACACCCGTCGGAGACAGCGAGGGCGGAATCGCGGCCGGAGAAGGCGGTGTCTGGATGGTTGCCGATAGTCAAGGCACCCTGCTTCACATCGATCCGCAACGAAATGAGATTGTGGCCCAGGTGCAAACCGCGCCGGGCTCGTTCGTTCCCGCCGCTTGCGGCGGCTCGATCTGGGTGTCGTCGACGGCAGGCAATCTCGTGTCTCGGGTGGATCCGCGAGCGAATCGCGTGACCGCGACCATCCCGGTCGGACGTACCCCGCGCTTTCTGACCTGCAGCGAGAATGCCATCTGGGCGCTCAATCAGGGCGACGGCACCGTGTCGCGCATCGACCCGGCTACAAACCAGGTGGTCGCCACGATCAAGGTCGGACCTGGGGGGCCGGGTGGCGACATTGCGTTCGGCGGCGGCTTCGTCTGGGCCACGGCCGTGAATATTCCTCTTACCCAGATCGATCCAGCCACCAACAAAGTGGTCGTGCAATTCATCGGCCCGGGCGGAGACGCGCTTCGGGTAGGGCATGGATCGATCTGGCTCTGCAGCTTTTTTCTGAAGGAGCTGTGGAAGGTGCCGCTGCCGGTGTGACAGGCAGGTCGGGCATCGTTATCGCCATGGAGGCAATCTCGTGGTTGTGGCAACTGGATCAACATAACAACCAAAGATCGTTTAATCGCCTTTGAGTATGCGAGTTTTTTTGAATTATCTTGTCGCATCCCGGCGTTAGGCCGGTCTGAATCCCGCGCGCCGCAGCGCCGCGCGGCTCTCCTCTGACGCCAGCGAATCGAGAAACGCCCGCACCGCTGGGCGTTGCTTGCGCGCGCTCACCAGTGCGAAGTCATAATGTTCTTCCGCCAACGGGATAAATCCGAGTCTCGCCGCATGCGCGACCGGCGCGATGGTCATGCCCCAATCGGCACGGTGCTGCGCCACTGCAGCTGCGACGGCGTTGTGCGAGCGCGGCTGATTCCAGTAGCCGTCCGGCCGCGCGGTACCAAGCAAGCGGTCGATCAGGATGCGGGTGCCGGCGCCCTGGTTGCGGTTGACCATGATGCAGGCGGGATCGGCGAGCGCCGCGCGCACCGCGTCCTGCGCGCTCAGTCTCTCGAAGCGCTTATCCCCCGCACGAAACACGATGCCCTGCATACGCCTATATCCCGGCACCAGTTCCAGCCCGGCCGCCATGAACGGCTCGTTGTAGGTCTCAGACGCCTCGTCGAACAGGTGGATCGGTGCCAGGTCGCATTCGCCGCGCCGCGCCGCCGCGAGGCCGCCGAGGCTGCCGACCGCGATCGAGCGCACCGACAATCCCGCGCGCGCCAGCGGCGCGGTGACCAGGTCGAGCCCGGTGCAATGGCTGCCGACGATGACCAGATCCGGCACCCGCACATGCGGCGTGAACAGCGTTACTTCGGCCTCGCTACCGGCAGGCATCTGGTCGGCGAGCGCGTCGATGCGCAAAAATCCGTCCGCCTGCGCGAATGATGTGATTGCGCCGGAACCCTTGCCTGAAGGATACGCGATCAGGCCGTCATGGCCTTCGACCAGCGACACCATGACGAATTCGGTGCGGCCCAGTTCCGATGCGATCCGGACCGGAACTTTGGCGGTGACCTTGGCGTCGGAGCGCGGCGGCAATCCCGCCATTCGCCGCAGCACCGGTACGATCATGTCGTGAAAGGTGAACATCGCCGAGGTCGGAAATCCCGGCAGGATCACCACCGGTTTGCCGTCGCAGACCGCGAGACATAGCGGCTTGCCCGGCTTCAGCGCGACGCCGTGGGCGATGATGCCGGGCTGGCCGAGCCGCGCGATGATCCGATGCGACACATCGCCCGCGCCTTTCGAGGTGCCGCCCGACAGCACCAGCATGTCGCAGCTCTCCAGCGCCTTGCGCATCACGGCTTCGAGTTCTCGCTCATCGTCGGGGATGGCGCCGAGAAAGGCCGCTTCCCCGCCGTTCTCGCTGACGGCGGCGGCGACAATGGCGCCATTGGTGTCGTAGATCGCGGCCGGTCGCAGCGGCAGGCCGGGCTGGACCAGTTCATCGCCGGTGGAGATAACGGCCACGCGCGGTTTCCGCGCCACAGCGACGTCGGCGATGCCGCAAGCGGCGAGCATGCCGATCTCGCGCGAGCCGATCACGGTGCCGGCGCGCAGCAGCGCCTCGCCGCGCGCGATGTCGGAGCCGGCGTAAGAGACGAATTGTCCCGGCGATGCCGCGCGGCGAATCTCGATCGCGCCGCTACCCGAGGGCTGGGTGTGTTCAACCATCACGACGGCATCGGCGCCGCGCGGCACCGGACCGCCCGTTGCAATCGGCGTCGCGGTACCCGGCAACACGGGCAGCAATGGTGCTGTGCCGCAGGCGATGACTTCGCCGTTGAGCGCGACGCGAACCGGCGTGGCTTCACCGGCCGACGCAAGGTCGGCGGAACGCACCGCAAAACCATCGACATTGGAGCGGTCGAACGGCGGCACGTCGATCGGCGCCACGATATCCTCAGCCAAAGCGTGGCCGAGCGCGCCGGCCAGCGGCCGCGCTTCGCTTAAGGTCCCACGCGGAAACAACGCCGCTTCGAAACGCGCCAGGGCGTCCTCGCGGGAAAGAATGGTCAGGAACTGGTCCTGCTCCAGGCTGTCACGATTTTTCGGCATCGGAGAATTTTGCATGTCGGAAGCACTCATCATCAGTCCCGAAGCATATAGGCATTGACCGGCGTGCCCGCTGCATATCCCTCGCAGCCAGCGGGCATGCCGAACCAGGCATCGGCGCCCGCGATGGCATCGAGCGAGAGTTCGCCGATCGCGAGCGGCATCCAGGCATCATCGGCCTTCTTGAGTAGTACGATTTCGGCGATTCCGACGCTGGAGGCAATCTTGCGCGCGAGCGGGAGCGCCGTTGTTCGCCGCTTCTCTCCGCCGGAGAGCCGATCCATAACCGGAAGCGCAAGAGTCCACCAGACTGCGAGCGCCTGGTCCGGGGCGCCGGGCAAGGCGATAACAGGACACGCTGCGATTCTACCGATCGCGGCGGTCCGGCCGGGCTGCAGCGCGATGCCATGGGCGAGCAGCGCGCCGCGCGAGGCCAGCGCCTCGATTGTCGCGTCGGTGCGGCCGACGCCGGTGCCGCCGACGGTGACGATGAGATCGCATGGTTCGGCATCGAACGCTGCAGCGATGGATCGCGCATCGCGTCCACCTGCTTCGACGCGGATGATTTCGGCTCCGGTCGCACCGGCGCTCTCCGCGATCAGTTGCGCCGTCACTGTATTCGCGGTCGTCGCCGGGATGTTGATCGAGCGCAGCCGCGGGCGGCGCACGGCCACGGTGTCGAGCCCCGCGGCCCGCGCCGCCAGCAGATCAAGCGCACGGATTCTCCGTCCGGCGACGATGAACGAACTCCCGTCCGCAATATTGCCGCCGATGCGGCGAACGCCCTGCCCCGGTATCGCCTCGGCCGACACCTGAAACGGGCCTCCGGTCTGCTCGACCAGATCAGAATCGATCACGCAGTCGCAGCCCTCGGGCAACCGATCGCCGGCTTCGACCCAGACCGGCGAACCGGCCAGCGGTAGCGGCGAATAGGACGAGGCGCCGACGAGATCGCGGGATCGAAACGCCCAGCCATCGACAGCGGCCAGATCGAACGCCGGAAGCGCGTTCAGCGGCGGCATATCGGCGGCGACACAACCCAGCGCCTCGGCGAGTCGGACGTCGCGAGGTGCGACCGGCGCGAGGCCGTCGAGCAACGCCGCCAGCGCCGCGTCGAGCGGGGTCAGTGCAGCGGGCATACGTTGGGTTGCGATCATGCCGTGTCAATTTACTGAATAACGTCAGAAATATACAGCCGATTGCCGTGCGCCGGTTTCGACTATTGGCCGGACCGCCGCGAGTTGACGCGTGCCGGTGAATAATTGAAGAAGAGAGCTGAACGCCCGCCAATCAAAATACGGCCAATGCGCCGCGGACCCATGGGAGGAGACAAGAAATGTCGGCCAGAAAACGTCTCGCGCTTGGAGCGCTCGCGGCCCTGTTGCTGACGTCGCCGGCTGCCTTGGCCCAAATATCGGATGACGTGGTCAAGATCGGCGTTCTCACCGACATGAACGGGCCGGCCTCCACGCCGACCGGGCAAGGCTCCGTCACCGCCGCGCAGATGGCAGTGGATGATTTCGGCGGCAAGGTGTTGGGCAAGCCAATCACCGTGATCGTCGGCGACCACCAGCTGAAGCCGGATATCGGCGGCAGCATCGCCCGGCGCTGGTACGACGTCGAGCAGGTCGACCTGATCGTCGACGTGCCGGTATCGGCAGTTGGGCTGGCGGTGCAGAACGTCGCCAACGACAAGAAGAAGCTGTTCATCACCCACTCCACCGGCACCGCCGACTTCCACGGCAAGTTCTGCACGCCCTATGCGATGCAATGGGTGTTCGACACCCGCGCACTGGCGGTCGGCACCGCGCAGGAAGTGGTCAAGCGCGGCGGCGATACCTGGTTCTTCATCACCGACGATTATGCGTTCGGCCATTCGCTCGAGAAAGACGCCTCCGCCATGGTGACCAAGCTCGGCGGCAAAGTGCTCGGCGCGGTGCGCCCGCCATTTGCAACGCCCGATCTGTCGTCCTTCGTGCTGCAGGCGCAGGCCTCGAAAGCCAAGATCATCGGCATCGCCGCAGGTCCGCCCAACAACATCAACGAGATCAAGACCGGCGGCGAATTCGGAATCTTCAAGGGCGGTCAGCAGATGGCGGCGCTGCTGGCGCTGATCACCGACATCCATTCGCTGGGCTTGCCGGCGGCGCAGGGCCTGCTGCTGACCACCTCGTTCTACTGGGACATGGACGACAAGACCCGCGAATGGTCGAAACGTTATTTCGCCAAGATGAACCGGATGCCGTCGATGTGGCAGGCGGGCGTCTATTCGTCTGTCATGTACTACCTCAATGCCATCAAGGAGACCGGCACCGACGAGCCGCTGAAAGTCGCCGCGAAAATGCGCGAGAAGCCGATCGAGGATTTCTTCGCCCGCAACGGCAAGCTGCGCGAAGACGGCCTGATGGTGCACGATCTGATGCTGGTGCAGGTCAAGACGCCGGAAGAATCCAAGTATCCGTGGGACTATTACAAGATCCTGGCGAAGATTTCCGGCGAGGAAGCGTTCGGGCCGCCCGACCCGGCGTGCCCGCTGGTGAAGAAATAGCTTTCGTCGTCCCCGCGAAGGCGGGGACCCATACTCCATGTAGGTAATGTTCTGCGAGGCGTGAATTTATCCTGTTGGAACGCCTTGCCCACCCGCGAACGCCAGGGGTTATGGGTCCCCGCCTTCGCGGGGACGACTCGCGGTTACTTCGCAACTCCGATCTCGCGGAAATACCGCAACACGCCGGGATGAATGAGTTCGACACTGGGCGCGGCAGCCACCGTGTTCGCTGCCGTGGTCTCGCAGGCCTGCGGCAGTTTCTTGCAGAGCGGGCTTTCGGCGCCGTGTAACGATTTCGCCAGACGATACGCCACGTCGTCGGGAAGATCGGTGCGCGCCAGGACAAAACTCCACGACCCCAGCGAATTGATCGGCGCCGGTTGGCTCGGGTAGCTGCCGGCCGGCACGGTCAAGGGTTTGAGGAACGTGTGTTTGGCGCGGATGCGCGCGATCTCATCGGCGTCCGGCGCGATGAACCGCGCCCCACCCGGGCTCTCACTCATGGCCTTGAATCCCGGCCAGCCGATGCCCGCGCCCCACAGCGCTGCTGCGCGGCCATCGAGCACCATGGCCGGGCCATCACCGGCGCGGTCGAGATAGATCGATTGGAAATCCTCGTCCTGCTTGAGCCCCAGACCGTCGAGCAGATAGCGCGACAGGATAGGCAGACCCGAGCCTTTCGCACCGAACGCGACGGGTTTGCCGACCAGATCGCGAATAGTCTTGTAGGGACTGTCGGCGCGGACCACGAACATGCCCGGACTTGAATACATCGCGGTCAGGATTTTCAGATTCGTTCGCGGACGCCCGATCCCCATGAACGCTTCATAGGAAGGCTCTCCGGCCACCAGCGCGATATCTAGGTTGCCGGCCTCCAGCAGCGGAATATTCTCGCTGCTGCCTTTGGTATTGCGCGGTTCGATTGCCAGCGCCGGATCGGTTTCGTTCATGACCTCGGCAAAGGCATTGCCATAGAGCGGGAAGCCGCCCCCCGGCGTCGCCGTTCCAAGACTGATAACCGTCTTTTGAATGACCTTTGCTCCATCCTGCGCCGCAGCGCTGCCTGTGAGCAGCAAAACGGCTGCGCCGACAATACCGATGTTCATCACCGCTCCTCAACCATCCGCAACGCTGCGAGGTCATAAGATCAACGCATTGGCCGAAAGGCAATGTAGGCAAATCTGAATTTCTATGAAACCATATCCGTTGGTTCGACAAATTTGAGATGAAAAAGTTGCGCGTGCAGCGCACACCATTGAAATGGAGCGGCTTATGACTGGTTTTCTGCGCGCGGCGATATCCGGCCTTGTCTGCCTGTTGGGCCTTGCAGGCGGCGTTGCTCCCTCGTCCGCAGCCGACTATCCCGCCCGCCCGGTGCGCTGGCTGATCGGCTTCACCGCCGGCGGCCCGGTCGATACCGTGGCGCGCATCATGAGCCAATGGCTGTCCGAGCGTCTCGGCCAGCAGTTCGTGGTGGAAAATCGCGCCGGTTCCGGCGGCAACATCGCAGCAGCCGCAGCGATTACTTCCCCGCCGGACGGCTACACCTTGCTGTTTGTCGCGCCCAACAACGCCATCAGCACTTCGCTCTACAAGAAGCTGCCTTACGATTTCATCCGCGACACCGCGCCGGTCGCCAGCATCATGCAGCTGACCAACATGATGGTGGTGCCGATAGGTCTGCCGGTCAAAACCGTTCAGGAGTTCATCGACTACTGCAAGGCCAATCCCGGCAAGGTCTCGTTCGCCTCCTCGGGCAACGGCACCTCGGTCCACATGTCGGCGGAGCTGTTCAAGGCGTTGACCAAGGTCGAGATGACGCACGTGCCCTATCGGGGATCGTCGGCCGCGATGCCGGACCTGATTTCCAACAAGGTGCAGGTGCTGTTCGACAACCTGCCTTCGGCGCTGGAACAGGTGCGCGGCGGCACGCTGCGCGGGCTCGGCGTCACCTCGCCGCAGCGCTGGCCCGGCGTGCTGGACGTTCCGGCAGTTGCCGAGACCGTGCCGGGATTCGAGTCGGTCGGTTTCTACGGCATCTCCGCGCCCAAGGGCACGCCGCCGGAAATCATCGACATCCTCAACAAGGCGGTGGGCGAAGCGCTCAAGGATCCGAAGCTGGTGGCGCGGCTGGCCGACGTCGGCGGCATTCCGAAGCCGATGACGCCGGCCGAGTTCGGCAAGCTCGTTGCCGACGAGACCGACAAGTGGCGCAAGGTGGTCGAGTTCGCCGGGGTGTCGGTGGACTAGGTGTGAACTTCCAGGAGGTTGTCCATTCGGCTTGAACCGGGAACGCTGATGTTGCCAAACCCCAGCGATTCGCGGAGGACCGAATGGACACTCATAAGAATGCCCGCCTGACCCCAAAAGGTCGAGAGGAAATGGTTCGTGCGGTTGTGGATTCCGGCATGAGCAAGGCCGCGGCGGCGCGTCAGTTCAATACGACCATAAGGACGGTGACCAAATGGGTTGAGCGCTTCCGTGCGGACGGTGTGGAAGGCTTGCGGGATCGATCCTCAAGGCCTCTTTCATCGCCAAGCCAAATCCCCCTAGCCACGGCCGATGCAGTTGAGAGCTTGCGCCGTCAGCGCTGCACCCAGGAACAAATCGCGCTTCAGCTCGCAATTTCCAAAGCCAGCGTTTCGCGTATTCTCAATCGACGAGGTCTCAGCCTGCTCTCGGCGCTGGAGCCGCAGCCGCCCCGTCCTCGCTATGAGCGTGCCTCGCCCGGCGAGATCATCCACATCGACATCAAAAAACTCGGCCGTTTCAATCGAACCGGCCATCGCATTACCCGCGATGTCGTCGGCCACAGCGCTACCGGACGTCCCGGATGGGAGTTCGTCCATGTGGCGATCGACGACCATTCCCGCCTTGCCACGGCCCAGGTCTTCCCCGACGAGAGGAAGGAGAGCGCGGTCGCCTTCCTGCAAGCCGCCGTCGCCTACTATCGAAGCCTGGGCATCACCGTCAGCCGTATCATGACCGACAATGGCTCATGTTATCGCTCGAAAGCATTCCTCCGGGCCTGTGCACGGCTCAACATCAAGCAGATCAGGACCCGTCCCTATACGCCGCAGACCAATGGAAAGGCTGAGCGCTTCATCCAAACCGCGCTGCGAGAGTGGGCCTACGCAAGAGCCTACAACACCTCCGATGAGCGACACCGCGACCTGGACCTATGGCTGCACCGCTACAACTGGCACAGACCCCATGCTAGCCTCGGTAAGCAAACCCCCGTCAGCAGACTCGGTTTGACCAGGAACAACGTCTTGCAGCTTCACAACTAGGCCGGGATCAGAGCGCTGCCGGTCCGTGTAGCGGATGGTGGCACGCCACCATTTGTTCAGGCGCTACGGCGCGCAGTTCCGGCACTTCGTCGATGCAGCGCTGGTCGGCCTTCGGACAACGCGTTCGAAAGCGGCAGCCCGAGGGCGGCGAGATCGGCGAAGGGGGTTCGCCGATCGGCACGCTTTCCGACGGCCGCACGTCCGGATCTGGAATCGGGATCGCCTCGATCAGCAGCGCCGTATAGGGATGCGCGGGCCGCGCGAACAGTTGCTCGGAAGGGCCAACCTCGCACAGCCTGCCCAGATACATCACAGCGACGCGGTCGCTCACCGCTTTTACCACCGCAAGGTCGTGCGCGATGAAGAGCAGCGTCAATCCGTAGCGCGACTTCATCTCCTCCAGCAGGTTCAATATCTGGGCACGGATGGAGACGTCGAGCGCCGAAACCGGCTCGTCGCAGATGATGAATTCCGGATTGAGCACCAGCGCACGCGCAATGCTGATACGCTGGCATTGTCCGCCCGAGAACTCGTGCGGCAGCCGCCCCATCACCAGACCGGGATCCAGGCCGACGGCGCTGAGCACCTCGTGCACCCGCCGGTCGCGCTCGGCACGGTCGTTGACGCCGGCGATCACCAGCGGTTCCGCAACGATGTCGCCGATACGCCGCCTCGGGTTCAGCGACGCGATCGGGTCCTGGAAGATCAGTTGCACGCGCCGGCGCATCTGCCGCAAGGTGTCGCCACCCATCGCCACGAGATCGTGGCCATCGAACAGCACGTGCCCGGAGACCGGCCGGCGCAACTGCAGCACGGCGCGGCCGAGCGTCGACTTGCCGCAGCCGGACTCGCCGACCAGACCAAGCGTTTCACCGCGCGCGACCTCGAGGCTGACGCCGGAGACGGCATGCACCGTCTTGCCGCCGACCGAATATTCGACGACGAGATTGTCCACCTTGAGCAGCGGCTCGCGAACCAACGATTTTCGCGTGTCGTGCATCATGCGCAGGCACCCACCGCGGCATGAATCGGATGGAAGCAGGCATACTGGTGATCCGGCGATGCGGCGTCCACAAGCGCGGGCTTTTGCTGGTGGCAGTCGCCCATCGCGTAGCGGCATCGCGGCGAGAACGAGCAGCCTTGAATCGGCCGGGTCGGATCGGGCGGGCGCCCCGAGATCGCCGGCAGCGGCGTATGCGGCGGCGCGTCGATTTTCGGGATCGCCGCCAGCAGCGCCTCGGTGTAGGGCATCCGCATTTTCTTGAACAGCAGCGGCGTCGGCGCCCGCTCGACCACGCGGCCGGCATACATCACCGCCACCTCGTCGGTGCGCCCGGCGACCACGCCGAGATCGTGGGTGATGATGATCATCGCCATGTGACGGCGGCGCTGTTCGCGCGCCAGCAGATCAAGGATTTGCGCCTGGATCGTCACGTCGAGCGCGGTGGTGGGCTCGTCCGCGATCAATAGTTTCGGCTCGCACGACAGCGCAATCGCAATCGCGACGCGCTGGCGCATGCCGCCCGAGAGCTGATGCGGATATTGCGTCAATCGTTGTTCCGGCGCGGGAATCCCGACCGCCGCCAGCAATTCCACGCTGCGCCTTCTCGCGGTGGAAGTGTCGAATTCCAGATGCTCCTGCAGCGTCTCGATCAGCTGACTGCCGATGGTCAGCACCGGGTTGAGCGAGGTCATCGGATCCTGAAACACCACCGCGAGCTCGCGGCCGCGCAGCTTGCGCAGCGGTTCGGCCGCAAGCCGCGTCAGATCCTGCCCGTCGAATCTGACGCGGCCGGAGAGTTTTGCCTTCTTCGGCAGCAATTGCAGGATCGCGCGCGACAGCATGGTCTTGCCGCAGCCGGATTCGCCGACAATGCCGAGCGTCTGTCCGGGCGCGACGCGGAGATCGACCTGGTCCACCGCGCGGAGATTGCCGCGCGGCGTCGGCAGATCGACCGAGACGCCCTCGACGGACAGCAGCACCGGCGCGCTCACAGCGCGCCCTGACGCGGGTCGGTGAGCGCCCTTAAGGTGTCGCCGACCAAATTGAACGACAGCACGGTGAGGAACATCGTCACCGCCGGAATGAACGCGAGCCGCGGCGCGATCTCGAGGCTCTCGCGGCCCTCCCCGATCATGCTGCCCCAGCTCGATATCGGAGGCGGTACGCCGAGACCGAGAAACGACAACGCGCCTTCGACGACGATGGTGATGGCGACGCCGAGCAGGAAGAAGGCAAACAGCGGCAGAAACACGTTCGGCAACAGCTCGCGCAGCAGGATGCGGGCATGACTTGCGCCAAGCGCCTGCGCCGCGACGATGAATTCCCGCTGCGCCAATGTAAGGGTCGCTGCGCGGGCGACGCGCATGAAAGCGGGAATGCCGAGAAAACCGAGAACGAGTGTGAGGTTCGGGATCGATTGTCCGAGATAGGCGGTCACGGCCAGCGCCAGTACCAGCGGGGGAAAGGCCAGCAATACGTCCATGCTCCCCACCACCACGGATTCGAAACGGCCGCGAAAATAGCCGGCCAGTATTCCGAGGCAGCCGCCGATGGTGATTCCGATCACCGGCGCGCAAAGACCGACCGTCAGCGAAATCTGCGCGCCGAAAATCAGCCGGGCCAGTTCGTCGCGGCCGAGGCCGTCGGTGCCGAGCCAATGCGTGAGCGACGGCGGCGCCCGGCGATCCAGCATGTCCATGTCGGTCGGGCTTGGCATCGGCAGCAGGTTCGCGAACATTGCGGTGATGAAAACCAGCGTAATCCAGCCGACCGCCAGCCAGAACAGCGTCCCGAACCGCCGCCTGCGCCGGACCGGATGCGCGATCGGCTCGTCGATGACAAGTTCAAGCGTGGCCATGACGGATCCTGGGATCGAGGACGGCATAGAGCATGTCGACGATGAAGTTCATGATCACGAAACCGCAGGCGACCAGCAGCACCACGCCTTGCAGGATGATCAGGTCGCGGGTGTAGATCGCGCCGATCAGCAGGCGCCCCAGTCCCGGCAGCGCGAAAATCGTCTCGGTGATCACCGCGCCGCCGATCAGGCGGCCGATATTGATGCCGGTCACGGTGACGAGGGTCAGCGACGACGGTTTCAGGGCGTGCACCAGCAGGATACGCGCCGGCTTCAATCCCTTGGCCTTCGCCATCGCGATATAGTCTTCCTGCAGGGTGGCGATCATGTCGGACCGAAGCACCCGCATGATGACCGGCCATTCGCCAAGCCCCAAGGTCAGCGCCGGCAGCAGGAAGCAGCGCAGGTTTCCGAGCGGATCCTCGTGAAACGGGATGTAACCCGTCGCCGGCAGCCATCGCAGCTCCACGGCGAACAGATAGATCAGCAGGATTGCCGAAAGGAACGCCGGCACCGACAGCATGGCGAACGCACTGCCGGTCATGAAGCGGTCGAAGGCGCTGCCGCTTCGCACCGCGCAGGCGATCGCCAGCGGAATGCCGATTGCGAGGCCGACGACCTGCGCCAGCACCATCAGTTCAAGCGATACCGGCAGCCGCTCCGCTACCGCCTGCAATACGGTCTGGCCGGTGCGGAAGGAGCGGCCGAAATCGCCCTGCAGCACATGGCCAAGCCAGCTCAGATAGCGCCACCAGATCGGCTGATCGAGCCCCATGTCGCGGCGCAGCGCCTCGACTTTCTCCGGCGTCGCCTGGTCTCCCAGGATGACGTAAGCGAGATCGCCGGGCAGCAGCGAGGCGATCAGGAATGTCAGCAGCGATACGGCAAGCAGAACCGGCACCAGGTACAGGAGCCTTCGCCCGACGAACCACACCATGCCGGACTACTCCATCCAGACGCGCGATACGTCGATCACCCCGCTATACATCTTCGGCAGGCCTTTGAGCTTTGCGCTTGAAAGCGCGTAGTAGGTGTTCTGGAAGGTCCAGAACCAGATCGCCTCCTTGTTGACGAGCCGGCTGATCGCGCAATAGTCCTCGATCCGCTTGTCGGTGTCGGCCGTGGTCCGCGCATGCTCCAGCAGCGCGTCGAGTTCCGGATTGGAGTAATTGGCAAGCGCTACCGGGCTGCCGGTCTTGAAGTTGGCATACATCTGCGGATCGGGGTCGGCCAGATCGACGATGCGCCACGGCGTCAACTGGAATTGGCGCATGAAGGCGCGCGGCACCACCGTCGCCTGATCGATCTGCTCGATTTCCATGTTGGCGCCGATCTGTTTCCAGAACTGCTGCAGGACCTGACCGACGGTCCGTCCGCGCGGCGTCGCGGTGACGATCATCTTGAACTCGACCGGCTTGCCGTAGTCCTTGATCAGCGCCTTGGCTTTTTCGACATCGAAGGGCAATGCGCCGTCGTCCTTGCACTTGACCCACGAACCCTCTCCGTAAGGGTTGCTCGCCGGCCGGCTCAGGCCATTGGTGATCGCCTGCGACATCTTCTTGCGGTCGAGCCCCATCACCAGCGCCTGGCGCACCCGGACATCGTCGAACGGTGCTACCTTGGTATTGAAGGCGTAGACCTGGGCGCCGGAGCCGACATAGGTGTGGACGGTGAGTTTCGGATCCTTCTGAGCTTTCTGGATGTTGTCCGCATCATATTCGTCGTCCCAGACGATATCGGCTTCGCCGGACTGCAGGCTGGCGAAGCGCGACTGTGCATCCGGCAGCGGCTTCAGAACGATGCGGTCGAGATAGATACGGCTCTTGTCCCAGTAGTCCGGATTTTTTTCGAGCACCATGCGGTCGCCCGCGGTCCAGGACTTCAGCACATAGGGTCCGGTGCCGACCGGATTACGGTTGTAGTCGTCGCCCCTGGTTTTCCAGGCGGTCGGCGACTGCACGGCGTTATTCGAGCTTGGGATGGTGATGATCGCAGGCAGGTTCACCGCGGGATCGTTCAAATTAAAGACCACCGTCAATTCGTCGGGCGCCTGCACGTCGCGGATTCCGGCGATGTAGAAAGCGCAGCGGCACTTGTTGGCCGGATCCTTTTGCCGGTCGAAATTGGCCTTGAACGCTTCGGCGTTGAAGGGGGTGCCGTCGTGAAATTTGACGCCGGGCCGCAGCTTGAAGGTCCAGGTCTTGAAATCGGGCGAAGCAGACCACGACAGCGCCAGCTTCGGCTGCACTACGCCCTTGTCGTCGAGAGTAGTCAGCGTATCGAAAAGTGCGGCGGACGCTGTCAGCGCTGCCGTGTCGAACACACCGACCTTGAGCGGATCGAAGCCGGGAATGTCGAGTTCAAGTCCGACGGTGATGCTGCCGCCCTGCTTTTGCGCAATGGCCGGGCCTGCAAGCAGTGCGACGCCGAGCGCCGCGCTGAAAATCGTCTGCGCAAACGCGCGCGAGCGGAATGCCGCTGTCATGTCGTCGTCTCCCCCTTAAAATCGTTCACCCCGGTGTTCCGGATGCCGAATTGGCCGGCAGAGTGACCGGAATTGGCGGTCGGGGCAAGGGCGGGAAAGCCGGCCGCGTCGCAGCGTCGCAACGTGGGCGAGCGGAAAAACGTCATGCTTCCGATGGGCTTCGGCGCCCAGTCCGTCTTCGCTTTCGCTGCGCTCAAGCCACGCCGGACACGCTTCGCCCTGACGGTCCCGCGTGGCTGGCATGCCTAGCCGTAGCTCGCGCACACAGCCCGCCTTCGCCCGATCGGGCTTCGGCGTGGCAGCCTTAGCTCGCTTCGCGAGCGAAGGCTGGTGGGCCTGCCTGGACTCGAACCAGGAACCAGACCGTTATGAGCGGCCGGCTCTAACCATTGAGCTACAGGCCCGCGCAGCGTCGCGGGGTGCGGCACGCGACGGTGCCGGTACCCCTTACAATGACCCATGGCGCCGGGCAATGGCGCCGTTCCGCGTCGCGGAACCATGGAAGCCGACGTTCGTTGAGTGCTGCATCGAACGGGCTTTGGAGAGGCGCGCATGTTTCGCTGGGCTGTAATTTGCCTGATCATTTCGCTGATCGCCGGCGGTCTCGGGCTGACCAATATTTCGACCTTCGCCAAGCGGCTGTCGATGATCTTCTTCGCGCTGTTCTTTCTCGGCTTCCTGGCCCTGCTCGGCTTTGCCTATCTGCTCGGCGCCGCCTTCAATAGTGCCGAGCTTGTCCCGGCGCTGGTGACGATCAGCGTGTAGTTTTCGACCTCTCCGCGGGGCGAGGTTTAGAGGCGCCTCGCCTCAATTTCTCATTCATCGATTCAAACAGCCAAGCGTTCTCATTCTCGCGGCGCACTGCGTCCGAGGTTTGCCAGAAACTCCTCCGCCAGCGAACCGCGCTGGTGCGATGGAGCGGTGGGAGGCGCCAGGGCACCAACGGGCACCCTTGAGGCGGGATTAACGTACCCACCTCGCGCGGCAAGGCACCGCGCGCGCCCAAGGCAAGGCGCTGCGCCTCCCAGCGCTCCACCTGGCCACCGGCCTGTCGACCGTTCCGGGGCGCCCCGGTCCGGCCAGCTCTCGCTCTCCGCTAAGGATCGCTTCTAGAAAGCGCTTCATCGGACAGGACGCGATCAGGATAAGCCAGGTCTTGATGACGGGGATAGGTATACATTCACATTTTCGTGAACGGCGGTTTGTAGACCCGCGCAGAGTGACGATGCGCAATGTTTTGCGCATCGCGTCATCCCGGCTACCCTCTCCCGAGCAACCTTGCGAGGACGACATGCGCGACCCTCAGGCTTTGATCGGCACCGAGCAACTCGCGACGATGTTCGGCCGGCCGGACCTTCGGATCTACGATTGCACCACATATCTCGAAACGGCGCCGCCCGGCACCGACGACCCCTACGTCGCGGTGCCCGGCCGCCATACGTTTGAAGAAGCGCATATCCCGGGCGCGGATTTTCTCGATCTGCAGGGCGAGTTCTCCGACCCCGCCACAAAACTCCGCTTCATGATGCCGGCGCCGGCGCAACTTGCGATGGCGTTCGGCCGTCACGGGCTCGGCGACGGCACGCGCGTGGTGCTTTACAGCATCGGCACCATGATGTGGGCGACGCGGTTCTGGTGGATGCTGCGGTCGCTCGGCTTCGACAACGCCGCGGTGCTCGACGGCGGCCTCGACAAATGGCGTGCCGAGGGACGGCCGCTGCAAACCGGCGAGGCCGAGGGTTATCTGCCGGCGACGTTCACCGCCAAACCGCGCCGCGGATTGTTCACCGACAGCACCGCGGTGAAATCCGCGATCGGACGACCGGACCACGTCATCGTCAACGCGCTCGGGCCACAGTTTCACAAGGGGCTGGAGCCCAGCCGCTACGGGCGGCCGGGACGCATTCCAGGCAGCGTCAATGTTTCCGCGGCAACGCTGATGCAACCAACGAAAGAACTGATCGCGCCGGCCGACGCTGAAGCCAAATTCGTGTCGCAAGGCATTACCAGGGACAAAAACGTGATCGCCTATTGCGGCGGCGGCATCTCCGCGACCGTCGATCTGTTCCTGCTGCACCAGCTCGGTTACGATAATCTGACGCTTTATGATGGATCGATGGGCGAATGGGCGAAGGATCCGTCATTGCCGATCGAGACGGATTGAATCGCTAGACGAAGTGCCACCTCGCGCTGGCCTTGCGGCATGGCCACAAACCGCAAATACTCCACCCCGGTCGGGATCGCGAATCCCGGCCGAGAAAAACGGCCGAAAGTCGGACAACACGGGAGGATTATCATGGCGGAGAAAAATGCCGCGGACGGAACGCGGCGTCGATGCCAGCAGGCGCAGGTTTTTGGGTGGCACAGCGCTGGCTGCCTTTGGTGCGATCATTGGGGATTTCGGGAACGGCGGAATTTCCAGCGCACACGCGCAGGCCGCCGCTCCGGCCGCTGCCCCACCCGCCGCGCCGAAGGGACCGCAATATCTGAAATTCCCCGGCAAGAACGAAAAGCTCGTCGTGCTCGGCGACCGGCCGCTGGTCGCCGAGACGCCGGAGAGCCTGCTCGACGACGACACCACGCCGATCGAGAAATTCTTCATCCGCAACAACGGGCAGATTCCGGAGGAGACCAAGGATCCCGACAAGTGGAAGATCACGATCGACGGCGAGGTCAACAACAAACTTGAAATCATGCTTGGCGAGTTGAAGTCGAAATACAAGGCCGTCACGCGCCGCATGGTGCTGGAATGCGGCGGCAACGGCCGCGCGGCGTTCTCGCCGCCGGCGCGCGGCAACCAGTGGACCAATGGCGGCGCGGGCTGCGCCGAATGGACCGGCGTGCGGCTCGCCGACGTTCTGAAAACCGCCGGCGTGAAGCCAGCTGCGAAATACACCGCGCACTATTCCTCCGACCTGCATCTGTCCGGCGACGCCGGCAAGCCGACCATCTCGCGCGGCGTACGCATCGAAAAAGCCAATGACCCGGACACGCTGATCGTGTGGGCCATGAACGGCCAGCCGCTGCCCAACATTCACGGCGGACCGGTGCGGCTGATCGTGCCGGGCTGGCCCGGCTCGGCCTCGCAAAAATGGCTGACGCGCATCTGGGTGCGCGACAAGGAGCATGACGGCCCCGGCATGACCGAATTTTCCTATCGCGTCGCGATCAAGCCGATGGTGCCGGGCGACAAGGGGGACCCTGCGAACTTCCGCATCCTGGAATCGATGCCGGTGCGCTCGATCATCACCAATCCGGCGAACGGCGCCAAACTCGCCGCAGGCACAAAAGAGCTCAAGCTGCGCGGCGCCTCGTGGGCCGGCGATCTCACGGTCAAACAGGTGGACATCTCCACCGACGCCGGCATGACCTGGCAACGGGCAAAACTCGAAAAGCCGAAGAACAAATACGACTGGCAGCGCTGGACCGCGAGCGTAAAACTGCCGTCCGACGGCTATTACGAGGTCTGGGCGCGCGCCACCGATTCCAGGGGCGCGATGCAGCCGCACCAGGCCGCCTCGTGGAATCCGCAAGGCTATGGCGGCAACGCGATGCACCGCATCGCGGTGCTGGTCG
>CAVPZO010000036.1:0-40317 GCA_963710045.1 uncultured Alphaproteobacteria bacterium | reverse complement strand
CGCCTTGACGCCGTTCAGCCGGAAGCCATTGCCGGAACGAACCGCCTGCATCGTGGTCTGCAGCGGCCGATGTTTGGCGCCTTCATCGACGGCGAGCGCCGCCAGCAGCGAGCCGTCCGCGATCTTCGGCAGGTGCTCGGATTTCTGCGCAGCACTGCCGTTGCGCGACAGCGCCGACGCCGCCAGCACGGCGGTGGACAGGAACGGCGACGGCATCAGCGTGCGCCCGATTTCCTCCATCACCACGCCGGCCTCGACACAGCCGAGCCCGCTGCCGCCAAAGCCGTCGGGGACCAGCAATCCGGAAAATCCCATCTCGGCAAAGCTGCGCCACAGCTCGCGGGAGAAGCCGGTGGCATCCTTGCTGTCGCGCAACTGCCGCAAATGCGACACCGGTGCCTTGTCGCTGATGAGGCCGCGCGCGCTGTCGCGCAGCATGGATTGTTCTTCGTTGAGGACGAGTGCCATGGGTGATTCCGGTTCTTAGGGTACTTACGTCGTCCCCGCGAAGGCGGGGACCCATAACCACCGCGGTGGTGAAGAAGGGAGGCGGAGAGGCATCGGTGTTATCGAGAGCACGCGGCGTATGGGTCCCCGCCTTCGCGGGGACGACACATCACGCCCCCGGCAAATCGAGAATCCGCTTGGCGACGATACCGAGCATGACCTCGCTGGTGCCGCCTTCGATCGAATTGGCCTTGGTGCGCAGCCACGCACGCGGACGCGCGCCCTGCTTCGAGCGCTCGCTTTCCCACTCCAGCGCGTCGGCGCCGCCGGCGGACATCAGGATTTCGTAGCGGCGCTTGTTGAGTTCGGTGCCGTAATATTTCATCGCCGAGGAAAACGCCGGATGCGCCTGCCCTGCCTTGGCCAGATCGATCGCGCGCTCGGCGGCGGCGGCCAGCGCCGCCTCGTCGATCTCGAACGTTGCGATCTGCCCGCGCAGCATTGGATCTTCGAGACGGCCCTGCTCGTCGGTGCCGATCGAATCGGCTGCGACCTGGCCGAGCGGCCGGCCGACGCCGCGTTCGCCCATGCCCGAGATCATCGCGCGCTCGTGCTGCAGCAGATATTTTGCGACATCCCAGCCGCGATTGACGGTGCCGACCACATTGGCCTTCGGCACCCGCACATTGTCGAAGAAGGTTTCGCAGAACGGCGACTTGCCGGAAATCAACAGGATCGGCTTGGTCGAGACGCCCTTCGAGGCCATGTCGAACAGGATGAAGCTGATGCCGTCGTGCTTTTTGCCCGAGGCGTCGGTGCGCACCAGGCAGAAAATCCAGTCGGCGAAATTGGCATAGGAGGTCCAGATTTTCTGGCCGTTGATGATGAAATCGTCGCCATCGTTTTCTGCACGGGTCTGCAGCGAGGCGAGATCGGAGCCCGCATTCGGCTCCGAATAGCCCTGGCACCAGCGGATCAAGCCGGCGGCGATCTTCGGCAGATGCTCTTTCTTCTGTGCGTCGGTGCCGTATTTGAGCAGCGCCGGTCCCAGCATCGAGATGCCGAACGAAACCAGCGGCGGCCGCGCCCCGATCGCCGCCATTTCCTGGCGTACGATCTTGGCCTGTTCGCCGTCGAGGCCGCCGCCGCCAACTTCCTTCGGCCAATGCGGCACGGTCCAGCCCTTGTCGCGCATCCGCTCGAACCAGACGCGCTGCGGCTCCGAGGAGAATTTGGTGTTGCGGCCGCCCCAGAACGTATCCTCGTCCGATGTCATCGGACGCCGCATCTCCGGCGGACAATTGGCTTCCAGCCAGGCGCGGGTTTCACGGCGGAATTGATCAAGATCGGACATCAGAGCGTTTCCATCAATGCGTCATTGTCGGGCCGGACCTTAGCGGCCGCGCCGTCAAATTCAATATATCTCTGGCGCGCGCCGGTACGTTGCGGGATATGGTAAGACCGCGCGATCCGGCGTCAGCCAGCGCCGCAACGATTGAAAAACAAGAGGAAACCGAGATGCGCCTGAAACTGCTTTCGCCTGGCGAAATGAGCCCCGATCAAAAAAGTACCTACGACGAATCAATCGCCAGCAAGCGCGGCCGCCCGCCGCCGCCGATGATGGCCTGGCTCAACAGCCCGGAGATGGCCAAACACGCCACACGGCTCGGCGCGTTCCTGCGCTTCGATACCCTGTTTCCCGCAAAGCTGTCGGAAATCGCGATCCTGGTGACAGCGCGTCACTGGACCTCGCATTACGAATGGTATGCGCACAAGCGGCTGGCGCTGGAAGGCGGCATGGATCCGAAAATCATCGATGACATTCGTGATCGGCGCACACCGAAATTCGACGATCCGAAGGCGCAGATGATCTACGACGTCGCCAAATCGCTGCACGAAGGGCACGGCCTGTCGAAGGGGATCTACGACGAGGCCGTGAAGGTGCTGAGCGAGCGCGGGCTGGTCGAGATCATCGGGCTGTGCGGCTACTACACGATGGTGTCGATGACGCTGAACACCTTTGAGTTCGATCTGCCGGAAGGGCAGGTGTCGGAACTTGCTTCGTAAGGCGCGGAAAAATAGCGCCGTCATGCCCGGCCTTGTGCCGGGCATCCACGCCTTACTGGTCGCTAAGCAAGAAAGACGTAGATGGCCGGGACAAGCCCGGCCATGACGAATGTGAAGAGGAGCGATCATGTCCAACACCCCCATCATCGCAGGTACCCGGATTGGACATGTTCATCTGAAGGTGGCCGATCTCGATCGCGCGCTGGGATTTTATTGCGGCGTGCTCGGCTTCGAGGTCATGCAGCGTTACGGCGACCAGGCGGCATTCATTTCGGCGGGCGGTTACCACCATCACATCGGGCTGAACACCTGGGAGAGCAAGGGCGGCCATCCGCCGGCGCCCGGCACCACCGGACTGTTTCACACCGCGATCCTTTATCCGACCCGCGCGGCGCTGGCCGATGCGCTGCATCGCGTGCTCGAGGCGGGCATCCAGCTCGACGGCGCCAGCGACCACGGCGTCAGCGAAGCGCTATACTTGCGCGATCCCGACCAGAACGGCGTCGAGCTGTACCGGGATCGCCCGCAAGCGGAATGGCCGCGCAATCCGGATGGATCGCTGGCGATGTTCACGCGCAAGCTCGATCTGGATGATCTGATGCGAGAACGTGAAGCGTAGCTTCACGTCATTGCGAGCGAAGCGAAGCAATCCAGAACCACGGAGAAGGTCTGGATTGCTTCGTCGCTACGCTCCTCGCAATGACGAACTGTTATGGCCGAGCGCTTCTCCCACGCACCATGATCATCGCCGCGGCGGTTAGTTCCAGCCCGATGCAGCCATAGAACGGCAAGCTATAGCTCCCCGACGCGTCGCGCAGCAGGCCGATCACGCCGGGGCCGAACGCGTAGGTGATCTGATTGATCGCGGTGATCAGGCTGACCAGCACACCGAACGATCGCGGATCGAACTCGCGCTGAACGATCAGCGCCGGCAGCGTGATCAGATTGCCGACGGAAAATCCGAACAACGCACACGCCGCCATCAGCGCAATGTCGTTCTGCAGGTTGATGATGACGGCGAGCGCGACAGCCTGACTGACGAACGAGATCGCGGAGGCCAGCCGCTGGTTCAGCCGGTCGATCACCGTCGAGAACAGCACGCGGCCGACCACCGCCATCGCCGTCATCAATGCGACCGCGACGGCAGCGCGCTCGCGGCCGATCACCGGATCGAGGAAGGAGATCAGGTGGACGATGAAGCCGACCTGCGCGAATAGCACCAGCGCGAACGCAATCGACACCGACAGGAAGGCGATATCGCGAAATGCCTGGGAGCGTATCCGCGTGGTGGAGGGCGCATCGGCGGCTGCCGAGGTGACGACAGCGCCAGTCCGGTCGGGCGGATGTCCGACGCACATCAGAATAACCGGCACCAGCAGCACAACCATCGCAATGGCCGCGGCGATCATGGCGTCGGGAAACCCGAAACGCCCGATCGCCATAACGATCAGCGGTACGCCAACGATGCCCCCAAAACTCGCGCCGTTCAGCGCGAGGCTGATCGCCATGCCGCGCTTGCCGTCAAACCAGAGGCCGAGCGTGTTGGTGATCATGCCGAGGCTGGTGCCGGCCCAGCCGAACGCCAGCAGCGCGTTGAGGGCGTAAAGCTGCCACGGCGCGGTGACCTGACCGATCAATGCTGCCGCCGACGCCATCGCGAAAACACCCACCAACAGACAATTACGCGGGCCGAACGCCCGGATCGCTTCGCTGACGAACGCGACCAGCAGCGCGCCGAACAGATAGAAAAACGTCGTCGCCGTCGAAATCAGCGAGGTCGGCCAGCCATGGATGCGGTGCAGTTCTGCGAGATATATGCTCTGGCCGTAGAAGCCAAATGCCCAGCCGAAGGTCGCGACCAGGAAACAGACCGCGACGATCCGCCAGCCGTCGTAGCGGATCGAGGATTCGTCGATTGCGGGTGGAGATTCCGGCGCATTCATGCGAGTTCATCTCATAAGGAGGCACGTGCTAGCACACTGCATCGGGCGGATGCTTCGATGCCACCCGAAATGTGGGAGATTGCGTTACCGGAGTCAGGATTTCGGCTTGCCGGGGTCGTAAAAGAACCGCTCGCGGAAGATTTTATCGCCGCGCCACTCCTGCAGCGCGATCTCGTCGATCCGGTGCACCTTGCCGGAAAGGCCGGTCAATTCGAAGACCCAGTGGATCGCGACATGATCGCCTTCGACCACGGAGGCCATCGCCTTCGAATAGACGTGGGTGGTCCGCGCGAGCACGCCACGCTCGTGCGCGACCAACCGGTCGCGGCCGACCCGGGGCGGCGAGGCATTCTCCTGCATGCTGGCGTCGTCGGTGTAATAGCGCTCGATGGCGCCGGCATGGTCGCCGCTTTCGACGACGGCGATGAATTCATCGAGAAGAGCTCGCGACGGCATCAAAACCTCCTCAGATGCTGGGTTCGGGATATTCATTGATCGCCTGCAACCTGCGCCGCCGCTTCGCGAACGACGCGAATGTCAGCACCGCGAGCCCCAATAATACCGGTGGGAACACCACGATATTGACCGCCGACCAGCCGTAATTCGCCAGCAATTGCCCGGACGCAAACGAGCCCAGCGCCATCGTGCCGAACACCAGGAAATCGTTGAAAGCCTGAACCTTGTTGCGCTCCTGCGGCCGATGCGTCTCCAGCACCAGCGCCGAGGCGCCGACGAAACTGAAATTCCACCCCACGCCGAGCACGATCAGCGTGGCCCAGAAATGCATCGCGGTGATGCCGGAAAGCCCGATGCCGGCCGCGGCGGCTTCGAGGACAAGCCCCAATGCGACAATCTTCGGCGCACCGAAACGCGCGATCAGCGAGCCCGTGAAAAAGCTCGGTCCGTACATCGCCACGATATGCCACTGAATGCCGAAATTTGAGTCGCTGACGCTCAAGCCGCACATTTTCATCGCCAGCGGCGCCGACGTCATGACGAGGTTCATCATCGGATAGGAGATCACGCCGCAAAGCGCCGCCGCGATGAAACGCGGTTGCCGCGCGATCTGGAGCAGCGGCCGGCCCCCGTGCAGATCGGCCGGTGCAGGTTTTGGCGCGTCGACACCCGTCAGCACCGCCATTGCGACTAGGGCAACCACCGCCTGCGCCGCGAAACTGGCGGCGAACAAATAGGGCGGCCAGATGTCCATCGTCCACTGCACCAGTTGCGGCCCGAGCACGCCGGCGAACACGCCGCCTGCCATCACCCACGACACCGCCTTGGGGCGATACGCAGCACTGGCGCCGTCGGCGGCGGCGAAGCGATAGGATTGCGACACCGCGCCGTAGAGGCCGCCGAGGAACGTCGCGCAGCAAAACAGCGCAAATGAGCCGCGCAAAATGGCGAAAGCCGCGAGCAAACCGGTGAGCACGCCGCAACCGGTGCCGATGATGAAGGCGACGCGCCGGCCCCATCTGCGCGAAATCGCGCCGGTGGGCAGCGTGCCCGTGGCGAGCCCGACCACGAACATCGAGAGCGGCACGGTCGCGAGCGAGATATCGGGCGCCAGCGTCGCGCCGACGATCGAGCCGGTCGCGAAGATGACCGCCGAATTGGCGCCGGACAGCGCCTGCGCCGCCGCGAGCCGCACCACGTTGGAGCGCGCGCGGGCGTCGTCGGCGATCTCGTCGGTCACGCTCACGTCGATCATCGGCCCTTCCACCCAAAAGGCCGCTGCTGCGCTGCGCCTTGTTGATTTACCGCACTATGAAGGCAGGCGGCGATGCAATCAACCGACGCAAACGGGCGTGCGCCATGCACCGCCGTTCAGCCTCGTCTCAATCGGTCGAACACCAGAATGAGATTGTTGGCCGGCAGCTCGACGATTTCATTGAGGCTCAAGCCGACACGTTCGGCAAGCGCCCTTACATCGGCCGCGTCCCGCACGCCCCATTCGGCATTGTTGTCGCGCAGGCTGGTATCGAACACCGCATTGCTGAGCGCCGTGTGCTTGCCGTCGCGTTTGAAGGGACCGTAAAGAAACAGCCGGCCATCCGGCAGCAGAAAGCGGGCAGCACCGGCAACCAGGCCTTCGGCGATGCGCCACGGCGCGATGTGAATCACATTGGCGCAGAACACCGCCAGCAATCGGCCCGGCCCGCTACCGTCGTGCATCTCGGGGCACCACGCCGGATCGGACAAATCGATCCGTAGCGGCGCCCGGACATTGGCAAGCCGCGCATGCTCCCGCCACGCATCGATGCTCTTTAGGTGCGCGTCGTTAAGATCGCTCGGCCACCACGTGATTTCAGGGCTTCGGCGGGCGAAATCAATGACATGTTGTCCTGTGCCGCTGCCGGCTTCGAGTACGTCGCCGGATTTGCCATCGAGGAATTTTTCCAGCACCGCCCAGATCGGCTGGTGATTGCGGTGAAACGCGGGCGCATCGAGACGGCCATCCGGCTCGATCGGCCGGCCATCCTTGCCGAATTCCACAACGTATTCAGCCACGGTACGCACCTCTATATTGTGTCATTCCGCGACGCGAGTGGAACGGGCGAAACCGGAATCCAGATGCGATTTCTGAATTGCGGGTTCGAGGCTTCGCCTCGCCCCGGAATGACGGATGTTTCGGAATCAAGGCTTGTCAGCCTTAAACTGCGATTGCTCCAGCTCCAGATAGATCCGGTAGGCGTTGCCGCGGTTGTTGGCGGCGAAGGCCGGCATATCGCGGTATTTCGGCCAGTCAATCTGCTGATAGGCCGCGTCGAAATCGGTCCAGTCTTGCACCGCCTTCATCATCGCGCTCCGCACAGTTTGAATGTAATCGCGAGTGAAAACGATCGCCTGCCTGGCTTGCGTTGATGCCTTGCCATGGCCGGGAATGATGAATTTCGGGTCGAGCTTTTCCACCTCGCCTAGCGCCGCCAGCCATTGCGTGGTCGAGACGTCATCGCTGTTCATATGGGGGATGCGGCTGTTCTGCACAATGTCGCCGGCGAACAGCACACCGTCGGGCTCGACCAGCATCATCATGTCGCTGGAGGAATGCGCCGGCCCGGCATACAGCAGCGTCAGCCGCCGGTCGCCGAGCGCGATGGTCATGCGGTCCCTGAAGGTGATGTCCGGCGGCACCACGCGGGTATTTTGGTCGACCCATGGAAACAGCACACCGCGGCGTTGATCCAAGCGTTGGTTGGCCTTTTCGTCGGCGGTCTCCTCATTGTCCTTGTATTCGCCGGCGCGTTCCTGCGCGACGATCACGGCGTCGGTGTGATCTTTAAACGCCTGCAAGCCGTAGATGTGATCGGCATGATAATGGCTCGTAATCACGTAACGGATTTTCTTGTCGGTGACCTTGCGGATATGCTGCAGCAGCGCCCATCCATGACTCGGCGTTCCCAGCGCGTCGTACACCACGACACCGTCCGAGGTGACGACGAAGCCTGCATTGGAGGTATTGCCTTCATTGTCCTTGCCGGGAACGCCGGGATTGCCGGTGCTGTAATAAATCGGCTTGCCCGGAACCTGATCGATCTTCAGGGGAATCTCGATCGGTGGATACGGCGCGGTCTGGGCATGAACCGCCGTCGCGAGACACGCTGCAAACGCCACCGTCGCGACGGCGAAACGCCTCACTTCACGTCTCCGCAATAAATCTCCTTGAGCACCTGCAGCACACGCAGCGCGCGCCTGTCGGCAACGCGATAGTGCAACGTCTGCGACGTTCTGCGAAATATCACGAGCCCGTCGGCGCGTAATCTTGCCAGATGCTGCGATAGCGCCGACTGACTGAGTTTCACGACTCCGACGAGTTCTCCCACGGTCATTTCGCCGCGCACCGCCAGAAAACATAGAATCAGCAGCCGCTTTTCATTGCCGAGCAATTTCAGAAGCTGCGCCGCCTCGCCGGCCTGCTTCGCCAATTTCTTCAGCGCGGACGCGTCGGCAGCGCCCATCTGCGCGGCCGGAATATTTCTTGCAGTTGCAGTCGCTCTCATGGCTTCAACCCTGACGATGCCCAGGCTCGCATTGCACGATACAACGGTTCTTATTGTTTAGCATTGACTAAATTAGGCAATGACGATATTTGTGAAGCACCGACCAACCAATGCGGCCGCGCGCCGCGAAGCGAGGAAACGTGCGGCCCGGCTTCTGGCGCAGCATGCCCGTGCTATCCAGGCTCGCGGTTCAGCCCAATCCGCCGCTGGGCCGGCGCTCTTTCCTTGGGCTGGGCGCGGCGCTGACCGGCGGCCTCGCGCTCGGCGCAAGGCCCGGCCACGCCGAAACTCCGATCGCCTCTCCCCCTGCCGACGCGCCGTGGTCGCAATCGATCGGCCCCGGCGTGGTTGATCGTCCCTATGGCAGGCCCGCGGATACCGAGGCCGGCGTCATCCGGCGCAACGTGCCTTGGCTCACCGCCGGCACCGAGTCCTCGGTCAGCTTCTCGCCTCTGCAGGATCTGCACGGCATCATCACGCCGAATGGGCTGTTCTTCGAGCGCCATCATGCCGGCCGGACGGACGTCGACCCGGATCAGCACCGGCTGATGATCCATGGCCTGGTCGAGCGACCGCTGATCCTCACGATGAAGGACATCGTGCGCTTTCCGTCCGTCTCGCGCATCCATTTCATCGAATGTCCCGCCAATGGCGGCATGGAATGGCGCGCGGCGCAGTTGAATTCGCTGCAATTCAATCACGGCATGATCAGTTGCGCGGAATGGACCGGGGTAAAACTCTCCACCTTGCTGGAAGAAGTCGGCCTCAAGAAGGAGGCGCGGTGGGCGATGGTCGAGGGAGCCGATGGCGCGCACATGAACCGCAGCCTGCCGCTCGACAAATGTCTCGACGATTGCCTCGTGGTCTATGCGCAGAATGGCGAGGCGCTGCGGCCGGAACAGGGCTATCCGTTGCGGCTGGTGGTGCCGGGATGGGAAGGCAATGTCAGCATCAAGTGGCTGCGCCGCATCAAGCTCGGCGACAGACCGTGGTATTCCCGCGAGGAAACCTCGAAATACACCGACCTGATGCCGGACGGCACTTCGCGCGGCTTCACCTGGCTGATCGATGCCAAGTCGGTCATCACCTTCCCCTGCCCCGAAAAGCCGCTGAGCGGCCCCGGCCTCTACGAGATTCGCGGGCTGGCGTGGAGCGGCAACGGCAAGGTCCGCCACGTCGATGTCTCCGCCGACGGCGGGGTCAACTGGCAGCGCGCGCAATTGCACGACCCGGTGCTGTCGAAGGCGCTGACGCGGTTCACGCTGCCGTGGCACTGGGACGGCCAGCCGGCGCTGCTGGAATCCCGCGTCGTCGATGAAACCGGTTATGTGCAGCCGACCATTACGCAGTTGCGAAAGCAGCGTGGGTTGAATTCGGTCTATCACAACAACTCGATCCAGACCTGGCAGGTCAAGCCGGACGGCAGCGTGTTCGATGTTCAGATCTCGTAAGCGCCGAACCGTCATTGCGAGGAGCGAAGCGACGAAGCAATCCAGTCCTTCTTCGCGGCTTCTGGATTGCTTCGCTTCGCTCGCAATGACGATTGCCGTGGGATTGCTCGCCAATTCCCATGCCGTCGCCGCAGAAGCCGGCCATTACGGATACGGCAAACCCGCCTCCCCGGCCGAGATTGCCGGTTGGGATATCGACGTGCGCGGCGACGATGGTGCCGGCTTACCCCCAGGCAAAGGCACGGTTAACTGGGGCGCCGAGGTTTATGCCGACCAATGCGCCATCTGCCACGGAACTTTTGGCGAAGGCGAAGGCCGCTTCCCCAAGCTGGTTGGGGGCATCGGGACGCTGAAACACGACCGGCCGGAGTTAACCGTAGGCAGCTACTGGCCGTTCGCGCCGACATTGTGGGACTACATTAACCGCGCCATGCCGATGCAGGCGCCGCACACATTGTCAGCCGATGACGTTTATGCTTTGACCGCCTATATTCTGCACCTGAACGACATCTTCTCCACTGATTTCGTCGCCGACCGGGACAGCCTGCCGAAAGTCAAAATGCCCAATCGCGACAGTTTCATCTGGATCGACCCAAGACCCGATACGATGGCCAAGCCGTGCATGAGCGCCTGCGCCGACCCCAAAGACGTGAAGATCACGTCCACGGCGGAAGGCAGGAACCTGACGCCGCGCACGACCGGGCCGCTCGATACGATGCAGCCGAAATAGAAACTTTGGGAAAAGCGCCTTTGACGATCACCCATTTGACCAAGCCTGTCCTGATGCTGGCGCTGCTGTCAGGTGCGCTCGCGTGTTCAAGCCCGGCCCGCGCGCAATCGGCCGCAGCCGAGGGCCAAAAACTCGCTTTCGATCGCGGCAAGGGCAATTGCCTCACCTGCCACGTGATCAAAGGCGGCAACCTTCCGGGCACCCTCGGCCCCGAGCTGATCGACATCAAATCCAAATATCCCAACCGCGACGAACTGGTCGCGATCGTATTCGATGAAACCAAACGCAACCCGTTGACCGTGATGCCTCCATTCGGCCGGAATCGCATTCTGACCGACAAGGAGATCAGCGCGGTAGTGGATTTTCTGCAGACGCTGTGAGCGTCGCTCCAGGGAGACTGGCATGAGCGTGAAAGAACAGACCGGCTTCGATCCGACCCGGCGGCTGATACTCAAAGGCGTGGCGATGGTCGCGCTCGTCGGCCTTGGTGTCGCAAAATTCGGGCTGATGCCCGCCTTCGCCGCGGCCAACAACAAATATCCTGAAGATGCGTTCAAGCAGAAGAACAGCGACGACGCGATCAAGTCGCTGTATGGCAAGACCGCAGAAGCCTCCGACAAGGTAAAACTCGACGCGCCGGAAATTGCCGAGAATGGTGCGGTGGTGCCGATCTCGGTGAGTTCGACGCTCGCCGACGTCACCTCGATCTCGATCCTGGTCGTGGAAAACCCCAACGCGCTGGCGGCCTCCTACAAGATCCCGGCAGGCACCCTGCCGAGTGTCGCCAACCGGCTGAAGATGGCGAGGACCAGCAATGTGATCGCGGTGGTGGAAGCCGGCGGCAAGCTCTACAGCGCGACCAAGGAAGTCAAAGTCACCGTCGGCGGCTGCGGCGGCTGAACTAATTTAAGGGAGATTTCTCATGGCATCGACCATCCGCGCCCGCGCGACATCCAGCGGCGAGAACACCGAAGTGCAGGCGCTGATTCAGCACCCGATGGATTCCGGCTTCGTCAAGGACGCCAAGGGCGAACTGATTCCGCCGCATTTCATCCAGGAACTGGCCTTCGAACACGACGGCAAGCGGGTGTTCGCGGCGGACTGGGGCGGAGCGGTCTCCAAAGACCCTTATGTCAAGTTCAGCTTCAAGGGCGGCAAGAAGGGTGACGACCTGAAAATCAGCTGGGTCGACAACAAGGGCGCCACCGATACCGTCACGGCAAAGATCCAGTAATGGCCGGTCGCGGCAGGCGGAAAATCAACATGCGGTCGGCGATTTGCTTTGCTTCAACCGGTTTTGCCTTGGCTGCACTGATATTCGGCGCAGCCTCTACCAATGCCGCCGACACACCTAACCCGCCGGCCGACGCCGCCGCGTTCAGGAAATTCTTCACCGACAAATTTCCGAAGGTGAAACTGGAGGATTTCGTCAACGGGCCCTACTCCATGGACGAGGGTCTGTACCGGCAGTGGCAGGAGAAAGAACAATTCCCGCCCTATGAGTTCTCGGTCGAGATGGGCAAGGAGATGTTTTCAAAGCCGTTCAAAAACGGCAAGAGCTACGCCGACTGTTTTCCGAACAAGGGCATCGGCGTCCGCCAGGACTATCCTTATTTCGACACCAAGCAAGGCAAGGTCATCACGCTCGAACTGGCGCTGAACCAGTGCCGCGAGGCCAATGGCGAGCCGCCGTTCTCCTATGTGCGGGACGAAATGGCGGCGCTGACCGCCTACATGGCGTTCACGTCGCGCGGAAAGCCGTTCGATATCAAGATTCCCGACGATCCCCGCGCGCTCGAGGCCTATCAGAAGGGCAAGGAGTACTTCTACACAAGGCGCGGCCAGCTCAATTTCTCCTGCGCGACCTGCCATGTGCAGAGTCCCGGCGAACGGATTCGCGCCGAAGTGCTTGCGCCCGCGCTGGGAATCCTGAACGCGATGCCGATCTACCGCTCGGAATGGAGCGGCATGGGCACCACCAGCCGCCGCTTCACCACTTGCAACAGCCAGATTCGCGGCGTGCCGTTCAATCCGCAGGACGACGAGTATCGCGACGTGGAATATTTCCTGTCCTATGTCAGCAACGGACTGCCGATCTCCGGTCCGGGCGCGCGGCCGTGAGGAGGATCGACATGCGGATATCCGTCCTTGCCCTGTCGCTGGTCTTGTTGAGTGCCAGCGCGACTTGCCTGCAGGCCGCCAGCGAGGCCGATTACACCGCCGCCTATGCCGCAGCCGAAGCCGCCAACAAGGAGGCGGGGGCGCTGCGCAATCAATGGACCACAACCACAGCAACGCTGGCCGCGGCAAAGAAAGCGGCTGCTGAAGGTAACTTCGACCAGGCGGTAGCGGCCTCGAAGGAGGCCGAAGCACTGGCCAAGGCGTCGATCTTCCAGGCCACCAGCGAGAAAACGCTCTGGAAAGATATGGAAATTCGCTGAGCCCGATGGGCGGGGATACGACATGACGGTCCGCCGCCGCGATTTCATAAAATTGGCGAGTGCCGCCGCAATCTCTGGCGGCCTGCCGCGCATCGGCCGCGCCGCCGACGGCCCCGGCGTCTACGATCTCGAACGCTTCGGCAAAGCGCGCATCCTGCATATGACCGACACCCATGCGCAGCTGCTGCCGGTGTATTTCCGCGAGCCCAGTGTCAATCTCGGCATCGGCGCAATGCGGGGCCGCCCGCCACATCTGGTCGGCCGTGCCTTTCTCGATCGCTTCGGAATAAAACCCGACAGCGCCAATGCCTATGCCTTCACCTGCCTCGATTTTGAGAAATCCGCCGCGCGCTTCGGTAGGCTCGGCGGCTTCGCGCATCTCAAGACGCTGATCGATCGCCTGCGCAATGATGTGGGGGCCGGCAACGCAATGCTGCTCGACGGCGGTGACCTGTGGCAAGGCAGCGGCCTCGCCAACACCATGCAGGGCGCCGACATGGTCGAGGCAGCGAATCTGCTCGGCATCGAGGCGATGACCGGCCATTGGGAATTCACCTACGGCGAAAAGGCGCTGCGCGCCAACCTCGAGCGCTTCAAGGGCGAGTTTCTCGCGCAAAACGTCTTCCTTACCGAGGAAGCCGCCTTCAACGACGCGAAGGCATACGATGCCGCGTCGGGCCGCGTGTTCAAGCCTGCCACCATCAAGGAGATCGGTGGATACCGCGTCGCCGTGATCGGACAGGCGTTTCCTTACGTGCCGATCGCGCATCCCAAACGCTTCACGCCGGACTGGACGTTTGGCATCCGCGACGACGAATTGCAGAAGCTGGTCAACTCACTGCGCGGCAACGACAAGGTCGACGCGGTGCTGCTGCTGTCGCACAACGGCATGGACGTCGACCTCAAGCTCGCCAGCCGCGTCAGCGGCATCGATGTCATCCTCGGCGGCCATACCCACGACGCCGTGCCGCAGCCGATTGCGGTGACCAATGCCGGCGGCGCCACCCTGGTGACCAACGCCGGCTCCAATGGAAAATTCCTGGGCGTGCTCGATCTCGATCTGGCCAAGGGCAAGGTCGCCGACGCGCGCTACCGGCTGCTGCCGGTATTTTCGGAATTGCTGAAGCCGGATGCGGCCATGCAGGCGCTGATCGAACGCATCCGCGCACCGTATGCCGCAAGCTATGCCGGGAAAATCGCAACCGCAGACCGGCTTCTTTACCGCCGCGGCAATTTCAACGGCACCATGGACCAGTTGATCTGCGATGCGTTGCGCAGTGAGTTAGACGCCGAGATCGCGCTGTCGCCGGGTTTTCGCTGGGGCTTAAGCGTGCTGCCGGGCCAGCCGGTGACGATGGACGACGTGCTGTCTGAAACCGCGGTCAGCTATCCGGAAACCTACGTGCAGAACATGACCGGCGGCCAGATCAAGGACATCCTCGAAGACGTCTGCGACAATCTGTTCAATCCCGATCCCTATTATCAGCAGGGCGGCGACATGGTCCGCGTCGGCGGCATGGCGTATACGTGCGCGCCGGCGGAAGCTGTCGGGCAGCGTATTTCCGATTTGACGCTGGACAATGGGCGCCCCATCGAAGCCGCCAAAAGCTATAAGGTGGCCGGTTGGGCTTCGGTCAACGAGCAGAAGGGCGCGCCGGTGTGGGATGTGTTCGTGAAACATTTGCGCGCGGGAAAAATGCCGGCTCAGCGCGGTGGCGGCGTTATCCTCAAGGGCGTCGCCGATAACCCGGGCATCGCGGTGCAGGGATGAGAAAGTTCGCGGCCCAACCATGGGGGAAAGTCAGCGCCGGCGCGGCGATTGCGGCGCTGATGTTGGCGACAACGCCGACTGCCGTGCATACCCAGCCGGCGCCGCTGCCGGACAAACCATTCGCCGAACACCGCCTCGCCTTGCAGCTTTCGGACAATGATCCGAAAAAGGAAGGCCTCATCATCAGCATCGCCAACAACCTGCTGAAGGCTTACGATCCCGACAAGATCGCCATCGAGGTGGTGACGTTCGGCCCCGGCATCGACCTGCTGCGTCCTGAGAATGCCAACCGGCAGCGGATCGAAAGTCTGATCGCGCAGGGCGTCAAGTTCGACGTTTGCCTGAACACCGTCGACAGCATCGAACGCGAAACCGGCAAGCGCCCGGCGATCATTCCGCTCGCCATCCCGGTGCAGGTCGGCGTCGCACAAATCCTGGCGCTGACTGAAAACGGCTTTACTCTAGTTCGTCCTTGAGGAGATTCGATATGCGTATCATCATTCGCCTGGCGATTGCTGCGTTATTATCCATACCGCTGGTCTCGGGCAGCCTCGCGGCCGATGCAAAATCGCATCGCGTTTCCATCCAGGTCGATCAGAACGATCCACAGGTGATGAATCTCGCGCTCAACAACGCCACCAACATCATCGAATACTATCGCGCCAGGAATGAGGGCGTGGACGTCGACCTCGTCACCTTTGGTCCGGGCCTGCACATGCTGCGCGACGATACCTCGCCGGTAAAGGATCGCATCAAGCGTCTCAAGGAACTGGCGTTTCCCGGCAAGATTCAGTTTTCGGCGTGTAACAACACCAAGCAGAACATGGAGAAGGCCGAGGGCAAGGCCGTTTCGATCATAGCCGACGCCACCCTCGTCCCGTCTGGTGTCGTCCGGCTCATGGAGTTGCAGGAACAGGGCTGGAGCTACATTCGGCCGTGACGCCCGCACTGTCGTCCCCGAAAGCGGGGACCCATACTCCGAGGAGTCTCGATTTGTTGATGGTGGCGAAGTCAAAGCCAAAAACGAATGCCAGGGTTTATGGGTCCCCGCCTCCGCGGGGACGGTTCATCGTTTTGTTGATCGCTCTCTTCTCAACGTCTGCGAGCGCAGGCGACGACGCGCTCGTTACTTACAAATCACTGTCGCCGGAAGTCGCACTTGAAGCCGCACAAGCCGCGCTGAAGAAATGCCGCGACAACGGCTTTCAGGTTGCAGTTTCCGTGGTCGACCGCTTCGGCCAGCCGCAGGTGCTGCTGCGCGACCGCTATGCCGGCCTGCCTGCCGCCGACATCGCGACCAGCAAAGCGTATACCGCGCTGAGCTTCCGCCGCAGTACCGCCGAGCTGGCAAAAATGGTTCGCGACGGCCAGATGGACGCCGGTCTGGCGCGCATGCCGCGCATCGCGATGCTCGCCGGCGGTCTGGTGATCGAAACCGGCGGCACGCTGCTCGGCGGCATCGGCGTATCCGGCGCGCCCGGCGGCGACAAGGACGAGGAATGCGCCAAGGCGGGACTCGACGCGGTCAGGGACAAGATCGATTTTTAGGAAACCACGAACTCCATGATCTTTCGCCAACTGTTCGACAGCGCATCGGGGACCTACAGCTATCTGCTGGCCAGCCGCGCCGGCGGCGAGGCGCTGATTCTCGACCCGGTGCTGGAGAAGGTCGATCGCTATTGCCAGTTGCTGCGCGAGCTTGATTTGAAGCTGGTGAAGGCGATCGACACCCATCTGCACGCCGATCACATCACAGGTCTCGGCGAACTGCGCGACCGCACCCACTGCGTCACCATCATGGGCGAGCAGAGCAAGGCCGACGTGGTCGCGATGCGGGTCGGCGACGGCGACAAGGTGATGATCGAGGGCCTCAGCCTCGACGTGATGTACACGCCCGGCCATACTGACGATTCCTACAGCTACCTGATGGCCGACCGCGTATTTACCGGCGACACGCTGCTGATCCGCGGCACCGGCCGCACCGATTTCCAGAACGGCAGCGCGCGGTCGCAATACGATTCCATTTTTGGCCGGCTGCTGAAGCTGCCGGACGAGACGATGGTTTTCCCGGCGCACGACTACAAGGGCGACACCGTCTCCACCATCGGCGAGGAAAAGCGCTTCAATCCGCGGCTGCAAGTACGCTCGGTGGATGAGTATGTCGAGCTGATGAACAATCTGAAGCTGCCGAATCCAAAACTGATGGATGTCGTGCTACCCGCCAACATGCATGTCGGCCTGCACCAGGAAGACCTGGCGAAACAGGGGTTGGCGCTCAGCGCCGATGATGCCATCCAAAGCCTCGGGCGGCCGGACATTCTGCTGGTCGATCTGCGCGAGAGCGGCGAGCGCGCCAAGCACGGCATGCTGTCCGGCGCGCTGCACGCGCCGTATCCTGCCATCGAAGAAAGCCTGCGGCCGGGCGGCATGCTGCGCGAAGTCGCCGCGGCGACCGGGCGCCGTATCGTGTTCTTCTGTGCGTTCGGAGAGCGCTCGGCCATGGCGGTGAAAGCCGCCAAAGACGCAGGCCTTGCGAACACCGCGCATATCGAAGGCGGCATCGACGCGTGGAAGAAAGCCGGCGGGCCGGTGCTAACCGGTTAGCGTTCGACCCGCGCAAACTCCGCGATCAACACGTCCAGCGCATCCGCCAGCATGACACCGCCGCACACCGTCAGCCGGTCCGGAACGACGATACGCTTCGACGGTGGGTAAAATCGCTCCAGCGCAGGATGCAGCAGGAAGGCGCGGCCATCATCCTCGGCATGGTCACTGGCGTTCGACACCAGGATGAAATCGGGTTTTAGATTCACGATCGCCTCCAGCGAGGCAAATCCGCCGAAGGCAACGCCGAGTTCGCCTGCCGCGTTGAACAGGCCGGTCTCGGTCAGCAACGAACTGAGCAGGCTCTCGCTGCCGGATACCCAGCCGCGCCGCGACAGCGGCAAAACCCGATAGCGCTTGTGCGCGACGGCCTGGCGCGCGCGCCCAATCGCGGTATCGAGCCGGGCGATTTCCGCCGCCGCGCGGTCCGGATGCTGCACGATCGCGCCCATCTCGCGAATCTGGTCCTTGACCTCATCGAGCGAGCGCGGCACGCCGAACTCGGCGAGATGAAGACCTTTCTCCTTCAGAAGCTCGCGCGTTGCGCGTTTGTCGAACAGGCTCGCGACCACGACATCCGGCCTGAGCACAAGGATGTCTTCGGCGCCGCCGGACAGGATGCGATATCGGCGCGCATCATCGGCCGCCCAAGACTGGAGCCGGTCGCGCGAATAACGGCTAAGGCCGAGGATTTGTCCGGGGTCCGCCAGGGTCAGCAGCAACTGGTCGGTGCATACATTCATGGATGCAATGCGCGGCAACTCTGCGGCCACCGCACCGTTCCCTATCATCGCAACAACGGCGAAGACCATGGCTGCAGACAAGAAACCGAATCGCCTTATCATATCCCCGCCCACGGCACGATCACCGCTTCGCGCTGATGTTCCGCGCGATAGACGTTGATCCGGAACACATCGCCCATGACTTTTTCCGACAGAGCTTCGGCAGGAGCGCCCGTTGAAACCAGCCGGCCTTCCGACAGCACCAGAACCGTGTCCGCGAACCGCGCCGCGAGCCCGAGATCGTGCGTCACCACGATCACCAGCATGCCACCGTCGGCGGCCTTGCGCAGGTTTGTCATGACATCGATCTGGTAGCGCGGATCGAGCGACGCGGTCGGCTCGTCGGCCAGCATCACCGGCGCTTCGACCGCTAATACCCGGGCCAGCGCGACGCGGCTGCGCTCGCCGCCGGACAATTCAGTCACACGGCGTTCGCTGAATTCCACTACGTCGGTCGCATGCATGGCCCGCGTCACCGCCTCGGCGTCTTTCGGCGATAAACGCGCCGGATCGGTGGCGCCGTGCGGAATGCGACCGAGCGCCACGATATCGCGCGCCGGCAGCGGCCAATGCACCACATGACCCTGCGGCAGATAGGCGAAACGCCGCGCACGCTCGCGCAATGGCAGCGACGACAGCGCATCGCCACCAACATGAACCTGGCCTTGTGACGGCAGCAGCCCCGCCAGCGCGCGCAGCAGTGTGGTCTTGCCGGCGCCGTTCGGACCTATCAGCGCCACCAGATGTCCTGACGACAGTGACAGCGAAACGTCACGCAGCACGGCACGGCCGCCAAGCGTCACGCCGACGCCTTGCGCGGTGAGAAGCGCGTTCCCGGTCATGCGACGCCTCCGCTGAGCGCGCGGCGCTCGCGCATGATCAGATAGAGAAAGAACGGCACGCCGATGATCGAAGTCAATACGCCGACCTTGATATCGCTGCTCGACGGAATGATGCGTACGGCGATGTCGGCGGCAAGCAACAGCGCCGAGCCTGTGAGCGCACTCGGAACCAGCAGCCGCGCCGGATCATGCCCGATCAGAGGCCGCATCAAATGCGGCGCGACCAGGCCGATGAAACCGATGGTGCCCGTGACGGCGACCGCGCCGCCAACACCGAGCGCCACGCCGACGATGACCGCGAGCCGCAGCCGGCCGACATCGACGCCGAGGCTTTGCGCCGTTTCTTCGCCGAGCGTCAGCGCGCGGAAATCATTGCGCTGGCTCATCAGGATAATCGCTCCCGCCGCGACGAACGGCAGCGCCAGCATGACATGCCGAAAACTGCGGTCCTCCAGCGAGCCGAGCAGCCAGAATGCGATTTCCAGCACTACGAAAGGATTGCTCGACAAATTCATCACCAGCGCCGTCATGGCGCCCGCAAGGCTCGAGATCGCGAGCCCCGCCAGAATGAGGATCAGCAGTCCGGCGTTGCGGCCCGCGATGCTCAGCAGCACAAACACCGAGGCGAACGCCATCGCGATCGCCGCGACCGGCAACGCCCAGGATCGCACATCGGCGAGCCCGAGCGAGATCACCAGCACCGCGCCGAAGGCGGCGGATTGCGGCGCGCCGAACAGCGAGGGCGAGGCCAGCGGATTGCGCAACAATCCCTGCAGCGCCGCGCCGGACAGCCCGAGGATGGCGCCGATCGCAAGCCCGAGAACGGTGCGTGGCAGGCGGATTTCACGCACGATGACCTGGTGCACGTCACTGCCGCCACCGAACAACGCGTCGATCACGGCGAGCGGCGACAGCCGCACCGGACCGATCCCGAGCGAGATCAATGCGAGCAGCACGACGAGAACGACAAGCGCGGCCGTCACGCTCAACCGTCGCCGCGCCGCCAGATCACTCGTAAGCCTGAGGCTTTCAGCGCTCATTCCGGTGCAGGCCCATCCTTGCCGCTCAGATGGCGTCATACGCGGGCTTGATCCGCGTATCCATCCACCTTCGCAAGAGTCTTTCGAAGAAAGATGGATGGCGGTCATCCCCGATCAAGTCGGGGACGGGCGCCCGGCCATGACGTATCGATGTAAGAACTCCGAGGCGTTGCTTTTCTGGCACAGTCCCGGACAAAGCGCTGGCACAAAAGCGGCCTGATTGACTCGAAAGCGGGACATGGTCCTTACTAAGCGGGACGGTTCCCTTCTTTGGGGATCAAAAGGGAATGCGGTGCGGGGAAACTTCCCCAATGCCGCGGCTGCCCCCGCAACTGTAAGCGGTGAATCTTTCGTCATGTGCCACTGGGAATCTCGGTCCTGGGAAGGCGACGAAGGGTAACGACCCGCGAGCCAGGAGACCTGCCGTCAGCCGTGGTCACACGCGAAGATGTCGGTCGGGGAGTACAGACATTAGCTTCACAGGGGTGCTGAAAAGCACATCGGTGAGACTTGGTTCGCTGTGACGTGCCACTGACGTCATACCGAGGTCGAACCATGTCTTCCATCATCCCAGCCGCAAAGCGGCGACGCACCTGTCTGCTTGCTTCGAGTTTTCTTATCCCGATCGTTTCCTTGAGTGTTTCTGCCGCTCACGCGCAGCAATCCGCGTCGCCGGATCAGTTGCCCGCGATCGAAGTCAATCCGCCGAAGCCGGTAGACCGAAACCGCGTGGAGCCTTCACCTGAATGGGCCTCGCGTCTTGGTCGCATTACCCGCACCCAAACGCAGCAAACGACACCTGTCGCGCAGCCATCGGGCGGGCCCGCGTCTGTTGCCACGACGGCGGTCCCGAACATCCTGGCCGGGGCTTCCACGACGGTCATCACCGCGGAAGAGATCGCGCATTCGCCGGCTCAAACTGTGCAGGAGATCATCGCGCAAGTGCCGGGAGTGCAGCTAACGTCGCTGTTCGGTGCCGTGAACGGCGCGGGCACCACGGTCGATCTGCGAGGCTTCGGCGCGACCGCGGTCTCCAATACCCTGATCCTCATCAATGGCCGCAGGGTAAACGACATCGATATGCAGGGCGTGGACCTCTCCACGATTCCGCGCGACTCGATCCAGCGCGTCGAAATCACCAAAGGCAACAGCGGCGCCGTGCTCTATGGCGACAATGCCATGGGCGGCGTCATCAACATCGTCACCAAGACCGGAGTGACCGGGCCGCCGCTGGCAGCGCGCGTCGAGGTCGGCGGAGGCTCCTTCGGCCAGCGCCAGGTTGCCGCATCGGCTTCCGCCAATGCGGGACCGTGGTCAACCTCGTTCTACGGCAACCAGATCAATTCCGATGGATACCGGGTCAACAACAAGCTCGCGCAGCATAATGCCGTCGGCGATATTCGCTACACCACGCCAGACCTCACGGCTTACATGACCTTGTCCGGCGACGATCTGCGCCTTGGACTCCCCGGCGCCAGGCTGGTCGACCCGTCCATCGGCGTCAATCAACTGGTGACCGACCGCAAGGGCGCGGCCACGCCGTTCGATCATGCCGAAAAACAGGGCGCAAACGCCACTGCCGGATTCATCAAGTCGCTGGGGTATGGCGCCGAACTGATCGTCGACGGTGGCGTCCGGGACAAGAAGCAGCAGGGCACCTTCATGGGTGGCGTGCCGCTGTCGGAGTTCAACTTCACCTACGTCGATGCGAAACTGCAGACATGGTCGCTGACGCCGCGCCTCAGTATCAAGAATGTCGTGTTCGGCATGCCCTCGAACATCCTGACCGGCATCGACTTCTACGATGCGACCTTCCACCAGAACAAAGGCGCGTTTAACGGCGCGCCGCCGATTTACATGTACGACCTCTCGCAGCAAACCGTCGCCGCCTATTGGCAGCAGACTCTCGGCATCCTTCCGACTACCGACTTCTCTTACGGCGGGCGAATCCAGCACTTCAGTCTGACCGCGAGAGACACACTCAACCCGGCCGCGCCGAACTATTTCGGCGACGCCCAGGCCATGCCGCTCGACACCGGTGAAACCCAGCACGCTCTGCATATCGGTATCGAGCACCGCTTCAACGATATCTTCGCCGTGTTCGGCCGCGCCGCCCACGCGTTTCGCACGCCGAATGTCGATGAGCGGGTCTCATCGGGACCTGCGTTCGACCCCGCCACCTTCTTTGCCATCCCCGGCAACTTTGCGCTGAAGACGCAAACCTCCAACGACATCGAAGGTGGCTTCCGCATCAAGGCCGGCGCGTTTTCGATGCAATCCAGCATTTACGACATGGAACTCACCAACGAAATCCTTTTCAATCCGGTGGGCTTCTTCAACTACAATCTGGATCCGACCCGCCGCTACGGTTCCGAGACCAGCGCGACGTATCGAGCAAATGACGCCTTGCTGTTCCGGGGCGGTTTCGCCCTTACCCGCGCGGTATTCCGCGAGGGTCCGTTCACCGGCAACGACGTTCCGCTGGTGTCGCGCTACACGGCGACGGGCGGCGTCACATGGAACGCCTGGCAAAAATACCTCGTGGTCGATGCGACGGTTCGCTACTGGAGCAGCCGGCGCATGGACAATGATCAGCCCAACACCCAGCCGCTGATTCCCGCCAATGCCACGGTGGATTTCAAGCTGAGCGGGGAATACGACAGGTACTTCTGGTCGGTCAGCGTGAATAACGTGTTTAATGCGCTGTATTACGACTACGCCATCGCCAGCGCCTTCACGCCCGACCGGTTCAACGCCTATCCGCTCCCGGGCAGGACGTTCTGGGTCAAGGCGGGTGCTACGTTCTGAACCTGAAAGCCGGTCCCGCGAGGGACCGGCTTGCCCCGGTCGCGCAAGACGATATTCTTCGGTGAAATGCCGGGGAACGCCGATCCAATGCCACCACCCAGCGCGGCGCTCGAGCTGCTGCACGAGCAAATCGCCGATGCCGACACCCAATGGAGCCTCGGCACGTTCGGCGGCATCGCCGAATTCTCGCGCGACCGCGACGAAAGCGTCACCCTGACCCAATCGGCAACCGGCGCCGCAGCCGTCACCGCGCGTGGCGGCATTGCCATCGAGCTTTCCGAAAGCTGCCGGCCATTCGCATTCGAATGCATTACCAGGACAAGCTGGAGCCAACGGGTTGCCTTTTGCCTGCCGGCCGACCGTTGCGCGATGAATTGGCGCACCGTGCTGACCGAACTCGACGCAGATCGTGAAGCGTTACGGCCGGAACACCGCAGGTCTGTTCTGTTCGACCTCGGCCTCGGCGCACTGCAGGCCGATTTGTGCGTGCGGATCGACGATCGCAATATGGCGGCACGGCTACGCACCCATTGCGGGCATTCCGTGTTCGATCCGGCGAATCCTGCGATGGGCCTGCTGCTCGAAGCAAATCCGCATCGCGTTTTCATCAGCCGGATCGGCCGCATCGAGGTCTATCAGCCGATTCCGCCCGCATCGGGCAAGAGCCCGGATGGGCCGCACACGCATGTCCTGCCGAAACTCTTAAAGAGCGGCCGCACCCATGCCGCCACCGAGCCGATCCCTCAGGGGTGGATTCCATGCGCGCATCTTTATCCGCAGCATCCGGTCCGCGACGGCAGCGACTCCCTGTCGTTCGGTGCCGCAAGCCATCAATTGTTTCAGCGGATCATCGAGAGTTTCGGAGTTCCGGATGACGTTGCAATCAAGCGCCGGGTTGTGGACGCTGTCGAAGCCGAACAACCTCCTTCGATCCTGGCAATCGCTCACGATCGCCATGCCCGCACCAGCATCCGGATCGCGCTTCGGCAATTGAAGGCCGCGGGACATGCCTCGCCCATATTGCACGCCTGGCTTGCGACATTCGACCATGCCGCTATTGCCGCCGACGAGGAGGAAGCCGTCCTCCAGCATACGCACTGACGTGCGGAGCCAGAGGCTCATCCTCCGCTCAGATACCCCTCAAAGAGCCGCTTTTGCCTGCGGAAACATGGTATCAGTGACGTACGACCAGCCGCGCCCCGATTCTGCCCGGCGAATTTGAGGTGCTTTATGGACGATGAACCGAAAACCGCTGCCGAGATGAAGGAGATCCGGCTCAACAGAAAGCTCGCCCAGGACGCCGAAGGCATCAAGGCGATGGCCGATATCGCGGCTGCGGATATCGCGATTCGAAAGCGGACGGCAAACCTGCGCGCGATCCGGCTGGCAAAGGAAGCCGCCGACCGCAACAAGCCGGTCGAGGCCAAAACCAAAGCCAAGAAAAAGAAATCGACCTGACATGACAAAAGACGATCGCGACCGCGCCGAAGCGCGCTTCAACAAGGCCGCAAAATCTGCCGAGGACGCAAAAACCGGCAAAAAAGACCGCGATGCCACCGCGAAAGCCGTTCTGGACAACATGGCCAGGCTGAAAGCACTGCGCCTCGCCAAGGAGGCGGCCGAACCTGCCCCTCCGGCCGCGGCGGTCAAGAAACCGCGCGGCAAATCCTCGAAAAAATCGGGAGCAAAGGCGCCGGCCCTGGGCGACTGGCTATCGAGCCAGCAGAGCGGCGGGCGCAGGACTTGAATCTTTAGACCGGCGCGGGCCACTCGATCATCGATCGTGTTTTGGTCGCGGCGTCGTAAACCTGCACCTGAAGCATCTGGTACTGGTTCTTCAGCGCCATTCCCGCCTCTTCGGCGGCTTCGACCGTGTCGTGATGCGACTTGAAGTGACCGTCCACGACCAGCGAGTAGCCGTCGGTCGGCGCTTTATCGGCGCGAATGATTTTGCGGGGCTGCTGCTCTTCCGCCTCGATCTTGGGTTTTTTCATGCTCAACTCCGTGTTGCCTGAATGTCTTCGCGATCTTCGCCCCGCTTTACACCGAACGGCGGAAAAAGGCAGTGAAGATTGCGCATCTGAAGGTTAATATGCCCGCCAATGGCGGTCGGATTGAGGTCAAAAGCCATCAACTCGGGAACATAATATGGGTGGAACCAGCAAGAAGCCCCAGAAGGGCAAGACGACCAAGGACAGCGGCAAGAAATCGCCGTCCAAAGCGGTCGAGGACGACGAGGAGGAGGATGGCGATATGGCCACGCCCAAACGTGACCGCTACGGCGAAGACGATCAACCACTGTGAAATCATGCGTCGACCTGATTGAAATTTTCGCTCTCGATCAGGCGGATGCTCTTGATCCCGAGCAGATGCGCACCCCAGCCTTTTTTTGATAGCGTGCCCGCCAGCTTTGGATTGGCCAGCAAGGCCAGCGCGCTCATCGCAAGCGGCACGGCGCTGATCCAGTCACGGCGCACCGGCGTCAGTTCCTCGACACTGTCTGCATAGGGTCCGCGTCGGGCAGCGACGCCAACGCATTCGCGGAAAATCTCTCGTCGCGTCCCGCCGCGCGCCGCGCAGCCAAGCAGGACCTGCATCGCGAGATGGGTCCGTACACCCTCACGGCTGTCTGGGGCAGGCTTTGGCATTTTTCCCCGCGAAACCCGTAGCAGCGCATCGACCAGATCGAGCCCGGCCAGATAAGCGCTCATCGGTTCGACCAGACGCGGGTTGCAGTCGATAAAGAGGTGGGTGCCCTCCTCCGGCTTGATGATGTCGACCGACAACGCGCCGTGCCAGCCGAGCCGTTTTCCGATTGTCGCGACATCGGCACGCATCCCTGGCCGCCGCACGCTTTGCTTGATCGCTTCGCCACCACCGGCGCCGGCGGCCATTTGCCTGTAAGCATGAAAGCCGAGCAGTTCGCCGCGCGAAAATATCGCCTGGGCTTTTTCGGTCGCGCCCGCGACCAGATACTGCACCAGCACCTCGCCGGCGAACGCATCGTTCGCGCTGAGGTCCTGCAGCGCCTGTGTTAGTCCTTCGTCGTCGCGCACAAACCAGATGCCGCGGCTCGCCGTGCCGATCGAGGTCTTGACGACGCACGGAAAGCGAGCCGCATCGCGCAATTCGCTTGGCGATGTCACGATTCGCGTTGCCGGCTGCGGCAGCCCCAGTTCATCGAGCAATCGGCTGAAGCCTGCCTTGCTGTGGGCGGCGCGGTAGCTTTCGAAATCGGGCAGCGCCAGGCCGACGCGCGTTTCGAGCCGCTCTCTTACCCGCGCGAACACAAATCCCTGTTCATGAATCGGAAGCAGCACATCGAATGGCCGCTCCGCCAGCAGCTTCTCGACGAACGACAGGTAGCCGGCCGGATCGTCCCGCAGGCCCGGACAGCGATGAAATTTGCTGACGAATCGCGAAAACCTGCCAAGGCAATGCGGCGACGGATCGCAGACCTCCACCACATGTCCCGCCAGCCCCAGCACGGTGATCGCCTCGCGCGCGGACGTGCTGGAGCCTTCGGACAGCAGCACCCGCAGTTTTGGACCATGCGTGGGATCGACCATATCGGGCATCATTCCCGCGTCCGGCGCCTACCACAAGGGCTGCCATGCAGCGGTATTCATAGACAAATAACCCGCAGACCCGATAGTTTTGACCAGCCTTGCCGGGCCGTTACTGGAAACGGGGTTTTCGTTCAAATGGTCGATATACTGGCCGCACCGCGTCAGGCGAAGACGGATGCTTCGCTGCGCACCTTGCTTGCGATTTCCACGGCGCATTGGGTCAGCCATTTTCATTTGTTCGTGCTGCCGATGCTGTTTCCCTTTCTCAAGGAACAACTCGGCGTCGGCTACATCGAGCTTGGCTTTGCGCTCACGGTGTTTGCTGTCGTATCCGGCCTGACCCAGGCGCCGATCGGCTATCTCGCCGACCACATCGGCGCCCGCAAGATCCTGCTGATGGGCCTCACCCTCGGCGGCTTCGCGCTTATCATGCTTGGGCTGCATTTGAGCTATTCCTGGCTGATCGCCAGCGCCGCGCTGCTGGGGCTTGCCAACAGCGTCTATCATCCGGCCGACTATGCGATCCTGTCGGCCCACATGGACGAAGCGCGGATGGGCCGCGCGTTTTCGATCCACACCTTTGCCGGATTCCTCGGCGGCGCCGTCGCGCCCGCCATCGTTGCCGCGCTGGTGGCCACGACCGGCGGCCACGGCGCCCTGATCGCGGCCGGAGCGGTGGGGCCGGTGGTCGCGTTGCTGTTGCTTGTGGTCGGCATTCCCGACGCCAGCGCCGCCGATCGTGTAACCGATGGCGTGAAGACACCGCAACCGAACATCGTGACGCCGGCCATCATCGTGCTGACCGCTTTCTTCATGCTGCTCAGCCTTTCCAATGCCGGAATCGGCAATTTCGGCGTGGTCGCATTGATGAGCGGCTATGGCAGTTCGTTCTCCACCGCCAACATCGCGCTGACCGCGTTTCTCGGCTTTAGCGCCATCGGCGTGCTGGCCGGCGGCTTTCTCGCCGATCGCACCCGGCGTCACGGACAGGTCGCGGCTGTATGTTTCGCGCTCGACGCCGTCATCGTGTCGGTCATCGCGGCCGTGACGCTGCCGCCGCTGCTGCTCATCGCAGCGATGGGAACGGCGGGATTCCTCGGCGGCGTGATCGCACCTTCGCGCGACATGCTGGTCCGCAACGCAGCACCTGCGGGTGCTGCCGGCCGCGCCTTCGGCATTGTCTCCACCGGCTTCAATATCGGCGGCATCATCAGTCCGCTGCTGTTCGGCTGGATCATGGATCAGGCCATGCCGCATTGGGTGTTCGGCGCCTCAGCGGTGTTCATGGCCCTCACCGTGTTGCTGGCGCTGGTCACCGACCGCAGCCCGCGAACGAACTTCGAAAAGAGCGATGGCAGGGTTTTGCATCCCTGAGCCTCAAAAGCGACGGTTGACTTGAGCCGCTGCGAACTCATGATGCGCAACAAATTCGCCGCTAAATCAATTTGGGATGAAACGTCATGGCCGAACATCCAAGCCTTGTGATCCGCGGCGGCACCATCGCCGACGGTTTTGGCGGCGAGCTGTTTGAGGCCGACGTGGCTATCAGCGCCGGCCGCATTACGGAGGTCGGCAAGGTCTTGGCCAAGGGCGCGGAAGAGATCGACGCCAGGGGAAAGCTGGTCACACCCGGCTTCGTCGATCTGCATACCCATTACGACGGCCAGGTGACCTGGGCTAACGACATTTCACCGTCGTCGCAGAACGGCGTCACCACCGCGATCATGGGCAATTGCGGCGTCGGTTTTGCGCCTTGCAGGCCGGCCGACCACCAGCGGCTGATTCAATTGATGGAAGGCGTCGAGGATATTCCGGAGCCGGTGCTTAGCGCCGGCATCCCGTGGCAATGGGAGAGTTTTCCGGATTACATGGAATGGCTGTCGCAGCGGCCATTCGACATGGACATCGGCGCCCAACTGCCGCACGCAGCACTCCGCGTCTACGTGATGGGCGAGCGCGGGGCGCGGCGCGATCCGGCCACCGCCGAAGACAATCGCGCGATGGCCGCACTCGCCGGCGACGCCGTCCGCGCCGGCGCGCTGGGCTTCTCGACCTCGCGCACCCTGAACCATCGCACCTCGACTGGCGACTACACCCCGACGCTGAAGGCGGGCGAGGACGAACTGACGGCGATTGCCGGCGCGATGCACAAGGTCGGCCGCAGCGTGCTGCAATTCGTGCTGGACCAGGGCAGCATCCACGAAGACCTGCCGATGATGCTGCGGGTGGCGGAAAATACAAGGTGCCCGATTTCGTTCTCGGTCACGCAGGCCGACAAGGCGCCGCGGCGCTGGCGCCAGACTCTCGACAGCATCAACGAGGCGTCCGCCCGCGGGCTGTCGATCACGGCGCAGATCGCCGCGCGCCCGGTTGGACTGCTGCTCGGACTTGAGCTGTCACGCAATCCATTCCAGACCCATCCGAGCTACCAGGCGATCGCGCATCTGCCGCTGGCGGAGCGGCTCGCGCGGCTGCATCAGCCGGAAGTCCGCGCGGCTATCCTGAACGAAACGCCGACCTCGACCGACGATCCGCTGTTCTTCCGTCCCAACTACGACAAGATGTACCTGCTTGGCGATCCACCCGACTATGAGCAGCCGCTGGAGAGCGCCCTCGGCCCGCAGGCCCGCCGTCAGGGACGGCAGCCGGAAGAACTGGCCTATGAGGCGATGCTCGCCAACGACGGACGCGGCATGCTCTACGTGCCGTTCCTGAACTATGCCGATGGCAATCTCGATGCCGTGCACGAGATGCTGAGCGATCCGCATTCGGTGCCGGGCCTGAGCGACGGCGGCGCGCATTGCGGCATCATCTGCGATGCCAGCTTCCCGACCTATCTGCTAACCCACTGGACCCGCGACCGCAGCCGCGGCGAAAAGCTGTCGATCCCGTTCGTCGTGGCGGCGCAGTCACGAAAGACGGCGCTGTCCGTCGGACTTGGCGATCGTGGCGTCCTCGCGCCGGGCTACAAGGCGGATGTCAACATCATCGACTACGACCGGCTGCATATGCACCCGCCGAAGGTTCATTACGACCTTCCGGTCGGCGGCCGCCGCCTGCTGCAGCAAATCGACGGCTACGACGCGACCGTCGTCTCGGGCGTGGTGACGCAACGGAATGGAACGGCGACGGGTGCACGCCCGGGCCGTCTGGTGCGCGGCGCGCGCGGCGTTGTAAAGCAGTTCGGCGCGGCAGCCGGCTAACCGGGGCTCTTAGGCCGAAGCAGGCCGGTGCGCGCGGAGGAAGGAGTGGATCTGGCGCACCGCCAGCGGAATCCGCTCCTTGGGCTCCTTCCACGGGAACATGCTCACCTCGGCCTTCGGCGCCAGCATCGCCGCTTCCATGGCAACCGCGTACGGATGCGCCGGGATATCGTCCGGCAGGATCAGTACGGGCGTCTGGCAATTGCGCACGAAATCGCGCGTCACGGTGAACACGAAGTCGGGATTGGTGCGGTACATTCTGGTCAGGAATTTGTCGACCATTTCCATCGTGATGTCGGGCCGGCGCTTGACCAGCTCCGGACCCCAGCCCTTCATGTTGTTGTCGTAGAATAGATCACGCATCTCCGGACGCGACCCGCTGGGCTGCGCCAGCACGGCGGCTACGATGCGATCGGGAGCCCGCCGCAACAGATTCCAGATGAAGGGGCCGCCGATGCAGAAGCCCAGCACCATGAACTTGTTGATGCCTAGATGGTCCATCAGACCGAGGTGGTCGTCGGTATATGCATCCCACGGCCGGTCGACGTCGAGCGGGCCGGTGGACTGACCGGCGTTGGCGTTGCGCAGGTCCGAAGCGATGCAGCGGTACTCTGCCTTGAACTCCTCGATCGGATTGAAGGGCGAACTGCTGCCTTTGAGGCCGGCGATCGTCGAGTTTAGTCCTCCGCCAGCAATGAGCAGCAACGGGAAGCCGGAACCGGCCTCCTCAAAGTGGATGCGAACGCCGCCTTTCTCGAAAACGCTCATCGCGGTTCCTCCTTGTCCGGCTTGCTGCGCGAACACGCGGGGCGCTGCCGCCATCGCGGTCGCCGCGGCACCGGTTGTCAGTATGGTGCGTCTGATCGGGTCCATCGTCGGCGCACTCCTCGATCAACTCGCGCTTTCTGCTTTTTGGTCGTCAGGCGAACTTCGGTTCCGGCTTTTGCAGCAATAACCGCGCGCGCTCGGTGTTGGGCCACAGCAGCAGCAATCCGAGCAATCCCGACGCGATCATGATCACGGCGTTGATGGTGAATCCGGTCATATAGCCGTCTAGCGGCACCGCGGCGCGCTGGATCACGCTGCCCATCACCAACGGCGCAACAATACCGGCCAGCGTGAAGATCGCGCCATAGATTGCAATCACAGCACCTCGCTGCGACACGGGTGTGAATTCGCCGAGCATCGGCGGACAGACCACATAAATCGCCCCGCAGAGCCCCGAACCGAACACGAGCAGGACGATCTGCAGGCCCGCTCCCTGGACATAGGGCATGGCGGCCAGGATAAATCCGCCGACAATCAACGGGGCTGCGCCGAGCACACCCCGTGCGCCGCGCGTGGAAAATCCACGCGTCAGCATCACCTGCGAAATCCAGCCTGCGAGCAGCACAACGGCCGCGCCAAACACCCATGGCAGGACCGAAATCCAGCCGGCGTCCTTTTGCGAGAAGCCGAGGCCCTTTATGATGAACGGCGTGAACCAGGTGAGGCCCAGCGACAACGCCCAATAGGCGCCGAACGTCGCCGCGCAGCAGCCAATGAAGGTTCGCGACGTCAACAGTTGAAAATACGGGACGCGAGGATCGGCCGCGGCCATCGCCACGGTTTGCACCAGTGGGCCTTCCTTGCCCATGATCAGCCACGCCACCACCCACATCAGGCCGACCACGCCGAGCGCGCCGAATGCATAGTGCCAGGAATGATTGACGATAATCCAGTTCAACGCCGGTACCGCGAGAATCACGCCGAAAGCCGATCCCTGGGATAGAATCGCCGTCGGCAGCGTTCGCTTCTCGTCAGGAAACCATTTGTAGATCGCATGCGCCGCGACTGCAAAGGCAGGCCCCTCTCCGGCGCCGAGAATGATGCGGCAGATCAAGAGCGTGGTGAAACTGACCTCGGCGACCATCGGAAACTGCGTCAGCGCCCAAACGACAGCAAGCGCGAGCAGCACCCAGCGCGTATCGACGCGATTGACGATAAAGCCGACCACGATGGCCGAGATCGAAAACAGGAAGAAAAACGAAGAGCCGAGCAAGCCGAATTGCTCGGGTTCGAGTTTCAGTTCGGTCATGATCGGCACGCCGGCGAGGCCGACCACGATCTTGTCGGCGAAATTCACCAACATGAAAAGGAACAGCAGAAACGTAATCTTCCAGGCCCCTTTTGGCGTCGGCTGCGCGATCATGGTCGAATTCCCAGACTGGCTCGGCCTGTTGCTCGAACCTCACGCAATGCTAGCCGCTGCGTCGGCGGAAATGCAACCGGGCATTTAACCACAGCGCGTGATCTTTTGCGGCAGCGTTGATATGTTGGGCCGCAACATGGAAATGCTGAGCGTCCACAATCTGACAAAGACATACCGTTCGGCCGGAGAACAGGTCGCGGTGCTGCGCGGTGTGCACCTTGAAATTGCCGCCGGCGAGAGCGTCGCGCTGACCGGCGAATCCGGCAGCGGCAAGAGTACGCTGCTGCATCTGATCGCCGGCCTCGATCAGGCCGACAGCGGCGAGATACGGCTCGGCGAAACGCTGGTGTCGGGACTATCCGATGCTGGCCGCGCCGCGTTGCGACGCGATCGGCTCGGGCTGGTGTTTCAGCAGTTCAACCTGATCCCCAGCCTCAACGTTGCCGATAATCTCGCGTTCCAGGCCCGCATTGCCGAGCGTTACGACAGGGCCTGGCATGCGGAGCTTGTGGAACGTCTGGGGTTAGGCAATTTGCTGAAACGCTATCCCGAGCAGCTGTCCGGCGGACAACAGCAGCGCGTCGCCATCGGCCGCGCGCTGGCGATAAAACCGCTGCTGCTGCTGGCCGACGAACCGACCGGAAATCTCGACGAGGCGACGGCGGGTGACGTTCTCAGCCTCGCCCGCGATCTGGTCGCGCGAACCGGATGCGGCTTTCTGATGGTCACCCATAGTACACGTCTCGCCGCCACGCTGGATCGGCAGGTCCACCTTAGCGGGGGGTTGATCACATGAACCGCGCCATCTGGATTCTCAAGGTATTGTTGAGCCATTGGCAGCGGCATCCGATGCAGCTTGCGACCTTGCTGGTCGGTCTGATTTCAGCCACCGCGCTGTGGAGCGGCGTACAGGCGCTGAACCAGCAGGCGCGGCTGAGCTACGACCGCGCCGCGGCAACGTTCGGCGGCGCGCGGGCGGCGATGCTGGTCGGCCGCGAGGGTGCGACGTTCCCGCAGCAGATCTTTGTCGATCTGCGCCGCGCAGGCTGGCCGGTTTCCCCTATGCTCGAAGGCCGTATCCAGATCGGCGGACGGTCGTTCCGGCTGTTGGGCATCGAGCCGGTGACGTTGCCTGCGGAAGTTGGAAATGCGCCGACGGTTGGAAGGTCTAACCTGCAATCGTTTGTCCTGCCTCCCGGCGAAACGCTGGTGGCGCCGGAAACGTTGTCCGACCTCAAGCTGCTGGAGGGTGCTGCGCCGACGACTGGCGCAATAACAATGCCGCCGCTGAAAGTGCAGCCGCAGCTCGTGCCCGGTGTTTTGGTGGTCGATATCGGTGTCGCCCAACGTCTGTTGAAAATGCCGGATCAGATTTCCCGATTGTTGATCGGGAAAGTCAAAGGCCCCCGCGCACCGCTCGAAGCGGTGGTGGGCGACAAACTCCGTCTGGTCGAGCCGGATGTGGAAAGCGATCTCGAACGGCTCACCGACAGCTTTCATCTCAATCTGACCGCGTTCGGCCTGCTGTCATTCATGGTCGGACTCTTCATCGTCAACTCCGCGATCGGCCTCGCCTTCGAGCAGCGCCTGCCGATGCTGCGGACCTTGCGCGCCTGCGGGGTTTCGTCGCGCATGCTGAACATGGTGCTGCTGATCGAACTGGTATCGCTGGCGCTGGTCGCCGGATTGGTCGGGCTGGTCTGCGGTTATCTGATCGCGGCGTCCTTGTTGCCCGATGTCGCGGCAAGCCTGCGCGGACTCTATGGCGCGCAGATACCGGGCCAATTGACGCTCAGGCCGGAATGGTGGGCCGCTGGACTCGCCATCAGCGTGCTCGGCGCCTTGGCGGCAGCCGCGACAAGCCTCACCAAGGCAATCCGGCTTCCCGTGCTCGCGGCCGCGCAGCCCTACGCCTGGCAGCAGGCGCAACAGCGATGGCTGTTGCTGCAGGGCGCGCTTGCGCTCATCGTATTCGCTGCCGCGGCCGCCTTCCTGTGGCTCGGCGATTCGCTGATCTCGGGATTTGCGGTGCTGGCCGCGTTGCTGCTCGGCGCGGCGCTCGGCCTGCCTGTGGTGTTGGGCTTTGTGCTTTATCTGGGCCAACGAAGCACGCGCCGTCCGCTTGCAGGATGGTTCTGGGCCGACAGCCGGCAGCAGCTGTCAGGATTGTCGCTGGCCTTGATGGCGCTGTTGCTGGCGCTGGCGGTCAATGTCGGCGTCAGCACCATGGTCGAAAGTTTCAGCAAGACGTTTATCGGCTGGCTCGACGGACGATTGGCAGCGGACATTTATCTCAACGCCTCCGACGACGCGCAAGCCGCGGAGATCAAGGCCTGGCTGCGCCGGCGTCAGGAAGTAGATGCGATCCTGCCCGGCGGAAGAGCAGATGTGCAAATCGACGGCTGGCCGGTGGAAATTCTCGGCTTCGCCGATCACTCTACTTACCGGGATCACTGGCCGCTGCTGCAATCCACCGCTGACGTCTGGGACCGCGTGCGCGACGGCGAGGCGGCGCTGATCAGCGAGCAATTTGCGCGGCGGATGAAGCTCAGCCTTGGCGATCGGTTGCAAGTACCGACTCCGGCAGCGAACTGGCCGCTGGAAGTCGTTGGGATCTATGCCGATTACGGCAACCCGAAAGGCCAGATCGGCGTCAATATCGATGCGATGCTTCGACGTTTTCCCGAAATACCTCAAACCAGAATGGGCCTGCGCATTGCGCCAGCGGCGGTGCCCGCGCTGATTGCGGAAATTCAGAACAGATTCGGCCTCGACGGCCGCAATCTCGCGGACCAGGCGGCGCTGAAGGCCGAGTCGCAGCGCATCTTCAATCGCACCTTCGCCGTCACCGCCGCCTTGAATGCCTTCACCCTCGGCGTCGCCGGTGTTGCGTTGTTGACCAGCCTGCTCACGCTCGGCAATTCCCGCCTGCCGCAGCTTGCGCCGCTGTGGGCGATCGGAATCACACGGCGTCGCCTTGCTGCCATCGAACTCTTGAAGACCATGTCGGTGGCGCTGATCACCGCCTTGCTGGCGCTGCCGCTCGGCCTCCTGGTGGCGTGGTGCCTGATCGCCATCGTGAATGTGAAAGCGTTCGGCTGGCGGCTGCCGTTTCACGTCTTTCCGCTGCATCTGTTCGAACTGCTAGGCGTCGCAATGCTGGCGGCTCTGCTCGCGGCGCTGCTTCCCGTCCTCAAGCTGGCGCGGATGCAGCCGGCCACGCTGGTGAAGATTTTTGCCGATGAGCGATAATTCAAGGATTTCGCGCCGCGGCTTCGTCGGCGGACTTGCCTTAGGGCTTGGCCACACAGCGGCGCGCGCGCAGGGTTTTGCAGGACTAGGCAGCGATGGCAGCGGATTCGCAGCCGTCGTGCCCGGCAGGATGCTGAGCTTTCCCGCCGACCACGGCCCGCATCCGGAATATCGCATCGAGTGGTGGTACGTCACCGCCAACCTGATGGATTCCGCCGGCGCCGCCTATGGCGCGCAGTGGACGCTGTTTCGGCAGGCGATGGCGCCGGGCGCGCAACAGGAAGGCTGGGCCAACCAGCAGATCTGGATGGGCCACGCCGCGGTCACCGGCGCCGACACCCACCGCACCAGCGAAACATTTGCACGCGGCGGGGTCGGACAAGCCGGTGTCGATGCAAAACCGCTTCGCGCCTGGATCGATTCCTGGGAAATGCGCGGGCTTGAGGGAATGTCCGATACCACCGTTGCACCGCTTGAGCTTAATGCGTCAGGGCCGGATTTCAGCTACGCGTTGCGTCTTGCCGCCGACACGCCGCTCGTGCTGCAAGGCGACGCCGGCTACAGCAAGAAATCGGAACGCGGCCAGGCGTCGTATTATTTCAGCCAGCCCTATTTCAAGGCGGCGGGAACCATCACGATCGACGACAAGACGGTGCAAGTCACAGGATTGGCGTGGATGGATCGGGAGTGGAGCAGCCAGCCGCTCGCTTCGGACCAGACCGGATGGGACTGGTTCTCGCTGCATCTGGAGTCGGGCGAAAAACTCATGCTGTTCCGGCTGCGGCAGGCGGACGGGCAAAATTATTTTTCGGGCAACTGGATCGGGACGGATGGGACATCCGTACAGATTGCGTCCGCGAATATCATCATGACTCCGACGGCGTCGACCGCGATCGAAAACCGCAAGCTGCCGACCGGATGGAACATCGCCGTTCCTTCGCGCGGATTGAAGATCGAAACCACGCCGCTGAATGCCAAGAGCTGGATGGGGACGAGCTTTCCCTATTGGGAAGGCCCGATCAGTTTCCGCGGCAGCCACAGCGGCGTCGGATATCTCGAGATGACGGGGTATTGAAGGTATGCGTCATTCCCGGGCGTGAGCCGGCAATCCATCTCTTGCGGCACGCTTCTAGAGCTCGATGGATACGCGGGTCAAGCCCGCGTATGACATCACGGCTCTGCAGTGCAGCGTCGAAGAGACGCTGCACCGCGTCCGGGACACGATTCTTTACTTCGTCAGCGGGCAGCCGCTCTCCGCCGCGGTCGGGAACGCCTTATCGCCCGGCACGACAGCGAGCTGCTTGTAGTAATCCCAGGGCTTCTTCGACTCCGACGGCTTCTTGACCTCGAACAGATAGAGGTCGTGCACATAGCGTCCGTTGGCCAGCACCTTGCCCTTCCCAAACAGATCGTCGACCGGAAGCTCCTTCAGCTTGGCCGCGACGGCTTCGGTGTCCTTGGTGCCTGCCGCCTTGACCGCCTTCAAATACTGCAGCGTCGCCGAATAGGTTCCGGCCTGGATCATGTTCGGCATGCGGCCGGTGCGCTTGAAAAAGCGCTCGGCCAGATCACGCGACTTGTCATCGCGATCCCAGTAATAGGCCTCGGTCAGCACCAGGCCCTGGGCGGCTTCAAGACCAAGCCCGTTCACCTCGGCCAGCGTCAGCAACAGCCCGGCGAGTTTCTGGCCGCCCTTGATGATGCCGAATTCCGCCGCCTGCTTGATCGAATTGGTGGTGTCGAGGCCGGCGTTGGCAAGCCCGATGATTTTCGCTTTTGAACTTTGCGCCTGTAGCAGGAACGAGGAGAAGTCCGAGGAGTTCAAGGGAATACGGACCGCGCCGAGCACCTTGCCGCCATTGGCCTTGACGAAGTCGCCGGTGTCTTTTTCCAGCGCGTAGCCGAAGGCATAATCCGCGGTCATGAAAAACCATGAATCGCCGCCGGTCTTGACCAGCGAGCCGCCGGTGCCGACTGCAAGCGCGTGGGTATCGTAGGCCCAGTGAAAGCCGTAAGGCTGGCAGGCATCGCCGGTCAGGCGCGACGTCGCAGCACCCACCACGATGTCGATCTTCTTCATCTGCTTCGACAATTCGTGAACCGCCAGCGCGACCGAGGAGGTCGTCAGCTCGGTGATCATGTCGACGTTTTCGACTTCATACCAGCGCCGCGCGATGCTGACGCCGAGGTCCGGCTTGTTCTGATGGTCGGCCGAAATGACTTCGATCTTCTGGCCGAGCACCGCTGCCACCGAAATCCTCCACCGCCATTTTTGCGGCTTCGAACGACCACTTGCCGCCGTAATCGGCATAGACCCCGGACTGATCGTTCAAAATGCCGATCTTGACGCCCTGCGCCGACGCCGGCACGGCCAATAACAGGCTGCATGCCGCAACAGCTGTCGACCACATTCCCAATCTCATAGTTCGTCTCCCATGTTTCTTGTTCTGTTCCGAGACACGATAATTTATAACCCTGCGGCTGCCCATCTATTTCACCTCAGACTTTAGCGGGGGCGGAAGCGCGACACTGCGATGGTTCAACGTTTCAAGCAAAAGCCGACGCCTCATGAAAGCTTCGCTTTCATGAGGTCATCGCTATCCACTCGAAATCGTTGGCGGGAAAAACGCCGAGGTTAGCTACGGGCAGACGTCCCAGAAACCCTGGGTCCGGCTCGGATCGGTATAGTACCAGCAGTAACCCGGAGCCGGCGCCGCGCCTGCCCACGCCGCGGCCGTTCCCGCCGCGACGAAGCCGAGGGCTGCTCCGGCCGCGATCGCGCCGCCCGGGCCCCATCGGTATGCCGGGCGTACGTAGCGGGGACCATAACCGGGCCGGACACCCGGGCGGTAGCCCGGAGGACGGACCACGGTAGTGCGTCCGACGGCAGCCACGCCACCGCGCGGACCGCGCGCAACAGCACCGCCACGCCGGACGACGACCACCTGCTCCACATTGGTGGGAGCAAGATTCTGCAGTTTCGAGCCTGGCATCGGGCCGCTCAGCGCATAGGCCGGGGCGCTCATCGCCACCGCCGCACACGCCAGAACAATTGCGGCAACAGAACCTCTCATGACGGCCTCCGTTTTTTGATTCAAAATTCGGACAACCTTTTGGTGTCCAGGCGCCATTCTGCGCTTTTCGCGGCAAGTGTCGAGATGATTTCCGGCTGCAATGGTCAGGCCGAGCGCATGACTGTCGTGCCATGTATCACGAAAAGCGCCCCGCGATGCCGCAGCGGCTCCGCCTTCGCGAAGACGGACGAGTGCTCGCCGCGTTCTTGCGCTCGTCAGGAAATCTGCGCGCGGATCCGCCGGACGCCGGCCGAAGACGACTGTTCCTTCTTGATCTGAAACCGGCCGATCTCCGAGGTCCTGTTCACATGCGGACCGCCGCAGAACTCGAGCGAAACGTCGCCGATTTTATAGACCGAAACTTCGTCGCCATAGCGGTCGGCGAACAATCCGATCGCGCCCGAGGCGCGGGCTTCGTCCAGCGGCATGACGGTCCGCTCCACCGGCAGGTCCTCATCGATCCATTTCTGGACGATGCCTTCTATTTGCCTGACCTCTTCCGGCTTCATGGCGCGATCGAAGGTGAAGTCGAACCGCATCCGCTCGCGATTGATGTTCGATCCCTTCTGGTGCACGGCCTCGCCGAGCGTCGATCGCAGCGCCGCATGCAGAAGGTGGGTCGCGGTGTGGTACTTGATGCTCTCTTCGCTATCGTCGGCCAGACCGCTCTTCGCGGCTTCCGCCTTCGACTTTTCCTTGTGTTCGGCGAAGGCATGCTGGAAGCGTTCCATGTCGACGCTCAGTCCCTCCTCCTTCAAAAGCTCATTGGTGAACTCGACCGGAAACCCGTAGGTGTCGTAGAGACGGAAGCCGATTTCGCCTTCGAGCATCTTGCCGCCGGACTCCTTGAGACGTTCGATTTCCTTTTCGAGCATCTTGGTCCCTTTGGCGAGCGTCTTCTCGAACCGGTCCTTTTCCAGCCTGAGTTCGGTCAGAATGGTTTCGCGATTGGCGTTCAGTTCAGGATACTGCCCGCCATTCTGCTCGATGACGATCTTCGACAGGTCCACCCAGTCGTCCGGCTTTACTCCGAGCGTATCGCAATAGCGGATGGCGCGGCGGATCAGCCGGCGCAGCACATATCCCTGGCCCTGGTTGGATGGTTTCACGCCCATCTCGTCGCCGATGATGAAGGTCGACGCCCGGATGTGATCGGCCAGAACGCGGATCGCCTTGAGCTTCTTCGCATCGGCCCGGATCGCTTCCTCGGACAGGCCCGACAGTTCGATGATCCGCTCGAGGATCGGCCGGAACTGGCTGGTCTCGTAGACGCTCTCGACGCCGTTCAGGATGGCCAGCGTGCGCTCCAGGCCCATGCCGGTATCGACATTCTTGCGCGGCAGTTCGGTGACCTGGTTGCCCTGCCGCTCGTACGACATGAACACGTTGTTCCAGACCTCGACGAACCGCCCGCATCCGCAGTGTCCCGGCTTGCAAAGCTCGGCGCCCCGCTCGCAGGGCTCGCCGGTCCGATCGACGAAAATCTCGGTGTCCGGCCCGCAAGGGCCTTCCGGACCCGCCGCCCACCAATTGTCCTCGACGCCTAAAAAGACGATGCGGTCTTCCGGAATGCCCAACGCGCGCCACACCGACGCGGCCTCGTCGTCGCGCGGGGCAACGTCGTTGCCCTCGAACACCGTCACCCAAAGCAGGTCCGGCGGGATTGCGAGCAGGTCGTCTCGCGTCAGGAACTCGTAGCTCCAGCGGATGGAATCCTGCTTGTAATAATCGCCCAGCGACCAGTTCCCGAGCATCTCGAAGAAGGTCAGATGGGTAAGGTCGCCGACCTCCTCGATATCGCTGGTGCGCACGCATTTCTGACAGTTCACCAGGCGAACGCCGGCCATATGTTCCGGCCCATGAGATAGGGAACCAGGGGATGCATGCCCGCGGTGGTGAAAAGGACCGATCCGTCCCGATCGGGAACAAGCGAGGCGCTGGGAATCACGGCGTGGCCATGTTCCTCGAAAAATTTCAGATATTTTCCACGCAGCTCAACCGCCGAAAGATTGCGCGGCTGCAGTCCCTTACCCATCGTCATGGCCTGCTCATTGTCTCCGCGAACTGTCCGGTTCGCCCGGTCGGCGCATAGCGCGCAGGA
>CAVPZO010000035.1:0-33678 GCA_963710045.1 uncultured Alphaproteobacteria bacterium | reverse complement strand
TCTGCTGATCGTGTGAGGTAGATCGCAGGTAAAACCTGTCGAGAACTCGTCATGCCCGGGCTTGTCCCGGGCATCCACGTCTTGACGGCATTTGAGCGAGAAAGACCTGGATGGCCGGGACAACAAGCCGGCCATGACGAATTGATTCAGGGATAGATCGTGATCGGAGCAGAAATGGAAAAGGCCGCGGATTTCTCCGCGGCCTTTTGCAGGTGAGCTGTTTTGCTCAGTAGCGGCCGGTGCCGATGCCGACGCTGACGCCGGGCGCGCTGAAGCCGATACCGCCACGATCTTCATAGCCGCGGCGCTCGATATAGCGCTCGCGCGGTGCGTAATTGTAGGAGTCGCGTTCGCGGATGATGACGCGGCGTTCGCCGCGTTCACGCCAGCAGCGGCCGTTTTCATTGCAGACCATGCGGACGTTCTGGATGTTGCTGTCCGGGGCCACCGATGGATTGACGGCGAGCGGCGCAGCAGTAGCGGCGGTGGCGAAGAGCGCGCTTGCGCCCACCGCTAGAGAGATAACCAGCTTGTTCATTTTTGTTCTCCGGACGGGGTGTGTCGAGGGGCCAACAGGCTCGGAGGTGGTTGGTTCCATTTCACCTGGGCGGCAAGGAACAATTTCCGAGGGGGATGTTCGGGAACATTTGGCAATTCTCCCGGTTAGACCTGGCAGGCTATCCCAGGAGGAGTTCAGTATGAAAAAGCTCATCATCTCGCTTGCGCTTGGTGCCGGCGCATTGTTCGCAACTGCTGCGTCCGCGGCTCCGCTCACGAACGGCCTTGCGGTTGTCCCCGACAACGGCATCGAAAACGTCCGCATGGTCTGTAACGAGTACGGGCGGTGCTGGCGGGAACGCGGCGCACGCCGGGTTATCGTTGAGGATTCCTACGGTTACGCGCCGCGCGAACGCTACATCGAACGCCGCGGCTATTATGACGGCGGCTATTACAACAGCGGTCCGAGCGTCGGCATCGGCGTCGGTCCGGGCGGCGTAGGCGTCGGCTTCGGCGTGGGTCCGCGCTGGTAAGGGCCGGCCTCAGACCATCGCAAGCAAAGGCCGCGGAGAAATCCGCGGCCTTTTTGTCGTGAGGCAGGGTCTGAGCCGGTGCTGAGGCCGCTTTGATATCGCGCAGCGATGCGTTCCGGGGTAGCGTGGGCGCCACCACATTGCCGGGGGATATCATGACATTGAGAACCATCGCCGCCGCCTTGCTCGCGCTTGCCCTGTCGGCCGGCGCCGCGGCCGCGCAACCCGTGACGAGTCTCAGGGACGGAATCGTCGGCACCTGGAATTTCGTGGTCGCCGAGGTAACGGCGCCCGACGGCAAGAAGTCGTTTCCGTTCGGCGAGACGCCCAAAGGCATCTTGATCTTCACGGCCGACGGCCGCTTCGCGCAGATTCATGTCGCGGGCGACGTGCCGAAGATCGCGTCCAACAACCGCCTGACCGGTACGCCCGAGGAATATGCCGAGATCATGCGGCGCAGCCTGTCGGTGTTCGGCACCTACACGGTCGACGAGGCCAACAAGACCGTCACCTACAACATCGTGTCCGCTACATTCCCGAATTGGCAGGGCGAGACGCAGACCCGCGCCATCGACAAGCTGACATCGGACGAATTCGTCAACACCAACCGGAACGTGGCCGGAGGGCGCGGCAGCGCGAGCAATTTTTACAAGCGGGCGAAGTAGGGGCGTAGGGCGGAATAGCGGAGCGTATTCCGCCGCCTCGGGCAGCACGGTGGATTACGCCTTCGGCTAATCCACCCTACGGTCTCATGCCGCTTTTTTAATTCCCACGCTGCGTTCGGGCCGTGCCGCCGACATCGATTCTTCTTCCGCCTCCTGTGAAGGTCCCCAGAACTGCGCGACGGTCGGGCCATTGCTTGAACGGCGATCCCGCAGGAAGCCGCGGATTTCATGAGGCCAGACCCGGCGTCCCATTTTTGTGTACCAGCGCATCGCCTGCCGAAGCCCGCGGTCGGGATGGAACAGCACGCGCAGAAGTGCTTTCGGACGGCCCTGCAAAACCATCTCGGTGAACTTGAACCACAACAGCACGCGCCACGGCGGCATGTAGCGCGTCGCAAGCACCTGATGCTTGTAGTCCCAGCGGCGGCGGTCGGTCTGGATCACGCGCCGGTCGGCGGCGAGCCTGAAATAGGGCGTCCAGCGATGCGGCGTGACGTACAGCATCTGGATCTGGTCGGGATCGTAGGACAGCAACTGCCGTAATCCACGCCAATGGTCGCGGTCGGTCTCCTCCTCGAAGCCGACCACCCATGTCGCCATCGACAGGATGCCATGTTTGCGCATCAGCCGGATGGCTTCGCGGTCGGTGGTGGTCGCAGCACCCTTGCGAATGAGCTGCAGCGTTTTCTCGTCGGTGCTTTCCATGCCGAGCAGGAAGCGCGCCCAGCCGGCCTTTTTGTACAGATGCAGGATATCGGCATCGCGAACGATATCGTCGGCCCGCGTCGATCCCACCAGGATCAGGTCGACATTTTCTGCGATCAGGGTTTCCAGAAACAGCCGCCATGCTTTCTTCGACACCGTCGGATTTTCGTCGGCGAAGTTGATGACCTCAACGCCATGTTCGCGATGCAGCCGTGCAAGTTCCCTGGCGAAGCGCACGGGATCGCGATGGCGCCACCGCGTCCAGAAACCGCGCTGGCCGCAGTAATTGCACAGATGCGGGCAGCCGCGCGAGAACTGCACGACGACCGCGCGGAGCCCGCCCCAATAGCTGTAGCGGGCATGGTCGATCAGCTCCCAGCCGATCCGGTAGGCATCGAGATCGCGGATCACGGCTGCCGGTTGCGTTGCACGAGGCCCGTCGGCAGTGCGGTAGGCGATCCCCGGCACCTCCGCCAGGTGCGCCGCGCTGGATCGCCATCATCAATTGCCGCGCGGTTTCCTCGCCTTCGCCACGCACGATCGCGGTGACGTGGGGTTCTTCGGCCAGAATCTCCCGCCAATGATAGGTCGGAAACACGCCGCCATAAATGATGCATGCGTCAGGCATGGTCACAGCGATGCAACGCGAGATCTCCGCGATGACCGGATGACCGGACGTTGAACCGGAATGACCGAACAGAACCACGTCGGGAAAAAAGCGCGCGGCTTCGGCGACGATGGCCTGCGCCGGCATCGGGCCGAACTCGCCATCGATCAGGCGAACCTCATGGCCGTCATCGATCAGCGGCCCGCCGATCGCGAGCAAACCCAGCGGCGGCAGATGGTCATCCGGAATCCGGCTGCCGATCGATGGATGCGGCACGTTGATCAGGAGGATACGCATGCAAAGGCACTCCGGCGCTAGACGACAACCGCCAGCTCGGGATTGAGCGGTTGCAGGCCGCCGAACCGGCGTTCGCGCCCATGAAAAGACCGCAGCGCTTCGGCGAGATCTTCCGCTGCGAAATCGGGCCACATCCGATCGGTAAAATGCAGTTCGGCGTAGGCGCTTTCCCACAGCAGGAAATCGGACAGGCGCTTCTCGCCGCTGGTGCGGATCACGAGGTCGACGTCGCGAAGCCCGGGTTCGCCGGTAATGAGCCCGGCGAAATTTTCGCGCGTGAGATTGCGCAATCCGCCGGCTTGCGCCGCCGCGTTCAGGATCGCATCGCGGGCGGAATAGTCGATCGCGACGCGCAGATGCAAGATGTCTCCGGCCGCGGTCGCGGCTTCGGCATCTGCGATGGCGTCCGCAAGACCGAAGGGGAGGCGGTCGCGGCGTCCGATCACGTTAAGCCGGACCCGATTGCGGACCAGGCTTTCGATCTCGTTGGCGAGATAGGACCGCAACAGCGCCATCAAGGCGGTGACTTCCGCTTGCGGCCGGCGCCAGTTGTCGCTCGAGAAGGCGTACAGCGTCAGCGTGCCGACGTCCTGGTGAGGTGCCGCTTCCACCACGCGCCGGATCGCTTCGACGCCGGCCCGGTGCCCATGCAGGCGCGTCAACTGCCGCCTGGTGGCCCAGCGTCCATTGCCGTCCATGATGATGCCGACGTGAAGCCTGGCGGCGTCAGGCTCGATATCCAGTTTGGCTGCGAGAGTACTTTGCATCACAAAGTTTCCTTTCAAAAAAAAGCGGTCAGGTGGGGAGGATTCCAAATCTGGAAATCGGCATGTCCTGTTTGCCGGCGGCCTTGGCCGCGTCGCGGACCAGGCCTTCCAGCACGGCGAGGTAATCGAGAAAACGGCGGCGGCCGCTTTTGGTCAGGCGGCAACTGGTATGCGGACGGTTGCCCTCATAGCCCTTGATGACTTCGACTAACCCGGCTTCCTGCAGCACCTGGAGATGGCGGCTGAGGTTGCCGTCGGTCAGACCGCAGAGCTGCTTGAGATCCGCGAACGCCAATCCCTTCGGGTGCGCCATCAGCGAGGTGAGCAGGCCGAGTCTGGCCTTCTCATGCATCACCCGGTCGAGGCCTTCATAGGAGAAAGGCGCGTTGTCCGCGTCAGTCTTCGGCATCGGTATCCCCGGAGGCAAAATGAAGAATCGCCGCCATCAACAACTGGCCGAGGACGAATGGCAGGCCCATGGTCCAGGGCGACAGCGCGTGGCTTTGGCTCGCGAGCAGCAGAGACGCAAAACCCGCGATGAAATACCACGCGCCGCCGAGCGTGACGGTGCGCGGCAATGAGCGGGCGGAGGCGAAGATGCCGAGGCTCACCAGAATCTGCCACAGGCCCGGCAGCATCCACAGCGTCTCCGGCGCAAATTTTCCCAGCATCACGGCGAGCAGCGCACCCGCGACGCCAATGGGGAGGAACTGCTCGATCGCCTGATAGACCATCGCATCGGCAAGGCCCGAATGATGCCGGCGCGACCGCGCCTGCATCTCGATCCAGATCAGCCCGGCGGAGACCGCCGCAGTGGCCGCCCACATGGCGAAAAAGACCAGCGGCTGCGTGGTCGGATTGTCCAGCCAAATGTGTTGCGCAAGCGCAGTCAGCAGCGCGAGGCCGCCGGTAGCGGCGACCGCCGCCGGGCCGTAACCGCGAAATGCCGTGCCGGCCGCAATCTGGCTGCGAATGGCGAGGATGTCGGCCAGGGCCTTGTCGAGATCGCGCATGGTCCCTCTACTTTGTAATGCAAAGTATACGCGAATGCAAAGGAAAGGCAAGTGGTTTGTTTGAGAGGGTGAACGGTGTGGCGAAAACATATCGTTTGGCGAAGGGCACGTACAACATCGTGTCCGCGTTATTCCCGAATTGGCAGGGCGAGGCCCAGACCCGCACCATCAACAAGCTTACACCAGACGAATTCGTCAACACCAATCGGAACGTGGCAGGAGGGCGCGGCAGCGCGAGCAATTCTTACAGAAAAGTGACGTAGGCGGGGCGGATCGGCGCAGGTCGGATTGGTCGGAAGCCGGAGCGGTCTAGGCCCGCTTCTGAGCCCAGGATCAGAACGGGCCTGCGCCGCGATCTTCGTTTCTAGAACTCTGAGCTGGCATTGATGCCAGTGTCGTCTAGAATGTCGAGGTTATTCGTGATTTCGATTTTTTTGCGGGCCTGGGTGAAAGCTGAGCGCTTCAATGGGCGGCAAAATGAACAGAAACACTCGATAGTGTACCGCTGACAAGCCGATGCCGATCTTTGAGAGTAAGAGAGACGTTGCAGGATGGCTAGTTGGCAAGCCTCTCGATGTCGTTGCTGTTTTTTCAACACGAGCAGCATTGCGCGCGTTTCCCGCGTTTCTGTCAACATTCAAGCGAAGGGATCTCGGCATAACATCTGCTGAAGCGACCGTAGCTTTACAAGCTTTCCGCGGTTTAACAGTGTCATGGAGTGCTGCAGCATTTCCTTCGCATCTTGAAGCAATCGCTAAAACCTTTTCATCGGCTGCTGCTTCATTAAAAGTCGCAAGCTCAATCAAGGACGCGAACGTCGTAAACCATAACGTCCTTTACGCTATTTTAGATGCTGTAGGCGTTGCATCTGCATACACCTCCGAAAGCACTGGAATGCTCTCTCCAACCGCTGCAGACTTCGCTATTGATGCCATTATAGATCAAGGGGGACCGACAGCATTTGGCACTCTTATGCGCGCGCTTGAGGTTGACGCTGGGGTGCTGGAAGAACGTTTTAGCCCGGTGACGCTGGCCAATTCGCAGCTATGGTCGGGACGTATTCCGGACTGGGTCAATGAGGATTGGGGCAGGCTAAAGGCAAGGCTCCTTGCTACTGACAAAGATTGGGTAATTTGGACCGATTGGTACGAACGGCGCCTGGAGGGGGAGGCGTTCAATCAAATTGTCGAAGTTGGTCGCGCAACAATATCTAGCGATAAATGGAGCGAAGGTTTTTTTGCCGTAAATAATGAAATTAGACGCCTTATCGAACAACAAGTAATTGCAGGCGGGGAGGTAGGAAATTCGACGCAAACCTTAGTCGATCAGTTAGCTGCCTTAGAGATTGATAAGGTAGCCATGATTGGCGTGCGTGTGGTATTGCGGACGACTCCTCTACTCTTCGAGAATTTTGCCGAGCCGGAATTGGCGTCGGAGATCCTAGCTATTTTTCGCCTTATCAGTGCTGCTTGGATCGACTTGAAATTTTCTGGTCGAGCTCACAAAGAGTTTAATGCGGCATTTCAACGTGTATCGCGATCAAAATTTAGCATCACAGACTTCGTAGTTGCATCGGTTGTAGCTTCGGCTTCCAACCAGATGTCTGAAGACTTGGCTCGCGAGATAGGGATCGCCATTGGTGAATTTCGTAGGCTGTCAAGTACTTTGGGTGGGCCTGCCGCCGTGTCTACTTTCGATTTAGCATTGGCTGAAGATTTCAATGACATGGCTGCTGTGCCAGCGTCCGTTATCGCTGGGCTTCCGCTTTGGCCGGGTGACTCGCCACCGGAATGGACACTCCAGAGATGGAGTGAGATGAAGCGAAAGTTAATTGAAGCTGATGATGGTTGGGAGGTCTGGGCGCTTTGGTACGAAGATCGTCTAGCCGGCAGAGTACGGTCGGAACATCAGGAATTTGCCTACGCGACGGTTCCATATGAATTATGGGACCATGGACCAGCGCGAGTGAATGCATGGATATTCAACGAAATAGAGATCGAACCGACAAAAAAGCTTATTCCGGATATACCGAGGCCAGGGCCCGGGCCAAGGTTTCAGATTTTAGAACATGGACCGATCGATCGAGTGCTGCTCGCTGAATTTGATGAAGACGGAAACGACGTCCGTATCATCAATCAATTAAGGCCATTGGCGCTGCGGTCCGCTTCTGAGCTACAAGAGCGCTTATCTCGGAACGAATTTCCCGAACTGCTGAGGACGGTTGAACAGTATCGCGACTCCTTGAGTCCTGGTTCTCATCATCGAATCAATTGGGGTGAGGTGTGGGGGCTCGGCGTAATGTTGCAGAATGCTGCATCTTCCGCGGATCGCCATATCACGCAGCGGGTTTTGCCTCCGCTGGAAGACCCGGCCAAAGCTTCGCTCGACAGTTTACTCTCCCTTCACGGGCCACTTATCTTAGCCACTGGGGATGGTTCGACACTCTCTGCCATTGCGCAAAGCTTCGCAATGACACGAGAGCAGCAGGATGATCTTCGTACGGCCTCCGAACAGGTTGCAGAACAACTAGCGGCCCATCAAGATGTGATTACCCCCTTTGCCGCAGCATCAGTTGCTGATGCTGTTTTTACAATCGGGGAAGGAACTCATCCGGAGCGCGGCACGGTCTATGCGTTGGCTACGGTTAAGAACTTGGCTGTCGTTTTGATCGGAGGCGCCGCAATGGCCACGCCTACCATTATTGGTGCCTTACTCGGCGCGCCACTGATAGGTGCGATTGCTGGCTATCCGATATCGCTTCTCACAGTCGAAGCTATTAAAAAGAATTCTGCGTTCGTAGCTTTGGCTGCTCGATTGAACGAGAAGCTCGACACCATCTCGGATATTGAACTAGGCGTTTGGATTGAGGGGCGGGCTCGTGACCTTGCGCCATTTCGGTCGTTCGTGATTTCTAATGAGGAACCGCTACGTAAGATTGCCGCTTCGACAAGCGAGTTAAGATGGATGCTGCGTTACATCGATTTCATTGTTGGCAAACAGTAACCGGCATATTCCTTCAGCAAATGCCGGAGACAACCCGGAACGGAAATACCATCCCATCGTCAAATTTCCCGTGGATATCAATGGCTTGATGGCCATCTGTCGATGCCTCAAACCCCCGTTCCTGCTTGCTTCACCGCCCCGCATCCTTTATCCGGTTCAGATGCCCCCATTGGAACGGCCTTGGCCGCATTTCGGCTGGGCGGATCATGACTTGCAGGGATACTTAACCTAATGGCCAATGTTGTCGTCGTCGGCGCCCAGTGGGGCGACGAGGGGAAGGGCAAGATCGTCGACTGGTTGTCGGAGCAGGCCGACATCGTCGTGCGCTTCCAGGGCGGCCACAATGCCGGCCACACGCTGGTCATCAACGGCGTCACCTACAAGCTGGCGCTGCTGCCCTCCGGCGTATTGCGGCCTTCGAAGCTTTCGGTGATCGGCAATGGCGTGGTGTTCGATCCGCAGGCCTTCCTCGACGAAGTGACAAGACTGCAGAAGCAGGGCGTCGCGGTCGGTCCCGACAATTTGCGCGTCGCCGAAAACGTCACGCTGATTTTGCCGCTGCATCGCGAACTGGATTCGATCCGCGAGAACGCCAGCAAGGCGACCGCGATCGGCACCACCCAGCGCGGCATTGGGCCTGCCTATGAGGACAAGGTCGGCCGCCGCGCCATCCGCCTGATGGACCTCGACGACCTCAAGACCATGCCGCACAAGATCGAGCGGCTGCTGGCGCATCACAACGCGATCCGCCGCGGACTTTCCTTAAAGGAAATCGACGGCGGCGAAATCCTGAAAGACCTGACCGCGCTGGCGCCGAAAGTGCTGCCCTATGCCGAGACGGTGTGGCGGCTGCTCGACCAGAAACGCCGCGAGGGCAAGCGCATTTTGTTCGAGGGTGCGCAGGGCGCGCTGCTCGACGTCGACCACGGCACCTACCCCTATGTCACCTCGTCCAACACCGTGGCGGCGCAGGCCGCGACCGGCACCGGCATGGGCCCGGGCGCGGTCGGCTATGTGCTGGGCATCTGCAAGGCCTACACCACGCGGGTCGGCCAGGGGCCGTTCCCGACCGAGCAGGACAACGAGCTCGGCCGCAGGATCGGCGAGCGCGGCCGCGAGTTCGGCACCAACACCGGCCGTCCGCGCCGCTGCGGCTGGTTCGACGCGGTGCTGGTGCGCCAGACCGTGCGGACCTGCGGCATCAACGGCCTGGCGCTGACAAAGCTCGATATTCTCGACGGTTTCGATACCATCGAGGTCTGCACCGGCTACCGGCTGGACGGCGGCGAGATCGACCATCTGCCGGCCGGCGAGGGCGCGCAGTCGCGGGTCGAGCCGATTTATGAGACCATCGAGGGCTGGAAGGAGCCGACGGCGAACGCCCGCTCCTGGGCGGATTTGCCGGCGCAGGCCATTAAATATGTCCGGCGGGTCGAGGAACTGGTCGGTTGCCCCATCGCGCTGCTTTCCACCAGCCCCGAACGCGAGGATACTATTCTGGTACAGAACCCGTTTGAGGCTTAACGCGATATTACCGGAAAGCGTCCAGATAGAGAGAGATGGCTGATTATTACCCGCTGATCGCCCGCGCCATTGCCGGACTGGACCCCAGTGCTCCCGGCGAGGCCCGCCGCGCGCTCTATGAGCGGGCGCGCGCCGCGCTGATCGCGCAGCTGCGCAGCGTGCAGCCGCCGTTAAGCGAATCCGAAATCACACGGGAGCGGCTGTCGCTGGAAGAGGCCGTGCGCAAGGTCGAATCCGAGGCCGCGCAGCGCGCCCGCGAGGCCTCGCGCGCAGGATCCCGCTCCGGCGATGCGTTCCGCGCCGGCACCCCCCGCGCCAACGCCACCAAGCCCGGCGATCCGCCGCCGGTTCGCCCGCGCCCGCCAGGCCCGCCGGCGCCGCCGCAGCAGCGCAACCTGCGGCCCGAGCAGCCGGCCTCGCCGTCCGATTTGAATCCGCAGCCGCTGCCGCCGTCGCCGCCGCGGCCGCCGCAGCCGTCGGTGGGCATGCAGGATCCGACGCTGCCGCCGGCCCGGGACCGGCCCGGCCCGCCGCGCCGGCCCGATCCCGGCGCGCAGCCGCCGAACCAGACCCAATCGCCGGGCGTGCGCGGTTTTCGCGATATCGCGGCCGACGCCGACGACCTCGGCCGCGCCGCAGCGCAAGCCAACCGCTCGGCGCGAAAAACCTATGCCAATGTGCCGTCGCCCTCGCCGGAGTTCGACCGGCTCGAGCCGAGCATGGAAAACCGCGGCGCCGATCCCGACGTGCCGTACTCCTATGACGAGTCCGCCGAGGAGGCCGCGCGCTGGACGCCGCCGCCGGATCAGCCGGCGCCGCGGCCGCGCGCACCGGACAAGAGCGCTAAGAAGAAGGCCGCGCGCGCGCCGCGCGTCGGCGGCGGCGGCTTTCCGTTCAAGAGCGCGATCGTCATCGGCATCGTGCTGATTCTGGCCGGTGCCGCGATCCTGTGGGGACCTGCGGCGGTCTCCTTCGTGCGCAACATGTTGAAGCCCTCGGCGGTGGTCGAAGCGCCGAAGGACGCAGGGTCAGCGCCGCGAACGAAAATCCCCGACCGCGTCGGCCAGCCGTCGTCGGAGACGGTGGCGCCGGTGGCGCAGCGCGTGGTGCTGTATGACGAGGATCCCGCCGATCCCAAGGGCAAGCAATTTGTCGGCACGGTGGTGTGGCGCACCGAAGCGATCAAGGGCAGCGGCAACGCGCCGGGCGACCTCGCGGTGCGCGCCGACATCGACATCCCCGAGCGCAAGTTCAAGATGACGATGTCGTTCCGCCGCAACACCGACACCTCGCTGCCCGCCAGCCACACCGCGGAGCTGACCTTCATCCTGCCGCAGAATTTCGACGGCGGCGGCGTCGGCAATGTGCCGGGCATTTTGATGAAATCCAACGAGCAGGCGCGCGGCACGCCGCTCGCAGGCCTCGCCGTCAAGGTCACCGACGGCTTCTTCCTGGTCGGCCTGTCCAATGTCGACAGCGACCGCGCCCGCAACCTGCAGCTCCTCAAGGAGCGCTCGTGGTTCGACATACCGCTGGTCTACACCAACCAGCGCCGCGCCATCATCGCCATCGAGAAGGGCGCCCCGGGCGAGCGCGCGTTCCAGGACGCGTTCAAGGCGTGGGGGGAGTGATACTCTTCCGTCATACGCGGGCTTGACCCGCGTATCCATCGACCTTCGCAAGAATCTTGAGGATTGCCGGCCAAGCCTGGCAATGACGCTGTAGCCGCGATTTGTCGTCATTGCGAGGAGCGAAGCGACGAAGCAATCCAGCTTCACGCGCGGCTCTGGATTGCTTCGCTTGCGCTCGCAATGACGGCGATGATCGCCGCGAGCCCGGCCATAAGATTGTCAATCGAGCATAGCTATCCTCGCCCACTAAAGCGGGATGCCTTTAGGTCGACTCGGTTTGGGATTCCCAAATCAGGGCTGTTCTGATTCAACATACTGGCTGGGATGGAGGCCAGTATGGATGGGCAAACCATATTCAATGGATCTTCGCGAGCGCGTGGTTGGCGCGGTTGGGGTTGGAGGCCTGTCCTGCCATCAGGCGGCGGCACAATTCGGCGTGGGCGTCAGCACGGCGATTGTCTGGGTGCGGCGCTTGCGCGAGACCGGCAGCGTTGCGCCGGGGCAGATGGGCGGGCACAAGCCGAAGGCAATTTCGGGCGAGCACCGTGCCTGGTTGTTGGAGCGTGCCAAGGCAAGGGACTTCACCTTGCGCGGGCTCGTCGCCGAACTCGCCGAGCGCGGCCTCAAGGTCGATTATCGGGCGGTCTGGAACTTCGTCCACGCCGAGAAGCTGAGCTTCAAAAAAAACCGTGGTGGCCAGCGAACGCGATCGCCCCGACGTCGCGCATCGGCGGGCGCAGTGGCACAAGTATCAAAACCGCATCGAGCCTGAGCGTCTGGTCTTCATCGACGAGACATGGACGCGGACTAACATGACGCCGTTGCGCGGATGGGCACCGCGTGGCCTGCGGCTCCAGACCAAGGCCCCGCACGGGCACTGGAAGACCACGACCTTCCTGGCCGCGCTACGCCATGACCGGATCGACGCTCCATGGCTATTCGATGGTCCGATCGACGGGGAAAGCTTCAGAACCTATGTCGAAAAAGTCCTCGTCCCCACGCTTCATCCCGGCGACATCGTAATCATGGACAATCTCGGCAGCCACAAGGCCAAAGCCGTGCGCCAGCTTATCCGCGCGGCCGGTGCCAAGCTCTTCTTCCTGCCGAAATACTCGCCCGACTTGAACCCGATCGAGCAGGCCTTCGCCAAGATCAAGCACTTCTTGCGCAAAGCCGCCGCGCGCTCGGTCGAAACTATCTGCACCGCGATCGGCGAAATCCTCGGAGCTTTTACACCCGACGAATGTGCCAACTATTTTCAAAATTCAGGCTATGCGTAAACCTAAATGCATCATGCTCTAGGACCGATCGACATTCAGGATTCCCAAATCACTTGCTGTCTGATTCATGAGGTTCCGTGTTTAAGCACGGAGCTACGTGATGGGGATCAAGCGATACGAGTTGAGTGAGCAACAATGGCTGCGGATCGAGCCTTTGCTACCCGGCAAGGCCGGTGATCCCGGACGCAGCGGAACGGACAACCGCTTGTTTGTAAACGGTTGTTTGTGGGTGCTTAGGTCTGGCGCGCACTGGTGTGATCTGCCGGAGCGCTATGGGCAGTGGAAGACGGTACATAAGCGCTTCAGCAGGTGGGCGCACGCCGGGGTATGGGAGCGGGTCTTCGCGGCGCTGACGCAGGATCGCGACAACCGTTACCTGATGCTCGATAGCACCATCGTCCGCGCGCATCAGCAAGCAGCGACTGGAAAAGGGGGGCCTCGGACCAGGCGTTGGGGCGTTCCCGAGGCGGACTGACGAGCAAGATCCATCTGCTCGCCGATACATTCGGCCGGCCGCTACGCATCATTCTCACCGCAGGCCAGAGTGGCGACGTGACAACCGCTCCGGCTCTCCTCCACGGCTTGCGCGCCGACGCCGTACTCGCTGACAAGGCCTATGACAGCAATGCCTTGCGAGCGCTCATCGCCGCCATGGGCGCAATTGCCGTGATCCCCTCAAACCGCACTCGAAAGGTCGCGATCCCTCATGACGCAGAGGCCTACAGGCACCGCAATCGTATCGAGCGATGCTTTAATCGCCTCAAGCACTTCAGACGCTTCGCAACGCGCTACGACCGCCGAGCTATCCACTTCCTCGCCTTCGTCCAAATCGCCGCTGCAATGATCTGGCTAAGATGAATGTCGATCGGTCCTAGCCCAAAAATTTAATGCTTCTCCCGCTTGACATATAATCCTACTGGACTAAATTCGTTCCTATCCCGTCCCTCTTGAGGGGCGTTGCCGGGACGCTTGTAGCGCGGGGCGGGATGCGGCGCCTGCGGGCGTGGGGGTCGTGCCCTGCGTCATCGGGAGGCCTTGGGTTTCCGTCCGGGCTCACTACGGGGCTCTGCCACTGATGTGGCTGGACGGGGACAGGCGAGCGGCGCGAAATCGCCGGGAGCCAAGTCCCCGGAAGAACGGACCGAGGTCTTAAAGACGCCGCGGCGGGACGCCGAGAGGCGTTGCCGTGTGCCTCTGTTTCCCGGCGATCCGGGAAATAAGCCGCGGCTGTTACCAAGGTGCGCCTTTCGGCGTTCCGCCTCCCTCTCTTCTGCATAGAGAGCGAGGTTCCCCGAACCTCCCACTCACGTGAAGCAATTTGCGGGCAGCGATGACGCTTGCCCGGAGCAAGGAGCAGCAGTGAAATGCACAAGTATCCTGCACGCAGGGCGTCATGTTTTCCCGCCGTGACACCGCGATGGCGCCGGGATAGGTTTTGCCGCAACGCCGCGCGACTCCTGCGCGGCAGGGGGTGGCTATGAATTCCGCTTCGACCGTCCAGCCGTCCACTGCATACGGCTCGCAAAGATTTCGCGCGCGGGTCATCAGCGCGCTCGGCGTCGTCATCGCGCTGATGCTGTGCGCGCCGCGGCTCGCAGCCCTTGAGCTGCCGAGCAAGCCGTTCCTCGACAGGAACAGTTTTTATCTGTCCTCCGCCGGCTTCAAGCCGCAATTCGCCAACGACGCCGCCGGCAAAAAGGCGCTGCACGCGCTGCCGCCGCACCGCTTCGTGGTCCACGACAATGGCGGCGACGTGCGCTATCTCTACGCCGAGCCGCAGCACTGCGTCTGCGTCTTCATCGGCACCAGGGACGCCTGGCGCAACTACCGCGCCATCCTCAGCCAGCCGCTGCCGCAAGCCGACAACGTGCCCCCCGACTACAAGACCCAGGCCAGCGCGCTGCTGACCGGCGAGGCGATCGGCATCGATACGATCGGGGACACTACGGTGGCGCCGTATTATCGGGCGTATTATTGAGCGGCGGCGCTTATCCCCGTCTGTGCGGGGCATGATAGACTTCGGCAATAACGGCTGGGGATTTCGTTACAACATGTTCGTTCGCCTGATCGCAGCAGCGCTTTGCCTCAGCGCAATGTTCACGGCGGCCCTCGCCGAGCCCCCCGGCCTCGCGACGCTTGCGCGCGCCTCGGGCACGCCGGAAATCCCGGGCCTGAAAATCATCTGGCTTGCGCCGTGGGGCGACGTCGCAAAGGCCAATCCCTGGCGCAACATCATCGTGCATCAGACCGAGGGGCCGGCGGGTTCGGCCCGCTCAGGCGCACTCGCGCAGGCGAGGAATCCCACCCGCCGCGGCGTCACGGTCTGGGTGGAAACCGACGGCACCGTGTATTGGGCGGTGCCGGAGGACGCGATCCCGACCCATGGCGATGGCGCCAACCGCCGTGACAACAAGTACATCGACAACGGCCCGACCTTTCGTCAGGTGCTGAAGAACAATTCGATCGGCGTGGAATTCGCCGGCAATTTTCCCGATGTGGCGCGGCCTGCGAGCGCGGAACAGATCGCGGCGTGGCGCATTCTCGTTCGCGTGCTGCAGGCGCGCTACAATATTCCAGGCGAGCGGGTCTATGCGCACAACTGGATCGACTACAAGGATGCGCGCTATTGCGAAGGCTGCGACCTTGCGACGCTGGCACGCAGCCCGTCGTTTTCGGTCAGGCCCGCGCGCTGAGACTTGCAAGCTGAGGATGACGCTCCCATGTCACAGCGCATGAAACAACCGACACGCCGCGCGGCGCCGATCATCGACCAGGAGGGACGCGAGATCCCGGCGGAAGCGCTGGGGCGCGGCCCGTTCGTGCAAGGCTCGTTTACGCAAAGCGCGCCGGGGCGGGGCCCGATCCACGTCAAAACCTTTACCTTCAACTCGGGCACGGGTCCGTTCGGCAACCTCACCCGCGAGCAGCGGCTGGCGCGGCTCGACGCGCTGGCAAAGCTGCTCGACGTCGCCTTCATCGTGCCCGGCACCAATGTGCGCTACGGCATCGACGGGCTGATCGGATTGATACCGGTGGTCGGCGATATCATCACCACCGCGATCTCGCTATGGGTGGTGCGCGAGGCGCGCGCGCTCGGCGCGCCCTGGCACCTGACCACGCGGATGCTCGGCAATGTGGCGCTGGATGGCGTGGTGGGTATCGTGCCGCTGGTCGGGGATGCCTTCGACGTGATGTTCCGCGCCAACGTCCGCAACGTCAAACTGTTGCAGCGCTGGCTGGAGAAGCAGCCGAGACTCTAGGAGGCGGGATTCCGGATCGAAACCCGATCAGGCGGCGTCGGCCTTGTCGCTGGTGGCGGGCTCGGCCGGGGGTTCGGGCGCGCGGCGCGCCAGCGGAAATTCCGCGCTGTCGTACAGCGTGCGAATGCCGTTCTGGTCGAAGCGGGCTTCCTCAACCTGCAAGTAGGCGCCGTTCAGCGAATCCGCCGGCAACTCCTCGATCGCGAAACGCACCGCTTCAGCCGCGGTGTCGAAACGGCGATAGGCAAAACCCGCACGTTTCTTCTTGCGGATCGCGGCTGGAAACAATTCGGCGCTGGTCTTGTAGCTGAATGAAGCCATGGTCAGTGACCTTCTTGAGAGACGCAAACGAAATGACGGCCAAACGCGAAAGCCTGACCGATCGGCGGCCGGCCGGTGGACGTCATCTCAAGGACAGACCCTAATATAGGCTCGTTTGACGGAAATGCGACTCTTGGCGGAGCAGATGATGAATCCGCGCGCGCGGCGCCGCCGGTCAGAATTAAGCCTGCAATTTCAGTAGTATGGACTGGCTCAGAGCTTGCCGAGCAGCAGCAGGACAAGCAGCACCACCAAAATCAATCCGCCGAGCCCCATTCCCGAGTGGCCCATGCCGTAACCGTAGCCGCCGAAACGGCCGCTGAAGCCGCCCAACAGGATGATGATCAGGATGATAATGAGGATCAGGCCGAGCGACATATGCATTCCCCTTCGGCAAGGCGGTCGACGCATGACGACCGCAACCCGCCGAACCCAGCAAAGCACATTGCGCGAGCGGGTTCCATGGGGGAAGGAAATCGATCCAAAACATCGCTCTCGTCATGGCCGGCCTTGTGCCGGGCATCCACGTCTTCCTTTCTTGAAGCAAAGACGTGGATGGCCGGGACAAGCCCGGCCATGACGGTTTTGGAGCGGCTACTTCGGCTGCAGTTTCAGCGCCGCGGAATTGATGCAGTAGCGCAAGCCGGTCGGTGCCGGTCCGTCCTCGAATACATGGCCGAGATGGCCATTGCACTTCGAGCACAGCACCTCGGTCCGGATCATGCCGTGGCTGACGTCGCGCGTTTCGTCGACATGATGTTCGGCTGCGGGCGCGGTAAAGCTCGGCCAGCCGCAGCCGGAATCGAATTTTGCGTCGGACTCGAACAGCGTCTGGCCGCAACCGGCGCAGCTGTAAGTGCCTTCACGGTGCTCATGCTCATACTCGCCGGAAAACGGCCGCTCGGTCGCCTTTTCGCGCAGCACCGCATACTGCATCGGCGTCAACTCCTTGCGCCATTCGGCTTCGGTCTTTTCGACCTTTGCGGTCTTGGTGTCGGTCATTATCCTTTTCCTCTCTTCGTCATTCCGGGATGCGCCTCTTGGCGCAGGCCCGGAATCCATAACCCCTGTGTTTTCGTTCGATATTAAACGTCGCCACGGGGAGTATGGATTCCGGGCTCGCTCGCTGCGCTCGCGCCCCGGAATGACGGGGTTCAGTTTGTCACTTTCGCACTGCTCACCAACGTCGGCTTCTCGATGTAGTTTTCCGCGAAAATCTTCTTCAAGGCTTCGACCTTCGGAAGGTCGTTATAGACAATATAGGGCTGGGTCGGGTGCAGCGTCAGGTAGTCCTGATGATACGCCTCGGCGGCGTAAAACGCCTCGAGCGGGCCGACCTTGGTGACGATCGGCTTCTTGTAGACCTTGGCGGCATTGAGCTGCGCAATATAGGCCTCCGCGACCTTTTTCTGTTCGTCATTGGCGGTAAAGATCGCCGAGCGATACTGCGTGCCGGAGTCCGGTCCCTGACGGTTCAACTGAGTCGGATCGTGCACCACCGAAAAGAAGATCTGCAGGATCTTTCCGTAACTGATCTTCTTCGGATCGTATTTGATCTCGACGGCTTCGGCGTGGCCGGTCGCACCGGTGGTGACCAAGGTGTAACTCGCGGTCGCCTTGCTGCCGCCGGCATAACCCGACACCGCGTTGATCACGCCGGCGGTGTGCTGGAACACGCCCTGCACGCCCCAGAAACAGCCGCCCGCGATCACCGCGGTCTGGATGCCGTCGGACGCCTGTGCGTCCACGGCGGGCGCGGGAATGATCACGGCGGCTTCCGCCGCGCGCGCGGGTGCTGCAGCGAAAGCGGTAATCGCCAGCGCGCCGATGGCGCAGAGCGACAGACTGAATGGGGTGCGGCGCATGGGATGTCCTTGTTGGTGATGGCGGCCGGATCTGGCGGCAGTTTAAGGCGGAGCCTGCGGTTCGCAGCAAGGCCCCTCTGTGCAGCAAGATACGCAGCAACGCGACTGTTGTTACGGCCTTGAACACACGACTTCGTGAATAAAACCTGCGCCCCGCCAAGGCCTTAGCAGTGAGGGAACGCGGCCCGGAGAGCGGCGTTGGAAACCGGCTGCGGCCTTTTGCTTCAGTTGTTTTTATTCGGGAATTTGTCCGATGGCGCAGGCCGATATCCGCAAGGGAATGCCTTCCGTCGAATTGTCGCGCGAGGAGTTCGAGCAACGCTTTCGCAGCCGCTTCGCCGACCCCGCGTTCAAGCCGCTGCAGCGCGAACTCGACGCCATCGTCGCCGCGGCATGGGACGGCTACAGCAACTCGCGCAAGGCGCCGGTGACGCGCAAAGCGGGCCCGGGTTTTGCCGATCCGGATTACAATCTCTCGGTGGATTGGCTGGCCGCGCGCGACGCCATCCTCGCCGCGCAGCGGCGGCACGACGATGCCAGCGAGACGCCGCGCATCCTGCTGATCAACGGCTCCTCGCGCAGCGAACACACCTGTCCCGGCGAGATGTCGAAGAGCTGGCGGCTGGTCAAGCTGGCCGAGTCGATCTTCGGCGAGATGGGGTTTAAGGTCGACATCCTCGATCTCTCCAGGCTTACCGCCGAATTCGGCAAGCAGATCCATCCCTGCAAATCCTGCGTGTCGACCGCGATGCCGCTGTGCCACTGGCCGTGCAGTTGCTATCCGAATTATTCATTGGGCCAGACCGACGACTGGATGAACGAGATTTACCCGTTGTGGGTCGCAGCCCACGGCATCATGATCGTGACGCCGGTGAACTGGTATCACGCGCCGACCGGGTTGAAGGCGATGATCGACCGGCTGGTCTGCGCCGATGGCGGTAATCCCGATCCGACCTCGACCCATGGCAAGAAGCCGCAAGAAGCCAAGGCGCTCGAATTGAAGGGCTGGCCTTATCCCAAGCATTTCGACGGGCGGCATTTCGCCGTGGTAGTCCATGGCGATACCGTGGGAGCGGAAACGCTGCGCCGTTCGCTATCCGACTGGCTAACCGACATGTCGCTGATGCAAGCGAGCCGCACCGCTGAAGTCGACGGTTACATCGGCTACATGGAGCCTTACGCCACCTCGCACGAAGCGCTGGATAAGGATGAGGATTTCCAGGAGGAAACTCGTAACGCCGCCCGCGCGCTGGGCAACGCGATCAAACTTCATCGTGGCGGGAAATATGATCGGCCCGATGATGATTTGGATGATCCCAACCCGAAGTGACGCTGCAAGTCGTCAAGCCCGGGTATGACGGCGTCGTACCATGAACTACACCACCACGCTCAACCGCTTCGCCGCCCGCGTGATACCGGTGTAGAGCCACCTTGCGCGGCTGTCCTGAAATGCAAAGCTCTCGTCGAACAGCACCACGTCGTCCCATTGCGAGCCTTGGCTCTTGTGCACCGTGAGAACGTAGCCGTAATCGAATTCGTCGTAGGGCTTGCGCTGTTCCCACGGCAGTTTGTCGACGCCGCCCTCGAAGCAATCGGTTCGAACGGAGACTTTCGTCACCTTGATGCCAAAGTCCTCGTCCGGCGACAGCCGCATGCTGAGTATCCGCGATTTCGACCTTGACGCGGTGCGCGATTTCACCCGCCACAGCCCGCCGTTGAACAGGCCCTTCTTGCGGTTGTTGCGCAGGCACACCAGCTTGTCGCCGGCCACCGGCAACGGATCCTCGATGTTCTGCTTCTGCCGCACCCGCATGTTGTAGGCGCGCCGCGTGTTGTTGCGGCCGACCAGCACCTGATCGGCGCTCATGACGCGGTCCGGATCGAGTTCGGCGCGTGACACCACCTGGCTTTCGCCGTAACGGCCGATGTCGAGTTCGCGCCCCTCGCGCACGTCCATCGACATCCGCACGATCGGATCGTCCTGCGCCTGGCGATGCACTTCGGTCAGCATCGCGTCCGGCTCGCAGTCGGTGAAGAAGCCGCCGCCCTGGATCGGCGGCAGTTGCGCGGGATCGCCGAGCACCAGCAGCGGGCATTCGAACGACATCAGGTCGCGGCCCATCTCCGCGTCCACCATCGAGCATTCGTCGATCACGATCAGTTTTGCCTTCGACGCCGGCGCGTCGTCCCATAGCTCGAAACTCGGCTGCTCGACGCCGGATTCGCGCGCGCGATAGATCAGCGAGTGGATCGTGGAAGCGTTGTCGCAGCCCTTGCTGCGCATCACCAGAGCGGCCTTGCCGGTGAACGCCGCGAACTTGACCTCGCCGCTGACGCCGTCGGCGATGTGGCGCGCCAGCGTGGTCTTGCCGGTGCCGGCATAGCCGAACAGCCGGAACACCGGCGGCGTGCCGCTCTTGCCAGGCTTTGCCTTGAGCCAGTCGGCGACGGCCTTCAGCGCGGAATCCTGATGCGGGGTGAAGGTGGGCATGGGTCTCGACGAAGGGTCGCGGCGGCGACTCACAGTATCAAACTAACCATTCAAGCTGGCCGTGCAACCACCTTCCGCCATGCGGAATTGCTTGACAGTAGACTTGAGGCTTCCGGGGTTTACACTGCCGCCAACAACAAGCCGGCCGCGGGAGGCGCAGTATGAAATTCGGGATTTTTTATGAGCTGCAATTGCCGCGCCCGTGGCAAGCCGGCGGCGAACTGAAACTCTACCAGGATGCGCTGACCCAGCTCGAACTGGCCGACCGTTGCGGCTACGACCACGCCTGGGTGGTGGAACATCATTTCCTGGAAGAATACTCGCATTCACCGTCGCCGGAATCCTTCCTCGCCGCCGCCTCCCAGCGCACCAGGAACATCCGGCTCGGCCACGGTATTTTCCAGCTCACCACCAATCACCCCGCGCGCGTCGCCGAGCGCGTCGCGGTGCTGGATTTGTTGAGTAACGGCCGCGTCGAGTTCGGGATGGGCGAGAGCGCCTCGATCACGGAACTGACGCCATTCGGCCGCGACATGGAAACCAAGAAGGAGGTGTTCGAGGAAGCGGTCCGCGCCATCTTCCCGATGTTCAAGGACGGAGGCTGTGAACATCACGGCAAATATTTCGATATTCCCTTGCGCAACGTGGTGCCAAAACCGGTGCAGAAGCCGCATCCGCCATTGTGGATGGCCTGCTCGCAACTGCCGACCATCGAGCGCGCCGGCCAGAACGGATTTGGCGCGCTCGGCTTTCAGTTCGTCAGCGCGGATGCGGCGCATGCCTGGGTGCACGCTTATTACAATGCCATCACCAAGCGGCTGAAGAAGCTGGCGGACTACGAGATCAACCCGAACATGGCGCTGGTGTCGTTCTTCATGTGCGCCAGGACCGACGAGGAGGCGCGCGCGCGGGCCGACGGTGCGACCTTCTTCCAGTTCGCGCTGCGCTATTACGGCCAGGGGCAAAACAGAGCGCGCCCGGCGCCGGGCACCGTCAACATGTGGGATGAATACAATAAGTGGAAGCGCGAGAATCCCGAGGCGCAGGAAGCCGCATTGCGCGGCGGCCTGATCGGCTCGCCGGAAACCATCGCTAAAAAGCTGCGGCGGTTCAGGACCTCGCATATCGACCAGGTGATCCTGCTCAACCAGGCTGGAAAGAACAGCCACGAACATATCTGCGATTCGCTGGAACTGTTCGCGAAAGAGGTAATGCCGGAATTCAAGTCCGATCCCGAACACGAGGAATGGAAGCAAGGCGTGATGAGCGGCGCGATCCAGCTTGAGGAGATAGATACCGAGGCGTTCACCGACCGCTACGGCAAACTGGCGGTCAGCGTCGCGCCTACCAAGCCGACAGTTGCCGCGGCGGGGTAGCAGCGCTACATCGTCATTGCGAGGAGCGTAGCGACGAAGCAATCCGGCCTCGTGCCGGCTGCTGGATTGCTTCGCTTCGCTCGCAATGACGGAGGGATGGCGGCAAAATGGAACGCAAACTTCTGCAGATCGCGGTTGCCTTCGCAGGCCTTGTCGGCGTGAGCTTCGGCCTCGCCGGCGTGGTGTTCGGCACCGCTTTCACGGACATCTTCGACGATGGCGCGATCGACTCGTCTGTACGTTTTTTCAAGGGCATGCTGCTGGCGATCGGGCTGATCTACTGGTCGTGCATTCGCGACATCGAGCGGCGCGGCGAGCGGATCTCGCTGGTGACGTTTATCCTTGTGTGCGGGGCGGCGTCGCGGCTGATGGCGGTGATCGGGCATGGCGTGGCGACGCTGGGCATCCTGGTCAGCCTGATCGCGGGATTGATCCTGGTGCCGCTATTGTGGCTGTGGCAACGCCACGTCGCCGAGGCCGCGCAACGCAGGGCATTCACCTGAATGAAACGCCTGGGCATCTGGATCTTTTATTGTGTCGGCGCGATCGCGATCGGCTATCTCGCGCTGTACGCCTATGCGGTTTTCTCCGGGCGCGACCTGCAGCCCGGCGATCCGATCCATATTTTTCGAAAGCCCGACGCGCCGAGTTATTCGTGAGCGTCCGCATACACCGCCGTCATCCTGAGGAGCCGCGCGTTTGCGCGGCGTCCCGAAGGATGGGAGTTAGGTGCCTGTAGCCGATCCTTCGAGGCGCGCAAGAGCGCGCACCTCAGGATGACGGAGTCAAGCCGTCGCCGCTACCCGATGATACTCGCCGGCGCCGGCGGGCGTGATCGGCAGGCCGCCATCGGCGTATTCGTTGAGCTTGTTGCGCAGCGTGCGGATCGAGATGCCGAGAATATTGGCGGCGTGGGTGCGATTGCCGAGGCAGTGCTTCAGCGTCTCCAGGATGAGGTCGCGCTCGACATCGGCGACGGTGCGGCCGACCAGCGCGCGGGTGACCTGCTCGGCGGCGAAGGTGGCATGCGCGACGGCGGGTGCGGTTTTGGCCAGATCGAGGCGGTCGCCATCGGGAGATAGAATGGCATCCGCACCGATCTCGTCGCCCTGCGCCATCAGCACCGAACGATGAATGGTGTTTTCGAGTTCGCGGACGTTGCCTTGCCAGCGGTTGGTGGTGAGCACGCGCCGCGCATCCGTCGAAATCGGGCGCACCGGCACGCCGTTGGCGTCGGCATATTTGCGCGCGAAATGCTGCGCCAGTTCGAGGATGTCGGCCGGGCGCTCGCGCAGCGGCGGAATTTTCAGGTTCACCACGTTCAGCCGGAACAGCAGATCCTCGCGGAAGCTGCCCTCGCGGACGCAATCCGCCAGATTGCGGTTCGAGGTCGCGAGGATGCGGATGTCGATCGGCACCGGCCGCGTGCCGCCGACGCGGTCGATCACCCGCTCCTGGATCGCGCGCAGCAGCTTCGATTGCAGCCGCACGTCCATCTCGGAGATTTCGTCCAGCAGCAGCGTGCCGCCGGTGGCTTCCTCGAACTTGCCGATGCGCCGCGCGATGGCGCCGGTGAAAGCGCCTTTCTCGTGGCCGAACAGTTCGGACTCCAGCAGATGCTCGGGGATCGCCGCGCAGTTGATGGAAATGAACGGCTTCTTGGCGCGGTTGGAACGGGTGTGGACGTAGCGCGCCAGCACCTCCTTGCCGGTGCCGGATTCGCCGGTGATCATCACGGACGCGTCGGAGCCCGCGATCTGCTGGGCCAGCCGGATCACCTTCGCCATCGCCTCGTCGCGATAGACCAGATCACGGGAATCGTTGGCGACGGCGGCGAGCACCGCTGCGATCAATTCCGGATCGGGCGGCAGCGGGATGTACTCCTTGGCGCCGGCGTGAATCGCGGCGACCGCGGCGCGGGCGTCGCTGGCGATGCCGCAGGCGACGATGGGGACGTGGATGTGCTCGGCCTCCAGCCGGATCACCAGGTCGCGGATGTCGAGCGCGACATCGACCAGCAACAGGTCGGCGCCCTTGCCGCCGCGCAGCACGCGCATCGCCTGCTCGTTGTCCTCCGCGTGGGTCACGGAGGCGCCGTTGTCCATGGCGATCTTGGTGGCGGTCGTAAGCTGGCCCTTCAGGGTGCCAACGATGAGAAGCCGCATGGTGTTCTCCTGTTCGTCCGTTTTCTTAGGCGCGTTCCGCCTTGATGATTTCCGTCATGGTGACGCCGAGCTTGTCCTCCACCAGAACTACTTCGCCGCGCGCGACCAGCCGGTTGTTGACATAGATGTCGATGGCTTCGCCGACGCGGCGGTCGAGCTCCAGCACGGTGCCGGGTCCGAGCTTCAACAGCTCGCCGACATCCATTTTGGAGCGGCCGAGCACCGCGGAAACCTGCACCGGCACGTCGAACACCGCTTCGAGGTCGGCGGCGACGCGCGAAATCTGTTCGTCCTCGTGATATCCGATGTCGTCGATCACGGGCGCATCGGCGGCGTTGAGATCGGGAAGCGGCACGTGGGTATCGGTGTCACTCATGGTTCAGTCCTCATGGCCGCTCCGGCCTGATCCCGGGACGCCATATAGCGCCCGACAAGTTCGTTGATCTTGGCTTCGATCGCGATGCGCTCCAGCATCACGCCGCCATCGGCCCATTCGATTTTGCAGTCCCCGCTGTCGATCTCCGGCTCCGCCAGGATCACCAGCCGGCCCTCGAAACCGCTTTGCTTCGCCAGCCGCTCGATCCGCTCGCGCGCGGCGTCATAAAGCTGCTCGTTGATGCGGACCACCAGATGCGGCGTCGAGACCAGATGCGAGAAGCAGTCGCGCACCAGCGCCATCACCTCGGCGAGCGGCTCACCGGCCATCAATTCGCTGCATAATTTGCGCGCTACCGCCACCGCAACGTCAACCGCCTCGGTTTCCATCCGGGTTTCGATGCCGGAGAACCGCGTCGCAATGGTGCGGATCGCGATGCCGATTTCCTCCAGCGCCAGTGCGGTGCGGCGGTCGCTTTCCGCCTTGGCCTCGCGCATCGCGGCGTCAAAACCGTCGCGGTAACCGCGGGCTTCGGCGGAAGCGATCTGCTGCGCGATCTCCGAGGGCGTAGCGGCGCGCTCGCGGCCCTTCTCCGGCGCGGAGAAGTCCATGTCGAACAGGAATTTTGCCGGAGCGCCCATCAGTACACCAGCTCGTCGTCGGCGCGGTTTTTGCTCAGCATGATCTCACCCTTGGCGGCGAGATCCTTGGCGAGATTGACCAGCAGCGCCTGCGCCTCGTCGACGTCGCGCAGGCGCACCGGGCCGAGCGCCGCCATGTCGTCGAGCAGCATCTTGCCCGCGCGCGACGACATGTTACCGAGAAAGAAACCTCGCACCTCCTCATTGGCGCTTTTCAGCGCGATGCCGAGCTTGTTCTTGTCGACGTGACGCATCAGGGTCTGCGCCGAGCCGGAATCCAGCTTCACCAGATCATCGAAGGTGAACATCAGCGCCTTGATGCGCTCGGCGGATTCGCGGTTGTCTTCTTCCAGCGAGGTGATGAAGCGGGTTTCGGTCTGGCGGTCGAAATTATTGAAGATTTCCGCCATCACCTCGTGGGCGTCGCGGCGGCGGGTCTGCGACAGGTTGGACATGAATTCGGTGCGCAGCGTCTGTTCGACGCGCTCGATCACCTCTTTCTGCACCGCCTCCATCTTCAGCATGCGGCCGACCACGTCGAGCGCCATGTCCTCGGGCAGGATCGCGAGCACGCGCGCGGCGTGCTCGGGCTTCAGCTTCGACAGCACCACGGCAATGGTCTGCGGATATTCGTTCTTGAGATAATTGGCGAGCACCTCTTCCTGGACGTTGGAGAGTTTCTCCCACATGTTGCGCCCCGCAGGTCCGCGAATCTCGTCCATGATTCCGGTGACGCGCTCCTTGGGCAGATATTGCTGCAGCAGCCGTTCGGTGGCGTCGAAATTTCCCATCAGCGCGCCGGATGCCGACATCCTTGAGACGAATTCGAGCAGCAGGTCCTCGACCACGTCGGCCTCGACGGTGCCCAGCGAGGACATCTGCATGGAGAGCTCGCGCACCTCGTCGTCCTGCAGCAGCGCCCAGACCTTGCCGCCATATTGCTCGCCGAGCGCCAGCATCAGCACCGCCGCGCGCTTCGGGCCGCTCATCGGCTTGCTCTTGGGACGATTGCCCTGACGGCTCGCCAGCGTCGCGACCACGCTGGCGATGTCGTTGCTGGAGCTGGTCGTGGTTTGCGGTACGGCCATGTCAGATCACGCGGGCTCCGAGAGCCATTGACGAAGGATGGAAGCGGTTTCATTGGGATTTTGCTGCGCCAGTTCGCCGACGCGGTGCACCGACTGGGCATGCACCTGGCCCTGGACCTGCGCTACGTCGATCATCTGCGCGGTGGCGCCCGGAATGAGATTCTGTCCGGTGGCCGCTCCCTGGGCGCTGGCGTCGGCCAGCGCCGGCATGGCGGCATTGGCAATCGCCGCGACCGGCTCGGAAGCGAGGATGCGCTTGACCAGCGGCCGCACCACCATGAACAGCACCACGAAGCCGAGCAGCAACATCACCGCGAGCTCGATGCCGTACATCAGGTCGTCTTTGGTGAATTGAAACATGCCGAGCAGGCCCGATGGTTCGCTGACCGGCACGACTGCCGGCGCGTCGGCAAACCGCAGGTTGATCACCTCGACCTGGTCGCCGCGCTTCTGGTCGAATCCGATCGCCGAGCGCACCAGTGCGGCGATGCGGTCGAGCTGCTCTTTCGAGCGCTCGGCATAGACCATTTCCCCCTTGTCGTTTTTGGAATAGCTGCCGTCGACCAATACGGCGACGGAGATGCGGTTGACCCGTCCGGCCTCGGTCACCTCGGTCTTGGTGGTGCGGGAAATCTCGTAATTGTTGGTTTCCTCGCTCTTCTTGCTCTGGTCGCGCGCGGCCGGAGCATTGTCCGGGCGCTGGGCGCCCGGCAGTTCGTTGTTGACCGTGACCTGGCCGTTGCTTTCGGCGGTGGCGGAGGATTCCTCGCGGGTCTGGCTGGAGCGCAGCACCCGGCCTTCCGGGTCGTACTTGTCGGAGGTCTGGGTGATCTTGTTGTAGTCGAAGTCGGCGGACAGCTGCACCCGGGCGCGGCCGGTGCCGACCACCGACGACACGATGGCCTCGACCTGGTTGCGCATCCGCTTTTCGAATCCGGCGCGGCGCTCGTCGCCGGTGGCGCCGTCGGCATCGCCGGTGGCGCCGTCGGCCAGCAACTGCCCGGCTTCATCGACAATGGACACCCGCTGCGGCTTCAGGCCGTTGACGGCGGAAGCGACCACATGGCGGATGGCACGGACCTGCTGCGGCTCCAGCGTGCCGCGCACCCGCACCACGATCGAGGCGGAGGGTTCCGGCGTTTCGCGCGAGAACAGCGGCCGCTCCGGCAGCACCAGATGCACGCGCGCGGCCTGCACGCGGTCGATGGCCCGGATGGTGCGGGACAGCTCGCCTTCGAGCGCGCGCAGATGGTTGATGTTCTGCACGAAGCTGGTGGTGCCGAGCGCGTCGGATTTGTCGAAAATCTCGTAGCCGACGCCGCCGCCCTTGGGCAGGCCGCCTTCGGCGAGCTTCATGCGCAGCCGTGTCACCCGATCCTTGGGCACCATGATCACCGCGCCGTCATTGCGCAGCTCGAAGGGAATCGCCTGGCGTTCCAGATCCTTGACGATCCCGGCGGAATCCTCAGGCGACAGGTCGGTGAAGAGGGTGGTCATCACCGGCGTGGTGACGCGCATGATGACGAATCCGAAGAACCCGATCAGCGCGGCGGTGACCGCAACCATCGCCATTACCCGGGCCGCACCCAGACTTCTCAGAAAACCTGCAAGACCCTGCAACGAACCAGCCCCTGGCATTCGGCCCAAGATTCGGCCTCAAGAGCCGACTGGGCAATTATTGCCTACGGGATGGTTTCGATATGGTTAATGAAGGTTAAAGGCAGGGAGGAATTGTCGAAAACGAAAAAAAATCGGCTTTGCTGGGCAAAGCCGATTTTCAGAAAAATTGCGGATGATCGGTTGAGGCTTACTGGCGATATTGCTGGATGCGGGTGGTGCGCAGTCCGGCCAGGCCATGCTGGTCGATGGAGAACTGCCAGGACAGGAATTCGTCGACGGTCAGCGTGTAGCGGCTGCAGGCTTCCTCGAGGGAGAGCAGGCCGCCGCGAACCGCGGCAACGACTTCGGCCTTGCGGCGGATCACCCACCGTTTGGTCCCGGGCGCGGGCAAATCCGCAATTGTTAACGGACTGCCGTCAGGCCCGATGACGTATTTTACCCTCGGGCGATGGGGTTCTGTCATGGCGTACTCACAAACTCTCAACCACTGAACTCACTCGGACAACGTAACCCCCGCGACTTAAAATTTGCCTAAGCACTGGGCCCAAATACAATTCTCCTTCGAATCGACATAAAAACACGCCCCGGCGCGCTTATGTGTGCCGGGGTGAAGCAGGGTGTGAATGAAGTGCTAATTTATTTTGGCCGTCATTCCGGGCGCGCGTAGCGCGAACCCGGAATCCAGAGACGGTTGCTGGATTCCGGGTTCACGCGAAGACGCGTGTCCCGGATGACGGGGAAGGTCCGTCAGCTCGAGATGCTCTTGATCTGACTGACGGTGTAGGTCTGGCCGTTGATCGACAGCAAGGGCGGCGACTGGGTGAGATCCACCGAATTGACCACGCCCTGAATCTGGGTCGAGACCGCCACGGGATTGCCCGTCGCGTCGAGGGCGGTGGCGGTGATGGTGTATTTGCCATCCGGCCATTGCGTGCCGTCGTTGCCCTTGCCATCCCAGGCAAAGGCCTGGTTGGCGCCGGCCGTGACCGGATAGTTGCCGCTGAAGACGTTTTGTCCGGTAGAGTTGGCGATGGTGATGGCGACGTTCGAATTTTTCTCGACGCCCAGATTCCAGGTCGCAGCGCTGTTCACCAGATTTGTGGTGCTGCCGTCGACCACCGCGGTCTTGCCGACGAAACCCAGTGCCTGCGTCGATTGCGCGGTCTGCTGCAGCGCGACCAGCGAGTTCAGCTGATCGTTGGTCCGGAGCTGCTGCTCGACGCCTGCGAACTGCACCAGCTGCTGGGTGAACTGGTTGGTGTCCAGCGGATCGAGCGGGTTCTGGTTCTGCAGCTGCGTGGTCAGCAGCGTCAGGAACGTCTGGAAATTACCCGCCAGCGTCGCGTTGGTGGTCGAGCCCAGGCTCGAACCCGATGCGTCCTTTGTGGGTAGCGGTGTCGTGCCCGATACGACTGATGGCGCCACGCCTGATGCTGTCGTCATGTCCGTCTCCTAGACCCTGATGTCGACGCCGCTGCCCGATCCGGGCATGCGGCCGTAGGTTCGTCCCGCGACCGCGGCGGGAACGCTGTCGTCTTCGCTGATGATCAGCCGCTGTGCGTTGCGGCCGGCCTCGTCGCCGGTGTTCTGGCCGGACGAGGATTGATCGCGCAGGCTGAATTGCAGGCCGCTGTCGCCGGTCTTGAATCCGGCATTGTCGAGCGCGCGCTGCAATTGCGGCGCGTCCTGGCGCAGCATCGCCAGAGTTTCCGGCTTTTCGACCGTCAGATGCGAGGTGACCTGGCCGTGGCGGTCGACGTCGATGCGGACGTCGATGCGGCCAAGCTCGGCGGGATCGAGCCTGATCTCGAAGCGGCTATTGCCGCTTTGCGCCGACACCGCGATCTGCAGCGCGAGGCCGTTCAGCGGCACCGCCGCCGAGGTCGCAGCAGTAACGCTTAATTGCGCGGCTGCGGGGACGGTGGCGGCGGATTGCGCCTGCGGTTGCTGGACGGCATTCGAGAGCTGGCCGGCATCGGATGGTTCGGTCTGAACCTGAGCCGCGGCGCGGCGCGGTGCTCGTGCGGCGACGCTGTCGCTGCGCGGCGCGTTGGGGGTTGCAGGATCGGTCTTCTCGGCGTCAACGGCACCGCCGTCGGGTTTCTGTTTGCCGCCCGCGGCCGGGCCCTGCGGGGCAATGCTCTTGCCGATAGTATCTGAAGAGGGCGACGCCGCGGATGGGTCGGCCGCATCGGAGGCGATGCCAGTCTTGAGCGGTGCCGCCCTTTCGCTCCCGCGCGCGGAAGTGGACGCCTTTGCGGTTGCCTTCGGCGCGACAGCGGTAACCGGACTCGCCATGGCAACAGTCGCGCCAGTTCAGGGTCGGCTTGAATGGCGGTGTCGGCTTTCGCTGCGGGTTGGCTGACGGGAATTGCGGCCGTGTCACTCACTACTGCCTTCGCGGTGTTGCTGGCGGCCGCGGTCGGGTCGGGAGTATTCGTCGATGTCGTGGCCTGGCTTGCCGCTGCCGCTGTTGGCGTTGCCGCAGCTGCGGGTGTCGTGCTCCCGGGCGACTTCGTTGCAGGATCGACCGATCCTTGCGCTGCAGCCGCAACGGCAGGCTTCGATGCCTCGACGGTCGATGTGCTGGTCGCGATGGCCGCCGCGGCAATTGCGAGGGGCTCGGTCGCATTGCCGTTGGATATCGGCGCGACAACAGCCGCTGCGACGGGCACCGCAATCGCGATGGCGACCGGAGCCGGCGTTACAGCCGTCGATGCGGCGGGCTCGGCATGCGGCGATCGGCATTGTGGTTGAGTCCGTCGCGACGGTAATGTCGGACGCCGCGTCCTTGACGGCTGTTTTCACGATCCTGGACTTCGTACCCTCCGGCGTTGCGGGCTTGGTGGCTGTGCCCGCGTCGGCGCTTGCATCGGCAGCAACGGTCTGTGCGGCGCCGGATTGCGCGTCGTGCGAGCGGGTGCTCGTGGCCGCGACTGAAGAAGATGCGTTGTCGCGCGGCTGCCGGTTGTCGGACGCCGCGGATGTGTCATCCGAGCGCGCTGCGGCGACGGCCGATCGGGCGCGGCTGGACGATCGTTGCTCGCGGCGTCGGCCGCGTTGCTGTCGATCAACGCCGAAAAACTGTCGGGCGCCGGCGATTGTTCCGCTCGGGCAGACCTCGACGGCGCGTTCTGAAACGACGGGTTGGCGGCTGTTTCTGACGTCACGCTGAACACGGGCGGCCTTTCGCGATGATTCCACGTCTCAAGTCAGCAAGGACCGGGCCACCCCATTGCTGAAATAAATTACAGATAATTCAAATAGTTAGCCGGTAGAGTCGCAAGCCATGCGGCCGCTGCCGCCGCTTCGTTTCTGCCCGGCGGCAAGAATTGCCGTTTGCGCGGCGCAAAACCGGGCGCCGTGATTGCCTCTCGCGGATACGGCCTATATGAAAGGCTGGCTTTTTCAGCCGCCCCGGCCGAGGCGAACCTGCTTCCCGGGACCGCTCCAAAGCACCCTGATCAACGATCGGAACCATGCTCAACAGTCTCGACCTCGAAGGCCGTCCCCAGGACACACGGATCGTCGTCGCCATGTCCGGCGGCGTCGATTCCTCGGCGACGGCTGCGCTGTTGAAGTCGGAAGGCTACGACGTCGTCGGCATCACGCTGCAGCTTTACGATCACGGCGCCGCCACCCATCGCAAGGGCGCCTGCTGCGCCGGACAGGACATCCACGACGCCCGCGATGTCGCCGCGCGCCTCGGCATTCCGCATTACGTGCTGGACTACGAAAGCCGTTTTCGCGAGTCCGTGATCGACAGCTTTGCCGACAGCTACGCCGCCGGCGAAACCCCGGTGCCGTGCATCGAATGCAATCGCTCGGTAAAGTTCCGCGACCTGCTGGCGACCGCACGCGAACTCGGCGCCTCGGCGCTTGCCACCGGGCACTACGTCGCGTCGCGCCGGATGGCCGACGGATCGCGGGCGCTGGTCTGCGCTGCGGATGCCGACCGCGACCAGAGCTATTTCCTGTTCGCGACCACGCGCGAGCAGCTTGACTATTTACGCTTTCCTTCTGGGCGACATGACCAAGCCGCAGACCCGCGAGCTGGCGCGGCGCTTCGGCCTCTCCGTCGCCGACAAGCAGGACAGCCAGGACATCTGCTTTGTGCCGACCGGGCGCTACACCGATATCGTCGGGCGCCTGAAGCCGAATGCGCTTGCGCCCGGCGAGGTCGTCGATCTCGACGGCCGCATGCATCGGCAAGCATCAGGGCATCGCGCATTTCACCGTCGGGCAGCGCCGCGGCCTCGGCATCGCCTCCAGCGCGCCGCTCTATGTGATCAGGCTCGATGCCGCGAGCCGGCGCGTCGTGGTCGGTCCGCGCGAGGCGCTGCGGATGCATCGCATTGTGCTGCGCGACGTGAACTGGATCGGCGACGGCGCGCTTGACCGCGCGGTCGGCGAAGGCCTGGAGATTTTCGTGCGGGTGCGCTCGACCCGGGCGCCGCAGCCGGCGTGGCTGCGTGCAGCTCGACGGCGGCTACGAGGTCGAACTGGTCGCAGGCGAAGAGGGCGTCTCGCCCGGACAGGCCTGCGTATTCTACGATGCGCCGTCGGGACAGGCGCGCGTGCTCGGCGGCGGTTTCATCAAGAGCGCGGCTGCGAAGCGCGCGGTGGGTGAAGCCAACCAGCCGCAGCCGTTGCTGCAGGACTGAACGAACAAGAAAATTCAGGCAAGAAATTCAGGCGGGGGCATGGGCAACGACATCGACCGCGCGGGGGTCGCCAAGGCTTATGGCCGCTGGGCGCCGATCTACGATCTCGTATTCGGCAAGGTGTTCGAACAGGGCCGCCAGTCCACCATCGCCGAAGCCGACAGGATCGGCGGCCGCGATTCTCGATGTCGGCGTCGGCACCGGACTGTCGCTGTCGGATTATTCGCGCAGCACGAAACTGTGCGGCGTCGATATTTCCGAGCCGATGCTGCGCAAGGCCCAGCAGCGCGTGCGCGCGATGGGTCTTTCCAATGTCGAAACATTGGCGGTGATGGACGCCAAGAACCTGGCATTCGCCGATTCATTCTTCGACGCGGTGGTGGCGCAATATGTCATCACCGCGGTGCCCGATCCGGAAAGCACGCTGGACGATTTCATCCGCGTGCTGAAACCCGGCGGCGAACTCATTCTGGTCAACCATATCGGCGCCGAAAGCGGCCCGCGCCGCGCCTTCGAACTGGCGTTCGCGCCGCTGGCGCGCCGGCTCGGCTGGCGGCCGGAATTTCCCTGGGCGCGCCTCGTGAACTGGGCCGCCAAACATGGCGGCGTCAGCCTCACCGAGCGCCGCCCGATGGCGCCGATGGGGCATTTTTCCCTGATCCGCTACCGCAAATCGTAAATACTGGGCCGATTGGTGAGGAACCTGCGCCCGCGCGGGCCGTTTCCTTACATGACCAAAAATTCGTCTCTTTCTGTCGTGCGCTGATAATGGCGGTGTCCGGCGCAGCATTCGCGCAGGCGCCGCCGACACCGGTTACACCGCCGGCCCAGACCGCGCCGCCTGCGCCGCGCGCGGCGCCCATAATTGCGCGCCGACGGAATCGACGCCGCAAGGCGGTATCGCGCCGCAAGGCGCCACCACCGGCCAACGCGCCGAGCCGCTCGGCGACAAGCTGGCGAGATCCGATGGCGTGCTGTGTCCGCCCTCAGGCGTTGATCCGGCCATCCGCGCGCCGACGCCGGAGACCGGCAATACGCCGGTGATTCCGCCGCCCGGCAGCCCCGGCGGCGATCCCACGATCCGGCCGAAATAGCCCGGTTTGCAGGCACTTGGCGCGGGACGGGGTTTGCTTGACATGCCCCTGACCGGCTCCTTATATGCCGCGCGTTCGCGGCTCGCGGCATCGCTGGCCTGGACGACGGACGCCGTGGCGGGGTAGCTCAGCTGGTTAGAGCACGGGAATCATAATCCTGGGGTCGGGGGTTCGAGTCCCTCTCCCGCTACCAT
>CAVPZO010000034.1:0-28874 GCA_963710045.1 uncultured Alphaproteobacteria bacterium | reverse complement strand
GTTCAAATTGCGGCGCAAATGGCGCGTGCCGAACCGGCGCATTTGATGAAAATGGTTGCAGCGCCTGAGCGTTGCGAGGGGATGACGATGATTTCGAAATGGAGCGACTGGAAGCGGTATCCGCGCGCCGGAAAAGGCGAGAATATCGAAGCGCCGATCAGCCCCGGCATCTATGAAGTGCGTTTTGCCGGCACCGGCGCGCTGCATTCGTTCGGTGCGGTCGACAATGTGGCGCAGGCGTTGTCGCTGTTGCCGGTCGCCTCAAAATCATGGTTCGGTCGCCGCGAACCGGCCAAGCTGCCGGAGCTGGAATATCGTACCTGCGCCACCTCCAGCAAGGCGAACGCCAAGGCCGCCGCGGAACGCATGATCGGCCGCCGCGAGACCTATATGAGCGGCGCGGCTTAGCGCCTTCGTTCCCGGGCGCGCGAAGCGCGAGCCCGGAACCCATAACCCCTGTATTCGAGTTCAGCATCCGAACATCGCCACGGAGCGTATGGATTCCGGGCCTGCGCCAAGTGGCGCATCCCGGAATGACGAGGACTCGCAACCGATGCATTGCAGCCTATTTCGGCCTATACTCCCCCGCAACATCGCGAGAAACTTTCAGGGAGTAGCCTCATGTCCCCCACAACCGCTGCCGCACGCTCGACCCCCGCCACGCCATCGCTGCATGATCGCCTGAAAGACCCCTCGCTGCTGCGCGAGCAGTGCTACATCGACGGCGCCTGGACGGGCACGCCCGAACGTCCGGTGACCAATCCGGTCAACGGCGTCGAGCTTGCGAAAGTGCCGGTGATGAGCACCGAGGAAGCAACGCAAGCGGTGGAAGCCGCCGAACGCGCGTTTCCGGCGTGGGCCAAGCTCACCGCCAAGCAGCGCTCCAACATCTTGCGCAAATGGTTCGACCTGATCATCGCCAACCGCGAAGACCTCGCGCTGATCCTTACCTCCGAGCAGGGCAAGCCGCTGACGGAAGCGCTGGGCGAGGTCGATATCGGCGGCGCCTATGTCGAATTTTTCGCCGAGGAAGCGCGCCGCGTCTATGGCGAGACCATTCCGTCGCAGCGGCCCGATGCGCGGCTGCTGGCGATCCGCCAGCCGATCGGCGTCTGCGGCGCAATCACGCCGTGGAATTTTCCATGCTCGATGATCACCCGAAAAGTTTCGCCGGCGCTGGCCGCGGGTTGCACCGTGGTGCTGAAGCCCGCCAATGAAACGCCGCTCACGGCATTGGCGCTGGTGGTGCTGGCGGAGAAGGCGGGAATCTCCAGGGGCGTGTTCAATATCCTGACCGGCAATTCGTCCGCGATCGGCAAGGTGCTGTGCGAACATCCGGCGGTGCGCTTCGTCGGTTTTACAGGCTCCACCGAAGTCGGCAAGATTCTCTACCAACAGGCCGCGGTGGGCGTGAAGAAGCTCGGGCTCGAACTCGGCGGCAACGCGCCGTTCGTGGTGTTCGACGACGCCGATATCGATGCCGCGGTCGACGGCGCGATCGTCTCGAAATACCGCAACATGGGCCAGACCTGCGTCTGCGCCAACCGCATCTACGCCCAGGACAAGATCTACGATGCGTTCGTGGCAAAACTCTCGAACAAAGTCGCGGCGATGAAGATCGGCGACGGCACCGAACAAGGCGTGGTGCAGGGGCCGCTGATCAATATGGACGCAGTCGACAAGGTCGAAAAGCATATCGCGGACGCGGTCAAGCACGGCGCCAAGATCATCACTGGCGGCAAGCGCCACGCGCTGGGCGGCACCTTCTTCGAGCCGACCGTGTTGTCGAACGTGGCGCCCGATGCGCTGGTGTCAAGGGAAGAAACCTTTGGGCCGCTGGCGCCGGTGTTCCGCTTCAAGGACGAGGCCGACGTGATCGCGATGTGCAACAACTCGCCGTTCGGTCTGGCGTCGTATTTCTATTCGCGCGATCTCGGGCGGGTCTGGCGGGTCGCGGAAGCGCTGGAGTTAGGAATGGTCGGCGTCAACACCGGACTGATCACCACCGAGGTCGCACCCTTCGGCGGCGTCAAGGAATCCGGGCTCGGCCGTGAAGGCTCGCATCACGGCATGGAAGAGTATGTCGAGATCAAATACGTGATGATGGCGGGGATTTAATTTCGTCATCCCCGCGAAGGCGGGGACGACAAACGCTAACCTCCACTCGAACTCTCTCCCCCAAACGCGCCATGCCGTCCCACGCCTGACGCAAACCGCGCGGCGCCCGACAGCGTCTCGCCGGATGCGATCACCTCAAGCCCGCCGCGCATTTCATTGGCGATGGCGTCTTCCTCCTCGAGGTCCCACTGCCGCAGTGCGGAGAGCCGGTCCGCGCGCATGCAGGTTTGCGGAAATCGCGCGATGTCTTTGGCAAGCGCGATTGCATGCGCCCGCGTTTCGCCCTTCGGCACCAGCCGGTTGGCAAGACCCATGCGCAGCGCTTCCGCGCCGCCCACCGGGCGTCCGGTGAGAATGAGGTCCATCGCCTGTGAATGCCCGATCAGCCGCGGCAAGCGGATGGTGCCGAGATCGATCAGCGGCACGCCGAAGCGGCGGCAGTAGATGCCGAAGGTCGCATCCTCGGCGACCACGCGCAGGTCCGCCCACAGCGCCAGCTCCATGCCGCCGGCCACCGCAAATCCTTCCACCGCGGCGATCACCGGTTTTGTCAGCCGCAGCCGGCTCGGCCCCATCGGCGCGATGGTTGCATGGCCGCCGATCTCGCGCTTCTTGTTGGGGTCGCCTGTCGCCACCGCCTTCAGGTCCGCGCCCGCGCAGAAAGTGCCGCCGGTGCCGGTGAACACCGCGACCGATGTGCGCTCATCGGCGTCGAAAGCGAGGAATGCATCGAACAGTTTTCGCGCGGTAGCTCCGTCGACGGCGTTGCGGCAATGCGGACGATTAATGGAGACGATGGTGATCGGTCCGTCGCGTTCGATGAGGATCGTGTCGGTATCGGTCATATCAGGCGCTCCCATCCTGTCTTGCTATTGAAATGCTCAGCGCTCCATTACCCAGCGGGTGACGGCGTGGTGAAAATTAATTGGACCCGGCACCGTCTTGTGCGTCTTGAGATACTTGAACCCGGCCTTTTGCAGCGCGCGGTTGGGCGCCACGTTGAACGCATTCGGCTCGCAGAACAGCCGCTTCAGCTTCGAGCGCTCGAAATAGAGATCGGCGCTGCGCCGCACGCATTCGGTGCCGATGCCCTTGTTCCTGCGTTCCGGGTCGATGACATGCAGGTGCATGCCGGCCTGCTCGCCATAAATGATCTTGTCCGACGTCGAGAAGCCGACGGGGCTGTCGTCGGAAAGCCAGATTACCAACAAGGCATTTCGCTTCTCGACAGGGAGCGCGCACTCGCGCTTGAAGCGTTCGCGCCAGGCATCCGGCGGCGGCAGCCGCGTCGGATCGACGCCGAGCATTTCCAGATGTTCCGGTGTCGCGCCGTGAAAATAATCGATGATGATCTCGGTTTCCGCGAGCGTCATTTCCCGCACCGTCAGGGTCATCGATCTGTCTCCAGATCAGTTCCGGTGATGAGGCGGTAGGCTTCGAGATAGCGCTTGCTGGTGGCGCCGACCACGCTTGCCGGCAAGGGCGGCGGAGGAGCGTCGCCGTTCCAGCGGCCGGCGCGGCGCTCGGCGTCGAGGTAATCGCGCAAAGGCTGCTTGTCGAAGCTCGGCTGCGGCCGGCCGGGCGTATACACATCCGCCGCCCAGAACCGCGAACTGTCGGGGGTCATCACCTCGTCGATCAGGATGATGCGCCCGTCGGCGTCGCGGCCGAATTCGAATTTGGTATCGGCGATGATGATGCCCTGGCCGCGGCTGACGGTTTCGCCGAGCGTGTAAACCGCACGGGTCATGCTCTCCAGCGCATGCGTCACGTCCTCGCCCAGGATTTCGCGCATGCGGCCGACGGTAATGTTTTCGTCGTGGCCGGTTTCGGCCTTGGTGGCCGGGCTGAAAATCGCAGGCTCCAGTTTTGCGCTTTCAAGCAGACCCGGGGCGAGCTTTTCGCCCGCCAGCGTGCCCTGCGCGGCATACTCCTTCCATGCCGAACCCGAAAGGTAACCGCGGATCACGCATTCGATCGGGAACACATTTGTGCGGCGGCACAGCATGGCGCGGCCGGCGATCTCGGCGCGATGTCCCTGCAGCGCCGGTACTTCCTTGATGATTTCGTCGGCATCGGCGCTGATCATGTGATGCGGCACCACGCCCTCGAGCTGACGAAACCACCACGCGCTGATTTGCGTCAGCACCGCGCCCTTCATCGGGATGGTTTCGGCCATCACCACGTCGAACGCGCTGATGCGGTCGGTGGTCAGCAGCAGCACGCGGTCGTCGCCGACGGCGTAGATATCGCGCACCTTGCCGCGGCCTATCTTAGGAAGCGGCAGGTTGCTGGCGAGCATCGTGGTTGTGAAGTCCGTCATTGCGAGGAGCCCTTGCGACGAAGCAATCCAGTCTTGTGCGTGGGGAAGGACTGGATTGCTTCGTCGCTTCGCTCCTCGCAATGACGGGTGTACGTCATTCCGGCAGCGGAATGAACTCGTGTTCGTTGGGCACGTGGGCAAAGCGGCCGGACTTCCAGTCCTGCTTGGCCTGCTCGATCCGCTCCTTGCTGGAGGACACGAAATTCCACCAGATGTGGCGCGGGCCTTCCAGCGCGTCGCCGCCGAGGAACATCATCCGTGCCGGTGTGATCGCCTTCACGGTGATGCGGTCGCCGGGACGGAAGATCAGCAGCCGCGGCCCTTGATAGCGCTCATGGGCGATCTCGATCTCGCCGTCGATCACATAGATCGCGCGCTCCTCGTGGTCGGGATCCAGCGGCACGCTGGCGCCCTGATCCAGCGCGACCTCGGTATAAAACCACGGCGACACCATATCGACCGGCGATTTCGTGCCAAACGAACTCCCGGCAATGACGCGCGCGGTAAAACCGGCATCTTTCACCGTCGGCAGGCTGTCCGCGCCGTAGTGCTGGAACGAGGGTGCGATTTCCTCCGAGCCTTTCGGCAGGGCGATCCAGCTTTGCAGGCCGAGCATTCTTTGCCCGTTCTGCCGCTGCACATCCGGGGTGCGCTCGGAATGCGCGATGCCGCGGCCGGCGGTCATCAGGTTCATGGCGCCGGGCTGGATTTCCTGGATGTTGCCCTCGCTGTCGCGGTGCATGATCGAGCCGTCGAACAGATAGGTGACGGTGGCCAGCCCAATATGCGGATGCGGCCGCACGTCCATGCCCTTGCCGGAGACAAATTGCACCGGTCCGAAATGATCGAAGAAGATGAAGGGCCCGACCATCTGCCGCTTGCCATGCGGCAGCGCGCGGCGCACCTCGAATCCGTCGCCGAGGTCGCGGGTGCGCGGCACGATCACCAGCTCCAGCGCGTCGCAGGACGTGGGATCGCCGAGCACGGGATCGTTGGAGGGAAGCCAGCTCATGGGGATCTCCTGATATTTTTGACGAGCATAGCAGCAATCCTCAACGTCGTCCCCGCGAAGGCGGGGACCCATAACCCCTGGCGTTAGCGTTGACGGCACGGCGGTTCAAGCAAGTATACTGACGCCAACCAGAACATCGGCGACACGGCGTATGGGTCCCCGCCTTCGCGGGGACGACGAAAACGCCGGGGAGTGAAACGAATGTCTGCTCAGCCCAAACCCGGCGCCGCGCTCGCGCAACTCACCGGCCCGGTCATCGAAACGCCGCGGCTAAAGCTGCGGCAGTGGCGTAGCGCCGACGCTGCGCCGTACACAGCGATGCTGGCGGATCCCGGCACCGCGCGATTTATCACCGTCGATGGCAAGCCGGTTGAAGATGAAATGACCGGCTGGCGGCATACCGTTGTGATGGCCGGGCATTGGGCGATCCACGGCGCAGGCATGTTCGCGGTCGAGGAAAAGCACAGCGGCAAATTCGTAGGAAGGGTCGGACCGTGGTTTCCGCCGACCTGGCCGGATTTTGAAGTCGGCTGGGGCATCACCAGGGAAGCGCAGGGCAAGGGCTATGCGAGCGAAGCCGCGCGCGCGGCGATCGACTGGGCGTTCGCGAATTTCGAGATCGCGCAAGTGATCCATTGCATCGATCGCGAGAACATCGCGTCACAAGGCGTGGCGCGACGGCTCGGCGCCGAAAAACAACGCGAGATCGAGCTGTTCGGTCACGTGGCGGATATGTGGGTCACGACACGCAGCGCGTGGACGGCGCCGCGGAATTAGAACATCCGGAAATTGAAAAAGCCGCCGGCGGGCCGGTCAAACTGGGCCTGCCGGTAGCCGCCGAACTGCGAAACCGGGGCGGGAGGATAGGCGGCAGCGTAATTCGGGCGGTCGTGGCGGTCGACGCGCGCCACGGTCCTCGGACGCGATGGCGATTTCGCGACTGCTTTGGCGGGCGCGGCCGGAGCAGTGATGGCCTCAGCCGCCGTGGCAGGCAACTCAGCCCTCGCCTGCAGAGCCGGGCTGTCCGGCTTGCGGTAGGTCATCTGCCGCTCCCACTGCAACCGTTCGGCGGTCGGGGGCAGTGGCGCAATATCCGGGTAAACCACTGCCGCTACTTGCGGTTTGTCGTGTCTTTCCTGCGACTGGCGCCATGATGCCAGAGATCCGCCGCTCGACACGGTCGCAGCCACAGCTGGAGTGGGGGCGGCTTCTTTGGGGATCAGATAATCGGCGACGAACAGCAGCCCGAGCAGGCAACACCCCATTACCACAAAATATCGCAGAACCGGCACGACGCACGCCCCTTGTTGGCGTCGATAATTCGGCGCCTGAGTATTAGTTCCGCCAACCGCAGTTGGGTTCAGCGAAATTAGGTAGTAGCCGGTCGGGGAATAAGGGGATTGCGGCAAATCACCGGAAAATGAACAGCCGAAACCGGGGCCGCTCGGGCGAAGCTATTGCCGCCCGAGATGGGTCGCGGTTTCGACCCGATCGAAGCGCTCCAGCGACAGGATGGCGTCCGCCAGCTGATCGGCGCGAGCGTTGAGCACCGGTCGCGCCAGCGTCAGAAACTTCTGCTGCATCGCCGCCGCATCCGGAAACGACGACGGTTCGCCGGAGGGATCGGCATAGAGCCGCTCATGCACGCCGTCCTCGGTGGTGATGGAAACCCGCGCGCCGAACGGATGGCTGCGGCCGGTCTCAAGGCGGTCGTCCTGCACCACGTCGAAACGGTCCGCCAGCGCATCCACCGCGGCATCGCCAAGCCGCGCGTAATCGTCCCAGCCGAAGCGGCCCTGATCCAGCGCCACAGCACCTGTGAAGAACATCGAGAACTGGCCGCCGACGATCGAGGTCGGGTGGCGTTTTGTCGCGGCGTCGCCGGTCAGGGTGATGCCGTTGCGATGCAGGCCGATCTCGACGCGCTTGATCTGGTCCGGCGTCAAATTGTGCTCCCTGCGCATCGCGATCAGCGCATCCAGTGCGGCATGGGTATAGCGGCAGCTCGGATAGGGTTTTACGCCGATCTTCATGGTCTCATAGATTTGGCCTAAGCCCGCGACGGCCTTGTCCGGATGCGCGTCATCGCTGTAGCCGACCAGCAGGCCATGCTTGCCCTCGACCGATTCGGTGGCGCCGACAAAATCGTTGCGCGCCAGCGTCGCCGCAATCACGCCGTTCATGGCGGCGGCGCCGACCTGGTAGCGCTTGTTCCAGGCGCCGTTGACCAGAAACTGCAGCGAACCCGCGGCCTGGCTGCCGGACACGCCGAACGCCGCGACGATCTGTTCCTTCGACAGCCCGAACAGTTTTGATGCCGCCGCCGCCGCGCCATAGGTGCCGGCGGTCGCGGTCGGGTGAAAGCCGCGCTTGTAATGCGAGGTCGGATCCAGCGCATTGCCGAGCCGGCAGCACACTTCATAGCCGGCCACGATCGCGGTCAGCACGTCGCGGCCCGACGCGCCGACCAGTTCGCCGACCGCGAATGCGGCGGGGACCACCGGCGCGCTCGGATGCAGCGAGGAGTCCGCATGGGTGTCGTCGAAATCGAGCGAATGGCCGAGCGCGCCGTTGAGCAGCGCCGCCACCGCCGGCGTCCAGGTCTTGCCGTCGCCGAACACGGTGGCATCGCCCTTGCCATCCAGCGCCAGTGCTTCGAGCATCTTGAGCAAGGACGGCGTCGATTCCGCGTCGCGCCGCGCGCGCACCGCGCTGCCGAGAAAATCCAGCGTCAGGATTTTGGCGCGCTCCAGCACTTCCTGCGGGATGTCGTCGAATTTCAAATTCGCGACATAGGCGGCGAGCGTTGCGGTTTCGTGAGCCATCGTGTTTCCTCAAGCGTCGAGCGCAGGGTAGGGGGGCTCGATCGCGGTTTCAAGCCGTTCGCGCAAGGCGGGCAGCATCCATGCCGAAAGTCCTCTATACCTGCATCTCGGCATCGGGAACGAGGGTGGATGACGGCATTCCTGAAAGATGCGATTGGCCGGGTAAAATCCCGCAAGGTCGAACTCGGCCTTGGCGTGCGGGTCACGGTGGCCGCGTTTGGGGCGCTGGCGGTGGCGATGGCGCTGGGACTGAAGCTGCCGCTATGGGCCGTGCTCACTTCCATCATCGTCACCCAGATGAGCGTCGGGCGTTCGTTGAAAGCGACGCGCGACTATCTGGTGGGCACCGTGGGCGGGGCGATCTATGGCGGCGCGGTCGCCATCCTGATTCCGCATTCCGGCGAGGGCGCGCTGCTGGCGGTGCTGGTGCTCGCGGTCGCGCCGCTGGCTTTCATCGCCGCCATCAACCCCAGCCTCAACGTTGCGACCGTCACCGCCATCATCGTGCTGCTGTTGCCGATGATGCATCAGACGACCCCGCTCGACTCCGCGATCGATCGCGTGCTCGAAGTGACGGTCGGCGCGATCACCGGCCTCCTGGTATCGTTCTTCGTGCTGCCGTCGCGGGCGCACAGCCTGATCCGCGTCAATGCGGCGCGGATGCTCGATCTGCTCGCCGCCGTGCTGTCGGAATTGCTGGCCGGTCTGACGCGCGGACGTGACAACGACGCGCTGCACGCCTTGCAGGACGGCATCGGCGCCGCAATGGCCGGCCTGAACGCCACCGGCGCCGAGGCCGAGCGCGAACGCGCCGCGCATCTGTCCAGCGGCCCTGACACCGGGCCGCTGCTGCGGACAACGCTGCGGCTGCGCCATGATCTTGTGATGATCGGGCGGGCCACGGTGGTGCCGCTGCCGGCCGGCCTGCAGGCCCGGCTGGCCGCGCCGCTCGCACGCGTCAGCGAGACCATGTCTGCCTACTTGCGGGCGATCGCAGAGGCGTTGCGAACCGGCGTCGGCGCGCCCGCGATCTGGCCGGTGCAGGCGGCGCTTCAAACCTATGCCGCCGAAGTCGCGGCCCTGCGCAGCGAAGGCCTCACCCGCGGCCTGCCCGGCGACGTCACCGAGCGGTTTTTCGCGCTGGGATTTTCGCTGGAGCAGATGCGGCAGAACCTGAAGGATCTGGAGCGCTGCGTGGCGGAATGGGCGGAGACGTCCGGGATCGCGGCGCCCGCTGCCGAAGATTAGGCCGCGCTGACTCAGCTTGCGACTTTCCGCAACATCGAGGGGACGATGAGCCGGTGAAACGGCAGGATGATTGCGAGATAGGTGCGGCCGAGCCAATTGTGAGTGAGCACCAGGGTGGTCGCGGTGACGCGGCGTTCGGCGCCGCTGCCTGCAACGTCGACCACCAGACGGAAATCCAGGTGTGCGTCGTCAAGCCCCGCCACCAGGCGGTCGGGCGTTTCACTGAGGACGGGAAATATCCCGACGCGGTCCGCAGCGCTGCTCCCGGTTGGAGCGGCCGTCTTCAAACCGAGCGGCGCAACCAGACGATTGCGCAAACCAAGCAGCGCCAGGGTCCATCGCGGCCCGCGCGCGGTCATCTTCTCGGCGGCATGCCGGGCATCGAGCGCGGCATTCACGGTGATGCTGTACGCATCGATGAACTGCGCTCCGGGGAGCAGCGCATCGGCGTCAACGTCAGGCTCGACGGGGCGGACTTTCATAGTATTCAACCCGTCCAGATTCCTCAGCCCAGCTTGTGTAGTAGTATTCCTAAGCTTAGGCTTAGACAGCATAAATTGAAATTGGGTTTGGAATTTAGATGCTACATGACGGAATCCGGATTCGTAAACGCAGTGTGGTCCAACTGCTCCGAGAAGTCGATTCGGGGCGTTTTGCTATCCCAAACTTGCAGCGTGAATTTGTTTGGGACGGCTCTAAGGCCGCAAAGCTGCTCGACAGCATTCTGCGAGCCATGCCGGTCGGAGTAATATTGATTTGGGAAACGCCCAAAAGCCAGCGTCTTCAGCTTCGTCAGAGATATCATGTTCTCCCGCCCTTCAACCACGATCATTCAAAGGTTTGGTTCTTAATCGATGGCCAGCAAAGAGTTTCTGCTCTCCACCACGCGCGCCGGGGCGATGCATTGCAGAATGCGAGGAGGCAAAGCATCGATTTTTCCAAGATTGTATTTTCTCTGAGTAGAGACGAAGGCGGTCAGAAGATTCGATACCGTCGCCCGCTAGCGGGTGAATATGTGTCGATGTCCGATGTGTTTCACCCGCACTGGAGACAAAGGCTAAAAAGTATTGGAAAACGAAAGCTGGAACGCGTTCGCATATGCCGAAATCGGATTTTGAAATACAAACTATTTTCAATGCTTGTGCACGGCGATCTTCCTGAGATACGTGAGAGTTTTTTACGTATCAATACGCAAGGTATGAAGGTTACCACCGCAGACGCGATATTTACGCAAGCAGAAGTTTTGAACCTACGAGACATAGTTCATGAGGTCAGGCAACATTTGGACGATGCGTTCCGTAACGTTCCAGACGCTCCGCTTCTATTCTTGCTTTCCGCTATTCGCGGAGGAACCGAAGCGCGTGGCCAAGCTATGGACGCCGTCATTCAGAAGCTAAACCGTGAGGCTGCGGATAATCCCAAACTTAGAAGCTCTCTTGCCAGAGATTGGAATCGGATTGGGCCATGCGTGGGGAAAGCGGCTGACTATCTGCGCGAGCGGTTTTGTGTCGTAAGCCGGGAGTTTTTGGCGTCCGACTACATGCTAGCGATGCTCGCGTATTTCTTCTTTAACAACGGTCGTGGCCCAAGTCGAAGGCAGGCAGAGGAAATCCGGAAGTGGTTTTGGGCGACCAGCGTTGGAAGTCGCTATTCTGGCCGTGATTTTAACAGGTGTGTACCGCAAGATCTTAAATTCTTTCATTGCTTAGCCACAAAAACGGTCCATCGCTTCCGTTACCAACCTCAAGTCGAAAAGGTAGATTTGCGAAAAGCGCAATATTCGTCTAGGACGGCCCTAACCAGCGCTGTTTACTGCATGCTGCTGCGTCGCGGGCCAGTATACCTGCTCGACAGAGGGCTAAATGAAATTCCGGTTCAAACGTATTCAACTCGGGCCAACCGGAAGGATAGACATCATATTTTTCCACGGCAGCCGCTGATAAACCAAGAAATTCCTGCCAAATTATACAACAGCCTGGCCAACGCTTGCCTGCTAGTCGCAGAAGAAAACCAGATCATTGGCTCTAAGAGACCGAGAGTCTATTTCGGTGAATTAGACAGTCCAGGATCAGCATTCAAACGAAAAATGAGTCGTCATCTCATTCCGGTAGATGAGAGCAGTGGTATTTGGAGTCGAAACCTAAAAAGAGGATTTAGGCAATTTCTCGATGATAGAACTAACTTAATTTGTAACGCTTTGGAAGCAGAAGCCGGCATCAAGTTGTTTCGAAACGATCATAAGCGGCGCGGACTTTCTTGATTTCTTCGCATCTGTCTAGTGCGCGCCGACCGTCATTGCCAGCGCAAGCGGCGCGTGAGCAACCGGAAGCGCAGAATGAGAAGCGCCGCATAAAGCGCGGTGCCGCAGGACAGGCCGATCCACACGCCGATCGCTCCAAGGCTGGTCCGGAATCCGAGGCCGCAAGCGGCAGGGAATCCGACCAGCCAGTAGCTGATTGCGGCGAACAGCAGCGGCACCCTTGTGTCGTTGAGGCCGCGAAGCGCGCCGGCCACGACGGTCTGGATGCCGTCAGCGATGAAGAAGGTCGCGCCGACCAGCAGCAGCGCCGCCGTGAGCTCGATGACGGCGCCCACGCTGTCCGCAGCCTCGCCGAAGAAGAACCGCGCGATCGCGAAGCGGCCGAGGATCACCGCCAGCGTCAGGGCGGACAAGCAGGCAATTCCGAGCAGCGTCGCGACATAGCCTGCGCGCCTGACCGCCGCCGCGTCGCCGCGGCCAACCGCGTGTCCGACGCGAACCGTTGCCGCGATTCCGATGCCGAACGGTACCATGAACAGGATGGCCGTGATCTGCAAAGCGATCTGATGCGCCGCCAGCGCGGTGGTGCCGATCAGGCCCATCAGCAGCGCAGCTGCGCCGAACAGGCCATACTCCATCAGAAACGACATCGAGATCGGCGCGCCGATCACGACCAGCTGCCGCATCAGGACCCAGTCGACGCGCCAGATGCGGCCGAGCACGCGGTATTTCCGGAACGGCCGGCGGCGGACAGCAAACCAGAGCGCCGCCAGCAGCATGCCGAAATTGACGATGGTGGTGGCAAGGCCGGCGCCGAACAGCTCCAGCCGCGGCAGCCCCCATAGACCATGGATCAGGAGCCAGACCAGCAGCGCGTTGGCCGGAATGGCGACCAGCGTGATCCACAGTCCCGGCTCCGGCCGGTTCACCGCGCCCATGAAGTTGCGGATCGCCAGGAACCACAGCGCCGGCGTGATGCCCCACGCCAGGCCCAGCAGATATTTCTGTGCAAGATGCGCGGTCGCGGGCGCCTGGCCGAGTATCAGCAGAATCTGCTCGCCGAACAGTGGAAGCAGCATGACGGGCAGGGAAATCAAAAGCGCGGCCCACAGCCCGACGCGAAGCGCGCGCCGCACCAGCCGGGGGTCGCGGGCACCGAATGCCTGGGCTGCGAGCGGCGCCACCGCGGACATCAGCCCCATTCCAAAGGTGAAGCTGACGAAGAAAACGGTGTGCGCCAGCGCCGCCGCGGCGACCGCCTCGTCTCCGAGGCGACCGATCAGCGCAAGATCGGTCGTCATCATCGCAATCTGCCCAAGCTGCGTGAGCACGATGGGAATAGCGAGCTTCAGCGTCTCGTTCAGTTCGAGGGAGAGGTTGGTGGGCGGTTCGGTCGCACGGGCCGGCGTTTCGAGTTTGGCAAGGGATGTCATTGAAGCAAACTAGCATTGCCTCCGGTCGAAATGGTGGTCCATCCGCACCAGGCCGATCTACTCGCGATGCTGCAATGCGGTGCCCGTACGTTCCGCGGCGCGTGTCGATGGCTGGAACATGGCAATTTACGGGCAGAGATAACTTGACCAAAGCTATCGCAAGTTGCTCTTAGTTACGGACGAACAGGTCGGGAGGGTGACACCCTCTTTCGTTCTCGGCTGGTATTTCCGGATGTCGCAGCACGCATTGTTGATCGGTATCGACGACTACGCGTTCGGCCCGCTGACGAGCTGCGTCAATGATGCCGTGGCGATGCGCGACATGCTGGTTTCGCTCAAGCTGTTCGCAGCGGACGAATGCACGTTGATGACGTCGCCCGCCGCGCCCGGGAGCGTCGGGGTGCCGACACGCGACGAAATCCTGACAAAACTACTGGAATTCTATGAGGGCCAGCCGCCGCTCGATCGGCTGCTGGTATTCTTCGCAGGCCACGGTCTTTCGGTCAGGCTGGGACGCGAGGCCGATGCGTTGCGCACGGTGATCGTGCCGGCCAAGGTGCCGCAGCTCAAAAATGTTGGCGACAAGCTGATCGATCTCGACGAACTGCTCGGACGGTTCGCGCGTCGCGGCGCCACCCAGCAATACTGGATCGTCGATGCCTGCCGCAATCTACCGGCGAAAGATGGATCGTCACTGAAAGTTTCGGAGATCGGGTGGGATACGCCCGAGCCAAACGACCCTCGCGATGCGATGCTGATGGCGCAGGCCGTATTGTACGCGGTGGCGCCGCTGGGCCAAGCTGCTGCAGCGCAGGGCGGTCACGGCCTGGTGACCGGACATGTGCTGGACGGGCTGGCGTGCCGCGGAGCCGCGGAATGGGGAGCGGCAGGCTGGTATGATGAGGCCGGGGACACCTGGTTGATCGATCTGGAATCGCTCGCGCGTTATGCCAGCCGACGTATCGAGCCGGCCCTCGCAAGCTGGCAGCAGGAGTATTTCCTGCCCCAGGTCTGGATCGGTGAAAAAAAGCCGAAACCGCTGCATGACGCGGGCAGGCTGCCTGATCGTCCGTTCGGAATCTTTATCCAGCCAGCCGATGCAGCGGAAGCGATTGCCGTCACCCTGTCTGTGAAGCGAAACAACGTGGCAACCTGGCCGCCGCGCGGAAACGGGGAATTCGTCCCGCTGCCGCCCGAGCTTTACCGTGTCGTTGCAACCCTTGGCAATGACATCTGGCTGCCGCCCCATATGCCGCCAGTCATCGATCTGCGGGAAGCGGACCGCCTTGTTCTGACGATGCATCGATCGCAGCAGCAACAACAGCAGCAACAACAACAGCAGCAGCAACAACAGCAGCAACAGCAGCAGCAACAGCAGCAACAGCCGCAGTGGACGTTACTGAGTATTGCCCCGGAGATGGGACGTGCGTCGATTGCAATCGAGCCAACCCAGCCGACCTTCGTTCCATCACCCGATCCGAGCTTTGCCAATTTTGTGCCTCAGCCTCCAATCGTCACGGTGGACGCGATCGATCCCGGCGTTACCGTCAGAATGACCCGTCTGACAGGCGGAAAGGAAGTGCGCACCGCCAGACCAAACGAGCCGGTTTCGCTGTCGGAGGGCTTGTGGCGGATCGATATCCTGATCGGTAGTGATGTCATCGGCGTGCTCGAGGAAGATCTTGCCGCCGGCGAGCGCTACACGATCAAGGCCAGCGCTCAGATTACGCCTGCACTCGCGGCGCTGCTGTCGGACCCCGGCCGCGCGGCGTTGCAGGCTGCGACCAATCCTGAACGTGCTCTTATGCCATCGGAAACCATCGGGCCGATGCAGGGCGCGATCCTGCCGACCCTCTTGCCTATGCTTGCCCTCAAGCCGCTCGACCATCGGGGGCGGATTCTGCAAAGCTTTGCGCCGAAGCTTGGAATTCCTCTCGTCGATCAAAAATCCGATGCCCCCGCGGCGGTGGCGCTCGCCTTCGATGGAGCCTGGCCGGATGAGAAGGTTTTCAAGATAGCAGCCGAAGCGGCCGTCACCACGGGTGGCGCCGCATCGCGAATCTGGCACGACCGATCAGGCCGAATCTCCGTGTTTCTTGCCGCGGGCGTCCGCGCCGACAGCGAAGGGCGAGTAGTTGTTCCTGGATGGGGAGAAATCGACGCGGCTCTGCCGAGAATACCGGAACGGTGCGCGACCCTGGCGGTCACGCTGTGGCCGGATGGCAGAAGCGATGTCTCGGTCGGTTTATTTGGACTGCCGCCCGGCGAGGATCAGGTCGTGCGGCCGGGCCGGCTTTCGCGCGCATTGGCGATTGCGGCGCGGCTTTATGGCTCCGCCAGGACGCTCGATGATGTCGATTACGACGTGTTTCGGGAGTTGTCATACGGAAGCTGGGGCGATCCCGTGCTCGGCGCGGTCGCTTGGTTCGGGAGGGCCCGATGGTTGGCCCGCGATCGTTCGATGGATGCCAAACGACGCAGCGATCTGGCATCCAGCCAGGAGACGGTCGGGCAATTCCTCGCCGCGCACGCGCCGGCGCTCAGCGACACGCGGATCATCGTCGCTCTGAGTTCCGATAACGCCGACGCAGCTCTCGACGGCCTGCTCGACGATCCCGCTTTGGAATCGCCGGTGTTGGCGGACGCCTTGGCGGCTCTGGCGCGCCGTGCGATCGCGCGCGAGATGCTCGATCATTGGTCGGTCGAGCGGTTCCAGCGCCTCGCTTCGGATGAGGTATTCAATGTGATCCGAACTCCCCTCCGCAATCCTGCACGAAGGACAGGATAAATCATGAGCAGCATCATTCCCGGATTTCTCACCGCGTTATTCCAGCGCGAAGCCAAAGTATTGGGCTGGGTTTGGGTGCCCGATACGCAGGTGGTGACCTCGACGAATCAACCAGTCCAGCGGCAGCCGGATTTCGGTGTCGGCCAGGACTACGTCATGCTGCGGCTCGCGGAGATGTATCTGAAGAAGACGCGCGTGCTGTGGAAGGAATTCTACCCCGTCGTGCACTCGTTCGTCGCTTATGGAGACCCTGCGGGCCAGCGCAGCATCGCGACCGTCGCCGGACCGGGCCAGCTAAAGGATCTCGGAACCGACGACATGGATCGATTGATCAATCTCGCCTGCAAACTTGCCGGTCCGGTGGTCTATGACGGACAGGATATCGAGCTGCTGGCGGGCCTGTATGCGGTGCCCGCCAAGGATGGAGCGAAACTGCTTATCGATACGCTGGCGCAACTGTCGGGGCTGGTCCCCGCTTTGAAGCAGGTAACCGAAGTAGCCGGCATCGTCAAAGGCGGCATGGAGGGATTGCTGGGTCTCTCGGGCACCGCACTGACGCTCGGTATCCACGACGTCTTGCGCGCGCCAGGTGCAGGCGCGGGGCGAACCGCTCGTCCGGGTTTTATAGTGGCGATCAATGGTCCTGCGGACCAGATCAAGCCGGCCATGCTCTGGATCAAGGATGGCCGGCTGTTCGAGGGGCCCAATCCGATCGCGGCGAAGCCGTTCGATTCCTACGATATGATGCTGTTCGAGATTCATCGCGGTCCGAGCCGCGCCTCGACCTGGGCCACCCAGCCGAAGCTGGCGCCGCATGTGCAATTGTTTGACCTTGCACTGCGCGAGAAGCCGCTGGCCGTTGAAAAGATCAACAACCTCTTCCTCGATTTTGACGCCGACGTAGCGTTGATCGACGATTTGACGCTGCCCGACAAGGCGGCGATACGGGCACTGGTCGGCGACGATATCAAGGCCCGCGTCGCAAAAATCCGTGGAGGGGGCCTGATCGAGATGCGGTCCGTGGGAGGAACGCAAAAGCAGATCGCGTTGGAGGGCTTCAGTCCGCTCGCCATCCCGGATCTGCCGCCCGGCGTTCCCTTGCCGGCACGGCCTGCGGGTCAACTCTTGTTCAAGGCGGGCGGCACCTAGGCCCGGCGCTCACACATCCACATTGGCGCTGAGCGAATTGTCCTGGATGAATTCGCGGCGCGGCTCGACCACATCGCCCATCAGCTTGGTGAAGATGTCGTCGGCCTCGTCGACCTCCTTGATCTTGACCTGCAGCAGCGAGCGCTCGTTGGTGTCGAGCGTGGTTTCCCAGAGCTGGCTCGGGTTCATCTCGCCGAGGCCTTTGTAGCGCTGCAGCGCCACGCCCTTGCGCCCCGCATCGGTCACCGCCTCGAACAGGCTGACCGGGCCGTGGATGACGGTTTCGGTATCCTTGCGGCGCAGCAGGCCCGGCTTCGGATAGGCTTCCTGCAGTTTTGCGGCGTAATCGTCGAGCTTGCGCGCGTCCGCGGAGCCGAGCAGCGCGTCGTCGATGATGGCGGCGTCCTTCACGCCGCGCACGGTGCGTTCGAAGAAAAATCCTTCGCCTTCGGTGAAGCGTCCGGTCCAGCCGCGCTCGACTTCATCGGCCAGCGCGTCGAGCCGGCGCGCGATATAGCCGGCAGCGGCGTTGGCGGTGGCGACGTCGCCGGTGATTTTCGGGTTCATCACGCCGGCGATCGCGGCCTGCTCGATCACCCCGCGGTTATAGCGGCTGTGCAGATTGTGCAGCGTGCCGCGGATCACGCGGGCGTCTTCCACCAGCGCCAGCAGATCCCTGCCGCTGCGGTCCTCGCCGGAGGCGAGCTTGAACACGCAGTCGTCGAGCCCGGTACTGATCAGATAATCCTCCAGCGCGCGCTCGTCCTTCAGATACTGCTCGGACTTGCCGCGCGTCACCTTGTAGAGCGGCGGCTGCGCGATATAGAGATGGCCGGCCTCGATCATCTGCGGCATCTGCCGGAAGAAGAACGTCAGCAGCAGCGTGCGGATATGCGCGCCGTCGACGTCGGCGTCGGTCATCACGATGATCTTGTGATAGCGCAGCTTCGATAAGTCAAAGTCGTCGCGGCCGATGCCGGTGCCCAGTGCGGTGATCAGGGTGCCGATCTGCTCGGAGCCCAGCATCTTGTCGAAGCGCGCGCGCTCGACGTTGAGGATCTTTCCGCGCAACGGCAGCACCGCCTGGAATTCGCGGTTGCGGCCCTGCTTGGCGGAACCGCCGGCGCTATCGCCCTCGACGATGAACAGTTCGGATTTGGCGGGGTCGCGCTCCTGGCAATCGGCGAGCTTGCCGGGCAGCGAGGCGATGTCCAGCGCGCCCTTGCGCCGCGTCAGCTCGCGCGCCTTTCGCGCGGCTTCGCGGGCGGCTGCTGCTTCCACCACCTTGCTGACGATGATTTTCGCTTCCGCCGGATGCTCCTCGAACCACGCCTGCAGGGCCTCGTTGATCACGTTCTCGACCACCGGGCGCACTTCGGAAGAAACCAGCTTGTCCTTGGTTTGCGAGGAGAACTTTGGGTCCGGCACCTTCACCGAGAGCACCGCCGTGAGGCCCTCGCGGCAGTCATCGCCGGTCAGCGCGATTTTTTCGCGTTTGGCGATGGCGTCGGCATAGCCGTTGACCTGACGCGTCAGCGCGCCGCGAAAACCCGCCAGATGCGTGCCGCCGTCGCGCTGCGGAATGTTGTTGGTGAAGCACAGCACGTTCTCATGATAGCTGTCGTTCCACCACAGCGCGGCCTCGACGCCGATGCCGTTCTGGTCGACGTCGATCATGATCGGGGCGGGCACCATCGGCTTCTTGTTGCGGTCGAGGTATTTGACGAATTCCTCGACGCCGCCCTTGTACATCATCTCCTCGCGCTTCTCGACCGCGTGGCGCATGTCGGAGAGCACGATGTTGACGCCGGAATTGAGGAACGCCAGTTCGCGCAGCCGATGCTCCAGCGTGGCGAAATCATATTCGACATTGGTGAAGGTGTCGGTCGAGGCGAGGAACGTCACCTCGGTGCCGCGCTTGCCGTTGGCGTCGCCGACGATCACCAATGGAGCCACCGCGTCGCCGTGGGCGAACTCGATGTAGTGCTCCTTGCCGTCGCGCCACACCCGCAAGCGCAGCTTGCTCGACAGCGCGTTGACCACGGAGACGCCGACGCCGTGCAGGCCGCCCGACACCTTGTAGGAATTCTGGTCGAATTTTCCGCCCGCATGCAGCTGGGTCATGATGACCTCGGCCGCCGAGATGCCTTCGCCCTTGTGGATGTCGACCGGAATGCCGCGGCCGTCGTCGCGCACGGTGACGGAGCCGTCGGCGTTGAGCACCACTTCCACCGCGGTGGCGTGGCCGGCGAGCGCTTCGTCGATGGCGTTGTCGACGACTTCGTAGACCATGTGATGCAGGCCGGAGCCGTCATCGGTGTCGCCGATATACATGCCGGGCCGCTTGCGCACGGCGTCCAGCCCCTTGAGAACCCTGATCGATTCCGCGCCGTATTCGATCGGCGAATGCTCGGGGTCGGCGATCTTTTGCCGGGCGGGTTCTGTCATGCAAGGGGCCTTCGAGGAGTGTCGCGAATCAGCGCTGAAATACGAGGCTGAATCGCTGCCATTTGTGCCATGAAAGCCGCATTGCGCCTAGCGCAAAGTCGCGTCCATCAAGCTGTTGAATAAATGGGATTTTTGGACGGTTTTTCAAGGCTGCCAAAAGCCGATTCGGGAGCTGCGGAAAAGCGGGATTCGAGCACCGCAAATCGCCGTGTTTGAGCTATCCGCGGCGCGCGATGCGCCCCGAATCGACATCGAAGATTTCGCTCGCTGTGCCGACGTCCGCAAACGCCGCGGGGTCCGCGCCGGTCATCCAGACCTGGGCGCCGAGCTTTGCCAGTTCGTCGAACAAGGCGATGCGCCGGTCGGGATCGAGATGGGCGATGACTTCATCCAGCAGCAATAGCGGCGTGATGCCGGTCATCTCGGCGACCAGGTTGGCATGCGCCAGTACGAGGCCGATCAGCAGCGCCTTCTGCTCGCCGGTGGAGGCATCGCGCGCGGGCATGTTCTTCGGCGCGTAGATCACCTGCAGGTCGGTGAGATGCGGACCGTCGAGGGTGCGGCCGGCGGCGGCATCCCTCTGCCTGCTTGCGCGCAGGATCTCGCGGTAGCGATCTTCCACCGCGGTGGCAGGCTCATTTATCAGCGCGTTCTCCATCCAGCCATCGAGCATGATCGCGGCGGAGGGAAACACCGAGGCTTGCCCGCGGGCGCGCACCATCGCGGCGAGTCTTGTGACGGTCTGGCCGCGCATCGCCGCCACCGCGACCGCGAGTTCGGCGGTTTCGCGCTCGATTGCGTCGCACCAGTGGTCGTCGTAATTGCGCACCTCCAGCAGCCGGTTGCGCGAACGCAGGCTGCGCTCCAGCGCCGACACCCGGCTGGAATGCTGGCTGTCGATCGCCAGCACCAGCCGGTCGAAGAACCGCCGCCGTTCCGATGCCGCGCCCAGGAACAGCCCGTCCATCGCCGGCGTCAGCCACACCATGCGCAGATGATCGCCGAAGGCGGTTGCCGAACTCACCGGCTCGCGGTCGATCCTGCAGCGCCGGCTGGTCGCTGCCTCCTCGCTGCCCGGAGGATCGATGCCGGTGCCGAGCGTGGCAAGGCCCAGCGCGCCCTCGACCTCGGCCGATACCGCCCACGAGCCGTCGCCCTGGTTGTCGGCGACGTCGTCCAGGGTCGCGCGCCGCAAGCCGCGTCCGGGCGAGAGAAACGAGATCGCCTCGATGCAGTTGGTCTTGCCGGCGCCGTTCGGACCCACCAGCACCACCATGTCGCCGCGCGTCTGCAGACTCGCCGCGCGATAATTGCGGAAGTGGGTCAGGGTCAGGCGATGGATGCGGGATGGGGTCATCATCTACGTCATACGCGGGCTTGACCCGCATATCCATCGAGGCCGTCATTCCGGGGCGCGAGCAAAGCGAGCGAACCCGGAATCCAGAATAGTGCATGGCGCTGGATTCCGGGTCTGCGCCCAAGAGGGCGCATCCCGGAATGACGAGTCACACCCGCATCGGCATCAGCACGTAGAGCGCGCCCTTGTTGTCCTTGTCCTGCACCAGCGTCGGCGAGCCGGGGTCGGCCAGTTTCAGCACCGCGACTTCGCCCTCGATCTGGGCTGCGATGTCGAGCAAATAGCGCGAGTTGAATCCGATATCGAGCGCGTCGGAGGCGTATTCGACCTCGAGTTCCTCGGTAGCGCTGCCGGAATCCGGATTGGTCACCGACAGGATAAGTTTGCCGGCGGACAGTGCGAGTTTCACAGCGCGTCCGCGCTCGCTGGAAATCGTCGAGACGCGGTCGACCGCGGCCTCGAAGTCCTTCTTGTCGACAATCAGTTCCTTGTCGTTGTTCTGCGGGATCACGCGGCCATAGTCCGGAAATGTGCCGTCGATCAGTTTCGAGGTCAGCACCACATGGCCGATGGTGAAGCGGATCTTGCCCTGCGACAGCTCGATCCCGACTTCGCCCTCGGCGTCCTCGATCAGCCGCTGCACTTCGCCGACGGTTTTTCGCGGCACGATGACGCCGGGCATGCCCGAGGCGCCCTTGGGCAGCGGCAGATCGACCTGGGCGAGGCGGTGGCCGTCGGTGGCGACGGCGCGCAACGTCGCGGCCTTGGCGCTGCCGGCCGAGTGCAGATAGATGCCGTTGAGATAGTAGCGGGTTTCCTCGGTCGAGATCGCGAACTGGGTGCGGTCGATCAGCCGTTTCATGTCGGATGCGGCCAGCGTAAACGAATGCGTCATGTCGCCGGCGGCGAGATCGGGAAAATCGTTTTCGGGCAAGGTCTGCAGCGTGAAGCGCGAGCGCCCGGCGCGGATCGCCAGCACCGAGCGGTCGCCGTCGCCTTCCAGCACGATCTGGGCGCCATCCGGCAGCTTGCGCACGATGTCGTAGAACATGTGCGCGGGCACGGTGGTCGAGCCGCCGGTTCCGGTTTCGGCCGCCAGCGTCTCCGTCACCTCTAGGTCGAGGTCGGTGGCCTTCAGCGACAGTTTTGCGTTCTCGGCGCGGATCAGCACATTGCCGAGGATCGGGATGGTGTTGCGGCGCTCGACCACGCGATGCACGTGGCCCAGCGATTTCAGGAGTTGCGCGCGTTCGACGGTGACCTTCATTGCAAAACCCGCCTGATCCAAAGATGGAAAAGCCGGGCGGCCCAAAAGGCGCGCCGCGGCAATTGAAACCCGAAAAGCTTGATCAAAGCTGGATTTTGATCAAACCTGCGGGGGACCCCAAGGTGGCGCGGATGGGGGCCAAGCGCAAGAGATGCGTGGTGCCGTTCCCCACGTTTTGGTGGGGCAAATCCAATCTCGACGGGTCGTCCCCGCGAAGGCGGGGACCCATAACCCCTGCCGTTCAAGACGGCACACCGACGATGCAACGTCTTTCCTAAACACGAGCGACACGGCGTATGGGTTCCCCGCCTTCGCGGGGACGACAGATTTACTCCTGCAACTGGCGCTTCAGCGATTCGACCTCTTCGGACAACGCCACATCCTTGGCGACCAGCGCCTCGATCTTGCGGACGGCGTGCAGCACCGTGGTGTGGTCGCGTCCGCCGAAGCGGCGGCCGATCTCGGGCAGCGAGCGCAGCGTCAGCGTTTTGGCCAGATACATCGCGACCTGGCGCGGGCGGACCACGTTGGCGGTGCGGCGCGAGGACAACAGGTCGGAGCGGCTGACATTATACTGCCGCGCCACCACGCGCTGGATGTCCTCGATCTTGATGCGCTTGGGTTCCTGCGGCCGGATCAGGTCGCGCACCTCACGCTCGGCCATTTCCAGCGTCACCGCCGTCGCGTTGAGCTTGCTGTGCGCCAAGAGGCGGTTGACCGCGCCTTCGAGGTCGCGCCCGTTATGGGTGATGCTGCGCGCGAGATATTCCAGAACCTGTGCCGGCACGTCGAAGCTGGCATGATGCGCCCGGGCTGCGGCGACCCGCGATTTCAGGATTCCAAGCCGCAGTTCTTCGCCGAGCGACCCCATCTCGACCACCAGACCACTTCCCAGACGCGAGCGAACGCGGTCGTCCAGGCTTTCCAGATCGGACGGCGGACGGTCCGCCGCGATCACGACCTGGCGGCCAGCATCGATCAGTGCGTTCAGGGTGTGGCAGAACTCGGCCTGGGTCGATTTGCCCTGCAGGAACTGCAGATCGTCGATGACGAGCACGTCGATGCCGCGCAGGGCTTCCTTGAACGCCAGAGCAGTCTGGGTCTTCAGCGCTGCCACAAAACCGTACATGAATTTCTCGGCGGTGAGATAAAGCACCTTGCGCTCGGTGCCGGAATTGCCGGCCCAGGTCACCGCCTGCAGCAGATGGGTCTTGCCGAGGCCGACGCCGGCATGGATATACAGCGGATTGAACATCACGCTGTCGCCACGCCGCCCCTCCGCGACCTGACGCGCCGCTGCATGCGCCAGCGTGTTGGAACGGCCGATCACAAAACTTCCGAAGGTCAGGCGCGGGTCGAGTGGCGAGCCGCCGAGCGCCTCATGGCTTGCCGACACCGGCGCGATGGCGGTGGCGCGCAACTCCGGCGCGGGGCGTCCATCGTTGCGGTCGGCACGGCGCGCCTCCACCGGTGCGGCGGCTTCCTTCGGAGCAGGCGTTGCGCAACGCATCGCCGTGCGCACGGTGAGATCGACGCGCTCCACCTCGGGCATCTCGGCCTGCCAGCAGGTCAGAACGCGCTCGGCATAATGCGCCTGGATCCAGCTCTTGAGAAACCGGGTCGGAACCGAAAGGTGCACGCTTTCCGGCTGCACGCTTTCCAGATCCATCCGGGCGAACCAGCTTGAATAGACGTCTTCTCCGACGCTCGAACGCAGCCGACCCTTCACGCGCGACCAGCGATCCTGTTCCATGGTTGTCATTTTCTAGCGACTTTTCTGATTGAGTTATGGTGCCCGGCGAGATCGCCGCGTGAGTTTCCGCGGCGGCGCGACCTCAAGGGATGCGTCAGCTTCAGACACAGATCGGCCGTTCGGCGAAACGCCGCAGGCACGTCGACTGGTCTGGAGAAGAAGCGTCCGTGAGGTCAGCGCGTACTCGACGGCCGGTCCGGAGCTCGTGCGCAAGGCCGCGTACAGGCAGCGGCGTCTAAAATGGCATCGGCTAAAAACGGGACGTGATCAAAACCCGTAACGATTCCATTGAGCATAGAACTCCCCCTCTCGCCGCGATGCATACGGCAAGTTGTCATCTTGTTTGTGTTTTCAAGTTCAGTCGCCGATGCCTGAGCCTTGGCGCTTCAGGATCGCAACCACCGCGTTTGCCAGCCCGTCCGTTCCAACCCTCTTGATCCGTTCACCTTCGGCGCTGCGGTTGCGGTCGGCCAGTGCGTATCTCTCTTTTTTGAACCGCGCGAGGCTTGAACCCCGGCGTGAGAAATTTCGACACAGAACCACCGTCCTCATATCGCTATGAGTGCAACCCGACCATCGCTTGGAAAGCGTCGCTGACGCGCATACCGCCGCCGATCTGCACATCCGCCCCCGATTCTCAAACCGCGCTGATCTGAAAGAGCCGTGGGCGTCGCGAACGGTCTAAGTGATAGCATGCCTTATTTGCCCTGCAATGGATTTGATTCGGCGTGCGTCGTTGCGGAAGGCGGCTTTGCGTTTTCGCGTGTGCCAGGTTTATTTCGCAACTCGAAAGCAAGGGGTTGAAGAATCGCGCAGATTCGAAACACCGCTCGCTGTCATTTTCGTTACGATTGAAAGCAAGACAGTCATAAAATATTTACTTTTGGCCGTGTCGCCAAAAGCGCTTTTCAAAGTGCTCGCGAGTGCTATGGCCATAAGCCACTACGCAGTCGTGTTTTTTCGTGCTCAGCGGAATAGGGTAACCCTTGGCGCACAGCGTGTAAGTGCAATCGCTTTTCCAAAGATGGCCGCGGACATCAATATCGCGACTGGCCGGCAAGGTTTCGGTGTGAAAACATCTTGCGTGCGGCAAAATCGCACCAGATAAAAATTTGAACGCCGGGAAATTGTCTCACGCTGTCAAATTACGCGCAACGCCGGAACAAAAGAAAAGCCCGGCATGCCGGGCTTTTCTGACGACTGTCTTTTTCGATCAGCTCATTTCGCGAGCTTGGCGATCTGATGCGAGAGCCGCGAAACCTTGCGGCTCGCATTGTTCTTGTGAATGATGCTGCGCTGCGCTGCCTGCATCAGTTCCGGTTCCGCGATTGCAAAAGCCTTCAGCGCGGCTTCGCGGTCGCCGCTCTTGATCGCTTCCTCGACGACACGAACCGAGCCGCGCATCTGGGTGCGGCGCGATTTGTTGACGATGGTGCGGCGGGCAATCTTGCGCGTAGCCTTCTTGGCAGAAGTGGTATTGGCCATGTCCTCAAATTTCCTTCGGCAGCGATTTTATCGCGAATGGCCTGCCTGATGACGCCGGCCGTTTAAATTGCGCTGGTGACGCTGGTGTTGTTCTAAGAGTGTTCCTGAACATGCCATTCGTGGAGCGAGCAGACTCACAAGGCGGCGCTCAAAGAACATCGGCGGCAGGATTGCGCCCGCCGCCATTGGCGGTCTTATAGAGGCCTGCCATTGCAGCGTCAACGCTTTCCGGCATGCGGTCGGCCCCAAACCTAGGTCCGGCGCAGCGCGGTTAAGTTGCTGGCGAGGTTGAATTTCTTCTGTTCGCCCGTTAAGCCAAGTGTGGCCTTAGGACAGTTGAGAATAGCAAGGTGACGCATGATCCGCGGGTTTTTCCGTCTGGTAGGGCTGCTGCTGCTGGCCGGCGGGTTCATTTTCATGGTCTATGACGGGGCACGCTGGGTCGCCGATCAAAATCTGCGGTTCACCCGGTTTGGCGAATTCTGGAACGATATCCATCAATCCAGCCAGCAGTCGTTCCGGACCATGGTCGAGGGCGCCGCCCCCTGGCTCTGGAACAGCGTCGCCAAACTCATCCTCGACCAGCCGGTGTTTGCCGTGATGGGCGTGTTGGGCATCCTCTTGATGCTGCTGTTCCGGCCGCGCAAGCCGCTGATCGGCTATTCCAGGAATTAACCGGCGTAACGGGGCTGCCGCTTCGCGCGTAAAGACATATATTGCCATCACCCATTGTCGCCACGCGAGACGGCTTCCCCGCTCGCCTGACATCTCGCCGGAGGGGTTCCATGCTGTTCATGCGCAAGACCACCGCGTTGCCGAGCGCCGCCGAGGCGCTGCCCGGCCGCGCCACGCCGATTCCAACCGCGAAACGCCATTTCGTCAACGGCCACCAGATCCAGCCGCCTTATCCGGAAGGGCTGGAGCAGGCGGTGTTCGGGCTCGGCTGCTTCTGGGGCGCGGAACGCAAGTTCTGGGAACTCGGCGACGGTGTCTACACCACCGCGGTCGGTTATGCCGGCGGTCATACCGCCAATCCGACCTACGAAGAGGTCTGTTCGGGGCGCACCGGTCATACCGAAGCGGTGCTGGTGGTGTTCGATCCGAAAAAGGTTTCCAATGAGCAACTGCTGAAGACGTTCTGGGAAAGTCATAACCCCACGCAAGGCATGCGGCAGGGCAATGACGTCGGTACGCAATATCGCTCGGCGATCTACACCTTCAATGACGCACAACGCAGAGTCGTGGATGCGTCGAAGGCGGCCTATCAAAAGGCGCTGGCGGCGAAGGGTCTGGGCGCGATCACCACCGAGATAGCGCCTGCGGCCGAGTTCTATTTCGCCGAGGATTACCACCAGCAGTATCTGGCCAAAAATCCGGCCGGGTATTGCGGACTCGGCGGTACCGGCGTGTCCTGCCCGATCGGCGCCGGCGTCAGCGCCTGAAGCACGCCCCCAGTTCGTCATGCCCGGCCTTGTGCCGGGCATCCACGTCTTCGGGACATCAAAGCAGGAAAGATGTGGATGGGCGGGACAAGCGCGGGCATGACGCGAGGGTAACAATACGATTTGTTAACCATAACCGGTGCAAAACTGGAGCCGTCTCGTTGTGAGGGATGGCTCCGGTGCGGGTTGCGCGCGCGTTTCGATACTCGATGATTGCCGCCATGACCGCGCTCGCTTTGTCGGGCTGCATGCGCCGCTCCGCGCCTGTCGCGGTGGCGCAGCCGCGGAGTGATCTGGATTCATTGGCCTACGGTCAGACTTACAATTCTCCGCAGCGCGCAAGCGTTGCTTCTTCCGGCGGCGCCATCAGTGCGCTCCGTGCCAGCTTTGCCGCGTCACCCAGGCGTGCCTATACGGCCGCTCCGGCGGTTTACGCGGCGCCCATGCCAACTCCGATGCCTGTGGCTTACAACGCCGCCTACCGGCTCGACGCCGGCGACAGGCTGCGCATCGTGGTCTACGGCCAGGAAGGTCTCACCAACACCTACGCCATCGATGCCGGCGGCTCCATCACCATGCCGCTGATCGGCGCGGTGCGTGCACGCGGGCTAACGCCTGCGGGCCTCGCCGCAGAAATCACCGGCAAACTGCGCAACGGCTACATCCGCGAGCCCTCGGTCGCGGTCGAGATCGAGGCCTACCGGCCATTCTTCATTCTCGGCGAGGTCGCAGCCCCCGGCCAGTATCCATATGTCCCCAATATGAGTGTCGAGAGCGCGGTGGCCATTGCCGGTGGTTTCTCGCCGCGCGCCAGACGTGACCGCGTCACACTGACCCACACCGATGCCGGTGGCTCGGTTCGCGCGGTGGTGCCGCTCGGCACCCCGATCAGCCCCGGCGATACCGTGCTCGTCGGCGAACGCTGGTTCTAGGGACTCACTTCTCCAAATGCTTCGCAAAAAACTCGCGGCTGCGCTGGCGCGCGATGTCGGCGCTGGCCTTGTCGTAGCTGGCACGCTCCTCGCAATTGAAACCGTGCTGCGCGCCGGGGTAGACGTGGATCTCGACTTCGGGCCGCTTGCTGCGGATGATCTCGACATCGCTTAGGGGAATGCCGGCGTCCTTTTCACCGAAATGCAGTTGGGTCGGCACTTTCGGCTTGTCGTCGGCGAAGCGCGCGATGGCGCCGCCGTAAAAGCCGATCGCGGCGGTCAGGCCGGACAATTTCGTTGCGGCGGCATAGGCCACGCTGCCGCCGAGACAAAAGCCGACAATGCCGACCGGGCCGACATCCTGTACCGCATCGATGGCGGCCTGGGTGTCGCGCAGCATCGCGGCCCAATCGGGATTGGCCACGAACTTGCGCGCGATCGCGACTTCCTCCGGCGCGTAGCCGCACTGGAAATTGGGCTCGATGCGGTCGAAGATCGACGGCGCGATGGCGACGTAGCCTTGCGCGGCGATGCGGTCGCAGACCGCGCGGATATGATGATTGACGCCGAAAATCTCCTGGATCACCACCACCGCGGCCTTAGGTCTGCCGGACGGGTCGGCACGATAGCCGCCGAGTTTGAAATTGTCTGAGGCCGTCAGCGTGATGTCATGTCCCATGGGTCGTCCGTTGTGTGGTTGAGAGTTTGCGAAGCTGCTGGAATGAGGCCGGCTATTGCCACATCCAGTTGCGGCCCCAATCGCCCTTCCATCCGGCGAGGCGGCCACGGCGGAACTGCAGATAGAGCCGGTCCTTGCGGTTGAAGAAACCGGTGCCGCCGGCGTGGCGGAACGCGAGGAAGATTTGATCGCCGGGCCGGCCGCTTATGTAATTCAGCGGCGTGCCCAGCGCGCGGGCGGCCTCGTATTCATCCATGCCGAACGCCAGCGGGGTGTTGTTCGACAGCGTCGCGGTAAAGGGCGGAGAAAACGGCGGCGCGCCCTGCGGCACGAACTGCTGCGCGTGCGCGGGCGC
>CAVPZO010000033.1:0-40914 GCA_963710045.1 uncultured Alphaproteobacteria bacterium | reverse complement strand
CACCAACCGCGGCTATATCCTCGACATGGTGCCCGGCCAAAGCTTCATCGAATTTCTGTTGAAGCGAGGCTACGACGTCTACATGCTGGACTGGACCGCGCCCAAGCCAGAAGAGAAATCGCTGCGGATGGAGGACTACGTCCTCGACTTCATCCCCGATTGCGTCCGCCGCGTGCAGCAGGATTCCGGCGAAACCGATGTTACCATAATCGGCTACTGCTTCGGCGGCGTGCTGTCGCTGCTCTACGCCTCGATCTTCAACGACGGGCCGATGAAGAACCTGGTCTGCTTCACCACGCCGATCGATTTCCGCGAAATGAAGCTGTTCCAGAATTTTTCCGACCGGCGCTATTTCGATGTCGACAAGCTCGTCGACAGCGTCGGCAACGTTCCCCCGGAGATGATTCTGGCGTCATTTGACATGCTGAGGCCTGCCTCACGCGCGGTTGGCCAGATCCAGCTCTGGGAAAACATCTGGAATGATGAATTCGTCAAGTCGTACCGGATGTTCGACCGCTGGGCGAATGACATTTTGCCGCTGGCCGGGGAGTACTTCCGCACCACCACCAAGGACCTGATGTGGGACAACAAGCTGTACGACGGCACCATGTCGGTCGGCGGACACACAGCGGATATTTCCAAGATCAAGGTGCCGATCCTGCACGCGGTCGCCGAGCACGATCACATCGTGCCCTATAACGCGGCGAGGCATTTGATCGCCAAGGTTGGCTCGACCGACAAGGAAGAGGTGATGCTGAAAGGCGGTCACGTCAGCCTGGTCGCCGGCCCCAACGCGATAAAGCGGCTGTGGCCGAAACTGGATTCCTGGTTAGGTGAGAGATCGACATGAGCACTGAGACACGTTCCTATCCGCGCCACGTCAAAACCGACGCGGGCGATATCGAATTCCGGCTGATGTCGGCGGCGGACGAACCCGCCGTGCTGGAGTTCGCGCAAAAGCTGCCCAGCCACGATCTGTTGTTCCTGCCGCGCAACATCAGCGAGCCGAAGGTGCTCTCGGCGTGGGTCAAGGAGATTGAACGCGGCGCCATCACCAGCCTGCTGGCGGTGAAGGATGGCAAGGTGGTCGGCAGCGGCACGCTGGTGCGCGATCCGCATTCATGGTCGCCGCATGTCGGGGAAATCCGCATGGTGGTCTCATCCGATGTGCGCGGCCAGGGCGTCGGCCGCGCGCTGTCGCAGGAGACGTTTGCGCTGGCGCTGGGGGCCGGGCTCGAAAAGCTGTCGGTGCAGATGACGGTCGACCAGCAGGGCGCGATCGCGCTGTTCGAAAGCCTCGGCTTCAAGGCCGAAGCGCTGCTGCGCGACCATGTGCGGGATGTCGACGGCCGCAAGCACGACATCGTCGTACTCGGGCACAATGTGGCGCAGGTGCGGGCCCAGATGGAAGCCTATGGGCTGCCGGGGGCGGTCCAGCACTAGAGCCGGATCGGTGGAGGGCTGAACATGGCCCGGCAAGCCGTGATCGGGCTGATCGGCGGCATGAGCTGGGAAAGCTCGGCCGAGTACTACCGGATCATCAACCGCGAGGTTCGCCACCGGCTCGGCGGCGTTCATTCGGCGCGCAGCCTGATGTGGTCGGTCGACTTCGGCGAGATCGAGCATCTCCAGCATCAGGGCGACTGGGATGAACTGACGCGACAGATGATCGATGCGGGAGACCGGCTGGAACGCGGCGGTGCGGACTTCGTCGTGCTCTGCACCAACACCATGCACCGGATGGCCGACGAACTCGCCGCGGCGATCCGGATCCCGCTGCTTCACATCGCCGATCCGACCGCGGAGAAAATCCAGGCCGCGGGATTTCGCAAGGTCGGTCTGCTCGGCACCGCGTTCACGATGGAGCAGGACTTCTATAAAGGGCGGTTGGAGACCGTGTTCGGGCTCGACGTGCTGGTGCCGGACGCCGACGACCGGCGCGTCGTCCATGAGGTCATCTACAAGGAACTGGTCGCAGGCGAGGTCCGTGCGGAATTGCGGATGGCCTATCGCGCCATTATGGCCCGGCTGATTGAACGGGGCGCCCAAGCCATTATTTTGGGCTGCACGGAGATCATGCTGCTGATCTCGGAAGCGGACAGCACCGTGCCGCTATTCGATACCACCACCCTCCATGCCCTTGCCGCAGTCGATCGGGCATTGGCCTAAAGCCGGTTCCTGGTTCCCGATGGCCTCAACGCCGGGCATATCACGAATTCGTGATATCGCAACGCAGCAACTATGTTGCAACGCACAAGTTGGTATGCCATACAGAGCTCGCCCCGGGCCAATCCGGACGGGGTGAGCCCATAGCTCAAACCTGAGGATGGAGAGACCCCATGACCACCGAAACCGAAACCAATTCCGCCTACGACACCGTCAAGCAAGCCTTCGCGCCCGTTACCGACGCGTTCAAGAACATCCAGAACATGGAAGTTCCCGAGGCTGCCCGTGAGTTCGTGAAGAAGCAGGCCGAGACCGCCAAGGTGCGTGCCGCCGACATTCACGCCGGCTCCGAGAAGGTGACTGCTGCCATCGAGACCGCCGTTGCCGGTTCGGTGAGCGAAGCTGCCAAGATCAGCCGCAATATTTCGCAGGCGATGTATCAGGACGCCGAGGTGTTCTTCGCCGGCATCGACAAGCTGGCGTCCGCCAAGTCGCTCAACGAAGCGGTCCAGATCCAGTCCGAGATGGTCCGTGCGCGCGGCGAACTGTTCGTTTCGCGGGCGAAGTCGACCACCGAATATCTTGGTAAGCTGCTTGCCGACGGTGCGAAGACCGCGCAGGACAACTTCTCCAAGGTCTACAGCAAGACCGCTTAATCCGTCGCGTTGGGTTGGATGGATTTGGAAGGCCCGCTTAGGCGGGCCTTCTTTTTGTCTGGCTGGCCAATCGCGATACCGTCATCCTGAGGTGCTCGCCGTTCTTCACGGCGAGCCTCGAAGGATGGGCTACGAACGCTTGCGTCCATCCTTCGAGACGCGCGCAACAGGCGCGCTCCTCAGGATGACGGCGGCGTGCGTAGCGCCTATCTACAGATTCCACTCATCCGAAGGCTCCGATGACCGCGGTCGCCACCTCTTCCTTCGCCTCCTCCGCCGACGCTGCGCGCGCGGCCGAGCTGCGGCGCGTCAAGGCGCTGGCCACGCTGGTGCTGGCGGGGACGCTGGCGTCGTTCATTGCCGCCAAGGCGCTGCTGCACCTGCATCCGGCGTTCGGTTTCGTTGCCGCATTCGCGGAAGCTGCGACCATCGGCGGCCTCGCCGACTGGTACGCCGTAGTGGCGCTGTTCCGCAGGCCTCTGGGATTGCCGATCCCGCATACCGCGATCATCCAGGCCAACCAGCACCGCATCGCCGACAAATTGGGCGAATTCATCGAGGTGCATTTCCTGGAAGCGGCACCCGTCGAAGCCAAGCTGCGGCAGGTCGACTTCGCATCCTTCATCGCGGACTGGCTGAGCGACCGCAAGCGCAGCGAAGACCTTGCGCGGTTCCTGCTGCGGCTGTTGCCCGAGGCGATCTCGGCGAGCGAAACCTCAGGCTTGAAGACGTTCATCACCCGCCGCGTGATGACGCAGTTGCAGTCGATCAATCTCGCGCCGCTCGCGGCCGGCACCTTGCGCGCTTTTATTGAGGAAGGCCGGCATCAGGGCCTGCTCGACGACCTGCTGCGCGCGGTCCACGGCGCGCTGACGCAAGCGGATACGATGACGGCGATCCGGGCGAAAATTCGCGACGAATTGCCGACGCTGTTAAAACTCTACCGCGCCGACGCGTTTCTCGTAAAAAAGATCGTCGCCTCCGCGACCGCGTTTTTCGACGAAGTGCGCAACGATCCCAAGCATCCGTTTCGCGGCGAGTTCGATCGGATGATGCTGACCTTCGTGGACAAGCTTTCCAGCGATCCGTCCTATGCCGACCGCATCGACGGGCTGAAGCGCGATCTGCTGGCGCGGCCCGAACTCGGCGAACTCACGAAAAATGTCTGGTCGAACATGCAGTCGTTCATCGAGCGAAGTGCTGCCGGTGAAACCCACGTGCTGCAGCACCACCTCGCCAACGTATTCATGGAAGCAGGTTCAGCGCTGGCCAACGATCCGGAAATGCGTGCCGAGATCAATCAGGGCCTCGTCGCGGTGCTGCGCAGTTTTATCGCCGATCAGAAGAGCGGCGTCTCCAGCTTCATCTCCGACCAGGTCAAGGCGTGGGACATGGGACAGTTGATCACGCTGATCGAAATCAACATCGGCAAGGACCTGCAATACATCCGCTTCAACGGCTCGCTGATCGGCGGCCTTGCAGGCCTTGCGCTCTACACCGCGGAATATCTGCTGCGGTGGCTGTGACTAATAAATCACTGCTTAAACCTTTAGCGCAATGCTGCATTGCGGCCTCGCTTGTATCGCGAGAATCCGCGCCTTAGCTTTCTAGACAATTTGTTGCGTTGCGGAACGATTCCACGAGGCTCGCGTATTCACCAGATCGATCAATCGGCTGCCGCAAATCAAGGGGCCGACCAGAAAGGAAAACCGATGTCCGCTACTGCCCAGACGCTGCGCCCGCCGTCCAGAACCCTGATGTTTCTGGAAACGCGCGCCATTCACGAATTCGGCGCGTTTCTCGGCGCCCTGCCGTTGCTCAGCCTCGCGCCAAGGGGTGATGGGCATCCGGTGCTGGTGTTGCCCGGCCTCGTCGCCTCGGATACTTCGACACGCCCGCTACGCAGCTTTCTGAAAGGCCGCGGCTATGCGGTGAGCGGCTGGCGCCAAGGCCGCAATCTCGGCCTGCGCGACGGCGTGCAGCACGCGATGCAGGATCTGGTGAAAGAACTCAGCGATACGCATGGCCGCAAGGTCAGCCTGGTTGGATGGAGCCTTGGCGGGCTCTATGCGCGACAGCTTGCGAAGCTGATGCCGGACCATGTGCGTTCGGTGATCACGCTCGGCAGCCCGTTCGCCGGCGATCCGAAGTCGACCAATGCCTGGCGCGTCTACGAGATGGCCAGCGGCCGCCGCGCCGATGAGGACGACCGCCGCTTCGGCGGTTCGCTTTCGCATCCGCCGCCGGTGCCGACCACCGCGATTTTCAGCCGCACCGACGGCATCTGCGCGTGGCAGGGCTGCATGGAGAAGACCTCCGCGACCTCCGAAAGCATCGAGGTGGAAAGCAGCCATTGCGGCATGGGACATCATCCCGCCGTGGTCTACGCGGTGGCCGATCGCCTCGCGCAGTCCGAAGGCGCGTGGCAGCCGTTCGACCGCAGCGGCTGGCGCGGCTTTGTGTATCCGGATCCTAATCGGTAAGCGTGAATTTTCGTCATGGCCGGGCTTGTCCCGGCCATGACAACAAATGCTAAGTCGCGTGCGCTTTCTTTCGAGTTGTCGTTCGCTCCGCCTTCAACACCGCGACCGGCTCTTCCGTCGCCGCCATCGCGTCTTCCGCGCCTGCGAGGACCAGACTTGTCACCATCCGCGCGTACTTCTCGCGCGTAATACCCTTGCCGTCGCGAAACCACAGATAATGCCAGTTCAGCATCCCGAACAGCGACATGGTCAGCGGCTTCAGCAGATGGCGTTTTTTGGCAGCATGAGGAATCGCAGCGGCAATTGCCTCGGAGACGATGGCGACCAGCCTGCGCTCCATCTCTTTCAGGATTTCCTGCTGCGGTGGCGGCAACAGTTTCAGGCTTGAAATCTGCACCTGGTGCTCGGCGTCGGCGCCGCGATAGGCTTCCAGCAGCACCGCTGAAATCGCAAACAGCTTTTCGTTAGGCTCGCCGGCCGATTGTGCTGCGGCCTCGACCACCGCGACCAGGTTTTGCAGATGGTCTTGCAGCAGGTCGAACAGCACCGCGTCCTTGGAGCTGTAGTAGTGGTACATCAGCGCCTTGGAGACGCCGCAGGCTTCCGCGATCATGGTGATCGACGTGCCGGTGTAGCCGTGCTCGGCGAACAGGATCGCGGAGCGGCTGAGGATGCCCTGCCGCTTCGTATTGTAGTCGTTCGCCCGCGTGCGCGCCATGCAATACCCTCGCATTGACCGTCCAACTGGTCAATTATTATCCTGCCGTTGGTTCGGCCACGAAAAACACGTATGCCTCAGGGTATGCCGCATCCGCTCGCCCGCATCGTCGATCAACTCAAGCGCGAACCCTCGCGCACCGGATCGATCGTCATCACCGTGTTTGGCGACGCCATCATGCCGCGTGGCGGTTCGGTCTGGCTCGGGACGTTGCTGGAATTTTTCAAGACGCTCGACATCGACAGCGGCGTGGTGCGTACCGCTATGTCGCGGCTCGCCGCCGACGGCTGGCTCGAGCGCAACAAGGTCGGCCGCAACAGCTTTTATCGGCTGGCGCAAAAGGGCTGGCACACCTTCGATACCGCGGCGAAGCACATCTACAATCCGCAAGCTGCGGACTGGACCGGACGGTTCGAACTGCTGCTGATAGCCAACGCCGCCGATCGCGATGCATCCCGCGAGGCGCTGAAAGATGCCGGCTTCGGCAGTCCGTTGCCGGGCGTGTGGATCGCGCCGTCGGGCGTGCCGGTTCCGTCGCAGGCCGCGCACGCGATCCGGCTGGAGGTGTCTGCAGAGGACGACAGCGGCCGGCGCCTGCTCAGCGAAAGCTGGCCGCTGGACCGCACCGCCGATGCCTATCTGAAATTCATGAAAACCTTTGAACCGCTGCGCGGCTGGATCGGCCGGCGCGAACGGTTGTCCGACGCCGACGCCTTCACCGCCCGCATCCTGCTGATCCATCATTACCGCCGGGTGGTGCTGCGCGATCCGCTGTTGCCGGCAGCACTGCTGCCCCGGGATTGGCCGGGACGGGCGGCCCGCCAGCTTTGCGGCGAGGTTTTTCAGGGGTTGGTCGAGCCATCCGAGCGATGGCTCGACCGCAACGGCTCCAACGAAGCCGGCCCGTTGCCGCCAGCCGGGGAGGAGCTTCGGCAGCGGTTTCAGGACTAGAATATGTTACAAAAAGAGCTTGCATATTGCATATTTTGTTATATGTTAAGTCTCGCCTCCATGGAGATCGGCCATGTACACGCAAGCGCTCAACACGTCTGAAGGCGAAGACCGCAACATCGAGGACGCCGAACGCGCCGCGCAATTTCAGGCGCGCATCGACGCCGACGATCGCATTGAGCCGAACGACTGGATGCCCGCGGCCTATCGCAAGACGCTGACGCGGCAGATTTCCCAGCACGCGCACTCCGAAATCGTCGGCATGCTGCCGGAAGGCAACTGGATCACCCGCGCGCCGTCGTTGCGCCGCAAGGCAGCACTGCTGGCCAAAGTGCAGGACGAATGCGGCCACGGCCTCTATCTCTACGCCGCGGCCGAAACGCTCGGCAGCTCGCGCGAAGAGCTGGTCGATCTGATGCTGGCCGGAAAATCCAGATATTCCTCGATCTTCAACTATCCGACGCTGACCTGGGCGGACATCGGCGCGATCGGCTGGCTGGTCGATGGCGCTGCGATCATGAACCAGATTCCGCTGTGCCGCTGCTCCTACGGTCCCTACGCGCGCGCGATGATCCGCGTCTGCAAGGAAGAATCCTTCCACCAGCGGCAGGGGTTTGAAATCATGCTGACGCTGGCGCGCGGCTCCGAAGAGCAGAAGGCGATGGCGCAGAATGCGCTGGATCGCTGGTGGTGGCCGGTGCTGATGATGTTCGGTCCGCCCGACAAGGCCAGCCAGCACAGCGACACTTCGACCAGATGGAAGATCAAGCGCTTCTCCAACGACGAACTGCGCCAGAAATTTGTCGATGCCACGGTGCCGCAGGCGCAATATCTCGGCCTCACCATTCCCGACCCGGGCATGAAGCAGAACGAGGCGGGGAATTGGGAGTATAGCGCGATCGACTGGGATGAGTTCAATCAGGTGCTGGCCGGCAACGGCCCGTGCAACCGCGACCGGCTCGCGGCGCGGCGCAAGGCGCATGACGAAGGCGCCTGGGTGCGCGAGGCCGCTTTGGCCTATGCCGAGAAGCGTGCGAGCCGCAAGGCCGCGGCATAGGCCGCAACAAGATTCAGGGAGGTCAATATGGCCACGCCAAACATTCCGCTGTGGGAGGTCTTCATCCGCAGCCGCAACGGCCTTGCGCACAAGCACGTGGGCTCGCTGCACGCCACCGACGCCACGCTGGCGCTGCAGGCTGCGCGCGACATCTACACGCGGCGCGGCGAGGGGCTGTCGATCTGGGTGGTGCCGTCAAACGCGATCACCGCCTCCGATCCCGCCGAGAAGGGCATGATGTTCGAGCCGGCGGAATCCAAAATCTACCGGCATCCGACATTTTACGACGTGCCGGACGAAGTCGGGCATATGTGATGGCTGTTGCGTCGATCCAGGTGACTGAGACACCGCTGGTGCTCTACGCGCTGCGCCGCGCCGACGATGCGCTGATCCTCGGGCATCGGCTGTCGGAATGGTGCGGCCACGCGCCGATGATGGAAGAGGATATGGCGCTGGCCAATATGGGCCTCGATCTGCTCGGGCAGGCGCGCGAACTCTATTCATATGCGGCCAAGGTCGAAGCCAACGGCAATGACGAAGACAAATTCGCCTATCTCCGCGACGTCAGGCAGTATCGCAACCTGCTCCTGCTTGAACAACCCAATGGCGATTTCGCCCGCACCATGACGCGGCAGTTCTTCTACGCGGCATTCGCAGACCTGTACTGGCGCGCGATGATGAATTCGCGTGATGCGACGCTGGCGGCGATCGCTGCGAAATCCGAAAAGGAAAGCGCCTATCACATCCGGCATTCGTCGGAATGGATAGTCCGGCTCGGCGACGGCACCGACGAAAGCCATCGCCGCGCGCAAACCGCCGTGGACGATCTTTGGGCCTACACCGGCGAGATGTTCGAGGTCGATGACAGCGAACGCGGCCTGATCGATGCCGGCAGCGCCATCGATCCAGCGACGCTGCATCCGCGATGGCTGGAGACGGTTTCAAACGTGCTGCGCGAGGCGACGCTGACGCTGCCCAGGAGCGACTGGATGCAGCAGGGCGGCCGCAGCGGCCGGCACAGCGAGCATCTCGGCCATCTGCTCAGCGAATTGCAATCGATGCCGCGGACGTTTCCGGGTGCGACATGGTAACGCTCGTTCAAAATGATGCGGATTTGCAGCAGCGCGCATGGGATGTCGCGGCGCAGGTGGTCGACCCCGAGATTCCCGTGCTCACCATCGCCGATCTCGGCGTGCTGCGCGACGTTGCGCTGATCGACGGCCATATCGAGGTCGCGATCACGCCGACCTATTCCGGCTGCCCGGCGATGAACATGATTACGCTGGAAATCGAACTGGCGCTGGAACGCGCAGGCATCCGCGATTCGAAGGTACGCACCGTGCTGTCGCCGGCCTGGACCACCGACTGGATGAGCGACGACGGCCGCCGCAAGCTGAAAGACTACGGCATCGCACCGCCGCAGGCCGGCAGCGGACGCCGCGCGCTGTTCGGCGAACAGCAAGTAGCATGTCCGCAATGCGGCTCCGAGGAAACCGAAGTGCTCTCGGAATTCGGCTCGACCTCCTGCAAGGCGCTGTGGCGCTGCAAGAGTTGCCGCGAGCCGTTCGACTATTTCAAGTGTCATTGAAGATGGCTTCAATTCCGCGCTTCCACCGGCTGGCCGTGAGCGATCTGCGCCGCGAATCATCAGACGCGGTGTCGCTGACCTTTGCGATTCCGCAGGAACTGGCAGGCGATTACAGTTTTGCGCCAGGGCAGTATCTGACGTTGCGTACCACGATGGATGGCGAGGAAGTCCGCCGCTCCTATTCGATCTGCTCCGGTCCCGACGACGGTGAATTGCGCATCGCCGTGAAGAAAGTCGATGGCGGCGCGTTCTCGAACTGGGCCGCCGACGAACTGAAAGCCGGCGACCAGCTCGACGTGATGACGCCCACCGGCCGCTTCGGCATCGCCCACGCGCCCGATCAGGCGCGGGTGTATGTCGGCTTTGCCGCCGGCTCCGGCATTACGCCGATCCTGTCGATCGTCAAGGGCGTGCTGGCGCGCGAGCCTCACAGCCGCTTCTTTCTGTTCTACGGCAACCGCTCCACCGGCGGAATGCTGTTCCGCGAGGCTTTGGAAGAACTGAAAGACCGCTTCATGCAGCGGCTCTCGGTATTCCACGTCATCTCCGGCGAAGAGCAGGACATCCCGATCCTGCACGGCCGGCTCGATGGCGACAAGGTGAGGGTGCTGCTGCGCTCGCTGGTGCCGGCATCGTCAGTCGATCACGTTTTCATCTGCGGTCCGAGCGGCATGAGCGAGGACATCGAGGCGACCTGCCGCGACATCGGCATTGCCGAGGACCGGATTCATGTCGAACGTTTTGTTTCCGAGTTCGGCGGCAGGCCGCGCCCCAAGGCGGTTGTCCAGGTAACTGCGCCGCCGAAGGCGATGGCGTCATTGATCATCGACGGCAAGCGCCGCGAGGTACCGGTGGCCGAGGAGGAATCCATTCTCGACGCCGCGTTGCGCGCGGGCATGGATCTGCCGTTCGCCTGCAAGGGCGGCATGTGTTCAACCTGCCGCGCCAAGCTGGTCGAGGGCGACGCGCGCATGGAGGTGAATTATTCGCTGGAGCCGTGGGAGCTCAACGCCGGTTTTATCCTGACCTGCCAGGCGCGGCCGCTGTCGGACAAGGTGGTGGTCGATTACGACCACATCTAGTTCGTACTCATGCGCAAGGCCAAGGCGCAGCAACGAAATGCGAGATCGCGCACCACGCACAGCGTCATACGCGGGCTTGACCCGCGTATCCATCCTCTCCGCAAGAGTCTCCCAAGAGGATGGATTGCCGGGTCAAGCCCGGCAATGACGGAGAACCCTAAGATCTTCGGCGGCGGCGCCGAGCCCAGTATCGCCTCGATCGAAAGTCCCAATCCGAGCAGTTTTGCGTCGCTGCCGACCGGGCCGTCGATTTCCAGCCCGACCGGCAAGCCGCCCGGCGTCATGCCGGCGAACAGCGACAGGCCGGGAATGCCGGCGTTGCTGCCGGGGTCGGTATTGCGGATCATGGTGTCGAAAGTCGGCACCGGCGCGCCGCCATTGATCGACATTTCGCCTGATCCCTTTACCGCGTCGATCAGCGGCGCCGGTGCGACCGTGGTCGGAAACAGGATGCCGTCCAGATTGTTGTTGCGGAAATAGTCGGCGTACATCTGCTGAAGCGCCGGCCGTTGCACCGAGATCGCATCCTGATAGGCCGCGCCGAACGCGTCGGCCATGATGGCGCCGAATGCGCCCTTGACGTCGGGACTGGCGATCTTCGCGGCGATGTCGGCAAGCGTGATGCCTTCGATTTCCGAGGCCTTGAGATAGGCGGGAAAATCGGCAATCGGCTCGTGCAATGCGACAGGGAAGGAGACCTTTGCGTTCTGTTCGAACAATCCGGCCATGTCGGTTTCGACAAAAACTGCGCCGGCGCCTTCCAGTTTCTGGCGCGCGGCCCTCATCACATTCTCGACGTCGCGGTCGAGTCCTCCCCAGAACGATGCCGGAACGCCGAACCGCTTGCCCCGCAACGGCTCCGCGGTAGCCATCGGCGTGCCGGTGATCACGGAGTCCAGCAGCGCCACGTCCGCAACGGTGCGGCCCATCGGGCCTACGGTATCCCGGGTGTGGCTGATCGGCACTACCATGTCGGCATCCTTGTAGCGCCGTTGCGCGCCGCCGTTGCCAACTGAGGGCCTCAAGCCCACGGTGCCGGTCAGTGCCGCGGGAATGCGGGTTGAACCACCGGTGTCCGTTCCGAGCCCGCAGGTGACGATGCCGGCGGCGATCGCCGCCGCCGTGCCGCCCGACGAGCCGCCGGGAATCCGGGTCTTGTCATAGGGATTTTTCACAGGTCCCGCGAACGGCGACAGGTTGGTGCTGGTGATGCCGAACGCCAGCTCGTGCAGGTTGGTCTTGCCGATGATGATGGCGCCGGCCTTGAACAGTCTATCGAACGATGGCGCATTGGTTCTCGGGTGCACATTCTGCAGCGCCGGCGTGCCGCCCGAGGTCGGATAGTCGATCGTGTTGATGTTGTCCTTGATGACAATCGGGAGGCCCGCAAGAGGACCGGTTCTTCCCTCATCGATCTCGGCCGCCGTCGCGAGCGCGCCATCCTTGTTCAGGAAAATGAAGGCGTTGAGGTCCTTCAATTGCTCGGCGCGTTCGATTGCGGCTTTTGTGACGGCGGTTGCCGTTATTTTCTTGGCGCGGATGGCTGCGACGATTTCGGCGGCCGACGACGGAACCGACTGAGCCATTGCGGACTCCACATGTCCGAGGGAAGGAAGCGCTGCGCCGGCGGCCAGACCTATTGTCGATGTCAGGACATTGCGGCGTGAAATATCTTTGGTCATACGTTTCTCCCAACTGATACTGCTTGAAATCTATCCCTTCGGCCGCTTGTCGAACACGCGCCTGGCCTTGCCGAGCGACCGCTCCAGCGTTTCCGGTGCGACGACCTTGATCTGCGTGCTGATGCCGATGGTGTTCTTGATAAAGGTCGAAACCTTTTCGGCCTGGGCAACGAGGCCGCTGCCGTCCCAGCTGTCCGGCCGCGCTTCTGCCAGCACGACCATCTCGTCCATGCGGCCCTCACGCGTGAGTTCGATGATGAAGTGGCCGCCGCACCAATCGGTGGCGAGCAGCGCTTCCTCGATCTGGGTGGGGAACACGTTGACGCCGCGCAAAATGATCATGTCGTCGGAACGCCCGGTGACTTTCTCCATCCGCCGCATGCCCGGCCGCGCGGTGCCCGGCAGCAGTCGCGTCAGGTCGCGGGTGCGATAGCGGATGATCGGAAACGCCTGTTTGGTCAGCGAGGTGAAGACAAGCTCGCCCTTCTCGCCGTCCGGCAGCACCGCGCCGGTTTCGGGATCGACCACCTCGGGATAGAAATGATCTTCCCAGATATGCAGCCCGTCTTTGGTTTCCACGCATTCCTGCGCGACGCCGGGGCCGATCACTTCCGACAGGCCGTAGATGTCGGTGGCGTCCATGTCGAAGGCGTGCTCGATTTCGACACGCATCGCATTGGTCCACGGCTCGGCGCCGAAGATACCGAATTTCAATGACGATTTGCGCGGTTCCAGACGCTGTTTCTTGAATTCGTCCAGGATCGCCAGCATGTAGCTCGGCGTCACCGTGATGATATCCGGCTTGAAGTCGTTGATCAGCTGCACCTGCCGCTCGGTCATGCCTCCGGAAATCGGCACCACGGTGCAGCCGAGCCTTTCTGCGCCGTAATGCGCGCCGAGCCCGCCGGTGAACAGCCCGTAGCCATAGGCGTTGTGCATGATCATGCCGCTGCGGCCGCCGGCAGCGCGGATCGAGCGCGCCATCACGTCCGACCAAGTGTCGATGTCGGCCTGGGTATAGCCGACCACGATTGGCTTGCCGGTGGTACCGGACGAGGCATGGACGCGGACCAGTTTTTCGCGCGGCACCGCGAACATGTTGAACGGGTAGTTGTCGCGCAGGTCGGTCTTGACCGTGAACGGAAATTTGGCGAGATCGGACAACTGCCGGAAGTCGGAGGGATGCACGCCTTTGGCGTCGAAGGCTTTTCTGTAATGCGCGACGTTGCCATAGGCATGCGCCAGCGTCCACGCCATGCGCCTGGTCTGCAGCGCGATGATTTCATCGCGCGACGCGCGCTCGGCGTCATCGAGGACGGCGCTGTAGCCCTTCGTTTTGGATTGGGGGTTTGTCGAAGCCATCGGAGCATCTGTCCTGGGTCAGCGTTTTATTTTTTGACGATCCACGCGCCGCCGACGGTGCGGGAATGGCCGCGCAGTTCCGCGATCGCGACATTATCGACCGTAACGCGCACGTCGTAAATTCCCGAACGTCCGGTCCGTGAGATTTCCTTCGCCGTTGCAACGAGCTTGTCGCCGAGCTTTCCCGGCTTGACAAAGGAAATATTGCACTGCGCCGCTACTGCGCGTTCGTTGTGCGAATTGCATGCAAAGGCGAAAGTCGAATCCGCCAGCAGGAATATGAAGCCGCCATGCGCGATGCCGTGGCCGTTGACCATATGCGGCATAACGGTCATCGCCAGCGTCGCCTGGCCGGCTTTGACGTCGAGGATTTCCATGCCGAGGCTTTGACTAGCATCGTCTTCCCTCCACATCGCGTCGGCGCAAGCGCGCGCAAGATCGTCGGGCGAAAGCGTCGCCTTGACGCTCAGGACGGGATCCATGTTTTCCTCCTGACGTTCGGGCTCATTCGACAAGCCTCTTGAATTAAACGATCGGTCAGTTAATTATTAGACGAAGCCGGCATGGTGTCAACGACCCTTGCACGTCAGACCGCGATCGAACAGCCGCACAATAAATCGGGAGGAAGCGATGACAACAACCCTGCAGAGCCTTGCGCTCGATCGTTGGGCCGAGCCGACAGGTAGCTTCGTCGATATTTCAAGCGCGGTGGACGGCCGTATCGTCGCGCGCGTGTCGAGCGCCGGCCTGGATTTTGCGGCGATGGTCAAGCACGCGCGCGAGATCGGCGGACCGGGATTGCGCAAGCTGACCTTTCACCAGCGCGCCGACAGGCTGCGCGCGCTCGCTGCCTATCTCGGCGAGCGCAAGGAGCCGCTTTACAAACTGGCGGGCGACACCGGCGCCAACAGGCGCGACAACGCGATCGATATCGACGGCGGTATCGGCACGTTGTCTGCCTACGCCTCGCGCGGCCGCCGCGATCTTCCCGATGCGAAATTCGTGGTCGAAGGTGACGTCGAAAACCTCTCGAAAGGCGGCAGCTTCGTCGGGCAGCATATCCTGTCGCCGCTGTACGGCGTCGCCATTCATATCAACGCCTTCAATTTTCCCTGTTGGGGACTGCTGGAGAAATTCGCGCCAGCATTTCTCGCCGGCGTTCCCGTGATCGCCAAGCCGGCCACCGCGACGGCTTATGTTACCGAAGCGCTGGTGCGGCTGATTCACGAGTTCCGGCGTCCTGCCTGTGGGCAGCCTGCAACTGATCTGCGGCGCGACCGGCGATCTGCTCGATCATCTCGGCGGACAGGATGTGATCTCGTTCACCGGATCGATCGAAACCTCGGAGAAGCTGCGCGCTCATCCGAATATCGCAAAACATTCGATCCGCTTCGTGGCGGAGCGCGATTCGCTCAACGCCGCCATTCTCGGTCCCGACATCGCGCCGGAGCAGCCGGAATTCGACCTGTTCGTCCGCGAAGTGGTGCGCGAGATGACGGCGAAGGCAGGGCAGAAATGCACGGCGATTCGCCGCATTCTGGTCTCCCGCGCGCAGGAAGCGGCCGTGATTGCGGCGTTGAAGACAGCTTTGGCGCAGATAAAACTCGGCGATCCCCGCAGCGAGGACAAGGCGATGGGACCGCTGGTCAGCCTCGCCCAGCGCGGTGCGGTGCGCGCGCAGATCGCAAAGTTGCAGACCGAGGCCGAAATCGTGTTCGGCGACCCCGATACATGCGCAGGCGAAGGCATCGAACCCGCGAAAGGAGCCTTCATCTCGCCGGTGCTGCTGCGCGCAACCGATCCGATGGCGGCGAAACGCGTTCACGATACCGAGGCGTTCGGCCCGGTCGCGACGGTGTTGGCCTATGACAATCTTGACCAGGCGATCGAGCTGGTCCGGCGCGGCGAGGGCAGTCTGGTCGCGTCGCTGTTCACCTATGATGCCACCGTGGCGGAGGCTGTCATCCTCGGTATCGCGCCGTATCACGGCCGCATTTTGATCGTGGACCGCGACTGCGCAAAAGAATCCACCGGACACGGTTCGCCGTTGCCGAATCTCGTGCATGGCGGTCCCGGACGGGCCGGCGGCGGTGAGGAACTAGGCGGCCTGCGCGCCGTGTTTCATTATATGCAGCGCACCGCGGTGCAGGGTTCACCGGCGCGGCTGTCGGCACTGACGGGCAGTTGGATGAAGGGCGCCCCGGCGCCGATCGCGGAAGTGCATCCGTTCAAGCGCGACTACGATCACCTTGCAGTCGGAGACACCATCGAAACCGCTAGCCGGCCGATCACGCTTGCCGACATCGAGCATTTCGCCGAATTCACCGGCGATAATTTCTACGCGCATATGGACGAGGTGGCGGCGAAGGCCAATCCGTTCTTTCCGGGCCGCGTCGCCCACGGCTATCTGATCCTGGCATTTGCCGCAGGATTATTCGTCGATCCGGCGCCAGGGCCGCTGCTGGCGAATTACGGTCTCGACAATCTGCGCTTCCTCAAGCCGGTGTCGCCCGATGACGTCATCCGCGTGCGGCTGACGGTGAAGCAGAAATCGCCGGCGCGAAAACCGGAATATGGCGAGGTGCGCTGGGACGTCGAGGTGTTCAACCAGAACAACGAGCCGGTGGCGCGCTACGATCTGCTGACCATGAGCGCGCGGGCCGCCTAGGCATCCTCATGGAGGCTTTGAGTTTCGCCTTCGCGCCGTACGTTCTCTCTGCGCAGCAACCCGCCGCGCCGCGGCCAGCGCGGCTCGCGCCCAGGCGGCAAGCTCATCGGGCTCGTCGAACAGGCGCTCCGGAGCGCGCCAAAAGGAGAGGTCTATGGAGCCGCCCTTCTTCTCGTAGTTGAGAGGTGGAAAGGACGCGGCTTCCTTGAAGATCGCCCGGTTGTCGTCGTCAACCCGGAAGTAGAGCGTGTTGTCCCTCACCATCCCGAGCATGAACCCGTCGCAGAACACGCCGGTCTTGCCGAACATGCGCCGCATGGTGACTCGACCGAGCGGAGCGAGCTGATCGCACAGGAACTCGGCAAAGTCGTCGCTGGCAACCATCCTCAACCCTCAACTGCGTGCGATATTCTCGATCGCCACATTCGCGCTGGAACAAAAATCTCGCAATCCGACCGGCGGCGGAGGTTTTGTTCCCCGTGCACGCCGCCGCGCGATGGCTTCCTTCTTAAATTCCGCCAGCCGTGGACGAATAGCCTCGCAAACCGCTATTTAATTGGCGATTCAGGGGCTTGCATCCCATCTAGGTAGAACAATCTTCCACGGGTTAGAGGAAGCGCTGGTGTCGACGTCTGCGAACATTGCCGTGTATTCGGGCCTGGTGATCGGCCTCGCCTATGGCGCGGTCGGCCTGCTGAGTGGCTTTTGTCTGCTCAGCAGCCTGCGCGGCTGGTGGGCCAGCGGCGACAGCCGGCTGATCCGCACCTACGCGCTGGCGCTGGGCACAGCGATCGCCGCCGCTCAGCTGCTGGCGGCGGGCGACGTGGTCGATCTCGGCAAGTCGATTTACCTGCAGCCGTCGTTCTCGGCGCCGCTGATGCTGCTGGGCGGCGTGTTGTTCGGTTACGGCATGGTGCTGTCGAACGGCTGTGGCTCGCGCGCGCTGGTGCTGCTCGGGCGCGGCAATCTGCGTTCGCTGGTGGTGGTGCTGGTGCTCGGCATCGCCGCGCAGATGACGCTGAAAGGCCTGATCGCGCCGACCCGCGTCGGCGTGTTGCAATGGACCCAGATTGCGCCGTCGGTGATTTCGCTGCCGGCGCTGCTGGCGAAGTTCGGGCTGAGCGAGCCCATAGCCCGGATGCTGGCGGCGTCGGCAATCAGCGGCGCCTTGATCATCTTTGCCTTCGCCCACGCGCCGTTCCTGCGCTCAAAGGGCCAGATCGCCGCGGGCCTCGCGGTCGGTTTACTGGTCGCGGCCGGATGGTTCGCCACCGGCTATCTCGGCGCCGATGATTTCAATCCGACGCCGGTTACGTCGCTGACTTTCATCGCGCCGGTCGCCGACACCATTCAATACGTCATGCTGTCGACGGGGCTGACCTTGAACTTCGGCATCACGCTGGTGGCCGGCGTCGTTGCCGGAAGTCTGGTGACCGCATTGGCAACGGGCCGTTTCCATTGGGAAGGCTACACCTCGCCGCGCCACATGCTGCGCTCGATCGGCGGCGCGGCGTTGATGGGCGCGGGCGGCGCGATGGCCTATGGCTGCTCGATCGGGCAGGGCTTGACCGGACTGTCGACGCTGGCGCTGGCATCTTTCGTGGCGGTCGCGGGCATCCTGCTGGGTTCGGCGCTGGGGCTGCGCGGATTGCTGCGGGTGCAGCCGCTGGTATCGACTCAGGATGTGCGATCAGGCCCGGTGAGCTGAGGTAGCAAGCCGCAGCACGTCGAGATAGCCGGGGCTGACGGTAACCCGCCTGATAAAACCCTTCTCCTTCAACAGCCGATGCGCTTCCGGCAGCCGATAGCACGGCAGATACATGAAGAAATGATGCTCGGCGTGGTAGTTCACCCAATAGGGCGCAATGAACAGGCGCTCGATCGGGTTGGCCAACGTGGTGCGCGCCTGGCTGAACGGATCGGATCCGGTGCTGGTGCAGGCGTGCTCGGCAATGTTGCGTACGCGGGTGACCAGCGGAAGCCAGGTCGCCATCGCGAACACCCAGACGCCAAAATACCAGATGCCCACGCCGGCCAGCCAGAACAGCCCGAACAGTAGAGCATTCACGCAAAGAAACCGCGCCATCTTGTTGGCGCCGCTCGAGACGAAACTTTCGTGAGACATCTCGTCATCGGCGCTGTTGCGCTTGAACAGCGACAGGAATAGCGGCAGCCGCTGCTTCACAAAAGTCTGGCCGGTGAGGTCGCGGATCGCCTTGCGGGTAAAACTTTCCTTGGTGATGGGAAACGGCGCCGACAGCGACAGGTCGGGATCCTCGGGCTGCTGGGTGAACTTGTGATGCTGCAGATGATAGGACCGGTAGCTGGCGAGGTCGGCTCCAACAGGCACCGCGCACAGCCATTGCCCGACCCATTCGTTGATCGCCTTGCTGGCATGCAGGCCGCCATGCGCCGCTTCGTGCATCAGGATCGCCAGCCCGAGCTGGCGCGCGCCGACCACCGTCACCGCGATCAGCCAGGTCAGCGGATTGGGCCACAGCGTCACCAGGGCTACGGCAGCTATGATGGTGCCCCAGGCATGGGCGACCAGCAGCATGCCGCGCAGCGAGCTGCGCGAGGTCAGCCGGCTCCATTCTTCGGCAGAAAAGACGGTCTTGGGATCGATGCGTGCGACAGCCGGCATGGACGGGTCCTTTGTTCGGATAATACGCCCGCTGGTCCGACCGTTCAATCGGCGGCATGCGTGACGATGTGAATCTCCGAGGTGAGGGTGCGGTGCACCGGGCACTTGTCGGCGATTTCCATCAATTTCCCGCGCTGCCCGGCGTCGAGTGCGCCCTCCATGGCAATGGTCCGGTCGATCTGGTCGAGCATTCCGTCTTTGGTTTCGCACTCGGCGCAATCCTGTGCATGAATCTTGCTGTGTTTCAGCGTCACCGTCACCCGTTCCAACGGCAGCGACTTGCGGTCCGCGTACATGCGCATGGTCATGGAGGTGCAGGCGCCGAGGCCGGCCAATACGAAGTCGATAAGGTCCGGGGCCGCTATCCTCGCCGCCGGCGGCGACCGGTTCGTCGGCCAGCAGGCGATGCGGGCCGATTGAAACCGTCTGCTGGAATTTGCCGTTGCGGGTTTCGCGGACCACGACATTGCGCGGTTCCTCGCCGGGACCGGCCGCGGCTTCCGGCGCAGCAGCATCGACATAGCGTTCCGCCCAGGCCGCGATGACATCGGCGGCGTACATGCTGTCGCGGCGGTCGCTCAGCAGATGATCGGCGCCCGGCAGCGACACAAAGCTCTTCGGGTGTTTCGCTGCGACGAAGATCCGGGTGGCATTGTCGATACCGACGGTGTCGTCGGTCGGCGACTGCATGATCAGCAGCGCCTTGTGGAGTCTCGCGACGTCATCCATCAGCTTGTGCTCGGCGATGTCGTCGAGGAATTCGCGCTTGATCTGAAACGGCCGGCCTGCCAGCGACACTTCGACCTTGCCGTGCTTGCGAATGTCCTCGATGCGATCGGCGAAAAAGTGGGTGACATGTGCGGGGTCGGACGGAGCGGCGATAGTGACGACGGCCTTTGCTTCCGGAATTTGGGCGGCGGCGGCCAGCACCGCGGCGCCGCCCAGACTGTGACCGATTAGTATTGGCGGTGCCTCGCGCGTGCTGCGCAGATGATCGGCGGCGCGCACCAGGTCGGCGACATTGGACGAAAACGTCGAGTTGGCGAAATCGCCTTCGCTGGAGCCGAGTCCGGTAAAGTCAAAGCGCAGCACTGCAATGCCCTTGGCCGCGAGCGCGACCGCGATGCGCTTGGCGGCCAGCACGTCCTTTCCGCAGGTAAAGCAATGCGCGAACAGCGCGTAGGCCAGCGTCTTTCCCTCCGGCAACTCCAGCGCCGCCGCCAGTTGCTGGCCTTCCGAGCCCGGAAATTGGAAACGTTCGGTTGGCACGTTCAGCCTCCGTGGTTTGGATGCGCGATGTCAGTCGTTGGAATAACGCTGCTCCAGCCAGGGATCGCCGCGGTTATGATAGCCGCGTACCTCCCAATAGCCCGGCGCATCGCGCTCAAGAAATTCGATGCTCTGCAGCCATTTTGCGCTCTTCCAGAAATACAGATGCGGCACCACAAGCCGGACCGGACCGCCGTGCTCCTGTTCCAGCGGCGCACCCGACCAGCTGTGCGCGAGCAGGGCATCCTCGGCGGCAAAATCCTCCAGCGCCAGATTGGTGGTGTAGCCGTCGTGGGAATGCAGCACCACGAACCGCGCGTCGTCACGCGGCTGGCACGCAGGAAGGAGGTCGCGGGTCGCCAATCCTTCCCAGGCATTGTCGTAGCGCGACCAGGTCGTGACGCAATGGATATCGGATGTGAATTGCGTCTGCGGCTGTGCCGTGAACTGCGCCCAGTCCCAGAACAGCGGATGCTCGACCGCGCCGTAGACGTCGAGCCGCCAGCGCTCGCGCGATACATTCGGGGTGAGGCCGAGGTCGAGGGTAGGCCAGTCGCGAGTCAGATGCTGCCCCGGCGGCAGGCGCGCTTCGTCGGGCCGCGATGTCTTCCCGGTCAGGAAACGCCCTTCGCGCGCCCAGCGCTGCTTGCTGCGGGTGAGCTTGCTGTCGCTGGGCGGGGAGTTGTGGTCGTCCGCCATATCTCAACCGCCGTTATGAAATTCTAGCCGGCCTTTCCGAACAGCATCGGAAGCTGCCGCGGCCCGCGCACGGTGCCTTCCGACCAGGTGATCTCGCCGGCCGGATCGAGCCTGAATTCCGGAATGCGCTTCAGCCATTCCTCGATCGCAACGGTCATCTCCATGCGGGCGAGATTGGAGCCGATGCAGCGGTGAATGCCGAGGCCGAAGGCGGCGTGACGGTTCTCCTTGCGGTCGATGATGACCTTGTCGGCATCGGGGAACATCGCGGGATCGCGGTTGGCTGCGGGGAACGACAGCAAAACCACGTTGCCGGGCTTCATCGGACAGCCGCAGACGGTGGTTTCCTTCACCACCTCGCGCGCCATCGTCACCGGCGAATAGGCACGCAAAAACTCCTCGATCGCGACCGGCAGCAACTCCGGCTCGGCGAGCAGGCGCTCGCGGTCGGCGGGGGTTTTCGCCAGATGCCAGAGCGAAGACCCGATGGCGCTCCAGGTGGTATCGATGCCGGCGATCAGCAGCAGCCGCAGCGAGCCCTGCACATGGGCGTCGGACAGCGGCTGGCCCTCCTTGTCCCTCGCGTTCATCAGCGTCGAGATCAGGTCGTCGGTCGGGTGTTGCTTGCGGTGCTCGATATGGCCCGCGAAATACGCGGCCATTTCATGCACCGCCCGCATCAGGACTTCGTCATTGCTGATGCCGACCTCGAGGATTTCGTGGATCCACTTGACGAACAACTCGCCGTCCTTTTCGGGAATGCCGAGCATATGGGCGATGGCGCGCACCGGGATGTGCTTGGTGTAGTGCGCTGCGACGTCGCATCCCTTCTCGTCGATAAAGTCGTCGATCAGTTCGTTGCAGATTGCGCGGACCTTCGGCTCCAGTTTCTTCATCGCGTCGGGCGTGAACGGCGGCAGCAGCAATTGTTTGGCGGGCTTGTGCGCGGGCGGATCGGAGGTGATCGGCGGCGAGGGCGCAGGCGGCTCGGGCCGGATATTGCGCACGACGACGCGGCGAGAGGAAAAGTGCTCGGTGTCATAGGAAATCTGCTTTACCGCCTCATAGGTGGTCGGCAGGTAGCAGCCAAGGAAGCGTTTGGTGTGAACCACAGGACACTGCTCACGCAATTCGTCCCAGATCGGAAACGGGTTTTCGGTCCAGCGCGGATCGGTGTGGTCGAAATCGTGCAGCCAGTCGGTCACCGGCGGCGCGGTGCGCCTTTCGGTTTCGGCGATCGGCGTGGCCGCGGCATCGTTCAGCAGCGTCTCGCTCATGGATTCACTCCTCGGTAATGTCGATCGCGATTTCGGGGCAGTTGGTCTGGGCGAGCCATGCTTTGTTTTCAAGACCCTTCGGCACGGTGCCATCGCCGATCTCGTGCGCGTTGCCGTATTCGTCGAGCTCGAAAAGCTCCGGCGCCAGTGATTTGCAGCGGGCGTGGCCCTGACATTTGTCCTGATCGACGCGTATCTTGAGTGTTCCAGACATTCAGCGTTCCCCTGTGACGCCGCGCGTATGGTCGCGCATTGTGGCGATTATAACGGCGCACGCATGATGCGCCAGCCTGAAAGCTACGTCGCAGGCCGCGGATCGATCGGCGTCGTCCCGCGCAGGCCCAGAATGTCCTCAAGCATCCTGGCGCCTACGAGCAGCTGCGCCTCGCCTCGGGGTGCTGCGACCATCTGCAGGCCGACCGGCAGACCCGTCGCGGTAAATCCGCAGGGCAGCGATAGCGCCGGGCAACACACCAACGTGATCGCATAGACGATGCCGAGCCACTCGACATAGTTGTCGAATTTCTTGCCGGCGCATTCGGCGACATAGCGGTTCTCGACCGGGAAGGGCGCTACGATGGTCGCGGGCGCCAGCAGCAAATCGTAGGTCTTGAAGAACTCCAGCGTTCGCGCGGTCATGGCGACGCGCTGCGCTTCGGCGCGAACCAGGTCATCGACCGTCAGCTTCAGGCCTTCCTCGATATTCCAGATCACCTCGGGCTTGAGCAGGTCGCGTTTGTCGCGCAGCAGCGCCGCCTTGCTGATAGCGAAATCGAATGCTCGCAGCACATGGAAACATTCATGCGCCTCGCTTAAGTTCGGATGTGCTTCTTCGACGATAGCGCCGGCCTCAGCGAACCGCATCGCGGCCTTTCGCGTGATGGCGGCGACTTCCGGATCCACCGGCGTGATGCCGAGATCGGGTGAATAAGCGACACGCTTCGGGCCCTTGCCGGAACGCGCCGCGGACAGGAACGATGTCGGCAGCGCCGGCAGCGATAAGGGATCGGCCGGATGCTCGCCGCTCATGGCATCGAGCAGCAGTGCCAGATCCTCGACATTGCGCGCCATCGGACCCTGGACGCCGAGGTTGCGGTCGATCTTGGCGATAGGCGTATGCGCGACCCGGCCGATACTCGGCCGCATCCCGACGATGCCGCAAAAGCTGGCGGGATTGCGCAGCGAGCCGCCCATGTCGGAGCCGTGCGCGAGCCACGCCGTACCTGAGGCAAGCGCTGCCGCAGCACCCCCCGAGGAGCCTGCCGCGGAGCGCGACAGGTCCCATGGATTGCGCGTGGCGCCGAACACCTCGTTGAAGGTGTTGGCGCCGGCGCCGAATTCCGGCGTGTTGGATTTGGCGTAGATCACTGCGCCGTTTTGTTCGAGATGCTCGACCAGAAGGTCGGAACGCGCAGGCACGGCATCCTTGTAGATCGGCGAGCCCTGCGTGGTCAGCACGCCGGCCACGGCTGTAAGGTCCTTGATCGGTACCGGCAGTCCCGCGAGCAGGCCGCGCGCGCCGGCTGGCTTTTTCATCAGCTCTTTGGCATGGGCCCGGGCGCGCTCGAAACAGCGCGTCGGCAGCGCGTTGACCTTGCCGTCGACCTCGGCGATCCGTGCCTCCAGCACGTCGAGCAGATCGAGCGGCGTGACCTCGCCTGAATTGAGTTTTGTGACAATGGCGCACGCCGTTGCCTGTATCAGCCCCTGATCGGCCACTTGCATCTCTCCCGTTCTTTCCGCTTTGGGTGCGGATCGTGGTGTGCTGTAAAACATTTTACGGCAAAGTGGAAATGCGCGAGCCCGGTGCCGCATGACAACGATATGGGGAGTGAAGATGAGTACGCCATTCGATACGCCGGACTGGCGCAGTATGAGCCAGCAGGACCGCGACCTCGGCCTCAATAATGGCGTCGCAGTGCCCGCAAGCGTCGACCTGGTCGCAGGCTGGGACAAGCGCTCCGCCGAGATGCGCACACGATATTCCGGCCATCTTGACCTCAGATACGGTTTCCGCGAGCGCAACGGAATCGATTTTCTCAAAGCCGCCGACGGCGGACCGACGCTGCTGTTCATCCATGGCGGCTATTGGCAGACGCGGGCGAAGGAGACGTTCACCGTTTTCGCCGGTGGGCCGATGGCGCATGGCATCAATGTCGCGCTGATCGGCTATACGCTGGCGCCCGACGTGACGCTCGATCAGATCGTGGCCGAAATCCACCAAGGCCTCGACTTCCTGGCTGCAAGATTGCCCGCGCTGGGCGGCGATCCGGATCGGATCGTGGTGTCCGGCTGGTCCGCGGGCGGGCACCTGACTTCGATGGCGCTTTTGCACCCGAGCGTGAAGGCGGGAATAGCGATCAGCGGAATCTACGACCTCGAGCCGATCCGGCACAGCTATCTCAACGCCAAGCTCAAGCTGGACGAGGCGATGTCGCAGCGCAACTCGCCGATGATGCAGGCCGGCGGCGTGCTCAAGCCGCTTTCGCTGGTTGTCGGCAGCGCCGAATTGCCGCTGCTGCGCAAGCAGACCGCGGATTTTGCGGGGCATCGCGCGAAATATGGATTGCCGGTGACGTATGAGGAGATTCCGGGCGCGAACCATTTTTCCATCATGGATGAATTGGTCTCGCCGACGGGGCGGATCACGACGCTGATTCGGCAGCTGTTTGAACGAGGGTAGGCGTGCCCGGACGCAGCGCTTTCTTAACCTCGCCCCGCTCTCGCGGGGAGAGGTCGAAGCCGAAGCGCAGCGAAGGCTTCGGGTGAGGGGCGAGGCACTGCGGTAAATGCAATCCACGGACTCTCGGGTCGTACTTGTTGAGTTGCAGACCTTTCGACCCGATAGCTTTTTCATTTGGCGGCGCAGTGCCTGGCCCCTCACCCGACGCGCATCTGACGATGCGCGTCGACCTCTCCCCGCGAAAGTGCGGGGCGAGGTTTAAGAGGCGCCTCGCTTCAATTTCGATTCGACGATTCAAACAGCCAACCTTCCGCGTTCTCGCGGCGCAATGCGTCCGAGGTTTGCCAGTCCCTCGCGAACCGCGCGAGGGGATGGAGCGGTGGGAGGCGCCAGGATGCTTGCGAGGCACCCTTGGAGGCGGGATTAACGTACCCACCTCGCGCGGCAAGGCACCGCGCGCGCCCAAGGCTAGGCGCAGCGCCTCCCAGCGCTCCACCGTACCACCAGGCATCGGCCAGTCCGGGGCGCCCCGGTCCGGCCAGCTTTCGCTCTGTCCGCTGAAGGACCGCTTCTAGAAAGCGCCCCCTCACTGGACAGGACGCCAGCAGGATAAGCGAGGTTCTGGAGACGGGGATAGGTATACTTTCACATTTTCGTGAACGGCGATTTGCGGGCTTTCAGTGTTGGTGCGGGTTATCCCCAACCCGCGCACATGCCGCCATCCACCGTGAAGATTACGCCCGAGGTGTAGCCGGAACGGTCTGACGCAAGGAACGCCATCAGGTCGCCGATCTCGCGTGCGTGGGCGGGACGCCCGAGCGGCAGGCCTTTTTGAAATTCCTTGTAGCGGCTTTCGTCGCCGAACTGGGCCTTCGCGCGCGTCTTCAAGAGCGTGACGTGGCGGTCGGTGCCGACCGGGCCCGGATTGATGCCGACCACGCGGATGTTGTCGGCGAGGCTCCTGCCGCCGAGCGCCCGGGTGAAGGCCATCAGCGCGGCGTTGCCGGCGCTGCCGCAGATATAATTGGCATCGAACTTTTCTCCGGCGGCGCCGATGTCGTTGACGATGACGCCGTGGCCGCGCGCTTTCATCTGCGCGTAGATGGCGCGGGTGAGGTTGATGTAGCCGAACACTTTCAATTCCCAGGCATGGCGCCAGGTCGCCTCGTCGATCTTGTCGATCGAGCCGCCGGGAATGTCGCCGGCATTGTTGACCAGGATGTCGATATCGCAGGAATCCTTGACGAGCCTTGCGATATCCTCGGGCTTGCGAAGATCGGTGACATGCACCGACGCATCGATCTGATGTGCCGATCGCAGCCGGTCCGCCAGCGCCTTTAGTTGATCGCCGCTGCGGGCCGCCAGCCGGAGATCGCAGCCTTCCTCCGCAAAAGCTTCGGCGGCGGCGGCGCCAATGCCTTTGGAGGCGCCGGTGATCAGGACGCGCTTGCCGCGCAGATGAAGGTCCATGGGATGCTCTCGCTCGCTTGTAGCCCGGGTGAGCGAAGCGAAACCCGGGGCCGGTGCTTGTCCCGGATATCGCTTCGCTCATCCGGGCTACAGATGCAACTGAAACCGGTCAACATTGCACTGCAGCGTTGCGCCGCGGTTTACTTTGGTCCATTGCAATCCGATAATTCGGATCAAGGCGTTTGACGCCGCAAATGTAAGGATTCTATCGGTGAGCCAAGGAAAAAAATATCGCGTCGCCGTCATTCCCGGCGACGGCATCGGCAAGGAAGTCGTGCCGGAGGGGCTTCGCGTGCTGGAGGCGGCTGCAAAAAAGCACGGCGTCGACGTGCATTTCGATCATTTCGATTTTGCCTGCTGGGACTATTACGAAAAACACGGCCAGATGATGCCGGACGACTGGAAGGACAAAATCGGCAAGCACGACGCGATCTATTTCGGCGCGGTCGGCTGGCCGGCGAAAATTCCCGATCACATCTCGTTGTGGGGATCGCTGATCAAATTTCGCAGGGAATTCGATCAGTACGTCAACCTTCGCCCGGTGCGGCTGATGCCCGGCGTGCCGTCGCCGCTGGCCAACCGCAAGCCCGGCGATATCGATTTCTGGGTGGTGCGAGAAAACACCGAGGGCGAGTATTCTTCCGTAGGCGGCCGCATGTTCCCGGATACCGAGCGCGAATTCGTGACGCAACAGACCGTGATGACGCGCATCGGCGTCGACCGGATTTTGAAGTTCGCGTTCGATCTTGCGGCATCGCGCCCCAAGAAGCATCTGACCTCCGCGACCAAATCCAACGGCATCTCGATCACCATGCCGTACTGGGACGAGCGCGTGGAGGCGATGGGGAAAAACTATCCCAAGGTGAAATGGGACAAGTACCACATCGATATTCTCACCGCGAATTTCGTGCTGCACCCGGACTGGTTCGACGTCGTGGTCGGCTCCAATCTGTTCGGCGACATCCTGTCCGATTTGGGGCCCGCCTGTACCGGCACCATCGGCATCGCGCCGGCCGCGAACATCAACCCGGAGCGGCATTTTCCTTCCGTGTTCGAGCCGGTGCACGGCTCCGCGCCGGATATCGCGGGCCAGGGCATCGCCAATCCGATCGGCCAGATCTGGTCCGGCGCGATGATGCTCGATCACCTCGGCGAGAAAGCTGCCGCGGCGTCGATTGTCGCGGCGATCGAGCGTACGCTTGGCGAACGCACGCTGCGCACCCGCGATCTCGGCGGGAATGCCGACACTACCGCCTGCGGCAAGGCGGTGGCGGAGATGGTGGAATGAGGCCGTAGGGTGGGTTAGGCGCGAAGCGCCGTAACCCACCGTTGGGACTCGCGGCGAACTCGGCCGGTGGGTTACGCGCCTTCGGCGCTAACCCACCCTACGAATTCGCAATCCTTCTGCAATGTTCCCACGCTGCAGCAATCAGATTCTCACTCGCCTCCGGCGTGCGGAATGCCGAATGCGCCGACAGCGTGACGTTGGGGATTTTCGTCAGCGGGTGATCTACAGGCAAGGGCTCGACATTGAATACGTCGAGCCCGGCGTGCCGGATGTGGCCTGACTTCAACGCGTCGATCATCCCGGCTTCGTCGACCATCGCGCCGCGCGCGGTGTTGACGAGGATGACGCCGGGCTTCATGGCCGCGATCCGCTCGCGCGAAAGAAAGCCGCGGGTTTCGTCGTTCAACAACAGATGCAGCGAAACCATGTCGCTTCGTGCCAGCAGCGCATCGATATCGACGAATTCGACGCTCGCGTGGCTTTTCGCCGTCCTGTTCCAGGCCAGCACCTTGATGCCGCTGCCGAGCGCGATGCGCGCGACTTCCGCGGCGATGCCGCCGAAGCCGATCAGCCCCAGGGTCTTGCCGGTAAGCTGCATGCCGTCGTCGCGCAGCCAGTTGCCGGCGCGCATCTCGCGGTCCATTTGCGCCAGCCCGCGCGCGGCGGCCCACATCAGCGCGATGGCGCACTCGGCCACCGCGGTGTCGCCATAGCCCTTGATCAGATGAACGGCAATGCCGAGCTCGGCGAGCTCTTCCGGATTCATGTAGCTGCGCGCGCCCGTGCCGAGGAAGACGACGTGCTTCAGGCCTGCGCACTTTCGCGCGACCTCGGTCGGCAGCGCAGTGTGATCGACAATTGCGATTTCGGCGCCGTCGAGTATGCCAGGGTACTGATCCGAGGTTATATCGGGATCGCGGTGGATCGTGACCGGTGGATCGCCGGGTTTTGCCAGCCGCTCGAAAATGACAGCGAGCGACTCGTTAGCATCGACGAATACACCGCGCATAAAAGTCTCCATTGGTCAGGATGCGACGCCGGCCAGCGCCAGTACCGTATGCATCAGGGTGTTGGCGCCGGCGGAGCAATCCGCTTGCGTGGCGTCCTCGAGTTCATTGTGGCTGACGCCGTCCTTGCAGGGCACGAAGATCATCGCCGCCGGCACCACATTGGCAAGATTGCAGGCGTCGTGGCCGGCGCCCGAGGTGATGCGGCGATGGCTGTAGCCGAGCGCCTTGGTCGCATTTTCGACGGCATCGACCAGTTTGGCATCGAATACGGTCGGCGGCTTGTTCCAGATCGCCTCAATCGCGATTTCGACGTTGCGTCGGCCCGCGATTTCGGCTGCGGCGGCGCGCAGGTCGCGGTCGATCGCATCCAGCGTGGCGGAATCGGGACTGCGGATATCCATGGTGAAGGCGATCTCGCCGGGAATCACGTTGCGCGAAGGTGCTGCAATCACGGCTTCGCCCATGGTGCCGACGGCGTTCGGTCCGTGGGCCCGGGCAATTCGCTCGACCGCAAGGGTCACCTCGGCCAGCGCCGCAAGCGCGTCGCGCCGCAACGGCATCGGCGTGGTGCCGGCGTGGCTTTCGAAGCCGATAACCTTGCCGTCGTACCAGGTGATGCCCTGGCCGCGATCGACCACGCCGATGGTTTTGTTTTCGGCTTCCAGCAGCGGCCCCTGTTCGATATGCAGTTCCACGAAAGCGCCGAATTTTCGCGTGCCCACGGCCTCGTCGCCACGATAGCCGATGCTGTCGAGCGCCTCGCCGACGCTGATCCCGGTGGAAATCCTTGCGGCCAAGAATGTCATCGGTGGTGTAGTCGCCGGCATAGGCGGCCGATGCCATGGTGGCCGGCGCAAAGCGCGAGCCTTCCTCGTTGGTCCAGTTGACGATGCAGATCGGCAGTTCGGTCTCGATCCCGGCATCGTTCAGCGTGCGCACCACCTCGAGTGCGGCCAGCGTGCCGAGCACGCCGTCGAACTTGCCGCCGGTCGGCTGGGTATCGAGATGCGAGCCTAAGCCCACCGGCGGTTTTGTCATGTCGCGGCCTTTGCGAAGGGCGAACATCGAGCCCAGCGCATCGACATGCACCTCGAGTCCTGCGGCTTCGCACGCGTTGCGAAACCAATCGCGCACCTGTTTGTCCTCGGGGCCGAGCGTCAGCCGCCGCACGCCGCCCTTCGGCGTGGCGCCGAATTTCGCGGTCTCGTGGATGGTATCCCACAGCCTCGCGGAGTCGATCTGCAGATTGGAAGCGATCTTGGTCATACGGAGTTCCGGAAAATCCTTTGGCGGGCGCAGCGAATAGGCTCTATGTAGAGCGGCAGACCACCTCCTGTCGAGGCAGTGGAGTTTTCGATTGATTACCAGCCCGGCAAAATCCGTTCGGGGCGAGCCGGAAATGCTTTCGAGCGTCGCGGCCCGGCACGCCTGCCGTGCCGGCATGGCGGCGAGCACCGCAGGCGTCGCCAACGGCTTCGTCCAGGGCAATCTCGCGATCCTGCCGGAGAAACTCGCGGCTTCGTTCCACCGTTTCTGCCAGCTCAATCCAAAACCGTGCCCGATCATCGGCATGTCCGAGGTCGGCGATCCCCGCATTCCCGCGCTCGGGCTCGATCTCGACATCCGCACCGACCTGCCGCGCTACCGGGTCTGGCGCGGCGGCGAGGTGGTGGAGGAGCCGACCGACATCATGGCGCACTGGCGCGACGATCTCGTCGCATTCGTGATCGGCTGCTCGTTCTCGTTCGAAGAAGCGCTGCTGGCGGACGATATCCCGATCCGTCACATCGAGTGCGGCGTGCGCGTGCCGATGTACCGCACCAGCATTGCCTGCGCTTCCGCCGGCCCGTTCGCCGGGCCGATGGTGGTGTCGATGCGGCCGCTAAAACCGGCGGATGCGATCCGCGCGGTGCAGATCACCTCGCGGTTTCCCTCGGTGCATGGCGCGCCGGTCCATCTCGGTCATCCGCATTCGATCGGGATCGCCGATATCGCAAAACCCGATTATGGCGACGCCGTGCCAATCAACGCCGACGAGATTCCGGTGTTCTGGGCCTGCGGCGTCACGCCGCAAGCGGTGATCGCGGCAGCAAAGCTGCCGTTCGCGATCACACACGCGCCGGGATTGATGCTCGTCACCGACCTCAGGAACAAGCAGCTCGCCGTTCTTTGAGCGGTGGCTGAGATTTTACGGCATCCCCACACACTCACCGTCATCCTGAGGAGCCGCGCGAAGCGCGGCGTCTCGAAGGATCGGCCACAAGCGCCCGCGGCCCATCCTTCGAGACGCGCGCAAGAGCGCGCTCCTCAGGATGACGGGTGAGCGTGGGGCAAGTGCTCCGGCAACGAGAGCCCAAACGTCTTCGATAAATCCGCCACCTGCGCCGGGGTCAGATACCGCGGATTGAGCCCGCGCAGCAGCAGATACAGCTTTGCGGTTTCCTCCAGCTCCTCCATCGCGAACACCGCGGCTTCCAGCGAGTCGCCGGCCACTACCGGGCCGTGATTGGCTAAAAGCACCGACGCATATTTCCCGGCAAGGCCCCTGATCGCGTCGGCCACCGCCGGATCGCCGGGCCGATAATATGGCACCAGCGCGGTTAAGCCGCATTTCATCAGATAATACGGCGTCATCGGCGGCAATGCCGCGCGCGGATCGATCTCGGGCAACATCGACAGCGCTACTGAGTGGGTAGAATGCAAATGCACCACCGCGCGGGCGCTTCGGGTCTCATACAGCGCCGCGTGGAGCGGGATTTCCTTGGTAGGCGCATCGCCGGAGAGGAGCCGGTTGTCGGCGCCGAGCCGCGAGATCCGCGCCGGATCCAGCGAACCCAATGACGCGTTGGTCGGCGTCACCAGCCAGCCGCCGTCGTCGAGCCGGACGCTGATATTACCGGACGAGCCCGGCGTCAGCCCGCGCTCGAACAGCGAACGGCCAAGCCGGCAAATCTCGTCGCGCAGTCTGGTCTCACTCATGGAGCTTTCCCTGGGCCGACTTGTCCCATGCTTTGGCAGCGCGGCCAAGCCGTGTTATCCAGAGCCAACAACGAAACAGGAAACGCCGCATGCCCGAATCCGCATCTTCAAAGCCATGCGTCGCCGTCATCGGGCTCGGCTCGATGGGCTACGGCATGGCGACCTCGCTGCGGCGCGCAGGGTTTGAGGTCACGGGCTGCGACGTGTCGGCCGATGCCGTCGCGCGATTCGTCGCCGATCGCGGACTTGGCGCGAAGACGCCGGCGGACGCGGCCAGGAACGCCGACATCGTGGTCAGCGTGGTGGTCAACGCCGCGCAGACCGAAGCCATTTTGTTTGGCAAGGATGGTGTAGGCGAGACGCTGGCGAAAGATGCGGTGTTTGTCTCATCCGCTACGATGGACCCGGATGTAGCGCGGCGGCTGGCGAAGCAACTGGAAGCCACCGGGCGGCATTATCTCGACGCGCCGATCAGCGGCGGCGCGCAACGCGCGGCGCAGGGCGAACTCACCATTCTCGCCTCGGGCAGCGCCGCCGCCTTCGCCAAGGCGCGGCCCGCGCTCGATGCGATGGCGGCAAAGCTCTATGAACTCGGTGACGCCGCAGGGCAGGGCGCCGCTTTCAAGATGATCAACCAGCTGCTGGCGGGCGTACATATCGCCGCGGCGTCGGAGGCGATCGCGTTCGCGGCGAAGCAAGGCCTCGATATCCGGAAAGTATATGAGGTGATCACCGCATCGGCCGGCAATTCGTGGATGTTCGAGAACCGCATGCCGCATGTGCTCGACGGCGACTATGCGCCGCGCAGCGCGGTGGATATCTTTGTGAAGGACCTCGGCATCATCCAGGATATGGCGCGAACGGCGAAATTTCCGGTGCCGGTCTCAGCAGCGGCGCTGCAGATGTTCCTGATGACCTCGGCCTCCGGCATGGGCCGCGACGACGACGCCTCGGTGGCGCGGATGTATGCCCGCGTCACCGGCACCAAGCTGCCCGGCGACCCGACATAACGCCGATAACAAGAGGACATTCGATGCCCCGTTTTGCCGCCAATCTCAGCATGATGTTCAACGAAGTGCCGTTCCTCGATCGTTTTGACGCGGCGGCGAAGGCGGGTTTTACTGCGGTGGAATTTTTGTTCCCCTACGATCATCCGGCCGAGGCGGTTGGCGAGCGGCTGCATCGCAACGGCCTGATCCAGGCGCTGTTCAACCTGCCGCCGGGCAATTGGGAGGCCGGCGAAAAGGGCTTTGCCGCGCTGCCGGACCGGTTCGGCGATTTGCAGCAGAGTTTGCGCACCGCGCTGCCCTATGCCAAGGCGACCGGCGTCAAGCGGCTGCATTTGATGGCAGGCATTGCCGATCGCAAAAATCCAGAAGCCGTCGCGGCATTCCGCAAATCGGTGGCATGGGCTGCTGAATTTCTTGCGCCTGAAGACCTCGACGTGGTGATCGAGCCGATCAATTCGCGCAACGTGCCCGGTTATTTCCTCAACGATTTTGCCTTCGCGCGCGACCTGATCGGTGAATTGAACATCCCGAACCTGAAGCTGCAATTCGACATCTATCACTGCCAGATCATCCACGGCGACGTCACCATGCGCTTGCGCGAGATGATGCCGATCGTTGGCCATATCCAGATCGCCAGCATTCCCTCGCGTAACGAACCGGATGGCGAGGAGCTGAATTACCCGTTCCTGTTCGGTGAGCTGGATCGTCTCGGCTACAGCGGCTTTGTCGGCTGCGAATACAACCCGCGTGGCAAGACCACCGACGGCCTCGGCTGGTTCAAGCCTTATGCCGGAGCGAAATCGTGACGCTGGCGCTGGGCTGTATCGCCGACGACTACACCGGCGCCTCCGATCTCGCCAACACGCTGACCCGCTGCGGCCTGCGCACGGTACAGACCATCGGCGTGCCGTCGGACGATCTCAAGCTGCCCGAGGTCGATGCCGTGGTGGTGTCGCTGAAGAGCAGGTCCATTGAGGCGTCACAGGCGGTGGCCAAGTCGCGCGCCGCGGAAAAATGGATGCGCGGGCGAGGCGCCTCGCATGTGCTGTTCAAGATCTGCTCGACCTTCGATTCCACGGACGCCGGCAATATCGGTCCTGTGATGGACGCGCTGCGTGCCGATTCCGGCGACGCCATCGTACTGGTGACGCCGGCGTTTCCGGAAACCGGCCGCACCGTCTATCAGGGCAATCTGTTCGTCGGCTCGGTGCCGCTCAATGAAAGCCCGCTGAAGGATCACCCGCTCAATCCGATGCATGATTCCAATCTGGCGCGGGTGCTGGCGCGGCAGAGCAAGACCAGGGTCGGGCTGGCCGATCTCGCAGTGATCGCGCGCGGGCCGGACGCGGTGCGCGCGCATCTTGCCGACCTCGCAGCGAAAGGTTTTGGGGCGGCCATTGCGGACGCTGTATTCGAGCGCGATCTGGAAACCATTGGTGTGGCCGCGCTGGACCATCGAGTCTCGGTTGGTGCATCCGGTGTCGGACTCGGCCTTGCTCGTGCGCTGGTCACGTCAGGCCGCGTGAAAGCGAATGCCGCGACGACGATTTCCGCCAAGCCCGTCGGCGGCCCGGCGGCGTGTCTCGCCGGCAGTTGCTCGCAGGCGACGCTGCAGCAGATTGCCAAGGCAGAGCAGGCGATGCCGGTGCTGCATCTCGATCCTGAGCAGGTCGTTGCTGGATCGAACGAGGTGCAGCGCGCGCTTGCATGGGCCAACGAGCGGCTAGCAAAAGGCCCGATCCTGATCGCCAGCAGCTCGACGCCGGATCAGGTGGCAGCACTGCAGGCGCGCCATGGCCGCGACGCCGCCGGTCATGCCATCGAGCAAGCGATGGCCGATATCGCCGAAGGCCTGGTGAAGTCTGGTGTGCGGCGGCTGGTTGTCGCCGGTGGAGAGACGTCGGGCGCCGTGGTTGATCGGCTCGGCATTCCCGGCTTTCTGGTCGGCCCTGAAATCGCCGCGGGCGTGCCAGTGCTGCGCGCCGTCGGCGCGAGGCATGGTGAGATGCTGCTGGCGCTGAAGTCCGGCAATTTCGGCGGGCCGGAGTTTTTCAGCGATGCACTGAAGCTGATGCAGTAGCGTCAACATCCGTCATGGCCGGGCTCGTCCCGGCCATCCACGTGTTGCTTTCGGACACCGCCGGAAAGACGTGGATGCCCGGCACAAGGCCGGGCATGACGGTGAGAAAATCTATCCCAGCATCTGCGTGTCGCCGCAGATCGAGATGGCCTGGCCGGAAATCGTTTTGCCGCGCGGGCTGCACATGAACAGGATCTGGTCGGCGAGCTGCTGCGGCGTGACGTAATCCTTGATCGAGGTGTAGGAGAACGCGGTGCGCTCCATCTCGGCATAGGAAATCCCGCGCTGCTGCGCCTTGGCTTCCAGCACGCGGCGCTGCCGGTCGCCGGCGACGAGGCCGGGCAGGATGGCGTTGACGCGGATGTTGTCGGGGCCAAGCTCGATCGACAGCGATTTCGTGAAACCGATCACGCCCCATTTCGCCGCCGCATAGGGCGCGCGCATCGCAAAGCCGAGACGGCCCGCGGCCGAGGAGATGTTGACGATCGACGCATTGGTGCTCTGGCGCAGCAGCGGCACCGCCAGCCGCGTACAGTTGAATTGCCCGGTCAGGCAAATTTCCAGGCAGCGATCCCAGTCCTCGGGGTTCATTTCCTCGACTTTCGAGGTCGGCCCTGCGACGCCGGCATTGTTGACCAGCACATCGAGACCGCCGAGTTTTGCCGTGGCTTGCGCGAACAGGTTTTTCACCGCGGCGCGGTCGGATACATCACAGCGTGTTTGCGTGATGGCGGGGTCGCTGGAGGCGAGCGCGGACAACGCCGCCTCGTCCACGTCGCAGGTATGGACCCTGGCGCCTTCGCCGGCAAACGCGCGCGCAATGGCGAGCCCGATGCCATTGGCGCCGGCGGTCACCAATACGCGTAAACCCTTGATTTCCAAATCCATGCGGACTCGACAAAGACCCGATCTTTTGCAACCCTAGCTGCGATCAAAGATCACGGCAAGCGACGGGAAGCGCGCAACGACAAGCGCAACGCTGCCGGGGCAAAAAAGGCGTCGCCGCGAAGCGAACGCATCAGGGAGAAGAAAAACCATGTCGAACAACACTCAATTCACGCGCCGCCGGCTGCTGAAAACCGCCGGCGGACTTGCGCTGGTGTCCGGAATTTCCGCGCCGGCGATTTTGCGCGCGCAGACATCGGACGTGATCAAGATCGGCCATCTGACGCCGCGCACCGGCTTCCTCGGGCCACTCGGCGAATACGCGGTGATGGCGATCGATCTGGCGGTGGAGGAGATCAACGCCTCCGGCGGCGCGATGGGACGCAAGATCGAACTGCTCAAGGAAGATTCGGTCAATCCGCAGACCGCCTCGACCAAGGCCGAGCGCATGATCGAGCGCGACAAGGTCGCCTGCATCATCGGCGAGATTTCGTCCGCCTCGTGCCTGACCATCGCGCAGGTGGCGTCGCGCACCAAGACGCTGTTCATCAACACCGGCGGCAATTCGGATGCGCTGCGCGGCAAGGATTGCCAGCGCTACATGTTCCATGTCGAGTTGCAGAACTCGATGTATGTGAAGACGGTCGGCCGCTCGTTCCTGCGCGACGGGCTGGTCAAGGGCAAGAAGTGGTATTCGCTGACCGCGGATTACGCGTTCGGCCACGACCTGCTGAAAGTTTCAAAACGCTTCATGGAAGCCAATGGCGGTCAATTCGCCGGCGACGACCTGGTGCCGACCGACGCCACCGACTTCTCGGCCTATCTCTTGAAAATCCGCGAGGCAAAACCCGATTTGGTGGTGATCAATCTCGCCGGCAACCAGATCACCAACTTCCTCAAGCAATATGCCGAGTTCGGCCTGACCTTCCCGGTCGGCGGGTTCGGTTTCGATACCGCGCTGGCCTGGGCGGCCGGCAAGGGCAATTTCGTCGGCACCTGGCCGGTGGTGTGGCACCATCAGGTCGATACGCCCGGCTCCAAGGCCTTCGTCGCGGCCTTCACAAAAAAATATAACAAGCCGCCGGAGAACCAAGCCTGGGGCGACTACATCGCCACCAAGATCGTGGCGCAGACCATCAACGACCTGAAGTCGGTGGAATCGCCGAAGATCATCGAGCACTTCGAAAAGGGCGCCAAGTTCGATCTGCTGAAAACGCGGCAAGGCTATTTCCGCGGCTCGGATCACCAGCTCATGCATGAAATGTATGCGGTGACCGCGCTGCCGGCCGACAAGATCAAGAACCAGTGGGACATCTTCGCCTCGAGCCCGGCGGTGCCCGGCCCGAACGAGGATCTGGAAATAATCGCCGCGACCAAGGAAGAGAACAGCTGCACGTTCCCGAGCTGAGAAATACCAGCCTCGTCATTCCGGGGCGCGAGCGAAGCAAGCGAGCCCGGAATCCATAACCACCGCCGGGAGTATGGATTCCGGGCCTGCGCCAAGCGGCGCATCCCGGAATGACGGAGCGGGTTATTCGCTCGACCCAGCGGGGCCAAAACCATGTCCGCCATGTTGTTAGCGCAGCAAATCCTCAACGGGTTGCTTGACGGCGTCTATTATCTCTTGATCGCGCTTGGCCTGTCGCTGATCTTCTCGCTCGGCGGCATCGTCAATCTCGCGCATGGCGCGTTCTTCGCGATCGGCGCTTATCTGACGCTGGTGGTCTCGCCCTATCTCGGCTTCGGCGGCGCGTTCGTCGTCGCACCGGTGACGGTGGCGCTGCTCGGCGTGGTGATCGAACGGCTGCTGTTCCGCAGGTTCTATCGTTCCGACCCGATCCTGTCGCTGCTGATGACGTTCGGCCTCGCAATGGTGGCGGAGCAGGTGCTGCGCATGATCTTCGGGGCGCCGCCATTGTCGTATTCGATTCCGCAGGCGTTGCGCGGACAGGTCGCGATCGGCAGTTTTATTTATTCGTTCTACCGCATGGTGCTGCTCGGCGTCGCCATAACCTGTATTGCCGGGCTGTGGCTGCTGCTGCAAAAGACATCGTTCGGCCGCGTGGTACGCGCCGGCGTGCAAAATCCCGACATGGTCGGCGCGCTCGGCATTTCGCTGCAGCCCTATATGTCTGCGGTCGCAGCACTCGGCATCGGACTTGCGGGGCTGGCCGGCGTGCTGCTGGCGCCGATCTATGCGGTGCATCCGGCGATGGGGCAGGAGATCATCACGCCCGCCTTCGTCGTGGTCGTGATCGGCGGCCTCGGCTCGTTCTGGGGCGTGGTCGCGGCGGCGCTGCTGGTCGGCCTCGTCAAGGGCGTGATGGTCGGCATCGGTTATTCCGCCGCCTCCACTGCGGCGATCTATCTGTTGATGCTTCTGGTGCTGCTGTTCCGGCCACGCGGCCTGTTCGGCGAGCGCATCACGCGGTTCGAGTGACGGTGATGTGGAAGCGCCTGCCCATTCCGCTATTCGTTGCCGCTTTCGGGTTGCTGGTGCTCCCAGCCATACTGTTGGCGCTCGGCCTCACCATGACCTCGGCGACGGAGGTCGTGGTGTTCGCGCTGGCCTGCATGGCGCTGAACATTCTGGTCGGACATACCGGCCTGGTCTCGTTCGGTCACGGCGCCTGGTTCGGACTTGCCGCTTATGCCGCCGCGCTGATCCAGCGCAACTTGATGCCGGACTCGTTTTTCGGCCCCGCCATTCTCGGCGTTTTGATCGTGGCAGCCGTCGCCACGGCGTTCGGCTTTCTGATCCTGCGGCGGCGCGGCGTGTATTTCTCGCTGCTGACGCTGGCGCTGGCGGCGATGCTTTATTCGATATCGTTCCGCTGGACTGAAGTGACCGGCGGTGAAAATGGCCTCGGTGGCATCACGCGGCCGACCCTGCTCGGGTTCAATCTGGAATCCTCGACATATTATTACTGGTTCGTGGCGCTGATCGCGTTTTGCGTGCTCGCGCTGCTGTGGCGATTTCACAATTCGCCGGTTGGCAGCGTGCTGGTCGCGGTTCGGGAAAACGAGCAGCGCGCACGCTTCCTCGGCTATCCGACCAACCGCTACAAGCTCGCTGCTTTTGTACTGTCCGCCGCGATCACCGGGCTTGCCGGCATCCTGCTGCTGTTCCAGAACCGCATGACCTCGGCCGATCCGATCTCGGTGGCGTTCTCCGGCGATCTCCTGGCCATGGTCGTCATCGGCGGCATGCGCAGCTTTTTGGGTCCGGCGCTCGGCGCGCTGTTCTTCATCCTGTTCCGCGAATTCCTCAGCATCTACACCGAGAACTGGCTGTTCTGGTTCGGCCTGATCTTCGTCGGCTTCATCGTGTTTTCGCCGACCGGCCTGGTCGGCGTCGCCGAGCGCCTGATCGCGCCGTTCCGCAAGAAAGTCGTCGAAGACGCCGCGATGTCCGCGCGCCGGATCGAAGTCTTGCCGCTGCCGGAGTTTCTGCGGCCCAAATCCCACGTTGACGGCCCGGTGCTTTCCGCCCGCCACATCGTCAAGAGCTTTGGCGGCATCAAGGCGGTGCAGGGCATCGATATTTCCATTGCCGACCGCACGCTGCACGCGCTGATCGGCCCCAACGGCGCCGGCAAGACCACTGCGTTCAATCTGCTGTCCGGCATGTATCCACCGGACGAAGGTGCGGTGTCGCTGCTGGGCCAGCCGATTGCGGGCCACACGCCGGAAGAGATCGCAAGCGCCGGCATCGGCCGCTCGTTCCAGATCACCAACCTGTTTCCCGCGCTCAGTGTCGGCGAGAATATCCGGCTTGCGGTACAGGCGCGGCATCCGCGCCGCTTCGATCCGATCGCCAATGCGCTGGCGATCGAGGCCATCAATGTCGAGACCGACGGCACCATCCGCTATCTCGGCCTCGCCGGCATCGAAAAGGCGGAAGCAGGCACCCTGTCCTATGGCGGCCAGCGCCTGCTCGACATGGGCGTGGCACTTGCCACCGCGCCGCGGGTGCTGCTGCTCGACGAGCCGCTGGCAGGTCTCGCCGCCGCCGAGCGCGAGCGCATCGGCGCCATCATCAAGCGCATCTCGGCCGATCTGCCGGTGCTGCTGGTCGAGCACGACATCGACCGGGTGTTTCAGCTCGCCGATCATGTCACGGTCATGAACGAAGGCCGCGTGCTGCTCGACGGCACTGTCGAGGATGCCCGCGCCAGCCCCAAGGTGCAGGAGGTCTATATCGGCTCCGGCGCCGCGCACGTCGCCGCGCAGCCGCGCGAAACCGCCGCCCGCGTCAATGCGCTGCTGACGGTCGAGCATGTCGATACCTTCTACGGCAAGAGCCACATCCTCAACGACGTGAACTTCACGCTGCACGAGAACGAGATCATTGCGCTGCTGGGACGCAACGGCGCCGGCAAATCGACGCTGCTGAAGACGCTGATCGGGATTGCGCCGGCGTCGAACGGCTCGATCAAGCTTGCGGGCAACGAGTTGATCGGGAATTCGTCGGCGCAGAATGCGCGGCTCGGCATCGGCTACGTGCCGCAGGGCCGCGGCCTGTTCGCAGGCATGAGCGTCGAGCAGAATCTGGAACTCGGTGGCCTGAAGCGGCAGACCGGCCATGGCGTGCACTGGACCCGGGAACGTATCTACGAATACTTTCCACGCATTCGCGAGCGGCTCGACAGCCCGGCGGATTACCTCTCGGGCGGCGAGCAGCAGATGGTCGCGGTGGCGCGGGCGCTATCCGGCGACGTGCGGGTGCTGCTGCTCGACGAGCCGTTCGAGGGGTTGGCGCCGACCGTGGTCGAGCAATTGTTCGAGACGTTCGATCGCCTGCGCAAGGAAATCGCCATCATCATCGTCGACCACAATCTCGACCTGGCCTTGGCGTTGTCCGACGCCACGGTGGCGCTGGAGCGGGGCCGGGTGATTCATCAGGGGCCTTCCAAGGCCTTGCGCGACGATCTCGATCTGCGACGCAAGGTGCTCTGGCTGTGAGAGAACAGGAATGACAAAAACGGAACGACATGTCGCCATCGTCGGCGTCGGCCTGATTGGTCGCGCCTGGGCGGCGATTTTCGCCCGCGCCGGCTGGAATGTGCGGCTCACCGATCCGCATGCAGAGACGCTCACCGCCGCGCCCGGCCTCATTCGCGACGAATTGCACGCGCTGGCACGGCATGGCCTTGCTGCCGATCCGGATGGCGCGGCGGCACTCATTTCGGTTGCGGCCGATCTTG
>CAVPZO010000032.1:0-24176 GCA_963710045.1 uncultured Alphaproteobacteria bacterium | reverse complement strand
AAAGCCCTCCTCGTTCCCGCTTACCTGCGCTCGTTCGCAGGAGTGAGCCACAGGAGAGTTTTATGCCCGACAAGAACGCGCCCGCGTCCGGATTCCAGTTTGGTGTCGCCAATTTGAAGCCGGTCGAACCCGAACCCCGCATCGCCCTCACCTTCCCCGACGGCGCCAGGCGCGAATTCCCCAAGAGCATCACCGGCCTCGATATCGCCAAGGGCATCTCGCCGTCGCTGGCAAAACGCACGGTGGCGATGGCGCTGGATGGCGTGGTCAGCGATTTGGCCGATCCGATCGAGCAAGATGCAAAGATCGAGTTCATCAATCGCGACGATCCGCGCGCGCTGGAGCTGATCCGGCATGATGCCGCGCATGTGATGGCCGAAGCGGTGCAGTCGTTATTGCCGGGTACGCAGGTCACCATCGGCCCGGTGATCGAGAACGGGTTCTTTTACACTTCTTCCGCAACGAGCCGTTCACGCCGGAAGATTTTGCCGCGATCGAGAAGAAGATGCGTGAGATCATCGCGCGCGATAAACCGTTCACCAAGGAAATCTGGGCACGCGAGCAGACCAAGCAGGTATTCAAAGACAACGGCGAGATGTTCAAGGTCGAACTGGTCGACGCGATCCCGGCCGACCAGACCATTAATCTACAAACAGGGCGACTGGTTCGACCTCTGCCGCGGGCCGCATATGACGTCGACCGGCAAGGTCGGCACGCGTTCAAGCTGCTGAAGGTCGCGGGCGCCTACTGGCGGGGCGACAGCACAATCCGATGCTGACGCGCATCTACGGCACGGCGTTCGCGAAACAGGAAGAACTCGACGCCTATCTGAAGCGGTCGAAGAAGCGGAAAAACGCGACCACCGCAAGCTCGGCCGCGAACTCGATCTGTTTCACTTCCAGGAGGAAGCCCCGGCGTGGTGTTCTGGCACGCCAAGGGCTGGCCATCTTCCAGGCTGTGGTCGCCTATATGCGCAGGCGATTGACGGGGATTACGACGAGGTCAACGCGCCGCAGATGCTCGACAAGTCGCTGTGGGAGACCTCCGGCCACTGGGAATGTTCCGCGAGAACATGTTCGCGGCGCAATCGGCCGGCGACGAAGCGGAAGACAAGCGCTGGTTCGCGATCAAGCCGATGAACTGCCCCGGCCATGTGCAGATTTTCAAGCACGGCCTGAAAAGCTATCGCGACCTGCCGTTGCGCCTGGCCGAATTCGGCGTGGTGCATCGCTATGAACCGTCGGGAGCGATGCATGGGCTGATGCGGGTGCGCGGTTTCACCCAGGATGATGCGCATGTGTTCTGCACCGAGGCGCAGCTCGCCGACGAGTGCCTGAAGATCAACGATCTCATTCTGTCGACCTACGCCGATTTCGGCTTCGAGGGCGAACTCACGGTAAAGCTGTCGACCCGGCCCGAAAACCGCGTCGGCACCGACGAGATGTGGGATCACGCCGAGCGCGTGATGGCGACGGTGCTCAGCCAAATTCAGGCGCAAGGCCACAACCGCATCAAGACGGACATCAATCCCGGCGAAGGCGCCTTCTACGGCCCGAAATTCGAATACGTGCTGCGCGACGCCATCGGCCGCGACTGGCAATGCGGCACCACGCAGGTGGATTTCAACCTGCCGGAACGGTTCGGCGCGTTCTACATCGATGCCGACGGCTCCAAGAAAACGCCGGTGATGGTGCATCGCGCGATCTGCGGCTCGATCGAGCGTTTTATTGGCATCCTGATCGAGCACTATGCCGGCAATTTCCCGCTTTGGCTGGCGCCGGTCCAGGCCGTCGTCACCACCATCACTTCCGACGGCGATGAGTATGCCAAGGTGGTCGCCGCCGCGGCGCGGCGCGGCGGGCTGCGCGTCGAGATCGATCTGCGCAACGAGAAGATCAACTACAAGGTCCGCGAACACTCGCTGGCAAAAATCCCGGCGCTGCTGGTGGTCGGCAAGAAGGAAGCCGAAACGCATTCGGTCTCGATCCGCCGATTGGGCAGCGAGCGGCAGCAGGTGATGCCGACCGATGAAGCGATCGCGGCGCTGGTCGAGGAGGCGACGCCGCCGGATGTGAAGCGGGCGCGGGCAAGCCAATGACCGATCCAATCGAATTCCTTAAAACCCGCCGCTCGGTAAAACCGCGCGAGATGAGCGGGCCCGGCCCCTCGGCGGCCGAACTTGAGACCATCCTTACCGTCGGCGCGCGGGTGCCGGATCATGGCAAGCTGGCGCCGTGGCGCTTCATCGTGTTCGAGGGCGACGCCCGCGCCCGCGCCGGCGAGGTGATCGCAGGCGTATTCGCGAGCAAAAATCCGCAAAGCGAGCCGGCCGACATCGAGGTCGAAAAACGCCGGCTGATGGACGCGCCGCTGGTGATCGCGGTGGTCAGTTTTACCAAGGTGCATCCCAAGGTGCCGGAGTGGGAGCAGCAACTGTCCGCCGGCGCCAGCGCGATGAATATCGTCACCGCCGCCACCGCGCTCGGCTATGGCGCCAACTGGCTGACCGGCTGGTTCGCGTTCGACCGCGACGTGCTCGACGGATTGGGGCTGAAGGCGGACGAAAAAATCGCCGGCTTCATTCACATCGGCACGCCGTCGAAGCCGAATGAAGACCGGCCGCGTCCGGCGCTTTCGGATATCGTGACGCGGTTTTAAATCAATTCGTCATTCCGGGATGCGCCACCCGAACCCGGGTTTACCCGAGTTCGGCATTATTAATGTCCAAGTCGGCTACAGCCGACTTGGATGCGCAGGCCCGGAATCCATACTCCCTGTGTCAACGTTCTGATGCTGAACCCGACTACTGGGGTTATCAATTCCGGGCTCGCTCGCTTCGCTCACGCCCCGGAATGACGATTGTAATTTTGGTGTGCGCGAAAAACGCTAGCGCGCCACCACTTCGATTTCGCCGTCGACGCCGTTGACGACGTTGAACGGGCGCTCGAACACCTTGCCCTCGTTCTTGGCGATGGCGCGATACTCGCCCTCGGACAGGATCACGCGCGGAAACGCGCCGATCAATTCCTTGATGACGTCACCGCCGGGCGTGATCACCGACCATGCGGTGTTGGCCAGCGCCTCGCCACCCTTGTCGCCGACCAGTTTCAGGGTGATCACCGCGGCGCGATGGGTGATGATGACGTCGGTCAGCTTGCTGGCCTGCACCCTGATGTCCGAGCGCACCACCGAATTGGCGTCGCCGTAATTGGAGATGAGGTAATAGGTGCCCTCGGGCAGCAGCACCACGTCGCCGGCGGCAACGCTGGGCAGCAGCGCGGCGCGCTCGGCGGCTTCGAACTGGCTGCCCTTGTAGATTGCGAATGAAATCTGGTTCTGCGGAATTTTTGACGTGCCGACGCGGCCTTCAATGCGCAGTCCGCCGGCCGGCAGCAGGAAGGACTCGCGGAAAGTATCGGCCTTCAAGGTCACCGGCCGCACCGCGCTGACCAGGCCGAGCGCGACGTGGACGACATAGCCGCCCGGCGGCAGCACGATATTCGGCGTAGCGCCGCGTTCCTCGCGGATCAGCCTGAAGGTGCCGGTCTCGTCGGGCCGGTCGGAAAAAACCCGCCACACCAGTCCGCTGTTGATGACCGGAAGATCCTTGCCGTAACGCGCCGTCAGCGACAGCACGGCCTGCCCCGGTGTCGAGGCGATCGGAGGCGCTGCAACCGGGGGCGTGACCGCGGAAACGGGCGGCTGGGTCAGCGGCGCCGGCAAATTGGGAGCCGACGCCGGACCTGACGGCGGCGCCAGGCTGATCGCGCCTCCGGAAGGCACATCGGGAATGGAGGATGGAGGCACCGGGGGCGGACGATCGCTAAAGAACTGGGCAAAGGACGCGCTCGGAACCGCCAACGCCATCAGGCCGGCAAGCGCAAGCACCAACGCCGGGCGTGCGCTCCGCCCGCCCCGGTCGGTCCCATGATCTTCCGGAATTTGGCCCCGTGCAGTCATGGCGCATGCTTTTCACTGAAAAGGCGGCAAATTCAAGCCTGCGGGCCGGGCTCGTCCCGATCCAGTGATGGTTTCGGCCGAGGCGGATCGGGTATAAACCATGCCCGCAACGCATTCTGGCAAGAATATGCCGCAGTGACTAGTTTGACGCATCATCCATGGAGACGCCCCCGGTGCTGGAAAACCTGATCGGCCGCGGTCCGAACGCCCCGAACGGCCGCGACAAGGTCGGGCTCGGCAGCATCCGGCGGCCAGTGATCGGGCTGGTGCTCGGCGGCGGTGCCGCGCGCGGATTTGCCCATATCGGCATCGTCAGGGCGCTGGTAGCCCACGGCGTCATTCCTGACATCGTGGTCGGTACCTCGATCGGGGCTGTGGTCGGCGGCTCCTATGCCGCGGGACATCTCGACGCATTCGAGGAATGGGCGCGCAGCCTGCGGCCGCGCAACATTTTCGGCTATCTCGATATCCGCCTCGACGGCTCCGGCCTGATCGGCGGTGACAAGCTCGCCGCCGGGCTTGAGGCGGCGATGGGAAAGACCCTGATCGAAGAGTTGCCATTGAAATTCGCCACCGTCGCGACCGAAGTCCGGACCGGGCATGAAATCTGGCTGACCCACGGGCGCATCGTCGAGGCGATGCGCGCCTCCTATGCGCTGCCTGGAATTTTCTCGCCGGTTCTGGTCGGCGATCGCTGGCTGGTGGACGGCGCGCTGGTCAATCCGGTGCCGGTATCGGCCGCGCGCGCGCTGGGAGCGGAAATCGTGATCGCCGCCAATCTCTCCAGCGACGTGTTCATGCATTCCACGACGATTTTCTCCCACGGCCCGATCGCCGGTGCGCCCGAGCCTGCCATCGAAGTGGTGCCTCCGCCGAAACGCGGTCTCGGCCAATTCTTTTCGCCGGAGCGCACCATCAAGCGCGAGTTTTTCGGCGGCGCTGGACGGCCGGGCATCTCCACGGTCATGGTCGATGCTTTCAACATCATGCAGGACCGCATCACCCGGGCGCGGCTCGCCGGCGATCCTCCGGACCTTTTGATCACGCCGCGCGTCGGCCAGATCGGCTGGTTCGATTTCCATCGCGCCGACGATTTGATCGCGCATGGCGCGCGCGCGGCGGAACGCGCCATCGAATTGATCCAGGAAGCGATCGAGATGGTCGCTCCGGTATCGGGCGAGCCGGGGGCGGTTGAGAAGAAGCCGTGAGCAGAAGAACTCGTCATGCCCGGGCTTGTCCCGGGCATCCACGTCTTTGCGGCGGCAGAATAAGGAACGACGTGGATGGCCGGGACACGTCCGCCATGACGAAAGGAAGTTCAGGCCGTCTTGATGTAATTCTGCAGCGCTTCCTGCTCGTTCTCGAATTCCTTGACGCGCCACTTGACGATGTCGCCGATCGAAATCAGGCCGACCACCTTGTCGTCCTCGACCACCGGCAGATGCCTGAATTTGCCCGACGTCATCCGTTCCATGATCGAGCTGACGGTGTCCTTCTCGCGGCAACTGACCACCTTGCGGGTCATGACGGCGCTGACGGGTTCATCGAGCACCGCGGCGCCGCGCTCGCCCAGCACACGCACGATGTCGCGTTCCGACAGGATGCCTTCGATGCGCCCGTTGCTCATCACCAGCACCGCGCCGATCCGCCGCTCCGACAAGATCTTGACCGCGGCCGAAAGTTTTGCGTCCGGTTCGACGCTGAGAATGTCATGGCCTTTGGTATCGAGGATTGAACGGACGGTCATTATCGCCTCCCTGGATGCGATCAAGCGATGCATATCTGAACACATGGGGACGACGATTGAAAGTGCGAGGGTTGCCAAATCCTCGCGCGATCAGTGTGGGTCCGAACCATCGGAAGACGGCGCAACGGCGGCATCGCGCCGGGTGCGCGGAACCGGGTCGAACAGCGAAAACAGCAGTAAGCCGGCAAAAAACCCGCCGATATGCGCCTGCCAGGCGACGCTCGCGCCGTCGGCGCCGATCGCAATCGAGCCGATCCCGAAGATGATATTGACGCCGAACCAGACTGCCAGGAATGCAAGCACGCGCGGATTGCGCAAGGCGCGCCACAGCGACAGCGCCGGCACTTGCGCTGCCGCATCGGCATCGCCGCGGCGAAACGACAGAAAACTGCCCTGCACGAAGGCGAACCGAATTGCGGCGGCCATCGCGCCGGACACCGAAGCGGATGCACCGATCATCGGCGCCACCGCATGCTCGTGGGTGATCAGGTGCGCCAACGCGCCGGCAATCGCAGTCACCGCCATGAACAGGAAGAACCGCTTAGGCCCGAAGCGGCGCGCCACCGCACTCCCGAACGGCAGCAGCCACAGCACGTTGAAACCGATATGGCTGAGATTGGCATGCAGCAGCGAATAGGTCACGAAGGACCAGACCTTGGCGGCCGAGCCGCCGGGAAACGGCGTCGCCAGCAGCGTCGAATTGTAGCGCTTCGGAATGAAGCCGAACACTTCGATGGTCCAGTATTCCAGATCAGGCGGCAGCAGCACGCGCAGATGGATCACGGCAAGCAAGATGACATACGCGGTCAGGGCGCCCGGCAGCGTCAGGATCGGTTCGCGCGGGGCGTCCTGGGTGAGTTCTGGCGGGGAGTCCAAGGGGTCAAAGGCCTAAAATCAAGCGGCTCAGCTGAGCGATGCGCCCAAATAGGCGGCTTGGCCATGCTGCGCAAGCGAAGGATCGCCGCAGAGGGAGGCGAAACGAAAAAAGGGAGAGCCTGAGAAGCCCTCCCTCTGTCGATGCCGATCTTGCCGCGCAAAGCAAACGGGCGACATCCCCACCCCTCCCCGCGCGATGACCAAACTGTTTGACGCCACCCTCGCCGGCCCTTGGAGAAAACCAGCGAGGTAAGCGCGGACCTTACCCGTTCCGCTGATAACCCCAACCGCATAGTTAACTTAACGTTAACGCCACAAACCTGCCGCCAAACCCGCCCAAAACCGCCTGCGGCATAGACGCTGCAAGAGCTCTCCTGCACAACAAACAGGGGGCGCAGGTTGCGTGAAACCGGGACAGATGTGTCCCTTCACGCGCCCGCGCAGGTCAGGGCTTTCAAACGATGAAGCATCCGTCGAGCCGGGAATTTTTCGCATATTGGGACGGCAAGCGTGGGCTCGCGCGCGCGCCGGACCGCAGCGAGATCGAACCCGGCGCGGTGCGCGAACTGCTCGGCGACATCTTCGTGCTGTCCTACGATCCATCAGCCGGCTATCCGTTTCGCGTCGCCGGAACCCGGGTCTGCGCCCTGCTCGGCTGCGACCAGAAGGGATCAAGTTTTTCGGCGCTGTTCGCGCCGGGCAGCCGCCGCGAGATCGAGGACATCATCGGCATCGTCGCCGAGGAAATGCTGGCTGCGGTAGCCGGCATCACCGCCACCGCCGAGGATGGCTCGCGCGCGCATCTGGAATTGCTGTTGCTGCCGTTCAACAATCGCGCGCACACGCCGCTGAGCCTGACCGGCCTGCTGGCGCCGTTCGGCGGCGGGTTTGGCGCGGTCAGGGATTTCGACCTCACCTCATGGCGCTACATCAGCCACCCGCCGCAACGCTTCGGCCCCCGCATGCTGCGCAAACTCAAGGTCGCGCGCGGCTTCATGGTCTATGAGGGACTGCGCTGAACAGGTCGCGTCATTCCGGGGCGCGCGAAGCGCGAACCCGGAATCCAGCCACATCAACCGCGCGTCTGGATTCCGGGTCCATGCGAAGACGCGTGTCCCGGAATGACGGTCACTCCGCCAGTTCCGGCCACGGCACGATGGTGGATTTCACCGTCTTCATCGCCATCGCGTCCGCCACCGCACGGCCGATCCCCTCCTCCGAAAACGGATAGATCGTCTGCATCTCAAGCCACGGATATTTTTTCCGGGTGCGATAGAGCATGTCGACGCCGAGCGGCAGGTCGTTGCCCGTAAAACCCCAGGAGCCGAGCACGTTGAGGTCCTTGGTACAGATGCGATGCCATGACGTATTGATCGAGCCGGCGTCGGTGAACTGCCCCATCTCGACATAGGTGCCGCCGTCGCGCAGCATTTCGATGCCCTCCGGGCCGGCGCTGGGATGACCTGAGCAATCCATCACGAGGTCCGCGCCAAAACCGCCGACGATATCGCGCACTTTTTTGATGCGCTCCTCGGGCGTCTTCACCTCCTCGATATTCACCGTCGCTTCCGCGCCAAATTTGCGCGCCAGCGCCAGCCGCGGCTCTTCCGGTGCGCCGACGCAGATCACGCGGCCCGCCCCCATCTCCTGGGCTGCTGCGACCGCCAGAATCCCGATCGGACCGGAGCCCTGGATCACCACGGTATCGCCCCAGGTGAATCCGCCGGCGCGGGTGGCGCGGTTGAAGGCGCGGATGCAGGAGGTCAGCGGCTCCGACAGCGCGCCCAGCCGCAGCGACATGTCGTCCGGCAATTTGTAGATCTTGGTGCCCGGCAGCATGTCGAGATCGACATAGACATATTCCGCCCAGCCGCCCCACAGATGCGGCGCCTTGTCGAAGCCGAGATAGCGCCCGTAATACACCGGCGTCAGGCACTTGTTGGCGCTCTGCGGATAATGGATGCAGTAATAGCACTGCCCGCACGGCATCAGCGGCGGGATCATCACCTTCGATCCGACGGTGAGCGGCTTGCTCATAAAATCTTCGGTGAATTCCGAACCGACCTCGACCAGCACGCCGCCGATCTCATGCCCCAGCGTGAACGGCCACGGCAATTGCTTCGGCCAGTGGCCTTTCAGGATATGCAGATCGGTGCCGCACACGCCGCAGGCGCCGACTTTGATGAGCGCGGCTTTCTTGGGGATTTTCGGCCATGGCACGGTGCGGATCACCGGCTGCGCGCCGGGGCCGTCGTAGGTGCAGACGCGGATTTGGGTCATGCTGTTCTCTCAATGGCCGTTGGCGTTGTTGTGATTGGTGGCCTGCGCAAAACCTATTTGAGTTGAGCCGGCGTGCCAACGCTCCCCCGCTAACTCCTCATTAACCTTGCCCGCCGTAGGGTTAACCGGCACCGGTCGGGCGGTTGTCGGGTGGCACGAAATGGCGTTTGCGCAGCATAAATCAGTCCTTCCGGCCGCCGAAGAGCGGCGGCGCTTTCAGCGCGTCAAGGTTCATCTGCTCGGCCGCTACATGCTGCCGGACCGGCGCGAATATCCCTGCCAGATCATCAATATGTCTCCGGGCGGGCTGGCGCTGCTGGCGCCCGGGATCGGCAATGTCGGCGACCGCGTGATCGCCTATCTCGATCATATCGGCCGGGTCGAGGGCAAGATCACCCGCATCATCGACAACGGCTTTGCCATGAGCGTCGGCGCAACCGCCCGCAAGCGCGACAAGCTGGCGGCGCAGCTGACCTGGCTCGCCAACCGCGACATACTCAATTTGCCGGAAGACCGCCGCCACGACCGCATCGTGCCGCGCAACCCGATTTCCGTGCTCACGCTCGAGGACGGCAGCAAGATGACCTGCCGCATCATCGACATGTCGCTGTCGGGCGCGGCGATCGCCGCGGAAAACCGGCCGCCGCTGAAGTCGCTGGTATCGCTCGGCAAGGTGCAGGCCCGGGTGGTGCGAAACCTCGAGGAAGGCTTTGCGCTCGAGTTCGTCCACGAGCAGCTGGCCGAAACGCTGGAAGATAGCGTCACCGCCCGGTAAACAGCCGCGCGCGCCGATTCCTCACTTTTGCGAGCTTTGAAGGCGGTATCGGCGTTGCCCGATGCCGCCTTCAGCCGTTTGGCGCATCCTTCGTCCAACGCGCGCGGCCGTGTTTCGCCGTGAGAAACCCGCAGTTTCATTGGGCTTGCGTCCAGATGCATAAAATTTGAATCAATTACAGTTGTTTCAAATTTTAGTCGAATTAGATTCAAGTATAGTTTTAGTTATCCGCAATTTTGAACAGTATTCGATTTAATTGTACTTGCTCAACTTAGCCCCGGCGCAAAACCTTTGTGCAAATGATGGTCCCAACAAGAAACGGGGGCCAAAATGGGCATCAGGGGAGCGGGGATGGGACTGGCTTTAGCGGCCGTCCTGTTGGCAATGACTGCGCCGGCAAAAGCCGGAGACGAACGAGTTCTGTATGCGAGCCTTGGCGACACCACGCGCTCGCCGATCGGCTGGGTCGAGTTCTGCGCCGACAATCCCGGTGATTGCCGCGGCGGCGCGAGACAGCCGCGCGATATCGTGATGACGCAGACCGCGTGGAAAGACCTGTTGCGGGTCAACCGCTGGGTCAACGAGACCATCAAGCCGATGACCGACATGGATCATTGGGGCGTGATCGAGAAATGGTCGTTGCCGACGGACGGCTACGGCGACTGCGAGGACTACGTGCTGCTCAAGCGCAAGATGCTGATCGACGCCGGATGGCCGCGCGAGGCGCTGCTGATCACGGTGGTGCGCGACAAGAAGGGCGACGGCCACGCCGTGCTGACCGTCAAAAGCGACAAGGGCGAGTTCGTCCTCGACAACCAGAACGAAAACGTCCTGGCCTGGACCGAGACCGGCTACCGCTTCGTCAAACGGCAGTCGCAGGGCGATCCTAATGTGTGGGTCTCGCTTGGCGATGGCCGTCCCGCGGTCGCCACCGCCAGCGCCCGCGACCACTGAAGAACAACGGAGACCCGCGACCCGGTCACATCCCCACCCCTCCCCGTCCCAGACCGGATCGCGCGCGGCCAGCCTCCCCCAAGGCTGGCCGCAACTTTTTTGGACAGAAAACGCTGCAATTGAGCGCTTGCGACGTTTCAAGCTAGAAAACGACGCCCGAATGGCCTGTATTGAGAGTAACGAGCCTAGACGAAAGGAAAATAACACGTTCAACTGTCGGTGGACCCTTTGACGAAATGTCCGAAAGCACATCGCAATGCGCGCAGGCCGACCTACGCCTGACAGAGCTTCATCATCAACTCCACTTGCCTCGGTTCGCTTTCCGGCAGCGTTGGCGCTATGGAATCAAGAAGATTTCGCTGTCGCGCCTCTGCTCAATACTGAGTTTGATCCTTGGGAGCCTTTGTACGTTTTTCAGGTCCCAGACTCCCCGACAAGCGAAAATCATCCCATTGACGTGCCAATCCCGGAGGATTTTTGGGACCCAGCCCCCACAAGCAGTACCGACATCGAAGTTAACGCTTCAGACTGGCAGATGGACCTCCTGCTTCCGGACTTTACGCCGCATGCAGCCGAAAATCCGTTCCGCTTCGACATAAGAATCCCGAATGGCGAAGACAAAGCCAATCAACGTGCCCGATGGCTCGTATCCTTACTCGACCTCCCTCAGTCCGAACGCCGACAAATCTTCGAACGCCGCTTTTCGGAATTGTTTACTGTCTATCCCCATGCGGCAACATTCTCTGCACTCGCAGACCTTGCGCTTGAGGGTGCCGTTGCGGATGACCTTTGGTACGCTTTCGAACTAAAGGAGATCTGGTCGTCATCACCGGCGTGGTGGAGCATGCGACGTAGGGGATCGCGTCAACCACTCACACCTGACAACGGGATGAGCATGCTCGGTTGGGCACGTTCGCATCGGTTCATCAGAGAGAGAAAGGGGCTTCCGCCAGAAGCTATAATTGATCCTGATTGGTTCGACGATTGGTTGGAGCTATCTATTGGCGATCCACTTTACTGGCGGTTTGTCGACTATGCGGAGGCAAGAATTGAGGCATTCGCTGCCGGAACGCTCGAATCTCCAGTTCCGCCGCGACGGCATGTTGGTTCGCGGCCAATCGTTACCATCGACGGATTTGACATATTCGATAACTTTTCGCGTACAGCTCTCTTGTATCGCTCCGAAACGGAGTCTTGGGCCTTAACTGCCGCTCAATCCGACGACATCCTTACTCCCAAGAAAGTTCGCGCATGAATGAGTTAATGCCGATCGAAAATGCGTGGGTGTGTAGGAGCAACAACCAGGCCGAGATCGGTTTTGTTAAGCGAGTTTTCGCTACGGGTGACGAGCCGTTTATCGAGGTAGATTTCGGACCTAAGGGGTTAGCACGCCTCAAGGTTGGTGAGTGGGGATGCGGCTTACGTATAGGCTTCACCGTACAGGACGTCCCCTTATCCGGCGTGCGTGAGACCTTCGGAACCGGAACGGTTATGAAGAATTCGCGAACTTGCTACGCGACATCAGGCTCTAGTGCAGTTTCACGCTACCGGCCAAACGCTTTGGCTACCATTTGAACGCCTCCGCAGAATTATGGACCCTGCGCTGCGCTTTCGTCGTTCTGAACCGGCAACAAAAAATTCAGCGGAACGCCTCGCACTAAATGTGATTGCTCATCTTTTGAAATCATGGAACGAAGCTACTGGCGCTTTGGATCGGTTGGACGTTGATCCTCTTCCCCACCAAATTGGACTAGTCCACCGCATTCTAAATTCAGGCCAGACAAATTGGCTGATCGCGGACGATGTCGGACTAGGGAAGACGATCGAGATCGGACTTCTCCTAGCGGCACTTGAAAGACGTCAGAATATCCGTCGCATTTTAGTTGTCGTTCCCTCCGGCCTGACACGACAATGGAAGGAGGAAATGCTTATCAAATTTGACCGGCGATTTCTTATTTATGGAATCGACTTCCGCGTGTCAGATTCGCGGGAATGGGGTCTTTACGAACGTGTCATCGTCTCTCTTGATCTCGCAAAACCACGCAACGTTCAGGATGATGGCCGAGACATGGAAACAAGTTTCGGGATGTTCATGGCTGCCGGCGCTTGGGACATCATAATATTTGACGAGGCTCATCGTTTATCTCGTGATGAGCAGGGTCGATCCACGTTACGTTTTCGGCTCGCGCAGGGGCTGCGTGAACGGACGGACGCCCTCGTCTTGCTAACGGGCACACCCCATCAAGGTGACCAGGGGAAATTTCGAAACTTGCTAACTCTAGTTCGCCCGGATTTGGCGACCTTGATCAAGGGCATTGATCAGACTCCCGATGTGGTTCGCGAGGTTATTCTCAGAAATCGAAAAATTGACGCCGTCGACATTGACGGCAATTTTCTTTTCCGAGGCTTGTTGGTTCGGCGCGTGGAAGTGGAAACAGACGAGCAGTTTACGATACTGGAAACGCGCCTGCGGCAATACCTTTCTAGAGGATATGGAGCTGGCGACACCATCGGCGGCAAAGAAGGAAGAGCCGTCGGTTTTGTAATGACGATCTACCGCAAGCTCGCCTCATCATCGGTTGCGGCGCTTTGGATCGCCCTTAGGCGGCGCCTGGACCGTCTGTCCTTGCAGCCAGTTGCTGCGGATGAAAATCAAGAGACCTTCGACGAGGATGATCAGCCAGAGACGGATGACAATCTCGACCAACGTGGACCGCCTCAAAAACGCCAGCCCTTTTTTGAGGGCGAGGAGCTCATGCTGAGGGATTTGATTGCGCGCGGTGAAGCGTGCATGAGAACCGACAAAAAAGGGGCCGCCCTTGTCGAAATCGTGAGCGACGTGGTGCAGAACCAAAACAAAAAAATCCTTATCTTTACGGAATTTCGCTCGACACAAGCATACTTACTGCATCAGGTTGAGAAGCTCCTCGGAATGCGGCCGGTAATAATCCACGGGGGAATGACCGTGGACGAAAAACGAGCGGCAGTTCAATCCTTTGAGGGAGAAGTTCCGGTCCTTATCTCCACAGAAGCAGGTGGCGAAGGTCTGAACCTACATCGACAATGTCACATCCTTGTAAATTTTGATTTGCCGTGGAATCCCGCACGTCTCACCCAGAGAATGGGCCGACTATATCGCTACGGCCAAAAAGAACGCGTAGTGGTTATCAATTTTCACGCTCGCGATACCATTGATAACGATATCGTTTCAACAGTGGTCGATCGGATCGGTACGATTGTGCGTGAGATGAAGAGTGTCGGCCCTGAGTTTGATGAGCTATACGCAGCAGAGGTGATGGGCGAACTTTTGGAGCGTGTTGATATTTCGGAGCTATTGGAGGAGGCTCGCAATGGACATGTCGAACGGACCAGAGAACGCATCGATGCCGCAATTGCTGAGGCTAGCAGAGCGAAAAGATTGCAAGATGAAATCCTCAATCAAGTTGACCGCCCAGATATTTCAGGAACGCAATTACTCGGCGGTTACACTACCGCCAATGTGGCAACGTTCGTGCAGAGGGCTGCTATTCAACTCGATATTGAAGTCGAATTGTCGTCTGACCTCGAGAATTTTACCCTCCGTCTTCCGGAGAACCTCCGTGGTACTTTCCGCGAATTCGGAAATCGAACTGTTATCACGGCCACAACTCGTCGGAGGGGTTGGATTCCAGATCGCGATGTAGCACTGATCGACTTTTCAGGCACTTTCTTGAGATATCTCGTTAACGCAGTGACGGCGCCCGATTTTGGTGGCTCATATGCGACCTTCGTGGAAGAAGCTGACTTTCCAAAGTTTTTTGCAATCTTTTTAGCTAGGTTTCAGGATGACCAAGGTCACCACCAAGGGGAAAACTTGATTGTTGTTCGGCAAGAAGATGATTCGGTGGTAGTGAATGGTCAATTTCTAAGTCGGCTTTTTGCTGCTCCGCTTCGCGATGCGGACCCGATAAAAAGGGAACCTTCAATTAAGAAGACGGAACTAGACGCTGCGACAGATCGGGCGGAGTTGGCGATGGCCAAGGACGTCACGCAATTTCGACATCCCAACGACCTCGTCACATTGGCGATAGCGGAGGTCGGTTCGGCTCCAAACTCTCTCGACTGACAAGCCGCACCTTTCCCCACTAACTGCAACTTTTTTGCCACACCGGTTCTGGCTTGGAGAACGCCGAATCTGGCTAAGCCCCGTTAATCCTTGCTAACGGCTCTGCGATAGAATCCCCGAATCAATCGGGAGTGTCGGGCAATGCTGCGCAGGATAACGCTGGCCGTTTTCGCTATCGCCGCCGCCGCAATGTCCGCCAGCGCCGCCGATCTGCCGGCACAAAGCCGGCTGGGGGCGGTTTTTGCCGACCCGCCTCCGGTGGTTCAGGCGCCTGCTGCCTACGCTTATCGGGCCGATGGCTACGTGACGGTATACGCTCCCCCGGTGGACATCCCGCCTCTGGTCGCCGGCTATTACGGCAAGCCGAATTCCTATTACTACAGCCCGTATTACGGCGAATCGCAGTACTGGAATTTTAGCCGCCTGCCCTATGCCTGCGGCTTTTATGGCTATTGCTGAGAGCGGCCAGGCCCGGGCCGGAGACCGGTAGAACGACGCTTGGCTAGCCTTCCCACGGGTGACCGGAACTTTTTTAAGCAAGTGTGAACTAGTTCACATTCGATCCCGCAGAGTCCTGTGCAGAATGCAACTTACCAGACGGCGCAAGCCAATTTCAATGTCTGGGGCAGTGGCAGGGCCGCTTGGCGTCATACTCCGCCGGCGGCTTTGTCTTTTTTAGCCCTGAAGGCGGCACTGGCCGCGGCCGACAAACCGCGGAGTTCAAGATCTATCCCGGCGCCCCGCATGGCTTTCATGCCGACTACCGCCCGAGCTACCGCAAGGAAGCCGCCGACGATGCGTGGAATCAAATGCAGGCCTGGTTCAGGAAATACAAGGTGCTGGGCTGATCGATGGATGACAGGCCGTGACCTCAGCGGATCACGCTGAGGCCACCCTTTTTCACCGCGTCAAATTCAGTTGCAGACCTGAACCCGCCGAATCGCCGGGCCATACGGCCCCCAAACGCGCTGGCGAACGATATAGCAGCCGCCGTATCCACCACCATAACCGGCGTAGCCGTAGCCACCGCCGTAGCCGTAGCCGTCGTCATAGCTGGCGTAATACGGGTCGTAGCCATAGCCGTAGCCATAGGGATAACCATAACCGGCATAAGCTCCGGCCAGGCCCAGACCCAGACCTACGCCGACCAATCCCGGCCGCCGCCAGCCGTATCCGCCGCGCCAGCCGCCACCCCAGCCGCCGCCGCGGAAACCCGGCGCTGCGAAACCAGCGGTCCGAAAGCCGGCGGCGCGGAAGCCGCCGCCACCAAACCCACCGCCGCGGAAGCCGCCGCCGCCAAAGCCGCCATGGAAACCACCGCCGCCGCGAAAACCGCCACCGCCAAATCCACCCCGCGCCGATGCGTCCGGGGCCGTCGCCAGGCCCACCGCCGTGACCGTCACCGCCGCCAAAAGTGCCAGAACTGTTTTCCGCAACATGACCATCCTCCCTAAAGGGCATCACACCCGATGATTATGACTCATTCCGCGGAAAATTGTTCAAGCCTCAGCGTAAGTTGATGGCATGCCGGTCAATAATTTTTCCAATTCCGTTCATCTTCGGGCCGCACCCGTCCATCCGCGAGCGGCGGCGCCCCTCCGTCCGCAGCGCCTGGGTGGCCGTAGCGGAACGAATTGCACCTGCCGCCATTGAATTTCACGCCCGGGATGGAGCTATAATGCGCGGCTGGTTCTGTTCCCGGGAGCTGCATGCCGTGCGCAAACTGATCGCTTTCGATGACGACACCTTCGACAAGCTGACCCAGCTTGGCCGCGGCCGGATGGCGACATTGCAGGAGCTGGCCGATGAAGCTTTTGCCGACCTGTTGAAAAAGCACGGCGTGCCGATCGATTTGAAGGACGCGCTTCGCAAGAGCGCCGGCGTTGCGAAGAAGGCGGCGGCGAAACCGGCGAGAACGAGATCAAAGGAAAGCAAGCGATGAAAACCGATCCCGATCCGTTTGAACAAGGCCAGCGCGCCGCGCGGAAGAATATTCCCGCCGAAGCCAATCCCTACCAGGACGGCAGCGAAGAACATTCGCTGTGGAGCGCGGGGCACGAGCGGGTCGCCGGCGAGGCCGAAGCCAGCGAATCCGAGGGGACGTAGCGTTCGGTACACCGTCGTTCCGGGGCGCGCGCCTTCGCGCGAGCCCGCATAACCCCAGTATTCGTGTTTCATCACAGGGAGTAAGGATTCCGGGCCTGCGCCGAGAGGCGCATCCCGGAATGACAATGCTTTGTCAACCGATCTTCTTCAGACCTTTTTTAAAGCGCGCGCCGTTGGCGATATAAAACTTCGCAGCACTTCCCATCGCCGCGACCTGCGCCGGATCGAGCGTGCGGACCACCCGCGCCGGCGCGCCCAATATCAGCGAGTGCTCGGGAAACTGTTTTCCCTCGGTGATCACCGAGCCGGCGCCGACAATGCTGCCGCGGCCGATCCGCGCGCCGTTCATCACGATCGAACCCATGCCGATCAGCGCGCCCTCTTCGATGGTGCAGCCGTGCAGGATGACGTTATGGCCGATGGTGCAGTTTTTCCCGATGGTCATCGGAAAGCCCATGTCGGTGTGGCAGGTCGAGTTGTCCTGCACGTTGGCGTTTTCGCCGATCTCGATCCACTCGTTGTCGCCGCGCAACACCGCGCCGAACCACACGCTGGCATTGCTCAGGAGGCGTATCTTGCCGATCACCGTAGCGGTGTCGGCGATGAAATAATTTCCGTCGGCGGGAAGCTCGGGCCCCTGCCCGTCAAGTTGATAGATGGCCATGCTTGTTTGTCTCCTGTCGGCGAAGACATTGGCATAGTTGCGCTCAGGCCAGCAATCCCGCAGCTAGCCGTTCGCTTGTATGAAGATTCTAGTTGGCCTTCAGTCTGGCCAAAGCCACGGCAACGGCTTTCGCACCATCTTCCGTCAGTGCAAACGAGCGCAGCAGCGCCGCGAGTTCCTTGGCATTCGGCGAGCCTTCAAATGGATTGACCCGTTTGGTCCAACCGGCCTTTTCCATTTCCGACCAGAGCGCGTCATTCGGGCTGCCGGGGCTGGTTGTCATGACGCTGCCGGGCCTCGACGCCGCAGCTTCGATGACAGATCGGTCGCCGGCACCAAGGCTGCGGAGCCGTTGCTCCAGCTGCAACAGATCAAATTTCTGCATCGCCGGCGTATTTCCGGAATTCCCCTTGTTCTGGCCGTGAGCCAGGGAAGCGAGCAGGCCGAGCGCCACGGCCACCAGACAAGCGCGTCGAACCAGCTCGGCCAGTGGGCGCATGGGAGTCAGGCCAGCAATCCCGCAGCCCGCAACGTCATGACGACGAATGTACCGGACATCAGGCTCCAGATCCCGGACAGCACGGTTGCCATCATCACGAATTCGAAACGGCGGCGTTCGATCCGCTTCCCCCGAAGGATGTTGCGCATGATGATGAAGGGCGCGGCGAATACCAGGAAAGGCACCGCGGCGAACGTCTTCGGCGCCACGCCTTCCTGCAGCAGGCCGAAGCCGGCGGGACGCTGCACGAAGGCCTGATATCCGCTGGCGAGCGCGCCCGCGAGCGCAAAGCCGATGCACAGCGAAAACAGGGAATTCAACGCGTCCGGCGACATCGGGGGTCTCACGCACTACACAAGCAACCCGCAAACCCTCGCAAAATGCGGCGCCGTCCGCCACAACATCCTTAAGAAAAGGTTAACGGCGCCGGCCGGAACGTCAGTGCAAATCCGTACGGAAGTCTTGCGACGCGTGGCATATTCGGGGCTGATTCGGCTGCTCTTACCAAGTGCCCTGCCCGCATGACACTGCTCTCGTCCGTTCACATCAATACGCGCCGCCTGCGCCGGCGGCACCGCGGCCATCTCGTTCCGATCGCGCTTGCGACCGCGATCGCGGCCGGCGCGATTACGCTGGTGGCCTACCTGCTATGGCCGACCTGGGAGCCGATCAAATCGGATGATCCGGCGCGCCTGCCGGTCAGCGTTGGAGCCACGCTGTTCAACGTGCCGACCCAGGCCGTCCGCATGAAAGTTCAGCGCCATTCCGGACCGCAGGAGCGCGTCGATCTTTCTTTCGCCTACCCCTCGCTCGATGCGGCCGGCGCACCGAAGCACGCCAGCTCCGAGACGGCCGACGGAGCGATCCAGCCGATCGACCGCATCTTCCTGTCGATCTCGGCGCATCATGATACGCTGGCGCCTGACATCCGCGTCCGCACCATCTATCCGCGCTATCTCGAGAAAGCCTCATCGCCGGGGCAGGACGGCCTCACCGCGCGTGCATTCCGCGACGGCACGCCGTACAGCAATGAAGACCTGTTCCTTGCCACCGCGCCGGCCATGGTCGCCCGCTGCACCCGCGACGCCGCGACCCCCGGAATGTGCCTCAGCGAGCGCCGCGTCGACGGCGCGGACCTGACGTTCCGTTTTCCGAGGAGCTGGCTCGCGCAATGGCGCGACGTTGCGGGCGCGATGGACAAGCTGACGGCGCAGCTGCGCGGGCCGCGGGGATAGATTGGGGTCCGTAGGATGGGTAGAGCGAAGCGAAACCCATCACAGAATTGCAGTGGCATGATGGGTTTCGCTTCGCTCTACCCATCCTGCGATATCAATCCTCATCCCTGATCGACCAGGTCCTCCTCCAGGATCGCCATCTGGAACTGGAACGAGCGGTCGTCGTCCTCGTCATCGACGAACAGCACGCCGATGAATTCCTCGCCGATATAGACTTCCGCCGAATCGTCCTTCTTCGGCCGCGGCACCACGCGGATCTTCTGGTTGCCGAACAGGCGCTTGAGGTAGGCGTCGAGTTTCCTGACTTCCTGAACGTCCACGGGTGTCTCCAATCAATTAACAGGTTTCGCGGAAAGCCTTGATGCGAGTTGAGACCCGCGGCCAGGCCGTTGTGACGAATTTACACCCGCACATCAAGCAGTCAAAAAATCACAGTCCGATCGCGTTGATCATCTGATCCATGGTGCGCGACGGCTCGGCGCAGCCGGCCTCGCCGACGATTTTTGCCGGAACGCCGGCCACGGTGACGTTATTCGGCACCGCCTTCACCACCACGGAGCCCGCCGCGATCCGCGCGCAATGCCCGACCTCGATATTGCCGAGGATCTTGGCGCCGGCGCCGATCATCACGCCGCTGCGGATTTTCGGATGGCGATCCTCGTTCTCCTTGCCGGTGCCGCCGAGCGTAACGCCGTGCAGGATCGAGACGTCGTCGTCGATGACAGCGGTCTCGCCGACCACAAGCCCGGTGGCGTGGTCGAGGAAAATGCCGCGGCCGATCCTGGCATTCGGATTGATGTCGGTCTGGAACACCGCCGAGGAGCGGCTCTGCAGGTAATAGGCAAAATCCTTGCGGCCCTTCTTGTGCAGCCAGTGCGCCAGCCGATGGGTCTGGATGGCATGAAAACCCTTGAAGTAAAGCAAGGGATCGATGAAGCGCGAGGTGGCGGGATCGCGGTCGTACACCGCCACCAGGTCGGCGCGGAACGCGTTGCCGAGGTCGGGCTCGTCGCGCAGCGCCTCGTCATAGGTCTGGCGGATCAAATCGCCCGACAGCGCCTGATGATCGAGACGTTCGGCGATGCGGTGGATCACCGCATCTTCCAGGCGGTCGTGATGCAGCACGGTAGAATAGATGAAGGATGCCAGTTCCGGCTCGCGGCGGACGATGTCTTCCGCCTCGGTGCGGATGCGATCCCAGATCGGATCGAGCGCCGCCAGTTTTGCATTTTGCGGATTGATCTGATGCATGGCCATGATGCTGCTCTCGCAAATTTCAAGTGTCTCGTCCCGCATTATAGCATGACGGGCGGACGGCTGTCCCGTGGTCGATCCGGCAAAAAACGCAGGCCCGCCGGTCTCGGTAAAGAAGTGGTCGGGGAATTTCACAAATCAAGCCGCTCCGCATGCGCTTGTCCGACTATTTGCGGATAGGCAGCTGCCGTGGTTTTTACGCATGTTGCTCTCGCAACAAGGAAATTCGTTATTAACACGCAGATTTTACGCGCGCGGCAAACCAGTTCGGGCCTGGTCCGAGCAATCGCGATCGCCGTTCCGTTTCTGCTGATCGCACCGGCGATCTGGAATGGCTATCCGCTGCTGCAGTACGACACCGGCGGCTATCTCGCTCGATGGTATGAAGGCTATCTCGTCCCCAGCCGATCGACCGTGTTCGGTCTTTACCTGCATTTCGGCCAGGGGTCGTATTTCTGGATCAATCTCGGGATTCAGGCGCTGGCGACGCTGTGGATATTGCAGCTGACGCTAAAAGTGTTCGGCATGCGAACGCCGCTTCGCATCGCGGCCATCAGCGTCGCTTTGATCACGACCACCGCGCTGCCCTGGCTCGCTAGCATGCTGTTGACCGATATCTTTGCCGGGCTGTCGATACTATCGCTTTTTCTGCTCGTCCTGCATGGCGACGAGATTTCGTCGATCGAAAAATGGTCGCTGTTCGCGTTCACCTCGTTTGCCGCGGCGACCCACAGCGCGACGCTCGGCGTACTGCTTGGGCTGTGCTGTGCCGGCTGGATGGTGCGGCCGTGGCTGGCTGCACGCATTCCCGCGATCGGGCTGGTTCGCGGCAGCCTCACGATCGCTGCAGGCGCGATGATGCTGCTCACAGCCAACTTCGCGCTTTCGGGACAATTTGCATGGACGCCTGGCGGCGCCGGTGTCGCGTTCGGACGAATGCTGCAGGATGGCATTGTGGCGCGTTATCTGAACGATCACTGCCCGGCGATAAAGCTGAAACTGTGCCCCTACCGCAACCAGCTTCCGGCCACCGCCGACGCTTTTCTCTGGGGCCACAGCATGTTCAACACGCTCGGCCGCTTCAAGGGACTGGGCGACGAGATGGGTTTTATCGCGCTGCATTCGCTCGCCGAATATCCGGCGTGGCAGGCCGAGGCCGCGCTTGCCGCCACCGCGCAGCAACTGGTCCATGTCGCGTCCGGCGAAGGCACCACCGCCTGGCTTGGGCACACCTACGGCATCATCGAGCGCTATCTGCCGGCGCAGACCAAGGCGATGCGGGCGGCTCGACAGCAACATCGGGATATCAATTTTGACGCGATCAACCGGGTCCATGTTCCAGTTGCACTGGGATCAATGCTGGCGCTTGTTGCGATTGTCGGACATGCGTTGTGGCGCCGCCGGCTCGACGACGTGACGATGCTGGCGGCAACGGTTTCGCTCGCGCTGCTCGGCAACGCCTTCATATGCGGCGTGATATCGGGCCCGCACGACCGCTACGGCGCGCGGCTGGCGTGGGTCGCGACATTCGCTGTGTTGATCGCCGTGGCTAGGTGTTTGCCGATGACGATGAGCCGCCGCGCGCCTCATTTCCGGTCTAACAGGAACTCCAGCAACGGCTCACTCAGAACGGGGTGCGTTAGTTATCACCCGCCACCATGATTCGAAAATGCTGCTGCTTTCCTGTCGAAGGACATAAGGCGACGAGCGGCCATCATCACTTCGATTTACATTAGCTGGATCGCCCTGCATAAAACGCCTTCCCACCCCGATGGTCTTGAAGCCATTACTTTTCAACGGAGTGGCAAATGAAAATTCAAGACAGGTATCTACCAAGTGATAATAGAATCGATTCGGAGAAGGCCACACCATACCAGGATTGAATGGCTCGGATGAAGGCGATTTCAATTTCATATCTCTTATTATTACCTCACCTGGCTTGACAACGAATGGCTCGAGATCGGTCTCAATCTCGTCTTTGTCCAAGATTGGCCGCCGCCCCTCACAACTGGGCGTACCAATTAGAGAGGGTCGTTCCTTCTGCCATACAGTTACGAAAGTCCTCAGTATTGCGACAGATTGATTCCCTGCATTTATAAATGCAATTCGCGTTTTTCCCTTCGACGTGAGTTCGATTACTTTCAAACCGGATTTCCGGAAGCGTTTCCAGTATCACGCGCACGTCATCCGTTTGCCGTAGAACGTTCGAATAAAATGATGCTGCCGAGATAAGAAATGCTAACGTAGAGAGTATTACTGTCCACCAATCCTTAAAGCTCATACTTTGCTTGGCGGCCGAGGCGCCGCCACGCAGCTGATTTCGAAACGCTTCGAGCCGTTTGTTCAGGGTGACCCCCTCATCCAAAGGTTGACGCCCGATAATACCGCATACTTGAGGAAATGAAATCTACGTTCAACCATGTTTGCAGGACAGGACGACTGTACCAACAAGACCGTTTGAAACACCCGAAATTCGAAGTCGTCGGCAATCGGACAACTCAAGTCCGTCTAGCGGCAAATCACGGGCGACGCGATAAAAACTCAAGCACGCCGGTCTTGTAGACCTTGTCGCCCACCGCCCGCATATGATCGCGGTTCGGAATGTTGAGCACCTGCGACCCCGGAATGATTTTACCGAGCGCTTCCGCCGAGCCCGCGATCTCGTCTGCTGTGCCGACTGCGATCAGCACCGGCACCGTAATGCTGGCGGCTTCCTGCTCCGTCATCAGCTCCCGCGAGCCGCGCAGGCAGGCCGCCAGCGCGCGGCGATCGGAGCGGGTCTGGTCGGCGAAGGCGCGGAAGGTGCGCCCGACCGGATCGGTCACGTCGTCGAGAGACGGCGCCTCCAGCGCTTCGGCGACATTTTCGCCGGGACCGCCGCCCTTGATCAATCCGACGCCGATGCCGCCGAGAATCGCGCAGCGCAGCTGCGTCGGCTGGCTGCGCGCGAGCACCGCCGTGATCCGCGATCCCAGTGAATAGCCCATGATGTCGGCGCGCTCGAGCTTCAGGTGGTCCATCAGCGCGATCACGTCGCTCGCCAGAATCTCGATGCTGTATTCCGCCGGGTCATAGAGCTTGCCGGACTTGCCGTGGCCGCGCAGGTCGAGCGCGATGACGCGGCGGCCGTTCTTCGTCAATTCCGACACCCAGGCCGGATACACCCAATTCACGCCCTTGCTCGACGCAAAGCCGTGCACGAGAACAATCGGATCGCCCTCGCCTTCGTCGAGATAGGCAATTTCAACAGCGCCGTTGTGAAAGTTCGGCATCAGGCATTCCGTGTTTGGGAGAGGACGAGCGGCCGGAAATCGGCTGCGACTTTAACCGTGCGCGACGGCGACGGCCAGAGCAGGCTGGTACGCGACTGACATCTGCGTGCGCAGCTTCCTCGCCTTCTTGCGCTGCAGCCACGCCATCGTCATCCGCTCGGTGGTGGCCTTGATCGACGCCATAAATCCGAACAGCGCCAGCAGCGCCCAAAATACCCACAGCGCAAGATTGAATGTGCCGGCCGCCAGCAGTAATGCGCCGCGCCCGAGCAGTTTCAAGATCGCGCGGGTCTGGCCGCCCTTGGATTCCGCGAGCCTTGCCGCGCGTGCGACGTCCTTCGGGCCTTCGGCGATCCGCAATGTATCGAGCGCGCCCTTGGTGCCGGCCTTCTCACCGACGCGGCCGACATCCTTGGCGAGGCGAACCAGCCCGCCGGCCTTTTCACTAC
>CAVPZO010000031.1:0-27401 GCA_963710045.1 uncultured Alphaproteobacteria bacterium | reverse complement strand
CGGTCCCGCTCAATTCCAGCCGCTGGTCGATTCCGCGCGTGCCCTTCACGGTGGTTGCGATCACTGCGCCGATCGACCCCAGCACGGAGGCTACGATCGCCAACGCGACGAGCGCCTCGATCAGGGTGAACCCTCTGGCGCCGCTAGAGCAGCTTTTTCGGGACAATCTCGACGCCTCCGGTCAGCCAGTTGACGCGAACCTCATAGCCCATGCCCGGACGCGCCAGCGCGATGGTGCCGCCGCACGACATTCCCGACGGAAAGAAATCGATCGAGCGGCCGGCGTTGCGGTCGGCGCATCGCGACGCCAGGTATGTGTCGAGCGAGACGTCGGCGGGGAAGCGGATCACGCGGCCGGTGACGCCGGAGCGGATCGAGCGCGTCTCGGCGTCGACCTGCGTCGCCACCTGGATTTGCCGGCGCAGCGCGGCGGTGCGGTCCGCCTTCAGCAAGGCCGCGGTTTCCACCGCGTAGCTCTCGAGTTTTGCGCGCGAGGTAGCGCGCGGGACCGCCGGCAGGATGATGGCCGCTAGCAAGCCGATGATGGCGAGCACGCACAGGATTTCGATCAGCGCGAAACCCCACTCGCCCCGCTCGTCGTTAGCGCGTGCCGCTCGCAATGTCGGTTGCCGTTCCACTGCCGCCTTCCTGCCCGTCGGAGCCAAGCGAGATGATTTCGTATGGATTGCGCTCGCCGGGGGACCGATAGACATAGCTGTGGCCCCATGGGTCGTTGGGGACGACGCCGCCCCGCAAGTAAGGCCCGTTCCAGCCGGGCGCGTTATTGGAGCGCGTCAGCGCGGCGAGACCCTCGCTGGAATTCGGGTATCGCCCGAGGTCGAGATAATAAAGATCGAGCGCACTGGAAAAGCTTTCGATCTGGATCTTGGCAGCCTTGGCCTTGGACTCGCCGAGATAGCCCAGCACCCGCGGTCCGACCAGCGCCATGATCAATCCGATGATGGTGATGACCACCAGAATTTCGACCAGCGTGAAGCCGGCTTGCGACTTGCCGCGGCGGCGTCTCGCCGAACTCAGAACACTTCGACCCACTTCAAGCATCTCCTCAAAATTCAGCCGATGATCTGGCTGACGGACATCAGCGCCGTCATCACGGACACGATCAACCCGCCGACCACGATGCTGATCACGATGATCGCCGCGGGTCCCGCGATGCCGACCACGCGATCCAGCGTACGTTGCAGCTTGGCTTCGTAGAATTCGGCAACGCGGCCTGCCAGCATCGGCAGTTGCCCGGTTTCATCGCCGAGCCGCAGCATCCGCACCGCCATCGCCGGCAGTGCATTTGTATCGGATAGCGCATCCGACAGTTTCGCGCCATGACGGACACGCTCGGCGGCATCGATCCAGACCGCGGCGGGTCCTGCGGTCGACATCATATCGACCAGAATCCGTAAGGTGGTAGTAAGGTTAACGCCGCTTCCAAGCAAAACCCCGAGGTTCCGGCAAAACAGCGAGGTCCGGTAAAACGTCATCACCTGCCGGATCGCGGGCAAGCGGGTGATGGTGTTTGCCAGACTGCGCCGAACGCCTGGCTGCCGCAGCAGCAGCCAGCTTCCGGCAATGATTGCTGCGACGATCGCCAGCACCGCGTCGGAATTGCTGCGCAGGAAGGTGGAGAAATTCAGAAAGCCGAGAATAAACGGGTCGACCTTGGCGCCGAAATCCGTCAGCACGCTGGCGAATTGCGGCAGCACGAAGGTGAGAAAGAACAGCAATACGCAGCCGGCGGCGCCGAGCACGAACAGCGGATAGCGGATGGCGTCGCCAAGCCGGCGCTTCAGCGCTTCGGTGCGGCTGCGTTCGTCGGCCAGCACTTCGAGCACCTGATCGAGCGAGCCGGATGCTTCGCCGACGCGGATCAGCGCCACATACATCGCGGGGAACAGCGCTTCGTGCCGCGCCAGCGCCTCGGCGAAACTTTCGCCGGCGACGACGCGCGAACGGACATCGGCGACCACCGGACGCAGCCGGCCGAAATCGCGGTCGGCGGCGAGCAGTTCGAGACCATCATTGATCCGCGCGCCCGCGCGGAGCAGCAGCGCGAGATCGCGGGTGAAAAGGGTGACGTCTTCCGCCTTCGGTTTGTTGAACAGGCTGAAGGCGCTTTGCCCCGAGCCGCCCTCCTCGAGCGTGACGCTGTCGACCAGCACCAGACCGAGCCGTTCGATCCGTGCCGCGACATCGCCCGGAGCGGGCGCGGCGATCGCGCCGGAGACCAATTCGCCGCTGCTGTTCATGGCGCGATAGCGATAGTTCGGCATCGGTCTACCGAATGGTCGTGACGCGGAAGACCTCGGGCACGGTGGTCATCCCGGAGCGGCACTTGGCGACGGCGTCCGCCAGCATGGTGGTCATGCCGCCGCGCATCGCCGCGGTATCAATGGTGTGCGAATCCGTCTGCGGCCCGATCAGTTTCCTGACCTCGTCGGACATCTCAAGTATCTCGAACACGCCGTTGCGGCCGCGATAGCCGGTGCCGCCGCAGCGTTCGCAACCGCCGGCTTCGTGGATCGTCTCGCCGGCGTTGAAGCCGATCACGGCGAAGCGCGGGTCGTTCTCGATATCGGCTTGCGTCAATTTGTGCGGCACCTTGCAGCGATCGCACAGCATCCGCACCAGCCGCTGCGCCACCACCGCGCGCAACGTCGATTTCAGCAGGAAGCCCTCGATGCCGAGGTCGATCAGGCGCGGCACCGCGGCCGCGGCGGTCTCGGTGTGCAGCGTGGTCAGCACGAGATGGCCGGTCAATGCGGCGTGGATCGCGATATGCGCGGTCTCGGCATCGCGGATTTCGCCGACCATGATCACGTCCGGATCCTGGCGGACGAAGGAGCGCATCGCGGTGGCAAAGGTGAGCCCGATCGACGGTTTTACTTGCGACTGGTTGATGCCGGGAATTTCGTACTCAACCGGATCTTCGATGGTCAGGATTTTGCGGGTTGGCTCGTTTAATATCGACAGCATGGTCGCCAGCGTCGTGGTCTTGCCGCTGCCGGTCGGGCCGGTCACCACGATCATGCCGTGCGGCAGCGCCAGCAGCTTGGTCATAACCGACTCATCCCTGCGGCCGAGGCCGAGCTTGCTCATTTCGAGCAGGCCGCGGTCGCGCGGCAGCAAGCGGATCACGGCACTTTCCGAATGCTGCGTCGGCATGGTCGCGACGCGGACATCGAGTTCGGCGCGGCTGACGCGGACGCGCGCCGCACCATCCTGCGGCAACCGCCGTTCGGCGATGTTGAGGCCTGCGAGAATCTTCACCCGCGAGATCAGCGCCTGCGGGGGAATGCCCGACGGAGCGTTCATCGCGCGCAGCAGGCCGTCGACGCGCATGCGCACCACGAGCCCGGTGCGGAACGGTTCGATGTGGATATCGGAAGCGCGCAGCTCGACCGCGCGCTCCAGCAAATCGTTGAGCGCGCGCACCACCGGCGCGCCGCTGGCGAGATCGCGCAGGCTCTCGATGTCGTCGTCGGATTGTTGCGTCGATCCTTTTGAGCCCTCCTCGGTGCTGGCCTCGCCGGCTTCGACGCGCTGGTCGAGCACCGTGGTGATGTCCTCGAATGAGGCGACCGCGACCTCGACCGGAGCGCCGAATACGATTTCGGCGGCGCGGATGGCCGCAGTGTCGGACGGATCGGCCACCGCCAGCCGATAGCCACCATTGGGCGCGCGGACCGGGAAGATGGTGGATTCACGCAGAAAGCGCCGCGAAAATCCGTCGAGGCATGGCGTGCTGTTGAGCAATTGGGGAAGGCTGAGCCGCACCACGCCCCAGTAATCCGAAACCTCGTCGGCGAACTCGGCGGCCGACAGATCGGTCGCCTCCCACAACTCGCGGAGCGGCCGGGCCAGGGTCGAATTGGCGGGATTTTCGACCCGCGCACGCGCCTTCGGCGGCAATGAATATTTCTCGAGGAGGTGCTGCCGGAAGGTCTCTGCAGAAAGGTCTCGCATCGAATTCACAACGCTAACCTTGTTACCGGAAAGCAACAGCTTATCGCACGGCCGAAGCCTTTACTCTTGACATATTACCTAGCAAAAACATAATTGTGCTGTCAATTTTGAGCGTCGTTAACAGTTCGGCCGGGCAACCCTTTTTCGATTCACCGTCAGCGTTGGTAGGCGTATTTTGTTGAAAGTGGTCCACCCGCTTTGGCGCCTGCGTTCAGGGTTGACCGGAACGCTCGTTCTATTTTTGTCCTCGATCCTGCTCACCGCCTGCATTGTGACGGCCGACCAGTCGATCGAGAGCAATCCGAAGGATCCCCGCGCCCAGGACGTCTCCGACAGGATCCGCTCGCTCGACCTGCTGCCGCGCCAGACCGCCGCCGATACCGGCGCGAGGGCGCTCAAGCCGGGTGCAGGTGACAAGCAGGCCGCGATCTACCTCAGCGACGGCACGCCGCCGCCCGGCGCGGCGCTCACCGAGCGGGACGGCGTCGGTTCCGGCTCGGGCTACGACCTCAATTTCGAGAACGCGCCGGTCGCCACGGTGGCAAAGGTCATCCTCGGTGACGTATTGGGCGTCGGCTACACCATCGATCCCCGCGTCCAGGGAACCATTACGATGGCCTCGGTGCGCCCGATTGCGAAAGCCGACGCGCTGTACGTGCTCGAAAATGCGTTGCGCATGTCCAACGTGGCGCTGGTGCGCGACCGCAGCGGCGGCTATCGCCTGCTGCCGGCCAACGAAGCCGTGCATAGCGGCGTCGACCGGGCCGGCGCCGCGGAAGCCGGCCATGGCATCAGCGTGGTGCCGTTGCGCTACGTATCCGCGCAGACCGTTTTCAAGCTGCTGGATGCGTTCGGCGTCAAGGCCACGACAATGCGGCCCGATACCGGGCGCAACACCCTGATCATCACCGGCAGCGGTTCCGACCGCGGTGCGGCGATCGACACCATCCTCTCCTTCGATGCCGACTGGATGCGTGGCCAGTCGGTCGGGATTTTCCCGGTCCGCAACTCGACGCCTGAACCGGTGATCTCCGAAATAGAGAAGATCATGGATTCCGGCGAAGGCGGCCTCAGCCAGAGCATGATCAAGTTCCAGTCGATCGGCCGGCTGAATTCCATTCTCGTGGTCAGCCAGAAACCCGAACACCTCAAGCGCGCGGGCGTCTGGATCGCCCGGCTCGACCAATCGGACACCCAGGGCGTCAATCTCAAGGCCTATCCGCTGCGCTACGGCAATTCAAAGCTGGTGGTAGCGCTGCTCAATGAAATGCTGCTCGGCGGCGGCCAGGGCGCAACCCTCGACAATGCATCGAGCCAGATTTCGCCGGGCGCCGGCATTTCGGTGTCGTCATCCCCCGGCGGAGGCGCCGTCGCCGCGTTAAGCGGGCTGCCGCCGTCCAGCGGAGCCTCCGGCGCCGTGCCGACCGCATCCGTCTCGATGCCCTTGAACACGCGTGCCGCTCCGGCCGCGGGTGCTGCGCCGGGCGGACAGGATTACCCGGTGGGGGCGCCGCTCGGAGGCGGCGGAAGATCGGGGAGCGGTTCGGCCATCCTGCCGAACGTGCGGATCACCGCCGACGTCACCAACAACGCCGTGCTAGTCTATGCCAGCGCCGAATCGCAGCGCGTGGTCGAGCAGACCATCCGGCAGATCGACCGGCCGCAGCGCCAGATCGCGATCGAGGCGACCATCGCCGAAGTCACGTTGAACGACCAGTTGAACTACGGCGTGCAGTTCTTCCTGGCCAGCCGGAAAGGCTCGATCTCCAATACGATCTCAGGGGTATCCCCCAGCAGCGGCTCGGGACTCGACCTCCCCGCCACGGCCGTCGATGCCGCCGCCGGCGCGCTGCTGGGACGCGTACTTCCCGGCTTCAATTTCCTGATCGGGTCCGAGAATTCACCGCGCGTCATCCTCGATGCGCTGCACGGCGTGACCAATGTCAAGGTGCTGTCCAACCCGTCGCTGGTGGTGCTGGACAATCAGGCGGCGACCTTGCAGGTCGGCGACCAGGTGCCGTTCTCGACCGGCACCGCGACCGTGCTGACTGCGAACAACACGGTGGTGAACACCATCGACTACAAGAACACCGGTATCATTCTTCGCGTGCTGCCGCGCGCCAACGCCAACGGCAATATCGTGCTCGATATCGAGCAGGAGATCAGCAACGTCGCGGCGGGCAGCGCGGCATCGCTGACGCCGACGATATCGCAGCGGCGGGTGAAGAGTTCGATTGCGGTCACCAGCGGCCAGACCGTGCTGCTCGCCGGCCTGATCAGCGAAACCCAGAACAAGACCCGGCAGGGCATTCCGCTGCTGGATTCGATCCCTGGCGTCGGCGACGCGTTCTCTCATCAGAATACATTGCGGACCCGGACCGAGCTGATCCTGTTCATCCGCCCGACCGTGATCAAGGACGCCGTCGATGCGCATGTCATCGCCGAAGAAATGCGCAGCAAGATGAACAGCCGGCTGGTCGGCACCAGCAACCCGGTCGTCGTGCTGCCCGCACCTCAGGTCCCGCGCTGATCGCGTGATCGACGCTTCCGGCATTCGCGCCAGCCTGCCGCCATTCCTCAGCTTCGCAGTGGTCGTTGCAGTCGGCGCCAGCCTTTTGGCGTCTCCCGGTGCGGAGGGACTGTTCGGCGCGTTCCTTGGCCTGTTGATGTCAGCGATCGCGATCACCGACTCCCGCCGCTACATCATTCCCAACGAACTGACGGCGGCGGCTTTCGCGCTGGCGCTGCTGCGCGCCGGCACCGTCGGACCGGACGCGGGCTGGCTCGGCGTGATCTGGGCGGCGTTGCGGGCCGCCGCGATCACGGTGCCGTTTCTGGCGCTGATGATCGGCTATCGGCGATGGCGCGGCCGCGACGGGCTCGGGCTCGGCGACATAAAACTCGCCGCAGTCGCCGGCGCCTGGCTCGGCTGGACGACGATCTTTGCCGTGATCGAACTCGCCACGCTGTCGGCGCTCGGCGCCTATGTCGCCAACGGGTACTTCCGCAAACGCCCGCTCAAAGCGACCGAGTTTCTCCCCTTTGGGCTGTTCCTCGCGCCCGCGATCTGGATCGGCTGGCTGATCGAGGCGCTGCTGGGTTAGAGTGCGCTTTCATCGCCGGAGCTTTCATTCATCGTGGCCAGGATCGTCGTCATTGGCAATGCGGCGGGCGGCAAGTCGGCGCTTGCGCGTCATCTCGCGCGCCGTCGCGAGCTTCCTCTCATCGAGGTGGACCGGTTGCTTTGGCAGCAGGGCTGGCAACTGACGCCGGAGGCTGATTATGCGCGCGGGCATGCCGAGATCGTCGCGCAGGACCGCTGGGTGATCGACGGCCTCGGCCGCCAGGCTTCGATTGCGGAAAGACTGGCCCGTTCAACCGAAATCGTTTTGATCGACATGCCGCTGTGGATGCATTTTTGGCTCGCGGCGGAACGGCAGATTGCCTGGACGCAGGGGCGGCTCGACGCGCCCCCTGCGGGCTCGGCGGAAATGCCGCCGACGCGGGAGCTGTTCAGGACGATGTGGGAGGTCGATCAAGGCTGGCTGCCGGATATCCGCAGCATGTGCGCGGAGGCGGAGCTGGAGGGCAAAGCGGTGACGCGGCTTGGGAGCGTCGATGAGATCGATATGTTTGTGCGCGGCTTGTAGCCTTGTAGCCCGGATGAGGACTCAGCGTTCCCGCGTCGGCACCCACTCCAGCGCGCGCAGGCGGGCGCGGGCGATTTCTCCGCGGGTCATCTTGGTGGTTACGGCGTCGCGCAGGCGCGCCCGCGCTTCACGGGCGCCGCGAGGCGCGGCGGCGGTGGACAGGTTCAGCCATTTGTTGGCCTCGACGATGTCCTGCGGCACGCCCTGCCCCTTGTCGTACAGCAGGCCGAGCGAGTATTGCGCGAGGCTGTCGCCCTGCTCCGCCGCACGGCGGTACCACATCGCGGCTTCCGTATAATTGCGTGGAACGCCGCGGCCGGTTTCAAACATGAAGCCGAGATAGCTCTGCGCCGCGGGATCGCCCCGCTCGGCCAGCGGGAAGAAATTTTGCGCTGCGAGCAGATAGTCCTGGCGGTTGAAGGCGGACACGCCCTGCCGGAACGTCGCCGCTTCGGCAAAATTGCCGGCCGACATCAACAGCACCACCGCGGCCGATGCGATGAAGAGGGTTTGTCTCAAGCGATCGGCTATCGACCGGCCGCGCCGGGTCGCGCAGTCGGGATCGTCGTGATCGCTGCAGCCTTTGTTCATCGCCAATCCCTGTCTCGCGCCGGTTGCGAGGCACACTAATCGTGCGGCTCGGGAAAATCCATACCGCGGCGCCCTGGCGCGCCGTTAATGATAATGGGGGCGGCGCGCGGCGATGCGCCTGAAAACAACAAAAGCCCCGGGCGGCGCCCGAGGCTTCCGTTTTCCAAATTCCTCCCGTCCTGGACTGCAGTTGGACGGGAGGAACAAGCCGTTATTACTGCTGGCTGTGATCCGTCGTGGCCGCACCGACGCTCGGAGCGGTGCCCGGTATAACATTGCCGAAGATGCGGTTGTTCCCGAACGAAGTGGTAGTTCCGGAAATTCCCTGATTGTTGAAGGAAATCGACGTATTGGCGAACGACATCGTTCCGGAATTTTGCAGACCGGCGGCGTTGCCGGTGATAAGCGAATTATCGAGGCCGACCTGGCCCCCGGCGTCGGCTTCGACACCGGCCAGGGTGTTGCCGGAGAATACCGACCGCTTGATGCTGACCCTGTTGCCGGTGGCGGCGGCAACACCGAAGCCGTTGTTGATCGAATGGACGTTTTCGAGCGAGACGTTGTTGGGGTTCGCCCCGCCGGCGCCGATGCCGGTGGCGGTAACATTCCGGATCACCGAATTCCTGATCAGCAGCTTGCCTCCCGTGCTGGTTCTGGAGTTCTTGAACGCCCGCCGTCGCGAAGTCCGAGATCACGGTGTCCTCGATCTCCACCACCGCGGCGTCCAGAATTCTGACGCCGCGAACGCCGGTTCGCGTCCCGATGGTCCCCGATGCACCCGTACCGTTGATGCTAAGGCCGCGCAGCCGCACGGTGCGGAGCGGATCGTTGGCGCTGACGGGGATATTGATGACGACGCCGGTGGTACCGCTGGCGAGAATCGAGCCGAGTGTTCCGGTGCAATCGAGGGTGATGGACTTGGTGATGGTTATGGTGCCGAAGCCGCCCGGATCGAGACAGTCGATCTCACCATTGATGAACGTCTTCGAAATCGCGCCGGCGAAGGTCTTGCAGGGCGCGGTGCGGCTGCACGGATTGAGATCGCTGCCGACACCTGAAACCCAGGTTCGCACCGCCTGGGCGTGAGCCGGCGCCGACACTGCAAAAAGCGCGAGCGTGGTTCCGGCAAGGGCCAACAGTTTTGATGTGTTATTCATATTCATTCTCCCGAATTGGGTTTGAGAAATGTTGTGCCTGGGCGGGTTGCCGCCCGAAGTTTCCCTTTTCAATTGGTTCTCCCGTGCGGTCTTGCCGATGGACGGGAGGTGGAGAGGTCGTGTCACTGCTGACCGTGATCGGACGAGGCGGCGCCGAGAGTGGGAACGGTGCCCGCGCCGGTGTTGCCGAAGATCCGGTTATTTCCGAACGAAGTGGTCGCTCCGGTAATGCCCGTGGTGTTGAAAGAAATTTCCGAATTGGAGATCGACATCGTGCCGTTGCTCTGCAGACCGGTGGCATTCCCTGAAACAAGCGAGTCGTCCAGACCGATCTGGGAGCCCGCGTCCCCTTCGACACCGGCCGTGGTGTTGCCGGAGAATACCGAGCGGGCGATGCCGACGTTGTTGGCGTTGCCGGCAGCGACGCCGAAGCCATTATTGATCGAGTGAACGTTTTCGAGCGAAATGTTGTTGGTGGCCGCTCCGGCGACGCCGATGCCGGCGCCGGTATTGTTCCTGACCACTGAATTACGGATCAAGAGCTTGCCGCCAGCGGTAGACCTCGTGTCCGAGATGCCTTGCAGCGAAAAGTCGGAGATCACGGTGTCCTCGACGATGACCGTCAAGGCTTGCAGAATGTTGATGCCTCTCAAGCCGGTTCGCGTGCCGACGGCTCCCGATGAGCCGGTACCATTGATGCTGAGGCCTCGAATCCGCACTGTCCTGAACGGATCGTTGGCATTGACTGGAATGTTGACGGTGATGCCGGTGGTGCCGCTCGCCAGAATCGATCCCTGGGTGTGCCTGCAATCGATGGTGATGGATTTTGTGATGGTCAAGGTGCCAAAGCCGCCCGGATCGAGGCAGTCGATCTCACCGTTGATGAAGGTTTTCGAGATCGCGCCGGAGAAGGTCTTGCAGGGCGCGGTACGGCTGCACGGGTCGGCATCATTGCCAACTCCTGAAACGAAGGTCCGGGTTGCCTGGGCATGAGCCGGCGCCGACAATGCAAAAACGGCAAGTGTCGTTCCGACAACGGCCAATAGCTTTGATTTGTTATGCATATTCAACCTCCGATTAGGCTTGAGAACCGCTTGTTGTTCGGGAGCACTCCGGAAATTACCGCGTGCAGGCGATTAGAACGAAGTTTGGGACAGCAAAACTGACACACAACTTTTCCGATCACGGGCAAAACCCGTGCGGTCGCCTCATAGGCCGAGAAAGGCCTGCTGGTTGGTCGCGGTTGAAATTCGTTGGTTCACAACCCGCGTCAACGCGCCGCAGCGTTGTGCGGGCGCACGATCTGCGGAGTTTTAATTAATTGCGCGGCTTCAGGTAACGCGCCGCCTCGGGTCCGATGTTGAACAGCAGGTCGAGCACGCTCACTTCGTGCTCGAATCCACCGTGAAGCTGCTTGTATTCCGGATAGCCTTCATAGCTCATCCATTCCGTCGCTATTCCCGCCGACGCGAACAAGGCCTCGTCGAAATACGCCCGGGCCGAAGGGCCGCTGAGGTAGCGGTCGGCGCCCGCCGCGCGCGCTATCGCCAGCAGTCGTTCCGTCTTGAGGCCGTCCGCCGGGTAGGACGCATCCCCAACGATGCGGGTCGAGAGTCCGAGCAGCCCGGCGATGCCGTGCATGAAGATCGCGTTCACGTCGGTCAGCCGTGCCTGCCGGTCCGCGCGTTCGTACCAGCCCTTTACAGTGGGCGCGAGATCCTCGAAGAAGGCAGCGCGATTGTACGCCAATTCGATTGCACGCCAGTGCTTGTCCGCCCATGGCTTTTCGATTTCGACCTGGTCGATCGATTGGTCGAGCCGGCCCTTGGTGAGCACCGGGATGGTGAGCCACTCGACGCCCTTGGCGGTCTTGATGCGATTGCGGTTGTGCCAATGCCGCTTCACATACTGCGCGCGGTCGAGCACCACATATTCATCGCAACGGCCGATAAGGTCGAAAAAACCCTTCCACGGCACGTAACAAGACTGAATGATACATATGCGCAAAGCGTCACTCACCGCCGGAACATGGACGAGCGGCCTTGTGTATCCTTCGGGCTTGCGCGACCGGGCATCAAATACGAACTCATCGCCTGCACCGCAAGAATTACCAGAACGATTGCCCAAAAAACATGTGCGAGCCAGGCGAAGCGTACAAAGGGAAGGAACTGAAGCCGAACCGTCCGGGCTTCCGCGGGAAGCACGACACCTTGAAAAGCGCCGTTGACGGGAACGGTCGCCGCGGCAACCCATCCCGCGGACGTCCGGACGAAGGCCCGCCACTGCGAGTGATACTGCTGGCTGAGCACCAGGAGCGAGCCTGGCCGCGCCTTTACCTCGAATTCCAGCAGGTCTCCGTCCTGCCCGGTCTGTGTTGGGAGATCGATCTTGAATCCTTCGCGATCGCGTAGTTCGACTCCATCGGCGTCGATCCGGTCAGATCGGTCCACCTGCAGGCAGCAACCCATGCGGTTGACGGTTTGATAGAAATGCAGCGGCCCTTCGTCGCCGATATGCTTCAGGTTGGGATGGCTGAGCGGATCCGGCGAAATCATCAGCGAGATATTGCTCATCCAGAATAGCTGGCTGTCGTAGTCAGGCGAAATCATTCCATTCGATCGCCCATAAGTCTCGGTTACGCCCCCGAGGCCACGGATCAGTGTCTGGTAGCGGCGGGACGATAAACTGTCGTAACTGTGAACCGACGCTAGATCAAAGATCTCGTTCATATTGGGCGGCAGCACGCGGGACCTCGGCGCGGCCATTGCGAAGCGCGAGCCGGGGACAATGGATTCGATGGCCTTTTCCACAACGGGCGACGTCACCCTCAACGCCGCCGCAGGTTGCCGCAGCATCAGGGGAAAGGACACATATGCTCCTACCACCGCCAGCGCAGCGATCAGGGAAGCAGGCCGAAATGTGCTGAGTTGGCGCGTGAGAAGGCCGGCCACAACGAGCGTTGCCAGAACGGCGCCCCATCTGATGCCCACCGGCGCCGTCCAGTAGAAGCACAATGCGACGGCGAAGCAGGCCAACGTCCCGGCGATCGCCAGTCCAACGGTAGCGGCCCTGAAGCGGAATTGCACAGCCAATGCATTCACACCGTAGGCCGAGATGATGGTAAGCGGCAGCATGATGGTCCCCAACGGGGTTCCGCGCGACAGGTTGAAACCCATGTACCGCACGGCGAACGCGTAGAGCGGATGAATGAACGCAAAAGCGCACACCAGCACGATTGCAAGCCACCAGCCCCAGGTTTCACGCCAGCATCGCAGCAGGCTGAAAAACGCGAGAAAGAGAATGAGCGGCGTGATGCTCAATCCGTCATAGAAAAACGGGAATGAGGGTGAGACCGGATTTTCAGTCAGTTCCGGGAAGGTGCCGAGCGCGACCATGCGGATCAACGCCATGAAGGAGTCTATTGTGGGCAGGGTTTCCAGGAAAAACGATATATCCGGCGCCATGCGGGAAGAGTTCGCCGCGGCGGCGGCGAGGTCGACATAAGTGGGCAAGGCCAGCACGATCCCGGTCACGCCGGACGCGGCTACCGCGCTCAAATAGCGGATCGCCGAAGCCGTGCCCATTGACTGTCGGCGGCGATAAACCAGCCACGACAGAAAGCCCGTCAATACATACGCCTCGAATACGATGGCCTGCTGGTAGGCGGTCATCAGCAGGCTATAGGAGCTGAATGCGAGAACCGCGCAGCGGATGAGGTCGACCTTCCTTGCCATTCGCGTCAGCGCATAGAGCAATCCGGCAGACCAGCACACCACCGAAAGAAACATCGGAAATGTCAGCCAATACATCATCAGCGGCGCCGCCGCGACACTTCCACCTGCCACCAGTCCGGCGACCGGTTGCAGCGCCAGTTCCTTGCACAACAGCAGCACGAACAGCCCGGCAAGGAAGCAGGTGCCGAGCGACAAAAGCGTCAATACCCAATGGGGGCTATCCGTGATGTTGAGGAGCAGCCTGGTCGGAGCGTAGGCCGGACTGAAACAGCCGTGAAAAAGTGGCCTGCCGAGTTCGGTCTGGTTTGTCCATAGCGCGAGCCAGCCCGAGCGCCGTAGTTGGAGATGCTCGCGGATTTCCGGAATGAAGCCGTACCAGTAATCGGAAAATTTGGTGTTTTCGATATTTGTTGAGGGCGCCAGGTGCGGCGTCCCAATCTCCGAGGTCAGCCGATACGGAACGATCACCTCGCCAAACAGCCAGAACGGATGGATCAATGCAAAAAACAAGACCGTATAGATGGCCAGCGCATTTCGGAAGCTCGGTCCGTGGTAGTGTGAGGCCTTCGTAGGCGGACGAGGAGACGGCAAAGCGGCGCTACACATAACCGGTGATTTCTTTGGCCTGGTGGATGATGCGGTAGACAGGTCCGGAACAAGCTACATCGGCCGGCGACAATGACGAAGCTGCGCAAATAAAAAAACCTCGGGCACTGCTGCCCGAGGTCTATTTTGCTGTTCCGCTCCTATTCGCCGCTCAGGGATAAGAGCGAGAGAAAGAGCGATGCCTGCAGCGTTTGTTACTGCTGAGCAGGGGCTGCCGCGGTCAAAGCGTTACCCACGGCGGCGTTGCCGGCGATGCGGTTGTTGCCATAGGTTTGGCCGCTCGCCCCGAGGACGGCGGTGGCGTTGAACGTAACGTCCGAATTCGACAGCCGGATCGTGCCGTTGGGCTCGAGGCCGTTGTTGTTGTTGGTGATCTGGCAGTCATCGGCGCTAATCTGAGCCCCGACGTCAGCCTCGATCCCCGAACTGGTGTTACCGGCGAATACCGAGCGCTTGATCATCACACTGTTTCCTGTAGTGGCGGCTACGCCGAACAGGTTGTTGATCGAGGACACGTTCTCGATTGAGGTTCTGCTGGTGTTGGTCGCCCCCAAACCGATGCCGCTTGAGTTGTTATGGCTGATCACCGTGTTCCGGATGAAAAGCTCGGTAGTACCGGCAGTGCGGGAGTCCTGAATGCCCTGCAGGTTCATGTTGCTGATCACGCTGTCCTCGATGGAAACCGACTTGGCTCCCAGAATCCGGATGCCGATCGTGCCGGGATTGGCGGTCTGATTGACGCCATTGATCTGGATGCCCCTGATGCTCACCCGGTCGTTCACGCCGGCGTTGATGGTGATGCCGGGGCCACCTGAGGCGAGAATCCCTCCAAGCGTATAACCAGCACAGTTGAGCGTGATCGCCTTGATCGTGGTAACGCCGCCGAAGCCCGCCGGATCCAGGCAGTTGATTTCGCCGCCCGCGGCGGTTTTCGAAATCGCGCCGGCGAAGGTCTTGCAGGGCGCGGTGCGGCTGCAGGGATTGACGTCGTCACCGACGCCGGAGACCCAGGTGCGGGTCGCTTGAGCGCTGGCCGGTGCCGAAGCCAGCAATGGAACGAAAAATCCTGCAGCAATAGCGAGTGAAGCAATACGACGCATGATCTACCTCCTTGTGTGCGTTGAGATTCGCTCATCCGTTTCAAAGTCACGATGGTAAGGCCGGGTCCTTAAGCTCGGAAACGTCGCCGCGGCGACATTGTGTCAAATCAATGCCTCGAAAATTCTCACCGGCCCTACCCTGTTCGGGCAAGACATCCCGGCAGCATTGCCTGTCCGGGATTTTGTTTTGTCGTCTCCGCTCGCCTGATGGCGGCGAGCGGAGATCGGCTACCGCGTTTGTTACTGCTGAGCAGGGACTGCCGCGGTCAAAGCGTTACCCACGGCGGCGTTGCCGGCGATGCGGTTGTTGCCATAGGTTTGGCCGCTCGCCCCGAGGACGGCGGTGGCGTTGAACGTAATGTCCGAATTCGACAGCCGGATCGTGCCGTTGGGCTCGAGGCCGTTGTTGTTGTTGGTGATCTGGCAGTCATCGGCGCTAATCTGAGCCCCGACGTCAGCCTCGATCCCCGAACCGGTATTACCGGCGAATACCGAGCGCTTGATCATCACACTGTTTCCTGTAGTGGCGGCTACGCCGAACAGGTTGTTGATCGAGGACACGTTCTCGATTGAGGTTCTGCTGGTGTTGGTCGCCCCCAAACCGATGCCGCTTGAGTTGTTATGGCTGATCACCGTGTTCCGGATGAAAAGCTCGGTAGTACCGGCAGTGCGGGAGTCCTGAATGCCCTGCAGGTTAAAATTGCTGATCACGCTGTCCTCGATGGAAACCGACTTGGCGCCCAGGATGCGGATGCCGATGGTGCCGGGGGTGACGGTCTGGTTAAGGCCCTGAAGCTGGATGCCCCTGATGCTCACCCTATCGTTCACGCCGGCATTAATCGTGATGCCGGGGCCGCCCGCGACCAGAACCGATCCAAGCGTGTAGCCGCAGTTGAACGTCATCGCCTTGATCGTGGTCACGCCACCGAAGCCCGCCGGATCCAGACAATTGATTTCGCCGCCCGCGGCGGTTTTCGAAATCGCGCCGGCGAAGGTCTTGCAGGGCGCGGTGCGGCTGCACGGATTGACGTCATCACCGACGCCGGAGACCCAGGTGCGGGTCGCTTGAGCGCTGGCCGGTGCCGAAGCCAGCAATGGAACGAAAAATCCCGCAGCAATAGCGAGTGAAGCAATACGACGCATGATCTACCTCCTTGTGTGCGCTGAGATTCGCTCAGCCGTGTCAAAATCACGATGGTAGGGCCGGGTTCTTAAGCCTGGAAACGGTCGCCGTGGCGACATTGTGTCAAATGAATGCCTTGAAAAGTGTCGCCAACCCTACCCCAGTTCGTTCGCTTGTAGTTTGTTATTTTACGCGTTTTACGACAGCCGCCCCCAAACAGCAAAAATTCTGCACTAAATCAAGACGGAACTGCAAATTGCCTTCGGTGCTGGCGCGAGACAGAATGCCGCTTTGGATAGGTCCGGAAAATCCAGCAAAGGTTCAATATCGAAATGTGTTTTTTTTCGAGCCCTGAAATGGTGAAGACGACGACACGTTGCCTGAGACAAAGATGAAACTCCACTACATCAGATTGCAGCGGCCGCCGGATAGCCCGCACCGTATTTGCGGCTCCGGGCTAATTGGCCTATGAAAATTCGGTCCGATAGTTCGCCTAGGGGGCGCGCCGTAAGGTGCTGCAAAGCAAGACGTTTTACTTAGCCACCGGTTGTGAAGCTCAGAGGGGCCAATGCACGCGCGCGAGTTGATAGCAGAGGTTTTGCGCAGCAAGGCTGCCGTTCCATCGGACAACGTCCTGCTGGCGCAACTCGACGGATGGGATTCGCTTAAGGGAGTCCGGCTCGTGCTGCGGCTCGAAGAAATCGTTGGGCGTGAACTGACGGAAAACGACATCGAGAAGTTGCAATCGGTCGACGATGTCGATCGCTTGCTGAAAGCCGCCTGAGTCCATGGCGCTGACGAACGACCAATGGGTGGTTGTCTCGGGCGCCGGCGGCGCGCTCGGCGGCGCGCTCGCGTCGCATTTCGCTTCAAAGGGCCACCGGGTGCTCGGCCTTGACCGAACGTTTGAGGCGCCGGCGCCGGGCATGACGGCGCGGACCGTCGATCTTCTGATCGAGGCCGACGTGCGGCAGGCACTCGCCGACGCAATCCCTGCCAATGAAGAGATCGCGCTGCTGGTCAATGCCGTCGGCCTGATCTGGAATGAACCGGTACTGGCATTGCGCGGCGCCAAATTCGTTACCCACAGTCTCGAGTCATGGCGCACCGTCACCGATGCCAATCTCACCGCGCCATTTGTCGTCGCCAGCCAAGTCGCAGCGCGCATGGTCCGGCGCGGCGGCGGATCGATTGTCAATTTTTCCTCGATCGCAAGCCAGGGCAATGCGGGTCAGGCTGCCTATGGCGCCGCAAAAGCCGGCATCGAGGGCCTGACGCGCACCATGGCCATCGAGTTGGGGCCGCTTGGCGTGCGCGTCAACGCCGTTGCGCTCGGCTTCATCGATGTCGCCACAACCAGGACCGCGGTCGCAGACGAACGGCTGCGGGCCCTTGCGCAGAACACGCCGCTTGGCCGTCTCGGCCGCGTCGAAGACGTCATCGGCGCCGTCGAATTTCTCGCAGCCAACCAGTTCGCCAACGGCACGATTGTGAAGTTGGACGGAGGCTTGCGGCTCTGATGACCAATTTGTGGAATGCGTTCGCGGCGCACGCAGATGCAGATCCCGCGGCCCCGGCGCTGATCTTCGGCGACGGCATCACTTCGTTCGGAGAGTTAAGGGACCTCGCGTTGCGCTGCGCGGCGGCGCTGGCCGGCCGCGGCGTCGGCCACGGCGACGTGGTCGCCCTGCAATTGCCCAAACGCCGCGCCGCCTACGCGCTGCTGCTGGCATGCCTGCGGCTTGGCGCGCCATATGTATTTCTCGATCCGAACAATCCGCCCGAGCGCAGCGCGCGAATGGTCGGCCGGCTGCGGCCGAAAATCCTGTTCAGCGAAGCCGCAACGTCCAATCCATTCGGCGAAGCGCTGACCCTTGCAAGAGATGACGCCGAAGCGTGGCTTGCGCCGTTCGACCGGATCGCGGGCGACGCAAGCCTCTCGACTGCGGCCGGCACCGATCCGGCCTACATCATGTTTACGTCGGGCTCCACGGGAGAGCCGAAGGGCGCCGTCATCCCCCATCAAGGCGTCTTGAGCCTGATGACATGGGCGCGCGACATGGTGCGCGCTTCGCCGCGCGAACGTTTCACTAATATCAACCCGCTGCATTTCGACAATTCGGTGTTCGACATCTATTGCGGATTGCTGAACGGCGCGGCTTTGGTGCCGGTCGAGACCTCCGAAATCACCAACGCGGCAAGCTGGGTCAAAACGATCCGCACGGGGCGCGCGACCGTGATGTTCGCGGTGCCGACCTTGTTTCTGATTCTCGACCAGCTTGGTTTGCTGACGCCGGAGGCGTTGCCGGACATCCGCACGTTCCAGTTCGGCGGCGAAGGCTACCCGATCGGCAAGCTGCGCGATTTTCATAGGCGTTTTTCGAACCGCGCCCGCCTCATCAACGTCTACGGCCCCACTGAAACCAGCTGCATTTGCTCGAGCATCGAAATCACGCCGGAAACCTTGACCGCTCCTGACGACGAATTCCCGCCGCTGGGAGCAATGCACCCCGACTTCACCTATGCGGTGCTGGACCATCGGCAGGCCCCCCTGCCCCGCGGGCAGGCCGGGGAATTGTGGATCGGGGGCCCCTGCGTCGGGTTGGGCTATTATGCCAACCCGGAGGAAACCGCGGCGCGTTTTTGTCAGGATCCGCGGCAGGACAAAACCCGCGCGATCTACTATCGTTCCGGCGATCGCGTGCGCGAGGACGAACAGGGGCGTCTCTGGTTTCAGGGCCGGGTCGATAATCAGGTGAAAATCCGCGGCCATCGCATCGAACTCGAAGAGATCGACCTTGCGGTGCAGAGCGTCCCCGACGTTCGGCGCGCCGTCGCCGTGGTGCTTGCCGGCGCCGACGGCGGCGAAATCGCGGTAGCCTATATGGCCGATCGCGCCGTGGTCGCGGAGGAAGTCTTTGCATTTTGCCGGGAGAAGCTTCCGGCCTATATGCGGCCGGCCCAGGCGGTTCAGTTCGATCAACTGCCGCGCAATGCCAACGGCAAAGTCGATCGCAAAGCGGCGAAGGCGCTGCTGGAGCAGGCGGAGCAGCGATGAGGCTTTCAGTCGTCACCACGCTCTATAAGTCGGCAGCCTTTGTCGAAGAATTTTACCGGCGCGCATCGGAAGCAGCCAGCCGCATTACCGACGACTACGAGATCGTGATGGTCGATGACGGCTCGCCCGACACGTCGCTCGACATCGCCTGCGCGCTGGCGGCCAAAGACGGCCGTGTTCGCGTGGTCGAATTGTCGCGCAATTTCGGGCACCACAAGGCTTTGATGACCGGGCTCGACCATGCGAAGGGAGAGCTGTGCTTCCTGATCGACAGCGACCTCGAGGAAGATCCGGCGCTGCTCGGCACGTTCATGGAGAAGATGCAGTCGACCGACTGCGACGTCGTGTACGGATTTCAGGAAAGGCGCAAGGGCGACCGGCTGGAAAGCACCGGCGGCAAGATCGCCTGGTACTGGATCAAAAAGCTCTATTCCATCGATATACCGGTCAACCAGTGCACCGTCCGGCTGATGCGCCGCGAATACGTCGATGCGCTGCTGCTGCATCGGGAAAGCAACACGCTCATCGGTGGGTTGTGGGTGATCACGGGATTCCGCCAGGCCGGAATGCCCATTGCGAAAGGCCATCGCAACGAGAGCAGCTACTCTCTGCTGCTGCGGTTTGCTACCTTGCTCAACGGCATAACCTCCTTCAGCACCGTTCCGCTGCATCTGATGGTCGGCTTCGGCATGATCGTATCGTTTATCTCCTTTGCATTCGGCATTTTCGTCATCCTGGAAAAGCTGGTTCGCAATACCGCGGTGGGCTGGGCCTCGCTGATCGTGTCGATCTGGTTTATGGGAGGGGTAATCGTGTTCTGCCTCGGCGTGATCGGCATCTACGTGTCGCGAATCTTCGTCGAGACCAAAAACCGTCCCTATGTCATCGTCAGGCGAATTCACCAGCGGGCCGCGCCATGAAAACCGAGAAGATCGACCCTGCCCGCGCATCGTATCAGCACCGCGAGGACGAGCACTGGGCCGAGCTGCAGTCCATCCTCAGCGACGGGGAAATCTCGCTCGCCGAGACCATGATCAATTATCCGGCTTTCGTGCGGCGGCGCGAGATGACTCGGCTGCTGGCGGATTATGATCTGTTCCGGATGATCCAGGACCTGCCGGGATCGATTGCTGAATTAGGAGTTTTTCTCGGCGCGGGCCTGTTCACCTGGTCGAAGCTGCTGGAAACCTTCGTGCCGGGCGACCGCTCGCGAAAGGTCTATGGCTTCGAGAGCGGCGGCGGCTACCGCGATTTCGCCCCGGAAGATGGCGATCCCAGGCCATGGATCGAGAACGTGGTCGGCCGCAAGGTCGTGCCCGACGGCTATCTGGAGCGGATGGTGAGGCTGACCAATCAGGATAATCTGCTGCCGGGCGTGGAGCGTTGCCGCGTCATTCATGGCAACATCCTGGAAACGGTGCAGGCCTTTGCCGACGGCAACCAGGGCACAAGGCTGTCGATGATCTTCATGGATGTGAACCTGTACAAGCCGACCCTGGCCGGTTTTCGCGCGCTGTATCCGCTGCTGGTGCCCGGCGGCCTCGTCGCGCTGAACGGCTACGGCTCGCCGCCATGGCTGGGAGAGACGGCCGCGTTCGAAAATTATTTCAAGGAGATCGGGAAGCCTTTGCCGCAAGTCCGCAAGCTGTCGTATTCGATCAGGCCGGGCGGCTATTTCATCAAGGAATAGCCAAAACCATGACGACGAAAGTGCTGCTCTTTACCTCGCAGGACATCGGAAACGATGTGTTTTCCTATCTGCATTCCCGCGACGATATCGACCTGACGGTCGTGACCCAGCGCACCCGGCGCGACGAAATTTACGGCTACCGGGCGACGCTCGATCTGTGCGTGGAAAAAGGCGCCGAAGTGCACATCCCAAAGGCGCTCGACGAAGCGTTCCTGTCCAAGGTCGAGCGGATGGCGCCCGATCTGGTCATTTGCGCGTATTATCCCCGCATCTTTCCGCGCCGGCTGATCGACATTCCGCCGCTCGGCTGCATCAACGTGCATCCGGGCCTGCTGCCCGAATATCGCGGCACGTTTCCGACGCCATGGTGCATCCTCAACAACGAGAAGGAAATCGGCGTCACCATCCACTACATGGATGAGGGCATCGATACCGGGGATATCCTGGTTCAGCAGTGCTATCCCATCGGTCCCGACGAGACCGGGCACGAGCTTTATCGCCGCTCGATGAAACTCTGCGCCGACCTCCTGATCGCGAATTTCGATTCCTTGCTTCGCAAGCAGATCCAATCGCGGCCGCAAGGCCCCGGCGGATCGTATTACAACCGGATCGCGCCGCAATACAGGATCGACTGGCATCAACCGCGCTCGGAAATACGCAACCAGATCCGCGTCCACGCAAGACCGTATTTTCCCGCCTTTTCTTTCTTGCTGAACAAATGCCTGACCGTCAACAAGGCGTCTTTTATCGAGCTGCCGGACTATCGGGCGCAAGGCGCCGGGATCATATGCAGGGTGTTTGAGGACATGAAATTCGTGGTGTCCTGTGTCGACGGCTGTCTGCTGATCGAAGACTACGATCTGTTCCCAATTCTTCGCCCCGACGACATCGCGCTGCACATCCGCACCGGAAACCGGTTCTGAAACCAGGATGCCTCCCACGTGAACCCGTCTTCCAGCATCGACGACAGTTACGGCGCGTTTTATCAGCAGCGCAATCCGGAGCACGTCTACCCCGTCGAGTTCGTGGTGCGCGCTTTTCTCGGTAACTATCCCAAGCACAAGACCGACAGGCCGAGCTATCCCGGACAACGGGTGCTCGACATCGGTTTCGGCGACGGCCGCAACATGCCGCTGCTGAACAATCTCGGCATGCGGGTGTCCGGCGTGGAAATCTCGCAGGAAATTTGCGATCTCACGCAGGCGCGGATGAAACGCATCGGCGTCGATGTCGATTTGAAAGTCGGCCGTAACCAGAACCTGCCCTACGCCGATGAGTTCTTCGATACGGTGCTAGCCTGCCACGCCTGCTACTACATCGATCCCGGTACGCGCTTTTCCGACAATCTTCGCGAGATCGCGCGCGTGTTGAAGCCCGGCGGCGCGTTCGTATTTTCCGCGCCGATCGGGACCACCTACATCCTGTGCGGCGCAAAGGACCTCGGCGACGGGCACATGGAGATCGCGGACGATCCCTATGGCGTACGCAACGGAACTATTCTGAAGAAATTCGATACCGAGGCGGAAATTCGCGGCGCGCTGTCGCCAGCGTTCACCGATTTCGAAATCGGCTCGTGCCGCAACGATTTCTGGGGTATCGATGAGCACGTCTGGATCGTCGTGTGCAGGAAAGCCGGCTAGGATATCGAGATGCCAACATATACCGGCGAGGACCGGCCGCGCCGCATCGTCATCTTCGGAACCGGCAAAGGATCCGACACCGCGCGGCGCTACTTCGAGGGCGATTCGCCGCACGAAATCGCCGGCTACATCGTCGATCGCGAATTTCTCGCCGCGCCTGTCTTCAACGGCCGGCCGGTCGTCGCTGTGGATGAAGCCGTCGCAAAATTTCCGCCGGATGACGTTCTCGCCTTCGTGCCGCTGGGGTCGTCGCGCATGAACATGCTGCGTGCCGAGAAGTATCAATTGCTGAAATCGCTCGGCTACCGTTTCGTGAGCTATGTGCATGCGTCCAACCGGCTCAAAGGACATTGCGAAATCGGCGAAAACTGCTTCATCCTGGAGAACCAGTCGGTCAATTTCGATGCCGCCATCGGCAATAATGTGGTGATCTGGAGCGGCTGCCAGATCGGCGATCGCAGCCGGATCGGCGATCATGCTTTCCTCGCGGCGCATGTCGTTCTCAACGGCGATGTGACGATCGGCGAGTACGCCTATCTCGGCAGCAACTGCAACATCTCCAACGGCGTGCGTGTCGGCCGCCAATCCTTCATCGGCGCCAACGCGCTGATCACGCAGGACACCAAAGAGCGCGCGGTCCACGTCGTCGAGGCGACGCCGGACGCCGGGATCGACAGCCTGCGGTTCATCCGTCTTCTGAAGCATCACGATTAAGGGCGCACGCGAACAGCCATGCCTGGGACATACCAAAGACTGGGACTCGTTTACACGCCGACCGGCGCGCCGTGGCATCGCTCGCATTGTCAAAATCCGTTCGTGCAGGAGCTTGCGGGTTCGCGCTATCGCGTTCACTTCGCCGCGCGCGACGAGAAGAACCGCTCGCAGGGCGCCTGGGCGGACGTCGAGGTGAGCAACGGCGGACTCACCGTGGTCGGCGCCGCGCCAAAACCCTCGCTCGATCTAGGCCGGCTCGGCGCATTCGACGATTGCGGCGCGATGCCGGGATGCCTGGTAACGCATCGGGGACGGCTGCTGATGTACTACACCGGCTGGACGCTGGCGCGCGCCGTGCCGTTTTTCTTCTTTGTCGGCGTCGCGGAATCGCGCGACGGCGGCGAGACGTTTCAAAGGCTCTCCGAGGCGCCCGTGCTGGGCCGCAATCATCACGATCCGTTTCTCACCGGCGCGCCCTGGGTGATCGGCGAGAACGGCCGCCTGCGCATGTGGTACATCTCCGGCACCGAATGGGTCGCGGCCGCCGCCGAGGGCGAAGCCCCGACCCACTATTATTCGGTCAAGCATGCAACCAGCAACGACGGCATGGTCTGGCAGACCGACGACCGGCTGTGCCTGCCCTATCTCGACAACGAACACGCCATTGCGAGACCGGTGGTCACTCCGGTCGATGGCGGCTATCGCATGATCTATTCCGCGCGCCGGTTGGGAGAGACCTACCGCATCTACAGCGCCACCTCGAAAGACGGCCTGTCGTGGCAACGCGACAGCCTTCCCATGATCGATGTCGCGCCTTTGGGGTGGGATTCGGAGATGGTCTGCTATGGCAGCCGGCTCGATTGCGCGGGCGGCAATTTCCTGCTGTACAATGGCAACGCCTACGGAAAAGACGGGTTCGGCGCCGCGCGCATCGGATAGACCCGTTTTCGCCCGCGCCTTCAATTTTCGTCGCACCCCCGGAGTTCTCTCGAATGGCTTTCCCGCGCGCCTCAAAAGCCCTGTCCCGCTTCACCGTGCTCGATCTCACCCGCGTTCGCGCCGGGCCGACCTGCGTGCGGCAGCTGGCGGACTGGGGCGCCAATGTCATCAAGATCGATGCGCTGCTGGAGGACTCAGCCGGTGAACAGCCCGGCGGCCCACGCCGCGGTTCGGACTTCCAGAATTTGCACCGCAACAAGCGGGCGATGACGCTCAACCTGAAAGACCCCAAGGGGTTGGAGGTGTTTCAGCGGCTGGCGAAGCAGGCCGACGTGATCGTCGAGAACTTTCGGCCGGACGTGAAGAACAAGCTCGGCATCGATTACGAGAGCGTGCGCAAGATCAACCCGAAGATCGTCTATGGCTCGATCTCCGGCTTCGGCCAGGACGGCCCCTACCACAAGCGGCCGGGCTTCGATCAGATCGCGCAAGGAATGGGCGGGCTGATGTCGATCACCGGCGCGCCCGGCGAAGGCCCGATGCGGGTCGGCATTCCCGTCGCCGACCTCACCGCGGGATTGTTCTGCGCCATGGGCATCCTCACCGCGCTATTGGAGCGCGAGGTCTCCGGCGAAGGCCAGTGGGTGCAGACCTCGCTGCTGCAGGCGCAGATTTTCATGCTGGATTTCCAGGCCGCGCGCTGGCTGATGGAAAAGGATGTGCCGAAGCAAGCCGGCAACAACCATCCGACCAGCATCCCCACCGGCGTGTTCAAGACCTCGGATGGCTACATCAACATCGCCACCACCGGCGGACGGATCTGGGAGCGCTGCGCGCAGGCGCTCGGCGCCCCGGAGCTTGTGACCAACCCCGACTACGCCACAGCACCTGCGCGTTCCACGAACCGCGACGCGCTCAATGCCGAGATCGGCAAATTCACCGTGGCAAAATCCACCGACACCTGGGTCAAGGAACTCAACGCGGCCGGCGTGCCCTGCGGGCCGATCTATTCGGTGGATCAGATGTTCGAGGACGATCAGGTAAAACATCTCGGCATCGCGCAGGACGTGCCCAACGCGGAGAACCGCCACATCCGCCTGGTCGGCCAGCCGGTGACGCTGTCACGGACGCCGAGCAAGATGGCCGCCCGGCCGCCGGAATTCGGCGAGCAGACCGAGGAGGTGCTCGCGGAGTTCGGATTCAGCGCGCAGGAGATCGCAGCGCTGCGGCAGGGCAAGGTGGTGTGAGCATCGCTGCCATTGTGAGGAGCACTTGCGACGAAGCAATCCAGCCTTCAAGAACTGGATTGCTTCGCTTCGCTCGCGCAATGGCGGATTAGGCCTTCGCCGGACGCCACAGCCGTCCGACGCTACTAAAAGCCTTGTCGATCACCGGCCAGAACAGCAGCACGATGGCCAGCGTGGTGATCGAGCCGACCAGACCGTTGGACCAGAACACCTTCACCGTGCCGCCCGAGCCGATCATCGACAGCCGGAACGCGTCCTCGGCGCGGCTGCCCAGCACCAGCGCCAGCGTGAACGGCGCCAGCGGAATGCCGATCTTCTTGAAGACGTAGCCGACCACGCCGAAACCCAGCATCAGCCAGATGTCGAACATCGCGTTCTGAATGGCGTAGGCGCCGATCGCGCAGGACACCACGATCATCGGAGCCACCGCGGCGAACGGCACCCTTAAGATCGATGCGAAAATCGGCACCGTGGTCAGCACCAGCACCAGGCCGACCACGTTGCCGAGATACATCGACGCGATCAGGCCCCAGACAAAATCCTTGTGCTCGACGAACAGCAGCGGCCCCGGATTGAGGCCCCACACCATCAACCCGCCGAGCAGGATCGCCGCGGTGCCGGAGCCGGGAATGCCGAGCGCCAGCATCGGCAGCAGCGCCGCGGTGCCGGAGGCGTGCGCCGCGGTTTCCGGCGCGAACACGCCCTCGATGCGGCCCTTGCCGAAACTTTCGGGATCCTTGGAGAAGCGCTTGGCGAGGTTGTAGCCCATGAACGATGCGGCAATCGCGCCGCCGGGCGTGATGCCGAGCCAGCAGCCGATGAAGGACGAGCGCAGCAGCGTGATCCAGTATTTCGGCAAGTCGCGCCACACCTTCAGCACCACGCGCAGGCTGATCGCCGCGGCATGGCCGCGCAACGCGAGGCGCTCTTCCATCGTCAGCAGGATTTCGCTGATGCCGAACAGCCCGATCACGGCGACCAGGAAGTTGATGCCGCGCAGCAGTTCGCTGGAGCCGAAGGTCATGCGCAACTGCCCGGACACCGTATCCATGCCGACGCCGGCCAGCAGCAACCCGAGCGACATCGAAATGATGGTCTTGTGCTTGGCTTCGCGGCCGAGACCGACGAAGGAGCAGAACGTCAGCAGGTAGACCGAGAAGAATTCCGGCGGCCCGAATTTCAGCGCAAAGGATGAGATCATCGGCGCCAGGAACGTGATCAGCAACACCGCAACCAGCGAGCCGATGAACGACGAGGTAAATGCCGCAGTCAGCGCTTCCGCCGCCCTGCCCTGCTGCGCCATCGGATAGCCGTCGAAGGTGGTCGCGACCGACCACGCCTCGCCCGGGATATTGAACAGGATCGAGGTGATGGCGCCGCCGAACAGCGCGCCCCAGTAGATGCAGGACAGCATCACGATGGCGGAAGTCGGATCCATGGTGAAGGTCAGCGGCAACAGGATCGCAACGCCGTTGGGGCCGCCGAGCCCCGGCAGCACGCCGACGAAAATGCCGAGCACCAGCCCGATCATCATCAGCGCGATCGTCTTCCACGTCAGCAGCACGGCGAAGCCGTGCATCAATAGGCCGAAGGCTTCCATTAATCAGTCCTATCGTCCGAAGGCCCTTTCCAGCGGCCCTTTCGGCATGATGACGTCGAAGGCGATATCGAAGGTCACGAACATGATGCCCGTGAAAACGAAAGCAGTAAGCAGCGACTTCCACAGCGCGATCTTGCCGACGATCCGCATGAAGAGGGAGATCAGCAGGAAGCTCGCGACATAGAGTCCTAGAAACTGCATGGCCAGACAAAACAGCAGCGTCGGCACGAACACCGCCATCACGCGGCGAAGCTGCGCGCGGGTGACGAACGTGTCCGACGGCTCGCTGCGCCCGATGTATGCGGTGACGAGCCCGTACAGGCAGGCGCCGCCGAGAATCACCGACAAATAAAACGGAAAATAACCGGCCTGCGGGCCGGTCGAGTCCCAGGATATGCCGGTGCGCCAGTTGTCGAAACCGAGCGTCAGCGCCAACGCCAGCAACAGCAGCGAGACCACGACATCGACGGTCCTGGTATTGGTAACTTCAGGCGAGTTGGGCTCCGGCGCGGTCGGATCCTCGACGACAATTTCGATCTCGGTATTGGACATCAGGTATTTTCGTTGGTGGGAG
>CAVPZO010000030.1:0-14256 GCA_963710045.1 uncultured Alphaproteobacteria bacterium | reverse complement strand
AGAAGGTTAGGTCCATCAATTGAACGGAAATAATCGTGCCCCATCCCAACGACCCATCCCTCCGCTCCTTCATCGACGTCGATCCCGCGTCGGACTTCCCGATCCAGAACCTGCCCTATGGCGTGTTCTCGGCAAAGGACGGTCTCGCCCCGCGCGTCGGGGTCGCGATCGGCGATTACGTGCTCGATCTTTGGGAACTCGAACAGGATAGCCGGCTGGATGTCGGCGAACTCGGCGTGTTTGCGGCGCCGATGCTCAATCCCTTCATGGCATTGGGGCCGAAAGTGTGGTCGCGCACCCGGGCGCGGATCAGCGAGTTGCTGCGCCACGACAATCCGGAGCTGCGCGACAATGCCGAACTGCGCGCGCTCGCGCTGGTGCCGATGAAAGACGTGAAGCTCTATCTCCCGATCGCGGTCGCCGGCTACACCGATTTCTATTCGTCGAAGGAGCACGCCACCAATGTCGGCACCATGTTCCGCGACAAGACCAATCCGCTGCTGCCGAACTGGCTGCATATCCCGATCGGCTATAACGGCCGGTCGTCGACCGTGGTTGTCAGCGGCACCAAAGTGCGCCGGCCGCGCGGGCAGCTGAAGCCGCCCGCCGCGGAGCTGCCGAGTTTCGGACCATGCAAGCGGCTCGATTTCGAACTGGAAATGGGTGTGGTGGTCGGCCAGCCGTCAGCGATGGGCCAGATGCTTACCGAGAGCCAGGCCGAAGAAATGATCTTTGGCTTCACGCTGCTCAACGACTGGAGCGCGCGGGATATCCAGCAGTGGGAATACGTGCCGCTAGTCGATTCCAGGCCAAGGCGTTCGCGACCTCGATCAGCCCGTGGGTCGTTACGCGGGAAGCGCTGGAGCTGTTCCGCGTGAATGGCCCTGTCCAGGACCCGACGCCGCTGCCGTATCTGCGGCAGAAGGCTGCGAACAATTACGACATGGTGCTCGACGTCGATCTGCGCACGCCGCGGATGAATGAACCGCAAAACATCTGCCGCACCAATTTCAAATACATGTACTGGTCGTCGGTGCAGCAGCTGGTGCATCACGCCTCCAGCGGCTGCGCCATGAATGTCGGCGATCTCTTGGGCTCGGGCACCATCAGCGGTCCGGACAAGCACGAACGCGGCAGCCTGCTGGAAATTAGCTGGAATGGCACCGAGCCGATCGAATTGCCGGGCGGGGTGAAGCGGACGTTTCTGGAGGACGGCAATTCGCTGATCATGCGCGGCTGGTGCCAGGGCGACGGTTTCCGCGTGGGCTTCGGCGAGGTTGAGGGGACGATTGTACCGGCGGAATAGTCCGTCATTGCGAGCGAAGCGAAGCAATCCGGAGTGCCGCAAGAAAGACTGGATTGCTTCGTCGCTTCGCTCCTCGCAATGACGAAAGTCGCATCTACTTCACCCCCTTCAGCGGCAGTTTCGATGTCTCCTTCAGCCGGTCCAGCACGATCGACGAACGGACATGCGCCACGCTCCGGTGTGGCATCAGCACATTGTTGACGATGTCCGACAGGCTTTTCAGGTCGCGCAGCACGACCTTGAGCAGGTAGTCGGCATCGCCGGTGAGCGAGTAGGCTTCCTGCACGGCGTCCACGCGCTGCACCAGGTTGCGAAAGTGTTTGGCGTTGTCGGGCGAGTGGGTCGCCAGCGTGATGTGAATGAAGGCGATCAGGGTGAAGCCGAGGATTCGCTGGAGAGATCGGCGTGATAGCCCGATATCACCTTCTCTTCCTCCAGCCGCATGCGGCGGCGCGAGCATTGCGATGCCGATAATGCTGCGACATCGGCGAGTTGCTGGTTGGTCAGCCGGCCGTCATCCTGCAGAGCGGCCAGAATTTTGAGGTCAAACTCATCCACAGAGATCATGCGTTAAAACCCGATTTTATGCACAAATCATGCGTCATATAGCCGATATCGCCGCATTATGCACGCACCTCGCGCCCGGTCAGACCGATACTCCAGGTTACAATTCAGGGAGATCAGCCATGGGTCCGTTTCCGCATGACGCGCCGGCCGCCACCATTACATCAGACAATCCGATGGGTACCGATGGTTTCGAGTTCGTCGAATACGCGCATCCGAAACCCGAAGAACTGCACGCGCTGTTCAAGCTGATGGGCTACGCCCCGGTGGCGCGGCACCGGACAAAAAAGATCACGGTGTATCGCCAGGGCGACATCAACTATCTCGTCAACGAGCAGCCCGGCACGCACGGCTTCGATTTCGTCGGCAAGCATGGGCCTTGCGCGCCGTCGATGGCTTTTCGCGTGGTCGATGCCAAGCAGGCCTACGAGCGCGCGCTGTCGCTGGGCGCGGAGCCCGCGGATGTTTCGTCGGCGCAGAAGACGCTGGACGTCCCCGCCATCAAGGGCATCGGCGGCAGCCTGTTGTATTTCGTCGATCGCTATCGCGCCAAAGGTTCGGCCTACGACACCGAGTTCGAATGGCTGGGTGCAAAAAATCCGCGTCCCGAGGGCGCCGGGCTGTTTTATCTCGACCATCTCACCCACAACGTCCATCGCGGCCGCATGGATGTCTGGACCGGCTTCTACGAAAAACTGTTCAACTTCCGGCAGATCAGGTTCTTCGATATCGAGGGCCGCGCCTCCGGCCTGTTCTCGCGGGCGCTGACCAGCCCGGACGGCAAGATCCGGATTCCGATCAATGAGGACGCCGGCGATTCCGGCCAGATCGAGGAATACCTCAACGTCTATCGCGGCGAAGGCATTCAGCATATCGCCTGCGGCGCTAAGGACATTTACCGCACCGTCGAGCAGCTGCGCGCCGACGGCCTGCCGTTCATGCCGCCGCCGCCCGAAACCTATTTCGAGAAGATCGACGCGCGCCTGCCCAAGCACGGCGAGGACGTGGCGCGGCTCAAGCGCGACGGCATCCTGATCGACGGCGAGGGCGTGGTCGAAGGCGGCGAGACCAAGGTGCTCTTACAGATTTTCTCCGCCAACGCCATCGGGCCGATCTTCTTCGAGTTCATCCAGCGCAAGGGCGACGACGGGTTCGGCGAGGGCAACTTCAAGGCGCTGTTCGAATCGATCGAGGAGGATCAGATCAGGCGCGGGTGCTGACGGTGGGCGACAAGACCGCGGCGTGAGGTTCTGCGGCAGCGCCAGCAACATATCCAGCGTCGTCCCCGCGAAGGCGGGGACCCATAACCCCCGACGCTTAAGATCGCGGCGTGACGTTGCTCCAAGGGAAACTACCGCCGTGCATTCTCATGAGCGACACGGCGTATGGGTCCCCGCCTTCGCGGGGACGACGCAGGGTTTTTATCGCCCGCCCTGCCACTCCTTCGCCACGTCCGCCAACTCCGCCGCCACCGTTTTCCTGATCGCCGAGGGCGTGCGTGAGAACCGCGGCGCCGGCGCCGGCTGCACGATGCCATCGACATCGACGAAAATCTTGCGCTCCGCCATGTGCGGATGTTGCGGCGCCTCCGACAGCGACAGCACCGGCGCGAAGCAGACGTCGGTGCCTTCCATGATCGCGCACCATTCGCCGCGGGTTTTGGTCTTGAACACCGCCGTCATCTTCGCCTTCATAGCCGGCCAGTTCTTGGCGTCCATCTGGCCGTCGTAAAGCGCGTCGTCGAGGCCGGCGAGCCGGCGCAGTTCGGCATAAAACTGCGGCTCGATCGATCCCAGCGAAATGAACTCGCCGTCCTTGCACTCATATGTGCCATAGAAATGCGCGCCGCCATCCAGCAGGTTGGATTCCCGCCCGTCCTTCCAGCGCCCGATCGCGGTGAGTTCGCAGAACAGCGACATCAGCGACGCCGCACCATCGCACATCGCGACATCCACCACTTGGCCCTGGCCGGATTTTTGCGCCTCGAGCAGCGCTGCAAGAATCCCGACCACGAGATACAGCCCGCCGCCGCCGTAATCGCCGACCAGATTGAGCGGCGGCACCGGCCTGTCCTTTGGACCGATCGCGGCGAGCGCGCCGGTGACCGCGATATAATTGATGTCATGGCCGGCGGCATTCGCCAGCGGGCCGGACTGGCCCCAGCCGGTCATGCGCGCGTAAACGAGGCGCTTGTTGCGCGCCATCACCGCGTCCGGCCCAAACCCGAGCCGCTCCATCACGCCGGGGCGATAGCCTTCGATCAACGCATCGGCGCCGTCGAGCAGCGCCAGCACCTCTGCGACGCATGCCTTGTCTTTGAGGTCGCACGCGATCTGCCGCCGGCCGCGCATCATGATGGCGCCGCGCAGGCCCTGCTTCTGCTCGCCGCGCATCAGCGTGACCACGTCGGCGCCCATGTCCGAGAGCATCATCGATGCAAAAGGCCCGGGCCCGAGGCCGGCGAATTCGACGATGCGAATGCCGGCGAGCGGGCCGGCCGCGCGCGGTTTCGCGGCTTGGGCGGCGGAAGAGGTCAATGTGTCGGTCACGTCAAAAATCCATCTTTAGCGTTCGGCGGATGCTTTCGGATTGTGCCGCAGCGGGTCGCTTAGCGTCACCTTGGCGGCATCAGCCCATAACTTGGCATTCTGCTTCTGCCGTTCGGTGCCGGTGCCTTCCGCGGCGATCTTGCGGCCGAGCGCGACGTAGACCGGAATCTCCTCGTCGCGCATGGCCGGCATCGCCTGCTTGCGCGCCATCGCCTTCTCGATATAGGGCGCCAGTTCTTCCTGCTTGCGCTTTTCCCGCTCGACCTCGCGCGCCTTGAATTCAGGCATCACATCGCTAGCGAACAATTCGAGCGCTTCGCAGATGTCGCCGTGCCGGTTGCGGCCGCCCTGCTGGATGAACACGGTCTGGTCGACGCCGGACTCCTCGAAATGCCTCAAGTGCGTGCGCAACTGGTCCGGCGTGCCGATGCCATGATCCGCGCCGGCTTCGGGCAGTGCATGCCGCGCCTTTTCGAAATTGGCCCAGATGTCGGTGCGGCCCGGCTTGTGCTCGCCGAAAATATAGTGATGCGCCAGGCCGTAGCGGAAGAACCGCAAGCCGTCCTCGCCGCGGCGGCGCGATTCCGCCTCGTCTGCGTGCAGCGAGAAGCCGGTCACCATCGCGACATTGGGATTGACCGCGTGGCCGATCGGCACGCATTCCTCCTTGAAGATGCGGTAGTAGTCATCGACCCATTGCCTGGCCTCGCGCGGATCGACGAACGTAAATGTCAGCGCGCCGATGCCGCAGCGCGCCGCCATCTTGATGGTCTCGCGGTTGGAGCAGGCGACCCACAGCGGCGGATGCGGTTTTTGCACCGGCTTCGGCACCACGTTGCGGCAGGGCATCTCGAAGAACTCGCCCTTGAAGCCGGGATAGGGGTCCATCACCATCATGTTGGTGCATTGCTCGACGCCCTCGCGCCACATCCGGCGCTTCTCGACCGGATCGAAGCCGACGTTGAAGCCGCCGAGCTCCATCAGCGACGCGCTTTCGCCGGTGCCGAATTCGACGCGGCCGTTAGAGACCAGATCGAGCGTGGCGATGCGCTCGGCAACGCGCGCCGGATGATTGTATTTCGGCGGCATCAGGCAGATGCCGTGGCCGAGGCGAATGTTTTTGGTGCGCTGCGAGCATGCCGCGAGAAATATTTCCGGGGCGGAGGAGTGCGAATATTCCTCCAGAAAATGATGCTCGACCTCCCAGGCGTAGTCGATGCCGAGCTTGTCGGCGAGTTCGACCTGGTCGAGCGCCTCCTGGAACAGCCGGTGCTCGGCGCCGTCATCCCACGGCCGCGGCAGCTGATGCTCGTAGAAAATCCCGAATTTCATGGGTGCTCCGTTCCCCGTGTCGTCCCCGCGTAGGCGGGGACCCATAACCCCTGGCTTCTGTTGTTGCGGAAGGTCTCCACCACATTGCCGAAAACGGGAGGCACGGCGTATGGGTCCCCGCCGGAGCCTGTCATCGGGCCGGCAATAGCCGGACCCGTTGGCGGGGACGACGCATTGCGAGGTGCTCGCCCGCGTCAGCTCGCGTCGGCAACCGCCCGCTGCGCCATCACCTTCACGAGATTGGCGCGGTAGGCCGCCGAGCCGTGGATATCCGCCAGCATGCCGTCGGCGGAAACCGTGACGTTGTCGAGCGCGGCGGGCGAAAAGTTCGCCTTCAGCGCCGCCTCGATCGCCGGCACCCGCATCACGCCGTTCTGCGACGCGCCGGTGGCGGCGACGCGGACGTCGCCGGCTTCAGACCTGGCGACAAACACGCCGGTCAGTGCAAAGCGCGACGCCGGATGCCGCATTTTCGAATAGCCTGCCTTTGCCGGGACCGGGAATGACACCGAGATAATAATCTCGCCATCTGCCAATGACGTCGAGAAAAGCCCCTTGAAGAAATCATCGGCCTTGATCGAGCGCTTGTTGGTTATCACCGTGGCGTTGAGCGCGAGCACGGCGGCGGGATAATCCGCCGCTGGATCGTTGTTGGCGATGGAGCCGCCGATGGTGCCGCGATATCGCACCGCCGGATCGCCGAGCACTTTCGTGAGATCCACCAACGAAGGAATATTCTTTTGCACGTGCGCGCTCTTCATGACGGCGAAATAAGTCGTCGCCGCCTTGATAACCAGCACGGTGCCCGAGAATTCGATCCCGACCAGGTCCTCGATCCCGGCGAGATCGATCAGGTCGGAAGGCGAGGCGAGCCGTGCCTTCATCACCGGCAGCAGCGTGTGGCCGCCGGCGAGATATTTTGAGTCGGCCCCCTTGGCGAACAGCGCCGCGGCTTCCGCGATAGTTGAGGGGCGATGATAGGTTGTCTCGTGCATGGCTTTTCTCCCTCTCAGCCGTGGATCGCGTGCCAGACGCGGTCGGGCGACGCCGGCATGGCGAGATTGTTGTTGCCGATGGCATCGGTGATGGCGTTGATGACGGCGGCCGATGCGCCGATCGCGCCGGCCTCGCCGCAGCCCTTGACGCCGAGCGGATTGCTCGGACACAGCGTCATGGTGTGCGACACCTTGAACGAGGGCAAATCCTCGGCCCGCGGCATGGCGTAGTCCATGAAGCTTGCGGTCAGAAGCTGGCCGCTCTTGTCGTAGACCGCGTTCTCCAGCAACGCCTGGCCGATGCCTTGTGCCAGCCCGCCATGGACCTGGCCCTCGACGATCATCGGGCTGATCAGCCGCCCGAAATCGTCGGCGGCGACGAAGTTGACGAACGAGGTCTTGCCGGTGCCGGAGTCGACCTCGACCTCGCAGATGTAACTGCCCGCAGGAAACGTGAAGTTGGTCGGGTCGTAGAACGCGGTTTCCTTCAAGCCCGGCTCCATGCCGTCGGGCAGGTTATGCGCGGTGTAGGCGGCGAGCGCGACCATCGGCAGCGCGATCGACTTGTCGGTGCCGGTGACTTTGAACTCGCCGTTCTCGATGACGATGTCGTCCTCGGACGCCTCCAACTGGTGCGCCGCGATCTTCTTGGCCTTGGCCTCCATCTTCTCCATCGCCTTGACGATGGCGGTGAGGCCGACCGCCGCCGAGCGCGAGCCGTAGGTGCCCATGCCGAACTGCACCTTGTCGGTGTCGCCGTGGATGATCGATACCTGGCTGATCGGAATGCCGAGCCGCTCCGAGATCACCTGCGCGAAGCTGGTCTCGTGGCCCTGGCCGTGGCTGTGCGATCCGGTGAGGATTTCGATGGTGCCGACCGGATTGACCCGCACCTCGGCGGATTCCCACAGGCCGACGCCGGCCCCGAGCGAGCCCACCGCCTTCGACGGCGCGATGCCGCAGGCCTCGATGTAGCAGGACAGCCCGATGCCGCGCAGCTTGCCTTCGCTTTTGGCTTTGGCCTTGCGCGCGGCGAAGCCGGCGTAATCGATCGCCTTCATCGCCGCATCCAGCGAGGCATTAAAGTCGCCGGCGTCATAGGCCATGATGACAGGCGTCTGATGCGGGAACGCGGTGATGAAATTCTTGCGCCGCAATTCGGCCGGATCGACCTTGAGCTCGCGCGCCGCGGTTTCCATCAGCCGCTCCACCACGAAACTGGCCTCGGGCCGTCCCGCGCCCCGGTAGGCATCGACCGGCGTGGTGTTGGTGTAGACGCTGATCACCTCGGCGAAGATATTGGCGATGTTGTACTGGCCCGACAGCAGCGTAGCGTAGAGATAGGTCGGCACCGACGACGAGAACAGCGACATGTAGCCGCCGAGATTGGCGTAGGTCTTGACGCGCAGCCCGGTGATCTTGTTGCTGGCGTCGAACGCGATCTCGGCCTTGGTCAGATGATCGCGGCCATGCGCGTCGGTGAGGAATGCTTCGGTGCGGTCAGAGGTCCATTTCACCGGACGGCCAGTCTTCTTCGACGCCCACAGCGCCACCATTTCTTCCGGATAGATGAAGATCTTGGAGCCGAAGCCGCCGCCGACATCAGGCGCGATCACCCGCAGCTTGTGCTCCTGCGCGATGTTGTAGAACGCCGACAGCACCAGCCGCGCCACATGCGGATTTTGCGATGTGGTGTACAGCGTAAAATGCTCTTCCGCGGCGTCGTAGTCGGCGATCGCAGCTCTCGGCTCCATCGCGTTCGGCACCAGGCGATTGTTGGTGATATCGAGCGCGGTCACATGGGCTGCCGCCTTGAAGGCCGCGTCGGTCGCGGCCTCGTCGCCGATGGTCCAGTCGTAGATCACATTGCCCGGCGCTTCCGGATGCAACTGCGGTGCGCCAGGCGCGATGGCCGCGCTGATGTCGGCAGCGACGGGAAGCTCCTCGTAGATGACGGAGACGGCTTCCGCGGCATCGCGCGCCTGATTGCGGGTCTCGGCGATCACCACCGCGACGGCCTGGCCGACGAAGCGCACGGTTTCCGGCGCCATCGCCGGCCACGCGCCCATCTTCATCGCCGTGCCGTCCTTGGAATGGATCATCCAGCCGCAGATCAAATTGCCGATCTTGTCATCGACGATCTGCTGGCCGGTCAGCACGTCGACCACACCCGGCATTCCCTTGGCCGCGTTCGAATCGATTCCTGCGACCTTGGCGTGGGCATGGGGGCTGCGGACGAACGCGGCATAGGTCATGCCGTGCAGGCGGATGTCGTCGACATAGCGGCCCTTGCCGGTGATGAAACGCTTGTCTTCCTTGCGCACTACGCGAGCGCCGATGCCTTCGATACCCATATTTTGGTCTCCCTACCGGAGCGTTGTCCGCCATTTCCATCGAAATGCAGCGGCTTCAAATGTGGCGAGTTGATTGAGGCTGCGGCGCTATTGCGCAGCCTGCGCGGCTTTCATGCGTCCGTGGGCGTCGAGCACCGACTTGACGATGTTGTGATAGCCGGTGCAGCGGCAGATGTTGCCTTCCAGCTCCTGCCGCACCATGGCCTCGTCGAGCTTGCCCCTATGCCGGTTGACGATATCGATCGACGTCATGATCATGCCCGGCGTGCAATAGCCGCATTGCAGTCCGTGATTGTCGCGGAACGCGGCCTGCATCGGATGCAGTTCGTCGCCTTTGGCGATGCCCTCGATGGTGGTGATAGTGGCGCCGTTGGCCTGTCCCACCAGCACGGTGCAGGACTTTACGGCGACGCCGTCGATATGCACGACGCAGGCGCCGCACTGGCTGGTATCGCAGCCGATATGGGTGCCGGTCAGGCCCAGATGATCGCGCAAGAGATGGACAAGGAGCGTCCGGTCCTCGACGTCGGCCGAAACCGGCTTGCCGTTTACCGTCAATTTGACTGTCGACACGCTGAAACCTCCCGATACTTTTTAATTGTTCCAATTAGAGGCAGGACGACGCGACTTTGCAACACCGTTTTTCGTCGCGGCGGTCATAGCGAGGTGCTCCAACGGGTCGTCCCCGCGAAGGCGGGGACCCATACGCCGTGTCGTCTCGTTTCCGGCAGTGTGGTGGATGCCTTCTGCTATCTTTGATGCCAGGGGTTAAGGGCCCTCGCCTTCGCGGGGACGACCCGCAGGGGGCAATGCGCATCACGACTGCAATTTTGTGCCTTTAACAGCGGGCGGCTTGGTGGTCTATTCGCCTCCAAAGCCACGCCAACGAACAAAATTTCCAGGGAGCTTTTTGCAGTGATCGACAAACAGGTGAAAACCACCGCCGACGCCGTGGCCGGGGTCCGGGATGGATCGACGGTACTGGTGGCTGGATTTGGCGCGGTCGGCGTCGCCGACAATCTGCTGAACGCGCTGCACGAGCAGGGCGCCAGGGAATTGACCATCGTCGCCAACAATTCCGGCAACGGCGATGTCGGGCTGGCCCGGCTGATCAGTGCAGGCCGCGTGCGCAAGGTGATCTGTTCGTTTCCGCGTTCCGGCGACTACAGCGCGTTTCTCAACGCCTACCGGGCCAAGACCCTGGAGCTGGAATTGGTGCCGCAGGGCACCATCAGCGAACGCATGCGGTGCGCCGCCGCCGGGCTTGGCGGCTTCTTCTCGCCGGTCTCGGCCGGCACCAAGCTGGCGGAAGGCAAGGAGACCCGCGAGATCGGCGGCCGTCTCCATGTGTTCGAGAAACCGCTGAAAGGCGACGTCGCCCTGATCAAGGCCAACAAGGCCGACCGCTGGGGCAATTTGACCTACATCAAATCGGCGCGAAACTTCAATCCTGTCATGGCGATGGCCGCCGAGCTGACCGTGGTCGAAGTAGACACCATGGTGGAGCTTGGCGAGATCGATCCCGAAACCGTGGTGACACCGAGCATCTTCGTGGACCGCGTGGTTGTTGTTGGAGCAAATGCATGACCTACAAGCCCCTGACCCGCGAACAGATGGCCTGGCGTGCCGCGCAGGATTTGCCGGAAGGCGCTTTCGTCAACCTCGGCATCGGCATTCCGACCCTGACCGCCAGTTATGTGCCGCCCGGGCGCGAAGTGATCTTTCACAGCGAGAACGGAATTCTCGGCCTTGGGCCGAAACCCGAGCCCGGCAAGGAAGACCCGTATATGGTCGACGCCGGCAAGAACCTCACCACGCTGGTGACCGGCGGTTGCTTCGTCCACCACGCCGATGCATTCCTGATGATCCGCGGCGGGCATCTCGATGTCAGCCTGCTCGGCGCGTTCGAGGTGTCCGAGCAAGGCGATCTCGCCAACTGGACTACGGAAGACCCGCAGTTTCCGCCCGGCGTCGGCGGCGCCATGGATTTGGCCGTCGGCGCCAAGGAAATCCGCGTCATCATGGAGCACACCAGCAAGAAGGGTGAGCCCCGCATCCTCAATCACTGCACCTTGCCGCTGACCGCGGCGGGCTGCGTCAAGCGCATCTACACCAACCTCGCGGTGATCGACGTGACCCCGCAAGGACTGTTCGTGCTGGAAATGGTGCCGGGCATGACGCTGGAAAAGCTGCAGGCCTTGACCGAGCCGAAGCTGCAACTGGCGGCTGGCTGCCAGGCACTGGCGCCGCCGGCGGCAAAGGCGGCGTAGAAAACTAGTAGCCCGCCATGAGCGAAGCGAAATGCGGGACCGGCCGCCCCGCATTTCGCTTCGCTCATGGCGGGCTACGAAGCTACCAGTTCGTCATGCCCGGGCTTGTCCCGGGCATCCACGTCTTGAGACGGTGAAACAAGAAAGACGTGGATGGCCGGGACAAGCCCGGCCATGACGAACTTCGGGTTTTCCCGGATATTTACGCGATTTTATCCATTCTTGTTCACGTTTCAGCAGCGGATTCGGAACGCCCAGCGCTTTCCGAAGCCGATGATATTTGGAATGGGGGTCCAGGTGGGTTGGTTGAAACGCGTCAAGCCGCAATCGGCATCCCTGAAACTCCCCACCTTGCGGTTTCGCGCAAAGATCGTGCTCGGCTTTGCCGCGGTGCTTGTCATCTCCGCGGCCAGCCTCGGCATCGCATATCTTGGATTTCAGCGCATTTCGGATGGCGTGATGTCCTATCGCGGCAGCGTCGCGGAGGCCGATCTGGCGCGCAATATCGACCGCGAGCTGATCTCGTACCGGTCGCTGGCGCGTTATTATGTGGTGACGGGCAGGGAAGACGACGCCAATGCGGCGCTGGCCGCCGAGGCCAGCCTGCGGGACGCCATCCTTCAATCGATGAAGGGCGCTGCGAATCCGGCGCGGATCGAGCAGGTGGTGAAAGTGGAGCGGGAATTCCGCATCTTCACAAAAATCTTCGCCGAAATCCTCAAGGTAAAGCGCGACAGCGCATTGCTGACGCAAAATCAGCTGACTCGCGGCGGCACCATGCTGCGTTACAAATTCGACGATCTCGCCGGCAACGCCGCGGAGGCCGAGCTTCCGGCGGTCGAACTGGGCGCCAAGCAGGTCACTTCGCAATATCTGTCGGTGATCGCGCTCGCCAACACCTTCGTCATCAATTCCGACCAGACAGTGGCCGCCAGCGCGCTGGCGCGTCTCAAATTCGTGGAAAACTCGCTGCGCGCGATTTCATCGACCGACGACAAGATCGTGGCCGCGATCGAGGAAATCTCCGGCCTGCTCGACGAGTACCGGCAATCGCTCGGCAGACTGGTCGACAACGCGAAATCGATCGATGAGCTGGTTGGTGAAATGGCGGACACCGCCACCGCGATCACCCAGGGCTCGAGCGCCATGAAGGCCGATCTGCTGTCGGACCAGCAGCGGCTCGAAAATGAATCCGACCTTACGGTTCGAGAGACCGAACGGCTGGTAGCGTTGCTCGCGGCCGGCGGCTTCATCCTCGGCGGCCTGCTGGCGCTGATGCTGGGCAAGGGAATTTCCGCGCCGATGATCGCGATGTGCAAGGCGATGCGCGAACTCGCCGGCGGCAATTTCGATGTCGTGCTGCCGGGGCTCGGCCGCCGGGATGAACTCGGCGAGATGGCGGCCGCGGTTGAAGAGTTCAAGCTGCAGGCCATCGCCAAGGCCGAACGCGACGCCGCCGCCCATGAAGCGCAGAACAGGGCCGCCGGCGCGGCGCGGCGCGCCGAACTGATCGGCTTCGCCGACAATTTCGAGGCGGCGGTGGGCGCCATCGTGTCCAATGTTTCGGCCTCGGCGGTTCAGCTCGAATCGGCGGCGGGCACGCTGACGCGGACGGCCGAAATCACCGAAGATCTGTCGGGCCAGGTCGCCGGCGCATCGGAAGAGGCGTCCACCAATATGCAGGCGGTGGCGGCTGCGACCGAGCAGCTGTCGCAATCGGTCGACGAGATCGGCCGCCGGGTGCGCGAATCCAACCGCATCGCGGAAGGCGCGGTGCTGCAGGCGCAGCAGACCGATGCGCGGATCGGAAAATTGACGCGCGCCGCGCAGCAGATCGGCGACGTGGTGAAGCTGATCACGGCGATTGCCGAGCAGACCAATCTCTTGGCGCTGAACGCCACCATCGAGGCCGCCCGCGCCGGCGAGGCCGGCCGCGGTTTTGCGGTGGTCGCGGCGGAAGTGAAATCGCTGGCCAACCAGACCGCAAAGGCGACCGACGAAATCTCCTCGCACATCGCAGGGATGCAGGACGCGACGCAGGAATCGGTCACCGCGATCAAGGAGATCGGCGACACCATCGGACAGATTTCGAAGATCGCGGCGTCTATTGCGAGCGCGGTGGAGCAGCAAAGTTCATCGACGCAGGAAATTGCCCGCAGCGTGCAGAGCGTCGCACTCGGCACGCAGGAGGTCGCCGGCAACATCACAAAGGTCAACCGCGGCGCCACCGAGACCGGATCGGCGTCCGAAGAGGTGCTGAACTCGGCGCAGACGCTATCCACCGAAAGCACGCGGCTGCGCCATGAACTGGACCGGTTCATGACGACGATACGGGCGGCTTGATAAAGCCCGTAGCCCGGATGGAGCGAAGCGCAATCCGGGGCAGCGCAGCGAAGACCCCGGGTTTCGCTGCGCTTCACCCGGGCTACAATAATCGAATCGCGTTCCCCGGATGCAGCGCGAGCCACGCTGCTCTTCGCGGCGTGGTGCGCTGCTAAGCCGTAGGGTGGGCAAAGGCGCTCTTGCGCCGTGCCCACCGACCTTGAATCGCAGCACATACACCGCCGTCATCCTGAGGAGCGCGCTCTAGCGCGCCTCTCGAAGGATGGCCACAGGCACTTGTGGCCCATCCTTCGAGGCTCGCCGCCATGCGGCGAGCGCCTCAGGATGACGGCGGTGTGGATAGTTGGTGGGCACGGCGCGAAGCGGCTTTGCCCATCCTAGAGTTTCTGATCGCGGTGCGTTCCCCGGACGCAGCGCAGCGCGTAGCTCTTGCGTAGCGGTGCGCTGCAGAGCCGGGGTCGTAACGAAGGCAGCGCTCGGTACGGTCCCGGTTCTGCGGAGCAGCGTGAAGAACGCTGCACCGCGCCCGGGACACGCGGCCTT
>CAVPZO010000029.1:0-20273 GCA_963710045.1 uncultured Alphaproteobacteria bacterium | reverse complement strand
TTGGCATTCTGCTTCTGCCGTTGTGCCGGTGCCTTCCGCGGCGATCTGGCGGCCGAGTGCACGTTACCGGAATCTTGTCGTCGCGCAGGGCCGCATCTCCTGCTTCCGCGCCATCGCCTTCTCGATATAGGGCGCCAGTTCTTCCGCCTTGCGCTTCTCCCGCTCGATCTCGCGCGCCTTGAATTCCGGCATCACTCGCTGCGAACAGCTCGAGCGCTTCGCAGATGTGCTCGTGCCTGTTTCGGCCGCCTTGCTGGATGAAGGCGACCTGGTCGACGCCGGCCTCCTCGAAATGCCGCGAAGTGCTTGCGCAACTGGTCCGGCGTTCCGATGCCATGTTCGGCGCCGGCTTCGGCGCACGCATCCCGCGCCTTTTCGAACTTGGCCCAGATGTCGGTGCGGCCCGGCTTATGCTCGCCGAAAATATAGTGATGGCCAAGCCGTAGCCGAAGAACCGGAAACCATCGACGCCGCGGCGGCGCGCTTCCGCCTCGTCTGCGTGCACCGAGAAACCGGTCACCATCGCGACGTTCGGATTCACCGCATGGCCGATCGGCACGCACTCTTCCTTGAAGATGCCGTAATAGTCATCGACCCACTGCTTCGCTTCGCCCGGATCGACGAACGTAAAGGCGAGCGCGCCGATGCCGAGCGCGCCGCCAACTTGATGGTCTCGCGGTTGGAGCAGGCCACCCACATCGGCGGATGCGGTTTCTGCACCGGCTTTGGCACCACGTTGCGGCAGGGCATCGCGAAGTACTTGCCCTTGAAGCCGGGATAAGGATCCATCACCATCATGTTGGCGATTGCTCGACGGCCTCGCGCCACATCCGGCGCTTCTCGCCGGATCGTGCCGACGTTGAAGCCGCCGAGTTCGATCAGCGACGCGCTTTCGCCGGTGCCGAATTCGACCCGGCCGTTCGAGACGATATCGAGCGTCGCGATGCGCTCGGCAACGCGCGCCGGATGATTGTATTTCGGCGGCATCAGGCAGATGCCGTGGCCGAGGCGAATGTTTTTCGTGCGCTGCGAGCAGCCGCGAGGAACACTTCCGGCGCCGAGGAGTGCGAATATTCCTCGAGGAAATGATGCTCGACCTCCCAGGCATTGTCGATGCCGAGCTTGTCGGCGAGCTCGACCTGCTCGAGCGCCTCCTGGAACAGCCGCTGCTCGTCGCCGTCATTCCAGGGCCGCGGCAACTGATGCTCGTAGAAAATCCCGAATTTCATGGGTGCTCCGTTCCCCCGTGTCGTCCCCGCGTAGGCGGGGACCCATAACCCCTGGCTTCTGTTGTTGCGGAAGGTCTCCACCACATTGCCGAAAACGGGAGGCACGGCGTATGGGTCCCCGCCGGAGCCTGTAGTCGGGCCGGCAATAGCCGGACCCGTTGGCGGGGACGACGCATTGCGAGGTGCTCGCCCGCGTCAGCTCGGCGTCGGCAACCGCCCGCTGCGCCATCACCTTCACGAGATTGGCGCGGTAGGCCGCCGAGCCGTGGATATCCGCCAGCATGCCGTCGGCGGAAACCGTGACGTTGTCGAGCGCGGCGGGCGAAAAGTTCGCCTTCAGCGCCGCCTCAATCGCCGGCACCCGCATCACGCCGTTCTGCGACGCGCCGGTGGCGGCGACGCGGACGTCGCCGGCTTCAGACCTGGCGACAAACACGCCGGTCAGTGCAAAGCGCGACGCCGGATGCCGCATTTTCGAATAGCCTGCCTTTGCCGGGACCGGGAATGACCACCGAGATAATAATCTCGCCATCTGCCAATGACGCTGGAGAAAGCCCCTTGAAGAAATCATCGGCCTTGATCGAGCGCTTGTTGGTTATCCACCGTGGCGTTGAGCGCGAGCACGGCGGCGGGATAATCCGCCGCTGGATCGTTGTTGGCGATGGAGCCGCCGATGGTGCCGCGATATCGCACCGCCGGATCGCCGAGCGCCTTCAGTTAGATACCACCAACGAAGGAATATTCTTTTTGCACGTGCGCGCTTCTTCATGACGGCGAAATAAGTCGTCGCCGCCTTGATAACCAGCACGGTAGCCCGAGAATTCGATCCCGACCAGGTCCTCAATCCCCGGCGAGATGGATCAGGTCGGAAGGCGAGGCGAGCCGTGCCTTCATCACCGGCAGCAGCGTGTGGCCGCCGGCGAGATCTTTGAAGTCGGCCCCCTTGGCGAACAGCGCCGCGGCTTCCGCCGATAGTTGAGGGGCGATATAGGTTGGCTTGTCTCTGGGATGCCCGTCAGCTCTCCCTCTCAGCCGTGGATCGCGTGCCAGACGCGGTCCGGGCGACGCCGGCATGGCGAGATTGTTGTTGCCGATGGCATCGGTGATGGCGTTGATGACGGCGGCCGATGCGCCGGTCCCCCCGGCCTCGCCGCAGCCCTTGACGCCGAGCGGATTGCTCGGACACAGCGTCATGGTGTGCGACACCTTGAACGAGGGCAAATCCTCGGCCCGCGGCATGGCGTAGTCCATGAAGCTTGCGGTCAGAAGCTGGCCGCTCTTGTCGTAGACCGCGTTCTCCAGCAACGCCTGGCCGATGCCTTGTGCCAGCCCGCCATGGACCTGGCCCTCGACGATCATCGGGCTGATCAGCCGCCCGAAATCGTCGGCGGCGACGAAGTTGACGAACGAGGTCTTGCCGGTGCCGAAGTCGACCTCGACCTCGCAGATGTAACTGCCCGCAGGAAACGTGAAGTTGGTCGGGTCGTAGAACGCGGTTTCCTTCAAGCCCGGCTCCATGCCGTCGGGCAGGTTATGCGCGGTGTAGGCGGCGAGCGCGACCATCGGCAGCGCGATCGACTTGTCGGTGCCGGTGACTTTGAACTCGCCGTTCTCGATGACGATGTCGTCCTCGGACGCCTCCAACTGGTGCGCCGCGATCTTCTTGGCCTTGGCCTCCATCTTCTCCATCGCCTTGACGATGGCGGTGAGGCCGACCGCCGCCGAGCGCGAGCCGTAGGTGCCCATGCCGAACTGCACCTTGTCGGTGTCGCCGTGGATGATCGATACCTGGCTGATCGGAATGCCGAGCCGCTCCGAGATCACCTGCGCGAAGCTGGTCTCGTGGCCCTGGCCGTGGCTGTGCGATCCGGTGAGGATTTCGATGGTGCCGACCGGATTGACCCGCACCTCGGCGGATTCCCACAGGCCGACGCCGGCCCCGAGCGAGCCCACCGCCTTCGACGGCGCGATGCCGCAGGCCTCGATGTAGCAGGACAGCCCGATGCCGCGCAGCTTGCCTTCGCTTTTGGCTTTGGCCTTGCGCGCGGCGAAGCCGGCGTAATCGATCGCCTTCATCGCCGCATCCAGCGAGGCATTAAAGTCGCCGGCGTCATAGGCCATGATGACAGGCGTCTGATGCGGGAACGCGGTGATGAAATTCTTGCGCCGCAATTCGGCCGGATCGACCTTGAGCTCGCGCGCCGCGGTTTCCATCAGCCGCTCCACCACGAAACTGGCCTCGGGCCGTCCCGCGCCCCGGTAGGCATCGACCGGCGTGGTGTTGGTGTAGACGCTGATCACCTCGGCGAAGATATTGGCGATGTTGTACTGGCCCGACAGCAGCGTAGCGTAGAGATAGGTCGGCACCGACGACGAGAACAGCGACATGTAGCCGCCGAGATTGGCGTAGGTCTTGACGCGCAGCCCGGTGATCTTGTTGCTGGCGTCGAACGCGATCTCGGCCTTGGTCAGATGATCGCGGCCATGCGCGTCGGTGAGGAATGCTTCGGTGCGGTCAGAGGTCCATTTCACCGGACGGCCAGTCTTCTTCGACGCCCACAGCGCCACCATTTCTTCCGGATAGATGAAGATCTTGGAGCCGAAGCCGCCGCCGACATCAGGCGCGATCACCCGCAGCTTGTGCTCCTGCGCGATGTTGTAGAACGCCGACAGCACCAGCCGCGCCACATGCGGATTTTGCGATGTGGTGTACAGCGTAAAATGCTCTTCCGCGGCGTCGTAGTCGGCGATCGCAGCTCTCGGCTCCATCGCGTTCGGCACCAGGCGATTGTTGGTGATATCGAGCGCGGTCACATGGGCTGCCGCCTTGAAGGCCGCGTCGGTCGCGGCCTCGTCGCCGATGGTCCAGTCGTAGATCACATTGCCCGGCGCTTCCGGATGCAACTGCGGTGCGCCAGGCGCGATGGCCGCGCTGATGTCGGCAGCGACGGGAAGCTCCTCGTAGATGACGGAGACGGCTTCCGCGGCATCGCGCGCCTGATTGCGGGTCTCGGCGATCACCACCGCGACGGCCTGGCCGACGAAGCGCACGGTTTCCGGCGCCATCGCCGGCCACGCGCCCATCTTCATCGCCGTGCCGTCCTTGGAATGGATCATCCAGCCGCAGATCAAATTGCCGATCTTGTCATCGACGATCTGCTGGCCGGTCAGCACGTCGACCACACCCGGCATTCCCTTGGCCGCGTTCGAATCGATTCCTGCGACCTTGGCGTGGGCATGGGGGCTGCGGACGAACGCGGCATAGGTCATGCCGTGCAGGCGGATGTCGTCGACATAGCGGCCCTTGCCGGTGATGAAACGCTTGTCTTCCTTGCGCACTACGCGAGCGCCGATGCCTTCGATACCCATATTTTGGTCTCCCTACCGGAGCGTTGTCCGCCATTTCCATCGAAATGCAGCGGCTTCAAATGTGGCGAGTTGATTGAGGCTGCGGCGCTATTGCGCAGCCTGCGCGGCTTTCATGCGTCCGTGGGCGTCGAGCACCGACTTGACGATGTTGTGATAGCCGGTGCAGCGGCAGATGTTGCCTTCCAGCTCCTGCCGCACCATGGCCTCGTCGAGCTTGCCCCTATGCCGGTTGACGATATCGATCGACGTCATGATCATGCCCGGCGTGCAATAGCCGCATTGCAGTCCGTGATTGTCGCGGAACGCGGCCTGCATCGGATGCAGTTCGTCGCCTTTGGCGATGCCCTCGATGGTGGTGATAGTGGCGCCGTTGGCCTGTCCCACCAGCACGGTGCAGGACTTTACGGCGACGCCGTCGATATGCACGACGCAGGCGCCGCACTGGCTGGTATCGCAGCCGATATGGGTGCCGGTCAGGCCCAGATGATCGCGCAAGAGATGGACAAGGAGCGTCCGGTCCTCGACGTCGGCCGAAACCGGCTTGCCGTTTACCGTCAATTTGACTGTCGACACGCTGAAACCTCCCGATACTTTTTAATTGTTCCAATTAGAGGCAGGACGACGCGACTTTGCAACACCGTTTTTCGTCGCGGCGGTCATAGCGAGGTGCTCCAACGGGTCGTCCCCGCGAAGGCGGGGACCCATACGCCGTGTCGTCTCGTTTCCGGCAGTGTGGTGGATGCCTTCTGCTATCTTTGATGCCAGGGGTTAAGGGCCCTCGCCTTCGCGGGGACGACCCGCAGGGGGCAATGCGCATCACGACTGCAATTTTGTGCCTTTAACAGCGGGCGGCTTGGTGGTCTATTCGCCTCCAAAGCCACGCCAACGAACAAAATTTCCAGGGAGCTTTTTGCAGTGATCGACAAACAGGTGAAAACCACCGCCGACGCCGTGGCCGGGGTCCGGGATGGATCGACGGTACTGGTGGCTGGATTTGGCGCGGTCGGCGTCGCCGACAATCTGCTGAACGCGCTGCACGAGCAGGGCGCCAGGGAATTGACCATCGTCGCCAACAATTCCGGCAACGGCGATGTCGGGCTGGCCCGGCTGATCAGTGCAGGCCGCGTGCGCAAGGTGATCTGTTCGTTTCCGCGTTCCGGCGACTACAGCGCGTTTCTCAACGCCTACCGGGCCAAGACCCTGGAGCTGGAATTGGTGCCGCAGGGCACCATCAGCGAACGCATGCGGTGCGCCGCCGCCGGGCTTGGCGGCTTCTTCTCGCCGGTCTCGGCCGGCACCAAGCTGGCGGAAGGCAAGGAGACCCGCGAGATCGGCGGCCGTCTCCATGTGTTCGAGAAACCGCTGAAAGGCGACGTCGCCCTGATCAAGGCCAACAAGGCCGACCGCTGGGGCAATTTGACCTACATCAAATCGGCGCGAAACTTCAATCCTGTCATGGCGATGGCCGCCGAGCTGACCGTGGTCGAAGTAGACACCATGGTGGAGCTTGGCGAGATCGATCCCGAAACCGTGGTGACACCGAGCATCTTCGTGGACCGCGTGGTTGTTGTTGGAGCAAATGCATGACCTACAAGCCCCTGACCCGCGAACAGATGGCCTGGCGTGCCGCGCAGGATTTGCCGGAAGGCGCTTTCGTCAACCTCGGCATCGGCATTCCGACCCTGACCGCCAGTTATGTGCCGCCCGGGCGCGAAGTGATCTTTCACAGCGAGAACGGAATTCTCGGCCTTGGGCCGAAACCCGAGCCCGGCAAGGAAGACCCGTATATGGTCGACGCCGGCAAGAACCTCACCACGCTGGTGACCGGCGGTTGCTTCGTCCACCACGCCGATGCATTCCTGATGATCCGCGGCGGGCATCTCGATGTCAGCCTGCTCGGCGCGTTCGAGGTGTCCGAGCAAGGCGATCTCGCCAACTGGACTACGGAAGACCCGCAGTTTCCGCCCGGCGTCGGCGGCGCCATGGATTTGGCCGTCGGCGCCAAGGAAATCCGCGTCATCATGGAGCACACCAGCAAGAAGGGTGAGCCCCGCATCCTCAATCACTGCACCTTGCCGCTGACCGCGGCGGGCTGCGTCAAGCGCATCTACACCAACCTCGCGGTGATCGACGTGACCCCGCAAGGACTGTTCGTGCTGGAAATGGTGCCGGGCATGACGCTGGAAAAGCTGCAGGCCTTGACCGAGCCGAAGCTGCAACTGGCGGCTGGCTGCCAGGCACTGGCGCCGCCGGCGGCAAAGGCGGCGTAGAAAACTAGTAGCCCGCCATGAGCGAAGCGAAATGCGGGACCGGCCGCCCCGCATTTCGCTTCGCTCATGGCGGGCTACGAAGCTACCAGTTCGTCATGCCCGGGCTTGTCCCGGGCATCCACGTCTTGAGACGGTGAAACAAGAAAGACGTGGATGGCCGGGACAAGCCCGGCCATGACGAACTTCGGGTTTTCCCGGATATTTACGCGATTTTATCCATTCTTGTTCACGTTTCAGCAGCGGATTCGGAACGCCCAGCGCTTTCCGAAGCCGATGATATTTGGAATGGGGGTCCAGGTGGGTTGGTTGAAACGCGTCAAGCCGCAATCGGCATCCCTGAAACTCCCCACCTTGCGGTTTCGCGCAAAGATCGTGCTCGGCTTTGCCGCGGTGCTTGTCATCTCCGCGGCCAGCCTCGGCATCGCATATCTTGGATTTCAGCGCATTTCGGATGGCGTGATGTCCTATCGCGGCAGCGTCGCGGAGGCCGATCTGGCGCGCAATATCGACCGCGAGCTGATCTCGTACCGGTCGCTGGCGCGTTATTATGTGGTGACGGGCAGGGAAGACGACGCCAATGCGGCGCTGGCCGCCGAGGCCAGCCTGCGGGACGCCATCCTTCAATCGATGAAGGGCGCTGCGAATCCGGCGCGGATCGAGCAGGTGGTGAAAGTGGAGCGGGAATTCCGCATCTTCACAAAAATCTTCGCCGAAATCCTCAAGGTAAAGCGCGACAGCGCATTGCTGACGCAAAATCAGCTGACTCGCGGCGGCACCATGCTGCGTTACAAATTCGACGATCTCGCCGGCAACGCCGCGGAGGCCGAGCTTCCGGCGGTCGAACTGGGCGCCAAGCAGGTCACTTCGCAATATCTGTCGGTGATCGCGCTCGCCAACACCTTCGTCATCAATTCCGACCAGACAGTGGCCGCCAGCGCGCTGGCGCGTCTCAAATTCGTGGAAAACTCGCTGCGCGCGATTTCATCGACCGACGACAAGATCGTGGCCGCGATCGAGGAAATCTCCGGCCTGCTCGACGAGTACCGGCAATCGCTCGGCAGACTGGTCGACAACGCGAAATCGATCGATGAGCTGGTTGGTGAAATGGCGGACACCGCCACCGCGATCACCCAGGGCTCGAGCGCCATGAAGGCCGATCTGCTGTCGGACCAGCAGCGGCTCGAAAATGAATCCGACCTTACGGTTCGAGAGACCGAACGGCTGGTAGCGTTGCTCGCGGCCGGCGGCTTCATCCTCGGCGGCCTGCTGGCGCTGATGCTGGGCAAGGGAATTTCCGCGCCGATGATCGCGATGTGCAAGGCGATGCGCGAACTCGCCGGCGGCAATTTCGATGTCGTGCTGCCGGGGCTCGGCCGCCGGGATGAACTCGGCGAGATGGCGGCCGCGGTTGAAGAGTTCAAGCTGCAGGCCATCGCCAAGGCCGAACGCGACGCCGCCGCCCATGAAGCGCAGAACAGGGCCGCCGGCGCGGCGCGGCGCGCCGAACTGATCGGCTTCGCCGACAATTTCGAGGCGGCGGTGGGCGCCATCGTGTCCAATGTTTCGGCCTCGGCGGTTCAGCTCGAATCGGCGGCGGGCACGCTGACGCGGACGGCCGAAATCACCGAAGATCTGTCGGGCCAGGTCGCCGGCGCATCGGAAGAGGCGTCCACCAATATGCAGGCGGTGGCGGCTGCGACCGAGCAGCTGTCGCAATCGGTCGACGAGATCGGCCGCCGGGTGCGCGAATCCAACCGCATCGCGGAAGGCGCGGTGCTGCAGGCGCAGCAGACCGATGCGCGGATCGGAAAATTGACGCGCGCCGCGCAGCAGATCGGCGACGTGGTGAAGCTGATCACGGCGATTGCCGAGCAGACCAATCTCTTGGCGCTGAACGCCACCATCGAGGCCGCCCGCGCCGGCGAGGCCGGCCGCGGTTTTGCGGTGGTCGCGGCGGAAGTGAAATCGCTGGCCAACCAGACCGCAAAGGCGACCGACGAAATCTCCTCGCACATCGCAGGGATGCAGGACGCGACGCAGGAATCGGTCACCGCGATCAAGGAGATCGGCGACACCATCGGACAGATTTCGAAGATCGCGGCGTCTATTGCGAGCGCGGTGGAGCAGCAAAGTTCATCGACGCAGGAAATTGCCCGCAGCGTGCAGAGCGTCGCACTCGGCACGCAGGAGGTCGCCGGCAACATCACAAAGGTCAACCGCGGCGCCACCGAGACCGGATCGGCGTCCGAAGAGGTGCTGAACTCGGCGCAGACGCTATCCACCGAAAGCACGCGGCTGCGCCATGAACTGGACCGGTTCATGACGACGATACGGGCGGCTTGATAAAGCCCGTAGCCCGGATGGAGCGAAGCGCAATCCGGGGCAGCGCAGCGAAGACCCCGGGTTTCGCTGCGCTTCACCCGGGCTACAATAATCGAATCGCGTTCCCCGGATGCAGCGCGAGCCACGCTGCTCTTCGCGGCGTGGTGCGCTGCTAAGCCGTAGGGTGGGCAAAGGCGCTCTTGCGCCGTGCCCACCGACCTTGAATCGCAGCACATACACCGCCGTCATCCTGAGGAGCGCGCTCTAGCGCGCCTCTCGAAGGATGGCCACAGGCACTTGTGGCCCATCCTTCGAGGCTCGCCGCCATGCGGCGAGCGCCTCAGGATGACGGCGGTGTGGATAGTTGGTGGGCACGGCGCGAAGCGGCTTTGCCCATCCTAGAGTTTCTGATCGCGGTGCGTTCCCCGGACGCAGCGCAGCGCGTAGCTCTTGCGTAGCGGTGCGCTGCAGAGCCGGGGTCGTAACGAAGGCAGCGCTCGGTACGGTCCCGGTTCTGCGGAGCAGCGTGAAGAACGCTGCACCGCGCCCGGGACACGCGGCCTTGTTTCGGCCGCGAAAATTTAATGTTTCTCCGCTTGACATATTTTCCTATTGGACTAAATTCTTTCCTATCCCGTCCCTGTTAAAGGGGCGTTGCTGGGACGCTTGTAGCGCGGGCGGGATGCGGCGCCTGCGGGCGTGGGGGTCGTGCCCCGCGCACCCGGGGGGCCTTGGGTAACCGTCCGTGCCCACTACGGGGCGCTGCCTTCAGTGGCTGGACGAGACGGGTGAAGGGCGGGCGAAAGCCTGCCTGGATGGCGAGTTCGCTCGCGCCCGCGCTCGGAAGAACCGGTCCCAGGGTCGAAGAAGTCGCCGCGGCGGGACGCCGAGAGGCGTTGCCGTGTGCCTCTGTTTCCCGGCGATCCGGGAAGCAAGCCGCGGCCCTGTTAGGTGCGCCTTTCGGCGTACCGCTCCCTCCCCTTGAGGCGGAGGGAGAAAGCTGAACCTCCCACTCACGTGAAGGAATTTGCGGGCAGCGATGACGCTTGCCCGCAGGAAGCACATCCATGCACCTCAAAGAACGAAAACGATTATGAATCAATCAGTTCCTTGCTGCCAAATTTGGGAACCCCTCCAGAGGATGGGCGTTAACATTGGGCTATCCCAGCGGGCTGTTGCTTTTTGCGAAACCTGGAACTCCATGTTCCGGGGCTATCTTCTTTGGTCAGGTTCGATGAGTTCGCTGCAAATGACTTCAGATACCGGCGCGATTTCATCAACCTCATCCAAGGGGGAAATCCAGCCGAGCGAGCTCGATGGCAGTCGCGTCATCGAAACCGATATTCCCTCGCGTCTCGACAGTCTGCCGTGGAGCGGGTTTCACACCCGCGTGGTGACGGCGCTCGGCATCACCTGGATTCTCGACGGGCTGGAAGTCACGCTCGCCGGCGCCTTGTCCGGCGCGTTGAAGGAAAGCCCGGTACTTCAATTTTCGAATTTCGACGTTGGCCTCGCCAACAGCGCTTATCTGGCCGGCGCCGTGCTCGGCGCGCTCGGCTTCGGCTGGCTGACCGACCGGATCGGCCGCAAGAAACTGTTCTTCATCACGCTGGCGCTGTATCTGGCCGCGACCGCGGCGACGGCGCTGTCATGGAGCGTTGCGAGTTACGCGCTGTTTCGCTTCCTCACCGGCGCAGGAATCGGCGGCGAATACACCGCGATCAATTCGACCATCCAGGAACTGGTGCCGGCGCGTTATCGCGGATGGACCGATCTTGTGATCAACGGCAGCTTCTGGATCGGTGCTGCGATGGGCGCGGTCGCCTCGATCGTGCTGTTGGATCCCAACGTGATTGGGCCTGATTGGGGCTGGCGTCTGGCGTATCTGAGCGGCGCCCTTCTCGGCCTCGTGGTGTTCGTGATGCGGCTGTGGATTCCCGAAAGCCCGCGCTGGCTGATGATCCACGGTCAGCCCGAACGCGCCCACGAGATCGTCGCGGAGATCGAACGGTCGGTGATCGGCAAGCAGCAAGAGCAGCGGGTCTGGCCGAAAATAAAACTGAAGATGCGCAGCCACACGCCGCTTGGCGAGGTCGCGCATACGTTGCTGTCGGTCTATCGGCAGCGCTCGATGGTCGGCCTGGCGCTGATGATTGCGCAGGCGTTTTTCTACAACGCGATCTTCTTCACCTATGCGCTGGTGCTGACCGATTTCTTCGGCATCGCATCGAACCAGGTCGGCTGGTATCTGCTGCCGTTCGCTGCCGGCAATTTCCTGGGGCCGCTGCTGCTCGGCCGGCTGTTCGACACGCTCGGACGCCGGACCATGATCGCGTTCACTTACGGCGTTTCCGGCGTGCTGCTGGCCATATCGGGTTATCTGTTCGCGATCGGCGTGCTGAGCGCGCAGACCCAGACCATCGCCTGGATGGTGATTTTCTTCTTTGCCTCGCCGGCGGCGAGTGCGGCCTACCTCACCGTCAGCGAGACCTTTCCGCTGGAAGTCCGCGCGCTGGCGATTGCGCTGTTCTATGCCATCGGCACCGGAATCGGCGGCGTCGCAGGTCCGGCGTTGCTGGGCGCGCTGATCGATACCGGATCGCGCAACAGTGTTTTCGCGGGATACCTTCTCGGGGCGGGCTTGATGGTGGCGGCTGCTATTATCGCGTGGCGTTACGCTATCGCCGCCGAGCGACAGCCGCTGGAATCGGTTGCGCGGCCGCTGGCTGTTGTGGAGTAATACGAGATGACACAGGATGTGATGGATATGCCGCCGCAAGAGCAGGAAGACGACGAGTTGCCCGATGCGGTTCCGGTGCCCGGCGCGCTGGTGCCGCATTTGAGCGAGTGCGCATTGCTGCTGGATATCGACGGCACACTGCTCGACTTCGCGCCGACGCCGCGCGAAGTCTGGGTGCCGCCGGGTCTTGCCAAAACGCTCAACCGCCTGCTGGAGCGGACGTCCGGCGCGCTGGCGCTGGTCAGCGGCCGTTCGCTGAATGATATCGACCTGATCTTCGCGCCCGCCGAGTTTCCGGCGGTCGGCGGTCACGGCGCGGAAATGCGGCTGTCGGCCGATAACGAAGCGGTCGCGGCGCATGCTCCGCCGCTGGACAAGGATCTGAAGAAGCGGCTGGCCGCCATTGCCCAGCTCAGCCCCGGCATCCTGCTGGAAGACAAAGGCTATTCGCTCGCGCTGCATTACCGGCTGGCGCCGCATGCGGAGAAGGCGATCTATGAAGCGGTGTCGCTGATCCGTGCCGATCTGCCGAGCGCGCCGATCGAAGTGCTGCCCGGCAAATTGGTCTGCGAGATCAAGCATTCCGGCTTCACCAAGGCGACCGGCGTGCGCGAATTGATGACGCATGAGCCGTTCAAGGGCCGCCGCCCGGTATTCATCGGCGACGATGTCACCGACGAAACCGTGTTCGCCATCATGCCGGATATGGGCGGTCAGGCGTTTTCGGTGGGCCGCCGCGCGCATGGCGTCGCCGGACATTTCGATGAGCCGCGCGACGTCAGGGAATGGCTGGCCCATCTGCTGGATGATGAAAAGCTGATGACGGAGCAGTACCCGCGCTGACGCGGTCCGAATAATAAAGCGGCTCGGTCTGCTCAAATTGCAGGCGCTTGTCGGGCAATTCGCATCCTGCAGGCCGATGACGCGATTTCCCTTGCAATCGTCGCTCTGACCACCCGTCATTCATCGGTCGCCACGGTGTCATCGTTGCCAGCCTAAAAATGTGGCGGCGTTCTTGCATAAGTATTTTGTGGGTTCCACCGGGTTCCCTCCAAGTTTGGGCTCAATGCGGTCGGAAGGTGACCAGGAACCATATTGATGAACGGCTGTTTATAAACCGGGCTGAAGTCCGGGAGGGGACCCTGTGAACCTCGTTGTCGTTTCAAATCGGGTGGCGCGCGCGAAGGCCAATGAACCCATGACGGGTGGCCTTGCGGCGGCATTATTGCCGGTGGTTGAGAATTCCGGTGCGATTTGGGTAGGTTCCAGCGGCCGGGTACGCGACGCAACCCACAAAGGACCGTTTGCCGAGATCGAATCGCTTGGCGAAGGCGCGCTGGCCATGATCGATCTGCCGGCCGCGCATTACGGCGGATATTACGAAGGATTCGCCAATTCGGCGCTGTGGCCCGCGCTGCACTCCCGGACCGACCTGATCCGGGTGTCCGAGGGCGACTATCAATCCTATCGCGAGGTCAACGCCTTCATGGCGCGGGCATTGATGCGCTTCCGCAGGAAGGACACCGCGTTCTGGATTCAGGACTATCACTTTCTGGCGCTCGGCGCGGAAATGCGCGAACTCGGAGTGACCGAGCCGCTCGGGTTCTTCCTGCATACGCCCTGGCCCGCGCGCGCGATCATCGGCGGTGTGCCAAATCATCGTGAATTGATCGAGGCGATGCTGGCCTACGATCTGATCGGCTTCCAGACCGAGGAAGACCGCGAGAATTTCCAGGCTTATCTTGAATTGGATCTGGGCCTGACGGTCGCAAGTGGCGTGGTGACCTCGCGCTATGGCACGTCGCGTATTGCAGTTTTTCCGATCGGCATCGACCCGGAGAAATTTGCGCAGCACGCCGCCAAGGCCTCATCCCATCCCGACGTCTCCCGCCTGCGCCGAAGCCTGAACGGCGAGAAACTGGTGATCGGCGTCGACCGGCTGGATTATTCCAAAGGCTTGCTCAATCGCATCGGCGCATTCGATCGCATGCTGACCATGCACCCCTCGATGAGCCGCACCGTGTCGCTGCTGCAGATCGCCACGCCGTCGCGCGGCGCCATCGAAGCCTATGGCAATTTGCAAAGCGAACTGGCCAAGCTGATCAGCGACGTGAACGGCAGGCACGGCGAAGTAGACTGGACGCCGATCCGCTATCTCAACAAGGGTTTCAGCCAGACCGTGCTGGCGGGTCTCTATCGCGCCGCCCAGGTCGGCCTGGTGACCCCGCTGCAGGACGGCATGAACCTGGTGGCCAAGGAATATGTCGCCGCGCAAAATCCCGCCGATCCCGGCGTGCTGGTGCTGTCGAAATTCGCCGGCGCCGCGAATGAGCTGGATACGGCGTTGCTGGTGAATCCGCATGATATCGACGGCATGGCGCGAACCATGGCGACGGCGCTGTCGATGCCGCTGACCGAGCGCCGCATGCGCTGGGAAGCGATGATGACCAGGCTTCGCGGCAACACCATCCGGCAATGGTTTGCCAGCTTCGTCTATACCTTGCAGGACGAGGTGACGGCCAAGGCCGTCGCTCCCGATCCGGCGGTAGGCGCCGATCCGCAGACCTTGTGGCAGCTACGCTCGGTCAACACCAGCGCGCGGTATCACTAGCGTTCGAGTTCTCCGTCATGCCCGGCCTTGTGCCGGGTATCCACGTCTTTCTTCATGCGCATCATTCAAGACGTGGATGGCCGGGACGAGCCCGGCCATGACGAGCTTGGGGATACTTTCAGTAACAATACGACACGCCATCGAGGATGGCGCAGCGCGTCTTGTTCGGTGCGTTGGGATCGTCCAGCGGGACCACGCCGCTGCCCTTGCCGACGAACACGCCCTGTCCCACGCGCACCGACGATTTGTTGCCGATGATGACGTTTGGATGCGGCGACGCGCTCGAGCGCGTGCCGTCGGCCCAGATGATCGCGTCCCCCGACAGCAAACCGCGCCGGCCGTCATCGCAATTCACCACCGGACCGTCGCGGCTGCAGGCTTGCGCCAGCGACGGCGGTGCGCTTCCGGCGACGGCTGCGATGATGCAGATGATGGACGCAAGCGCGCGGGCAGGGGGCATGTCGCTCTCCGGGTATCAGCATCGCAGTCGAGATAATCGTCTTCCGCATCCGGCATCCGGTTCAACGCTGGGAGGGAGAATCGTGCTGGCGAAGTGCTGAAATTATACAGTTCGTTCAATCGGTTGAGGAAATCGCCATCGCCGCAGCCGCGGTCACTTGCAAAAGTCGTCATCCCGCTTCAAGAGAGGGCACCGGAGAGATGGCCGAGTGGCTTAAGGCGCACGCTTGGAAAGCGTGTGTGCGGGAAACTGTACCGTGGGTTCGAATCCCACTCTCTCCGCCAGCCTGGCCAAGGGCGCGTATTCTCCGGGTGAACTCGCGGGCAATTAAGCCCAGTAACAGGGGCAATTTGTCATCTGAGCTCCGGACCGCCGATCGGCAGGGCCAGCAATGGAAACGCCGGCCTTGCCCACCTCGCGGCGGCGAAGAGCTTGAAGGTTACGATTTTGCTGGCGGAAGCTAATGCGGGCGAGGGCCACATCTCGCGCTCGGTTCCATGACATCTGTTTTGCGATCTCAAAGTCACGCAGGAAATCCGCTTTAGCGGATGACGTCCAGCCGCCGTCCGATCGCGGCGGCTTCAGCGCGGCTACCTGCGTTGAGCTTGCTATTGACGCGCCGCAGATGCGTACGAACCGTGCTGTCCGAGATGGCCAGCTTCTCGGATATAGCCGAATTGGAGTTTCCATCGGCCACCAGTTGCAGCACCTGGATTTCCTTCTGTGTGAGAGGCTCCATGAGCCCATCGTCGTCCGAGGTCCCGAGAGGACCGGCGGGAGTCAGGCCGAATGCGTTTATCAGCCGGCGAACGTACTGGATCAAGACAGGATCGCTGCGTTTCGCAGGCATTTCCTCCAACATCGCGTAGAATCGGCACACCAGCCGACCCACATATTCGCCTTCATCCACGATAAGTCGCACGAAACCTTCCCGACTCGCTTGCCGCAGAACACCAGCCAAAGTCTCGATTGCGGCAGAAGGTTCACCGCTGCGCTGCAACGCGAGGCTTTGCAGAACGCGGAGCCGCAAGGCACGGAAGTGTCTCGACTGACTCACTGCCTCGTCAAGCTCGCATTCCAGAAGCGGAAGCGTCGCGCCTGCATCGCCGAAGTGAATATCCCAACGGATGCGGCTAAGTTTGAAGTACTCGATTTCGTGGGCAGGCAGTCTCTGACGTTCAAGACGCTCCCAAACAGTTGGGTCGGCAGCGCGCTCGAGTTCTTCCATAGAGGCCTGCGAATCACCCTGTAGCAAAAGCAGGCGACTACGCTCAAGTTTGGCGCTGGCTACGAAACGTGGCAATCTGTAGCGATGTCCGAGATATTCCAGACCGGTCAACGTTTCAAACGCTTTTTCCACGTCCCCGCGATCGAATGCAATACGAGTCCGAATCGTGTGACCGCTGATGACGTGGTCGGGCACGACAACATCGCACACCAGCGGTAGATACGCATTCATGAGGCGTTCAGCTCCGTCGAGATCATTGATCTCATACAGTATTGCCGCGTACAGAACGCCAGCCCATCCATTGCCTCTGCTATAAGAGGCGGCGCGTGACGCCTGCACTGCAATACGAAACTTGGCGGTCGCCGCCTGCAACCGTCCTCCCTGCAGGTCCAGCATACCTTCGAGGGATTCGGCATACATCCGATTGAATGTGCCGTCGCCATGAGCGCGGCGAGCATCATCAATCATGCGCCGCGCTTCCCTGTCTTCGCCCATAATCGTGAAAACACTGGCCATTGAGTTGCAAAGAACACTATCGGCAAAAGCATTGGAGGTCGGAAGGCGAGCAAGGCTGGCCGGGCCGATCGCGCGTGCTTCATCGTAGCGATCCTGCATCGCCAGAATTAGTGGCTTCAGAGCACTGACATCGGCCGCCACTTGGGGTTCTTCCGACGCGATGCAACCCGATTGTTCAAGCTCCTCAGCCGCCTGCCAGGCGCCGCGGGTGAAGATCGTGGCCCAGACAGACTTGGCTTCGAGCAGGGGAGAAGCACGGAGGTGAAGCGCCGGTATTGCTCTGAACCAACGTGAAAGCAGCCGCATCCGTCCCTCCTCAAGGAGGCCCTGCGCCTGCGGCGCTAGCAACGACAATGCGTAGCGATAGTCCCCTCCCTCAATAGCGTGGTCGATGGCAGGTACCGGCCGCATGCGCGATTCGTACCAACGTGCGGCCAAGAGGTGCAGCCGGGCGACTTCCTCTGGATCCTCAATCAACAAGTGGGTTTGCAGATAGTCCGCAAAGAGCGAGTGATAACGATACGTGCGCTCCTCTCCTGGAATCGAGGTCAGGAATAAATTTTGCTCATCCAGCTTTCGAAGCATGCTCTCCGCGTCGCAATTCGGGACGAGCGCCTGACAAAGTGAAGCATTCAGATGTCGCAGTATGCTGGTCCGAAACAGAAATTGGCGCAGGTCTTCGGGCTGATATGTGAGGACTTCCTCCGTGAGGTAATCCGCAATCGTGCGGCTTGAGCCCGAAAAACGTTCGACGAAATCGCCGCCGGGCCCCTGCCTCTCGATGGACATCGAGGCCAGCCAGAGTCCTGTAATCCATCCTTCAGTTTTGGAGTGCAGGCGGCGAACGGATTCCCCCGGTAGCCCGGGAAGCGACCTGAGGCGGAAGTACTGTTGCGTTTCATCAAGACTGAACCGGACATTATCCGCATCGAGCTCAAGTAGAAGACCAAGGCCGCGCAACCGTGCCAAACCCAGCTTCGGCGCGGTGCGAGAACCGACCACAATCCGGCCGCCTCTTGGCAATCGCTCGATAATCGGTCTCAGCAACGCGAAGATCGCCGCTTCATCAATGACTTCGAAATTGTCCAGGAATATCGCGAAAGGAAAGTTTAGCGTGAGAAGTGAGTCGACGGTTTCGGTCAGGGGCTCTTCGATGTGCTCCTCGGGAGTTAGATTGCGCACCGCGAGACTGAAGCATTTGAGGAATCGCGCCGCATCGTTGTCCGAACGATCAAGCGTCAGCCAGGCCGTTGCCGCTCCCTGCGCTTCCAGGCGAGCGCGAAATTGCAGCATCGCTGTGGTTTTTCCGAAACCTGCCGGGGCTTGCACAAGGACGAGACGAGCAGCATCGGCGGCGTACACCTTGTTGCAGAGCGCCTTTCGAAGCACCTGCGTTGCAACGGGGCTGGGCGCCGTCAGTTTTGCAGCCAGAGCAGCGGACAAGCGCCGGGGAGCGACCGGCTCGGGGTCGCTTTGCCGCAGAGGCATCGTCAATAGTGTGGCGTTTCCCTTAGTCCGCATTTCCTTGAGCGACGCTTGACACGACTGCCCCGTTTTCGTGACGATAACGCCTTGATCCCTCCCCGCGTATGTCCGTTATCGGACATTTGATCGACTTATTGGGATCCACGCAAGCATTCAAACGCGCACAACCCCATCGCGCGGTCGATTCTCTCTTATTCCCCGGCGGCAGAGTTCCCAGACAATCCGGATCATTTAGGTCAGTTGACCTGACGTGCGTAACCCTTCCAGTATTTCTCGCGCAGTTCCCGCCTTAGAATTTTGCCGCTTGCGTTGCGCGGGAAGACGTCGATGAGGTCGATGCTCTTCGGCGCCTTGAAGGCGGCGAGGCGCTCGCGCGCCCAGCGGATGATGTCGTCCTGCTGCGGCGTTCGCCCGGGCTTCGGAACGATGATCGCTTTCACTTCTTCTCCCCAACGCTCCGAAGGAACACCGATCACGGCAACTTCCTCGACATCGGGATGACCGTAAATCGCATTTTCGACCTCGGCAGGATAAACGTTTTCGCCGCCGGAAATAATCATGTCCTTCACACGGTCGTGGATGTAGAGATATCCCTCCTCATCCAGATATCCCGCATCGCCCGTCCGGAGCCATCCTTCCTTATCGATCGTCGCCGCGGTCGCTTCGGGCAGGTTCCAGTAACCCTTCATGTTTGACGCCGTGCGGATGGCGATCTCGCCGACTTCGCTGGGGCTGAGGCGCTTTCCGTTTTCGTCGAGAATTGCGATTTCGACACCGGGCAAGGCCTTGCCTGCCGAACGCATCTTCGGACTGCCCTCCAGAGAGTGATCTTCCGGTGGCAACGCGGCGACGACGCCGGTCGTTTCGGTCATGCCGTACATCTGCACGAAACCGCAGCCAAACACCTCGACGCACTCGCGCAGCAGCGCCAGCGGTATCGGACTTGCACCATATGAGATGTATTTGAGATGGCTGTAGTCGATCTGGCGCGCTCGCGGATGACTTACGATAGCCTGCAGCGCCGACGGGACGAGAAAGACCTTGTTTATTTTTTCGTCCTCGACCAGATCGAGGATGCGGCCCGGATCGAAATCGCGGAGAACGATTCCTTTGGCGCCGCAGGCTAAAGTCCAAAAGCCCCAGCCGGTGCCGCCGATATGGCCGATCGGCATGGTCATCAGGCTCACATCATCCGCCGACCATCGAGCCCATTCCTCGTTGGTCCGATCCAGCATTTTTGGCAGATTGGCAAGATTGCGCGCGGCGATCATGACGCCTTTCGGCCGGCCGGTCGTCCCGGACGTGTAAAGCTGCAGCACGTCGTCGTCTGCACCGACGTCGGCTTGCGGCGCGCTTGCGGGTTGGCGATCGCGCCAGCTGATGTAGTCCGGCCAGCCGCGGGTGCTGTCCTCGACCGCGATGATCGTCTTGAGATCGGGGCACTGACCCGCAATACCGGGAATCGCATCCACGAATTCAGGCCCGACAAACAGAATCGGCGCACGCGAATCCTGAAGGATATAGACGACCTCGGGGGCGGCCAGGCGCCAGTTGATCGGCGTCGTCGTGCCGCCCATTTTTCCTGCGCCGAGGAACACCTCGAAATAGGAATCGCTGTTCTTGCCGAGAAACGCAATGCGATCGCCTTTCTTGATACCAGCCGCAATCAGCGCATTCGCCGCCTGATTGGTATGCTTCTCGAGATCGGCATAGGTCGTATGACGCCCCTCAAAGGAAAGGGCGACGCGGTCGGGCTGGGTGTCCGCGAGCTTGCGCGTTGTCTCTGCAAATGACTGCGGATGTGCAACAGCATCCATGAAATCCTCCATCTTCAATTTCCCGCCCCCGCGGCTTCTGTGACGACGTAGTTCGATTTTTCAAATACCGAGAGCTTCGGACACGCCCAAGGCATGCATCATCGATTGCACCGCGCTCACGTCGTGGCTGAGCAGCACCAGATCGTGGGGCTTGCCGTCGCGGTCCTTGACGTGGTTGCGCAGCAGCGCTTCGGCGCGAAAGCCAAGTCCTTCATAGCTTGCTATG
>CAVPZO010000028.1:0-24783 GCA_963710045.1 uncultured Alphaproteobacteria bacterium | reverse complement strand
CCGCCATGATCGGCAGCATCGCCGCGTTGGCGAGTTGCAGCAGCAGCACGCTGCCGGCGAAGATCAGCAAGGGGCGCTGGCGCATGAGTTTCAAGACGCTGGTTGCGTCGGCGTCGGGCACCTTGCGTGGCACCGCACCGTGCGCCTGCACATAATAGATTTCCCATTCGCGAATGCTCTTGAGCGCGAGCAAAGTCGAAATCGCCAGAATGAAGGTGACCAGAAATACCGAGCGGCTCGACAGCAGATAGCCGCAGGTGCCCATCACCACGGCGGCGACGCCGTTGCCCAGCGACGCATAGCGGGCATTGCGTCCGAGCCGTTCACCGAGCGCGAGCGGCCCGACCAGACCGAGGCTGATCGCGGCAATCGCAGGTCCCAGCACGCAGCTTGCCATGGCATGCAGCGTGGCCGCGGCCACCACCACCGGAAAGATCGGCCACGCCGCATAGCCGAGCGCACAGACGCCGATGGTCGCGACCACGAGGCCAGCGACGAGCCGCTCGGAGCGGGCCGCATCGATGATGGCTCCGCCCGGCATTTGCCCGATCAGCGCGACCAGCCCGCCGATCGAGAGCACAAAACCGATTTCGACCTGGGTCCATTTCTGCGTGGTCAGATAGACCGCTATGAACGGACCGAATCCGGTCTGCACATCGGCGAGGAAGAAAATGAACCAGTCGAGGCCGCGCAGGCTCTGGCGCGACGGCGATGGCGGCTGGCGCGTCGGCTCCGGCGACAGCGGCGGATCGCCGTCGCGCCCGGTCGCCAGGTCGCGGCGGTCATCGTCTATCCGGTCAATCGGCTGTCTGGATGGGCGCGCCAACAGGTTATGTCTCCGAAATCGTCAAGGCGTGAACTGCAACGGTTGCAGGCTGCCCGATGCGCCGAGCACCACGATCGGCGTGTCCTCCTTGTATTCAGGCGCCGCCGTCACCTGATCCCTGGTCAATTCGAGCGTGATGCTATCCTTCTTGCTGGCGATGCGGCCGAAATGCAGCGCGTTCCAGTCGACCACGATTTTCCTGCTGCCGACGCCGAGAAAGCCGCCGAAATCGATCACGGCGGCGCGCACCTGCCCGCCTCGATCGACGATCACGTCGACGATTTGTCCCATGGCCTCGTCGGCCGCGCTGCGCACATCGCGGCCAAGCACACCATGAGCGTCCCTTGCGCCGATGACGGTGACCGTGGGCGGCGGCGCCGGCTCCTTCGCCGGAGCGGTGTTCTGCTGCGGCGGCTTGGGGTCCGCTTGCGGCGAACCCGCGTCATTTTGCGCCCGCGATGTGGCAGCCGGGAGCAGCGCAAAAACGATTGCAACATAGGTAAGCAGATGTTTTGCGCGCATACGGCCTCCTGAATCGAGAATTGAAAGGCATGAGTTGGCATTCGATGCCTGGCAAGCAGCGCGGAACTGGGAACCCGACGGTTCCAGCAATACCAACTGATATCGGCGGTCAAAGTTCGAATTTTGCGGCGCGCCGACGCCTCACGGATGCAGACAAAAGCGCCACAGGTTCAATGCGCCAGCACGATCGACACCTGAATCCGGCCCCGGGTGCGCAAAACTTCCAGCGATACGTCCTCGCCGTGGCGGCGGACCCGGAGATCGACGCTGGAGGGACCGAGTTGCAGTTCGCGCAGGATCACTTCGTTGAGAAAAGCCGGCAGCCGCGGATTACGGAACCGGATTTCGCCGCGCGCCGCGTCGAATTCCAGACCGAGCGATGCTTCCAGCAGCGTGAACGGCGTAGCACTCGCCCACGCCTGCGGCGCGCAGGCCACCGGATACAGCGTCGGTCCGCGCCGCCGCTCGCGCTGAAACCCGCAGAACAATTCGGGCAGCCGCCGCAAATCCATGTAGGTGGCGGCGTCGAATAGCCCCTTGAACACATGCTCGACCGAATGCTTCAGGCCGTACCGCGCCAGCCCAAGCGCGATCAGCGCATTGTCATGCGGCCAGATCGATCCGTCGTGATAGGACATCGGATTGTAGCGCGCCTCGCCGCGCGCCACGGTGCGGATGCCCCATCCGGTGAAGAAATGCGGCCGCATCAGGTCCGCGGCGACCATGCGGGCGCGGTCCTCACGCACGATGCCGGTGAACAGCAATTGTCCGGCATTCGAGGTGCGCACCGCGCAAGCGCGCTTGTCGCCATCGAGCGCCAGCGCATAGGTGCCGAGTTCGTCACACCAGAACGCCGCTTCAAAGCGCTCAGCCAATTGTTGCGCCTCGGCCTCCAGCTTGCGCGCATGGTCGATCTTTCCCAAACGCAGCGCGCAGCGCGCCGCCAGCTGCTTGCCGGCGAACACATAGCCCTGCACTTCGGCCAGCGCGATGAAACCTTCGGCCAGTTGTCCGTCGGCATGGAAGATGGCGTCGTAGGAATCCTTCCAGCCCTGGTTGGCCAGTCCCTGTTCCGAAGCGCGCTGATATTCGACGAACCCGTCCCGATCGGGATCGCCTGACCCGTCGATCCAGCGCAGCGCCGCTTCGATCGCGGGCCATAGCTCGGCGAGGGTCTCGTCGTCGCCGGTGCGCTCGACGTAGAGTCCGGCCAGCAGCACGAACAGCGGCGTCGCATCGACGCTGCCGTAATATTGCGCGAACGGCACCTCGCGCAACGCGGCCATCTCGCCGCCGCGCATCTCGTGCAGGATCTTTCCGGGCTCCGCGTCGGCGAGCGGATCGACTGACCTGGCCTGATAAAATGCAAGCCGCTTCAGCACGCCGCGCGCCACGCGCGGATCGATCCACAGCATCTGCAGCGCGGTAATAATTCCGTCGCGGCCGAACGTGGTGGAATACCAGGGAATCCCCGCATAGGGATAGCGGCCCTGCGGGGTCTCGGTCATCAGCATATTGAGGTCGGCCATCGACTGGCACAGCACCTCGTTGAAAATATTGTTCGACGTTTCGATGCTGGCGGCGCCCGCGGTGAGCGTGCGCATTTCGCGGCGATGCGCCAGCAGCCCGCGAAAGAACGGCGCCGGCTTATGCGGGATCGGCGTGTTGCAGGAGACCGCGACGAACAGCGAGGTTATCGCCTGCGGCGCCAGTTCGAAATGCCAGGTCGCGGCATTCACCGCCAGCCGCGTCGGCCGCGGCTCGAAATGCAGTGCCGTGCTGCGCGTCTTGCCATCCAACCCGTTATATTCAAACGCCACGTCGGCCGGGCCGAGCAACTTGCTGGATCCGATGCCCCGGCGCGGGCGTTTCTCGCCACGGACTTCGAACAAGTCTGCAAAGTCGTTGTCGAACAGCAGCGTCAGGTCGAAGCTCGCGGGGCTTTCGCCATGGTTCTGCACGCCGATGCGCTGATAGGCGGTGCCGCGCCACAGAAAGATCGTACGCACGATGTGCAGCATGTCCTTCTGCAGCACGATGCGGCCGCCTCGAACCACATCAGGATTGGTCAGATCGACCGTCAGCGCGGAATTGTCATCGCGCAAATTGGAGCCGAGCAGCAGCGGCTGCACTTCGTCCAGCACCAGTTCGAGCCGGGCCAGATAACGGGTGTCGGCGTTGAACAGGCCGTCGGGCCCGCCGGCGGAAGCGCCGATATCGCCATGGCTGTCGAGCACGATAAACGTGTCGTCGTGCTTGAGCGAACGGCGCGGCCGGGCGGCCGGCCCGGTCATCGGAATGTAGAACGGCGATTCCGAGACCGGCTCGACGTTCTGCACCTTCAATTGAGTTGCGACTTCAGCTGCCATGGGACCCCGGCCGGTTCGCCGGCTTTGTGAAAATCAAACAGTTTGAGTCGTACGCCAACAGTATACCAGAATCAGGCTGCGTGCTTCGCAAGCCTGCTCAGTTCCTGCGTCACCAGTTCCCGATACGGGCCCTGGCCCTGCATCAGGCGATCGGGCGGGCCGTCCTCGATGATCCTGCCGGCTTTCAACATCACCACCCGATCGAAATTGCGCAGCGTGGCGAGGCGGTGCGCGATTGCGATCACGGTGCGCCCGCGCATCAGGCGGCCGAGCGCCTCGCGGATGGCCTCCTCGGATTCGGAGTCGAGCGCGGCGGTGGCCTCGTCGAGCAGCAGGATCGGCGCATCCTTCAGGAACGCGCGCGCAATCGCAATGCGCTGGCGCTGGCCGCCGGACAGCTTGACGCCGCGGTCGCCCACCATGGTTTCAAGCCCTTCGGGAAGGGCTTCGACGAAATCACAGCGCGCCGCGATCGCCGCGCGCAACACTTCATTGTCGGTCGCGGTAGGCCGGCCGTAGCGGATGTTTTCCAGAATGGAGCGATGGAACAGCGAGATGTCCTGCGGCACCACCGAGATCGCCTCGCGCAGGCTCTGCTGGGTGACGCGCGAGATATCCTGGCCGTCGATGGTGATGCTGCCCTGCTGCACGTCGTAAAACCGCTGCAGCAGCACGAACAGGCTCGACTTGCCGCCGCCGGACTGACCCACCAGCCCGACGCGTTGCCCCGGCTGCAGCCGGAGACTGAACCGCTCGAATACCTGCAGACCGCCGGGATAGCGGAACGAGACGTTGTTGAAAGCGATCGCCGCGCCCGCCTTCACCAGCGGCTCGGCTTCCGGATGGTCGCTCAATTCATGCGGCAGCAGCAGCGTCGCGATGGCTTCCGTCATCCGCGCGACATGCTGGGTGACGTCGACCAGCGCCACCGCGAGGTCGCGCGTGGCATTCAATATCGACAGCCCCAAAGTGCAGACCAGCACCACGTCGCCGGTGGTGGCGCCGCCGCGCTGCCATAACGTGATGACCCATCCGAGCAGCGCGATGATTAGAACGACGGTGATCGCCGCGTGGGTCAGCCGCAGCTTTTCAAGATAACGCAGGCTGCGGCCGCGCGCGGTCAGTTCGCGGTTAACCGTGCTGTCGAAGCGGTCGTGTTCGTGGGCGAGCCCGCAAAACGCCCGTACCAGCGGCATGTTGTTGATGACATCGACCATTTCGCCGTCGACCGCGGCGGCCTTGTCGGCAAAATCGTCATGCAATGGCTTGCCCGCCGCGGCCAGATGGAACATCGCAACCACCATGACGCCAGCCACGACGATCATTCCACCCGCCATCGGCAGGCTGACGGTTCCGATCAGCGCGATCGCCGCGATGGTGGCGATGCACGGCGGCAACACATTCCAGACGAACATGTTTTCGACGGTGAAGACGGCGTTGGATGTGGCGGTAATGCGGCTGGTCAGCATTCCCGGCAGCCGGTCGGAGAAATAGCTCGGCGCATGACCCGTCAGATGCCGGAAAATGTCGCGGCGCAGGTCACCGGTTACTCCCACAAATGTGAAGCTCGCGGTCCAGCTTGCGATCCGCCACAGAAAATTATCGGCAGCAATCAGCGACATGAGAAAAACGAATGCCAGCCATACGCCGCCGCCATATGACGGGCCTGCGGCCAGGCTGTCGACCAGCGATTTCACGCCATATTGCGTGCCTACCGAACAAGCAACCGCTGCAATAACCGCAGTCAGGATGACGACATGTGACGCAAGCCGCTGGCGCAAATAACGCAACACGAATGCGAAGGGACGCCGCGCGTATCCTGAAAGATTGTCCATGTGACCTGCAAAGCTGTTGGAGGGAAAGAAAATCCTAACCGGACACATTTCGCATGAGCGAACTGCCGCGGCAGTTCGGATTTTCCCATCGTAACGCCATCACTGCGCAACAATCTTGCAGCATAGGCGTCATTGAAAGTCTGAGCGGCTGAGATGCCATCGGCAAGACCGCGACGTGGAAGGAATGCGCGTGTTCAAAGGAACTACGCACATGCGAGAACGTTCCCTCTGCGGCATGCCGGTGCCGACTGAGGGTTCAGGGGCTTTTTGTTCCCAAACGAAAACATCAGGAGGCGAATAGATGCGCATCGCGCAGGTTGCTCCGTTGACGGAGGCTGTTCCACCCAGGCTTTACGGCGGCACCGAACGGGTGGTGCACTGGCTGACCGAGGAACTGGTCGCGCTTGGAAACGATGTCACATTATTCGCCAGCGGGGATTCGCAAACATCGGCGAAACTCGACGCCACCTGGCCCAAGGCACTGCGTCTCGATGGATCGGTCCGCGATCCCAACGCGTTGCACATGGTGATGCTGGAGCGGGTGCGGCAGAAATGTGACGACGAAGAGTTCGACTTCCTGCATTTTCATCTCGACTACTATCCATTCTCGCTGTTTTCCCGGCAGCCGACGCCGTTTCTCACCACCCTGCACGGCCGGCTCGACCTGCCCGAGCACCAGCCGGTGTTCACGACATTTTCATCGATTCCGGTGATTTCGATTTCCAACGCGCAGCGGCGGCCGGTGCCGCAGGCCAACTTCATCCGCACCATCCATCACGGCCTGCCGGAAAAACTACTGATGCCGCAACCGGTCACGCCGGGCTATCTGGCGGTGCTGGGCCGCATCGCGCCGGAAAAGGGCGTCGACCGCGCCATCAAGATCGCCATCCGATGCGGCGTTCCCTTGAAGATCGCCGCCAAGGTTGATCGCGCCGACCAGGAATACTACGATGAAATCATCCGCCCGCTGATCGACCACCCGCTAATCGACTACATCGGCGAGATCGGCGATCACGAAAAATCGGATTTTCTCTCAGGCGCGATCGGGCTGCTGGTTCCGATCGATTGGCCGGAGCCGTTCGGCCTGGTCATGATCGAGGCGATGGCCTGCGGCACGCCGGTGATTGCGTATAATCGAGGTTCGGTGCCGGAGATCATCGATGAGGGCCTGACCGGATACATCGTCGAGGACGAGATCAGCGCCGTGGCCGCGGTCGGACGGCTGGCGCAATTGAACCGCGGTGCGGTTCGCAAGCAATTCGAGACGCGTTTCACCGCGCGCCGCATGGCGCTGGATTACGTCGCGGCCTATCGCAGCCTGATGCAGGCCGCGGAGCCGCGCATCAAGCTGGTGAGCAGCGCCGAATAGAGCGGGGCCATCCCGATACGGCACCTGTCGCGTCACGAACGCCGCACGCGCCGCAGGTTGAAAAACGTTTCGATAAATCGCCCGGACGCCACGAACCTGAACCACCAGAATGCCAATCGTCGCGTGTTCATATCGTCTCTCCTGCAATGCAGTTGTTGCGCTGCAGATAGTCCCAAACGCGGCGATCGAATGTGAGCTACTTCACACGTGGCGGCCGGGCCAAACACTTTTGCGTCACGCGCGCGTGATGGACGAAGCGCCGTGATCTCACTCTTTGGTGTCGTAGCGATAGGATTTCGACACGATCTGCCAGCCGTCGCTCAATTTCATCGCCACCAGATAGTCGGTGAAATAACGCGGCGGCAGCTGGCAGCGCACCTTGACGAAGGCCGTGGTCTCGTCCGACCGGTCGATGGTCACGATGAAATCCTCTCTGGCCTGCCCCTGCGCCTTGGCCGACGGACGGTTGCGGATGCGGTCCAGCCAGTCCGGCACTTTCAGAACCTGCAATTGGCCCTTTTCGTGCCAGCGCAAATCTGCGCTGGGGTGAAACGCCTCGCCGATTTTGTCGGCGCTGCCTTCATAGAGGCCGTCGAAGTAAAGCTGAATCACCAATTCTACGGTCGAACGGTCGTGAGCCAAGGCATCCCCCTTCAAAATCGATTGCTTATTATGTCATGAAATCACAATTCGCGCCGACTTTGAACGTCAGAACAGCGCGCCGTCGTCGATGCGCTTGTTCTTTTTCGAGCGCTCCCAGACTACGCCTGGAAAACCCTTGAGCGGAACCAGCGGCGCGCCGGCATAGGTCCACTCCTGCTTTTCCTCGATGCCGATATGGTAGAGCGGTTGCCGGCCGGTGCGGCTGAGGAACAGCGCGCGCGGGATATTCACCATGTGCGGCGAGCGAGCGCGCTCGTAAATTAGCGGCGTGCCGCAGCGCGCGCAAAAGCTTCGCGCGGTTTTCGTCGCCCTGTCTTCGAAACGGGTGATCCCGGCCATCCCCTTGGTGAAGCGAAACCGCTTGCGCCAGCTGCCGACATAGGTGGCGTAGGCTGCACCATGCGCACGCCGGCTGGCGCTGGAATGATCGTGCCAGGCCCAGCGGGCGGGGTAATCGATCTCGAACTGGACCGCGCCGCAGAAGCAGCGGCCCGCGACGGGTTTGGCGGTTGCAACGGCTTTTCGCTTCGCGGGTGGCTCTGAATCTTGTGGCAAGGACAACTCCGTCGTGGTCAGGGCATCACGATCGCATTGGTCGGCGTGGGCCGGTCGGTGATCTGCTGGCCGAACAGGCTGCCGACCAGTTCGGTCGCGACGCGGGCGGTACGGCCGCGCTCGTCGAGAAACGGATTGAGCTCGACGATGTCGACGGCGCGCACCAGCCCGGAATCGTGCAGCAACTCCATCACCAGATGCGCTTCGCGATAGGTCGCGCCCCCCGGCACGATGGTGCCGACACCGGGCGCGAGATCCGGATCGAGGAAATCCACGTCGAAACTGACATGCAGAACGCCGTCGCGGGCTTTCACCCGCTCGATCACGCGCCGGATCAGGACGCCGACGCCGAATTCATCGATCTGCCGCATGTCCGCGACCGCGACGTTGCGTTCGCGCACCAACTCCTTCTCCAGGGGGTCGATGGAGCGGGTGCCGAACAGATCGAGCTGCGAGGGTTTGATCGACGCGCGCGGCTCATCGCCCAGCAGCCGGTCGAGGCCGGGCTTGCCGCACAAGAATCCCGCCACCATGCCATGCATGTGTCCGGATATTGTGGTGGCCGGGGTGTTGTAGTCGGCATGGGCGTCGAGCCAAAGCACGAACAGCTCGCGGCCCCGTTCGTGCCAGTGCCGGGCAACGCCGTTGACCGAACCCATCGAAAGGCTGTGGTCGCCGCCAAGGAAGACCGGAATGGCGCCGGACTGCGCCAGTGCATAGGCGCGCGCGCTGACGGCCCGAATCCAGGCCCCGATCTCGCGGTAGTGTCGCGCATTCTGCGGCGGCGCGTCGTCGGCGCGGACCAGGTCAAGCGCCGAGATATCGCCATGGTCCTCGACCGTAAAACCAAGATTTTCGAGCAGCGGACCGAGCCCCGCCGTACGCAAGGCCGCCGGACCCATCAGCGCGCCGGGCCGCGACGCGCCCACTTCGACAGGCACACCGAGCAAGGCGATGCGTTTGCCGGCTTGCCGGCTGGTCAGGTCTGTCAAGCGCAGGTCTCCTTTGCCGCATCTGTCGATATGGATCGTTGCATAGGACTATGGTTCAATCTGTTCTCTGCGGTCTATCTCGAATAGAATCGACGCAATGAAAAAACCAGCCTGGGGAGGCCTGATGGACCGGATTTGGCGATTGCACGGGTTTCGAGCGTTATTGCTGGCTGTCCTGCTCGCAGCACCCGCGCTGGCGTCGGCGCAGACGATGAGTTTTGAGGACGCCGGCGCACTGCTCGGCGCCAGCTGCGGCAAGGACATCGACGACAACTGCCGCGGCGTCAATCTCGATCCGACCCGCCTGAAGGACTGTCTTCTACGCAACCAGGACGTGGTTTCGGCGCAGTGCAAGGCGGACTACCCGAAAGTCTTCAGCGCGGTCCAGCAGCGCGCAGCGGCGCGCGCCGGCGTTTTCAAGGTCTGTGCACGCGAAGCCGCCAAACTGTGCGGCGGGGCGCAGACGACCGAGACGCTGCAGTGCCTCACATCGGCCAAGCGCGGCGTCACCATACAATGCACCAAAACCATCGCCGACGCGGGGTACCGCTGATGCACCCCGCCAACCCGTTGCGGGACGCCGGCCTGCTGGCCGGGCTGCTGATCATGCTCGCAGCCCCCTTATGTCCCGCGCTTGCGCAAGCGACGGCGCCGGCGGAAAACCTGGTCGAGCAGCTCAGCGGGCTGCAAACCGCGCCGGAACTCGAGCTCGCCGCGCTACGCCAGCAGGCGACCGAGCGCGCGAAATCGAAGCCGACACCCCCGCCTCGCCCGCCGCTCGTCCCCGAACTGCTCAAGCTGCCGCAGATCAGCATCGACGTGCTGTTCGATCCGGACTCCTCCATCATCCGGCCGGGCTCGTATCGAACGCTGGGGCGCATCGCCGACGCGCTCACTCAGCCGGCGCTGCTGCCGTACAAATTCCTGATCGTCGGCCACACCGAGTTGGGAGGCAGGCGCGACCACAATTTGATTGTCAGCCAGCGGCGGGCCGATGCCATCCGCGATACGCTGGTGACGATGTTCAAGATATCGCCGAAGCGGCTGCTGTCGCTCGGTCTGGGCGAAGAACAACTGCGGGAAGCCGCCCGCCCGACGGCGGCGGCGAACCGGCGTATTCAGGTCGTGGCCGTCGAAAAAATGCCGGAACCATCCGAGAATCCCGCTCCTCCGCCGGTTAAAAAACCGCCGCCGCGCAAGTAGCCACCGGCCGGTAAACCGCGCAGGAATCGCGATTCTGCTCCCAAAGGTATCTGTCATGACAAAAGAAATCCGGCTCAACGCCTTCGCGATGAATTGCGTCGCGCATCAATCGCCGGGGCTGTGGACGCATCCGCGCGACCGCACTGCGGACTATAACCGGCTGCCGTACTGGACCGACCTGGCGCGCACGCTGGAGCGCGGGCGCTTCGACGGGCTGTTTCTGGCGGATGTGCTGGGCGTCTATGACGTGTTCGGCGGCAGTCCGGATGCCGCCTTGCGCAACGCCACGCAAACCCCGGTGAACGATCCGCTGCTGCTGATCTCGGCGATGGCGGCGGTCACCGAGAATCTCGGCTTCGGCGTCACCTGCACGCTGTCCTACGAGCCGCCCTACCCGTTCGCGCGGCGGATGTCGACGCTGGATCATCTCACCGAAGGCCGGATCGGCTGGAATATCGTGACCGGTTATCTCGACAGCGCCGCGCGCGGCGCCGGCAAGGAGAAACAGACCGCGCATGACGACCGTTACGACGTGGCCGACGAATACATGGAAGTGGTCTACAAGCTGTGGGAGGGCAGCTGGGAGGACGACGCCGCGATCCGCGACCGCGACCGCGGTATTTTCGTCGATCCCTCGAAGGTGCATCGGGTCCGGCACCAGGGCGAAAACTATCGGCTCGATGCGATTCACTTGAGCGAACCATCGCCGCAGCGCACGCCCGTGCTCTATCAGGCCGGCACCTCGCCGCGCGGACGGCTGTTCGCCGCCCAGCATGCCGAATGCGTGTTCATGTCGGGCCCGTCCGCCAAGGTGATCGCGCCGCGCGTGGCCGCAATTCGCAAACTCGCTACTGAGGCCGGCCGCAACCCGGCTGAGATTTTGATGTTCAGCATGATGACCGTGATCCTGGGACGCACGGAAGCGGAAGCCGCCGCCAAATACGCCGACTATCGCCGCCACATCAATCACGAGGGCGCGCTGACCTTGATGTCGGGCTGGACCGGGGTCGATTTTTCGACCTACGACCTCGACCAGCAAGTGCGCCACGTCCTTAACGATGCCGGCCGCACGGCGATGGACAACATCACCCGCGCCGATCCGGACCGGGTCTGGACCGTGCGCGAGGTCGCCGAGCATGTCGGTATCGGCGGCATCGGGCCGGTGCTGGTCGGCACGCCGGAAAAGGTCGCCGACGAGATCGAGGCATGGTTCGAGCAGACCGATGTCGACGGATTGAACGTTCCCTTCGCGATCTCGCCCGGAGATTTCGAGGACATCACCGATCTTTTGGTGCCCGAACTGGTCCGGCGCGGGCGTTATAAGGACGCCTACCAGCCGGGCACGCTGCGCGAAAAGCTGTTCGGCGCCGGCCGCGCGCGGCTCGCCGCACCGCATCCGGCGGCGGGCTATCGATACGACGCCAAGGCGGCGGCGGCGGAATAACACCGTCATTCCGGGACACGCGTCTTCGCGTGGACCCGGAATCCATACTCCCTGTGCCAGCGAGTGGATGTTGAACTCGAATACAGGGGTTATGGATTCCGGGCTCGCGCAAAGAGCGCGCCCCGGAATGACAATGCCCATAAAACCGGCTTGAAAAAGCTTCAAGCCGCGCTGCAACATTTCCCCGTCCACCAAGTTGTGTCTGGCGCGCGTTGCCGCGCAGGAAACGGGGCATCATGACCGCTCGAATTGAAGAAGGACTTCCCTACCCGCTCGGCGCGCATTGGAGCGGTCGGGGTACCAACTTTGCGCTGTTCTCGGCCAGCGCCACCAAGGTCGAGGTCTGCCTGTTCGACGGCGAGCGCGAGACCCGCGTTGAGCTTCCCGAATACACCGACCAGGTGTTTCACGGCTACATTCCGGACGTAGGACCCGGCGCCTTCTACGGCTATCGCGTTCACGGGCCTTACGATCCAGCCAACGGCCACCGCTTCAATCCGAACAAGCTGCTGCTCGATCCCTATGCCCGCGCGCATGCCGGCTCGCTGACCTGGAATCCCGCCGTGTTCGGCTACAAGATGGAGACTGGCGACGACCTCAGCTTCGACGCGCGCGACAGCGCAGCCTTCATGCCGAAATGCGTCGTGGTCGATCCGGATTTCGACTGGACCGCCGAAGCCGACCGGCAAAACGTGCATTGGGACGAGACCATCGTCTACGAAACCCATGTCAAAGGTTTTACCAAGCAACATCCGGACATCCCGGAGAACCTGCGCGGCACCTATGCCGGCTTCGGCTCCGATCCCGTCATCGGCCACCTGAAATCGCTCGGCATCACCTCGGTCGAACTGCTGCCGGTCCACACCTTCGTCAACGACGACCATCTGCTCAAAAAACACCTGACCAATTACTGGGGCTACAACACCATCGGCTTCTTCGCGCCGGATCCGCGCTACGCCGCGGACGTGCCGAACTCCTTGCGTGAATTCAAGGAGATGGTGTCGCGCCTGCATGGCGCCGGCCTCGAGGTCATTCTCGACGTGGTCTACAACCACACCGCCGAAGGCAACGAACACGGACCGACGCTGTCGTTCAAGGGCATCGATAATGCCAGCTATTACCGCCTGCCGGCCGACAAGCGCCGTTACATCAACGACACCGGCACCGGAAACACCGTCAACCTGTCGCACCCCCGCGTCATCCAGATGGTGATGGACAGCCTGCGCTATTGGGCCGGACACATGCATATCGACGGCTTCCGCTTCGATCTCGGCACCATCCTCGCCCGCGAAGTCTATGGCTTCGACGATCAGAGCGGCTTTTTGAAATCCGTCGACCAGGATCCACTGCTGACCACCGTCAAGCTGATTGCCGAGCCATGGGATTGCGGCCCCGGCGGCTATCAGGTCGGCGCATTTCCGCCGGGCTGGGCGGAATGGAACGATAAATTCCGCGACATCGTGCGCGACTACTGGCGCGGCATGGCGCCGCCCGCCGAGCTGGCGGATCGGCTGCTGGCATCGGCCGATCTCTTCAACGAAAAAGGCCGGCGGACCTGGGCCAGCGTCAACTTCATCACCGCCCATGACGGTTTTACGCTGAACGACTGGGCCAGCTACAACGACAAGCACAACGAGGCCAACGGCGAAAATAACAGCGACGGCAGCTCCAACAACCATTCCTGGAATTGCGGCGTTGAAGGCCCAACCAGTGCCAGGGCGATCCTCGATTTGAGGGCCCGGCAGAAGCGCAACATGCTGGCGACGCTGCTGTTCTCGCAGGGCACGCCGATGATCCTCGGCGGCGATGAATTCGGCCGCACCCAGCAGGGCAACAACAACGCCTATTGCCAGGATAACGACATCTCATGGTTCGACTGGAATCCGGACGACGACGGCAAGGACCTGCTGGCGTTCACCAGGCGCCTCATCCAGTTGCTGAAGGCCTATCCGATCCTGCGCCGCAGCCGGTTCCTGACCGGCAAAAACGACGGCGAGCTCAACGTCCGCGACGTGACCTGGGTCAGCGCCGGCGGCGGCGAGATGAGCCAGGCGGATTGGGACACACCCTGGATCAAATGCTTCGGCATGCTGCTCGACGGGCGCACCCGCAAGACCGCGATGCCCCGGCATGGCGAGGATGAGACCGTGCTGATGATCATGAACAGTTTTGAGGGGACCGTCGGCTTCAAGCTGCCGGAAGCCGTTGCCGGATCGCATTGGTCGCTGCTCGTCGACACCAACATCCCGGACGCTCCCGAAGGCGTGCATTTCGCGTTCGGGAGCACCTACGAGGTGACGGGACGCTCGCTGCTGCTGTTTGCGCTGGTCAGATGATGCCGACGGCGGACGAACGACGTCATGGCTTGATCTTCTTCGGGCTGATATAGGCGAGCGCCGCGTCCATCCGCTCTTTGGAATAAGCCTCCATCTCGCCGACCGTGGCAAAGCTGCGTGTCAAAGGCTTGCCGCTGTCCGGGTGGCCGGGCAACGGCCCGAGGTATTTCCTGGTCATCTTGACAAGATGCGGCGCGGGTGCGGCCGCCAGTTGCTCCGCGGTCGGGTGGGTGTCAGACGTGAGTTCGGAGCAACTGATGGTTTTCGGATACATGGCCGAATTGGTATAGCCCGGTATGTTGCTCGGGCAGTCGGTACGGATCGCACTGACCCCGAATTGCGAATAATCGAAAACCGGCGCAATCGACGGGGCGGTCAGATCGCGCTGCGTAAGCGAGTAAGGCTCGGTATTGAGCGGTCGCGGCAGCAGGTCCTGCAAAAACCGCAGGATGGAAGTGGTCTGGTATTGCGTGTTGCAAACGCCCGCCTGCAGCCATGGCGAGATCAGCAGCACGGGTGTGCGTACGCCCAGCGCGGTGAAATCGAACGAATAGGTTACACCGGTGATTTGCGAATTCCAGGACCAGACCGGCGGCGATTGCGGAACGGATTGCTGTCCACTGATTCGATTGTCGCTGTTTGGATCGAAATCGGGCGCGACCGTTGCCGGAACGCTTTGGTGGTCGTACATGCCGCCGTTCTCGTCGAAATTCACGATCAACAGCGTATCGCCCCAGTACGGGCTCTGGTTGAGCGCGTTGTAGATGCACGCCAGGAAGTTTTCGCCGGCTTCGACCAAAGAATACGGGTGCATGCTGGTATCCGTGCCGTGCCTCCAGCACATGATGAAGCTGTAGAAGGGAAGCGTGCCGTTGGTCAGGTCGGTGAAAAAATTGGCAATGGGCACGTTGGTGACGTTATACCCATAGGGTTCGTTGGGGTTGTATTGCTGGCTTAACACCTGCTCGTTCAGCCAGTTGGTATCGCAGTTGCTGCCCGGCCAATACATTTTCCAGGTCTGGCCTTTTTGCTGGATACGCTCGAAGATGGTCAGGCGGTTCACCATGGTGGTACTGCCGACAGCGTCATTGTCGTCAATGCCGAGGTCGCCCGTGCTGGCACAATGCATGAAAGCGCGGTTGGGCGCGGTGTGACCGGGCGTGTCGCAGTGCCACGCGTCGCATACGACGAACGATTTGGCCAGCGTGTGAAAGACCTGCATCGATGGCCATTCGAAATAGGTCAATGCCCCCGGGCCGTTGTTCGGATTTGTGCCGTCTTCGCCAGGGGTCGATAGAAAGCCGCTGTTGACGGGAGGGAAAGTGATCGACGGCTTGTTCAGCGGCTGCCCGCCGATGATGCCCGTGGCGCCCGGACCGAACAGATCGTGGATCATGCCGTCGCCGAAGGCATGGTTGAAATCGTTGGTGATGATTTGCGCCTCGTAATTCGGCTGGGTTGCAGGGTCCGGACTGACGCCGGGAACAATGCCGGTCATATAGGTGGCCGGGTTGCTGTTGGCGTCCGGCGCCGCAAGCGGGTTCATCGTGTTGTAGAGATCCGGCTTGAGTTTTCCGTTGTTATCGAGCACGCCGTCGACGCCCGGCATCGCGCCGAGCAGATGGTCGAACGACCGGTTCTCAAACATCAGCACGATAACGTGCTGGATATTCGGAAGTGCACTGCCCATGAAATCCCCCTGCGGCCAGTAGAGCGGCGCAATGCATCAGGGCATGCCAAGGTTGAACCTGTCAATAAATTCGCCCGGTGCGCCGCCGAAGGTGAAAACGCCCGCCAGTGACGCGGATCAATGCAATCGCGGCCCCTTCAGGAACCTGGCACGGTCCGACGATTTCACCGTCACGTCAAAAACGTCGCCCTCGCGGTAGAGCGTGAGCGGCACGTCGACGCCGGCGGGCCCGAGCGCCCAGAGTTTTCGGTAGAACCTGCCCTGGTTTGAAACCTTCTCGCCGTTGACGGCCAGAATCACGTCGCCGGTCCTGAATTCGGCGCCCGCCGCCGGGCCCCTGTCGGCGATGCCGACCACCACGATCTTGTTTTCGATCTCATGCGAATACATTCCGAGCCACGGCCGCGCCGGCTTGTTGACGCGGCCGAATTTGCGCAGGTCGTCGAGCACCGGTTTCAGCAGGTCGATCGGCACGACCATGTTGAGATGCTCAGGCCGCCCGCCGCGTTCGCGCTCGAGCTGCAGCGAGCCGATGCCGATCAATTCGCCGCTGGTTGAGATCAGCCCGGTGCCGCCCCAGTTAGGATGCGCGGGATAGGTGAAGATCGCCTGATCCAGCAGGTATTCCCAATAGCCGGCGAATTCCTGCCGCGCGGCAATGCGGCCGGCGAGCGACCGGGTGCGTCCGCCGACGCCGCCCAGCACGATGCGGTCGCCGGGCTCCGCCGCGGCGGAAGAGCCGATCGGCAACGGCTCGAGATCGAGACGGCCGAGCGCCTGCACGAGACCAAAGCCGCTCTCGGAATCGAAGCCGAGCGCGTGGCCTTCCACCACGCGGCCGTCGCCGAGATGCAGCCAGACGGTCTCGGCCTCGGTTATCAGATAGCCGATGGTCAGCACCAGCCCGTCGCCGATCACCACGCCATTGCCGGCGCGCTCGGTGCCGAGCGTGTCGGCGGTGAAGGCATCGGGCGGAATGATGGAATGCAACCCGACCACCGCGGCCAGCGCGCGCTCAAGGTCGAACCCAAAATCCTCGGCGCGCGGCTGGATCGCCGGCGGCACTTTCCATTCGGTCAACGAAGGCATCCGGGCTCTCCGATTCCCCCCGGGCAGTTTTATCACAAGCACCGGGCGGCGTGAAATGTTGACTGCTGACTAGAGCATGATGCATTTAGGTTTACGCATAGCCTGAATTTTGAAAATAGTTGGCACATTCGTCGGGTGTAAAAGCTCCGAGGATTTCGCCGATCGCGGTGCAGATAGTTTCGACCGAGCGCGCGGCGGCTTTGCGCAAGAAGTGCTTGATCTTGGCGAAGGCCTGCTCGATCGGGTTCAAGTCGGGCGAGTATTTCGGCAGGAAGAAGAGCTTGGCACCGGCCGCGCGGATAAGCTGGCGCACGGCTTTGGCCTTGTGGCTGCCGAGATTGTCCATGATTACGATGTCGCCGGGATGAAGCGTGGGGACGAGGACTTTTTCGACATAGGTTCTGAAGCTTTCCCCGTCGATCGGACCATCGAATAGCCATGGAGCGTCGATCCGGTCATGGCGTAGCGCGGCCAGGAAGGTCGTGGTCTTCCAGTGCCCGTGCGGGGCCTTGGTCTGGAGCCGCAGGCCACGCGGTGCCCATCCGCGCAACGGCGTCATGTTAGTCCGCGTCCATGTCTCGTCGATGAAGACCAGACGCTCAGGCTCGATGCGGTTTTGATACTTGTGCCACTGCGCCCGCCGATGCGCGACGTCGGGGCGATCGCGTTCGCTGGCCACCACGGTTTTTTTTGAAGCTCAGCTTCTCGGCGTGGACGAAGTTCCAGACCGCCCGATAATCGACCTTGAGGCCGCGCTCGGCGAGTTCGGCGACGAGCCCGCGCAAGGTGAAGTCCCTTGCCTTGGCACGCTCCAACAACCAGGCACGGTGCTCGCCCGAAATTGCCTTCGGCTTGTGCCCGCCCATCTGCCCCGGCGCAACGCTGCCGGTCTCGCGCAAGCGCCGCACCCAGACAATCGCCGTGCTGACGCCCACGCCGAATTGTGCCGCCGCCTGATGGCAGGACAGGCCTCCAACCCCAACCGCGCCAACCACGCGCTCGCGAAGATCCATTGAATATGGTTTGCCCATCCATACTGGCCTCCATCCCAGCCAGTATGTTGAATCAGAACAGCCCTGATTTGGGAATCCCAAACCGAGTCGACCTAAAGGCATCCCGCTTTAGAGTGAGATGAATTTAGCTCGAAGCGGCTCTTTCTCACCTCTCCCCGCAGGGGAGAGGTCGACGCGCATCGTCAGATGCGCGGCGGGTGAGGGGCCTATCCGCGAAGCCGAGTGCGTGGAGAGACCCCTCACCCGAAGCCTGTGCTACGCTCCGGCTTCGACCTCTCCCCTGCGGGGAGAGGTGAAGACGGCTACACCTCGACGATCACATAGCTGTCCTCGACATGCACCGGAAACGTCTCCGCCACATAGGGTCCCTTCGCCAGCGTCTCGCCGTCCTCGACGGCAACCGGATAGGTCCGGATCTTGATCCGCTTGGGGTCGAACCAGGATTGACCAGTGCGCATGTCGAACTCCCAGCCGTGCCAGGCGCAGCGAAGCAGTTCGCCGACCCGCGAGCGCTGGTAGACGCCGGGCTCATCGGACGTCAGCCGCGCCACGCAGGCCGCCTTGTCGAGCGGCGCGCCCTGGTGCGGGCAGCGGTTGAGCAGCGCGAAGAACTCGCCGTTGACATGGAACACGACGATGTCGCGGCCGTCGACGGCGACCACCTTGTTGCCGCCGGGCGGGATGTCGGTGCTGCGGGCGACGATGTGACGGGCCATGTCTTAAGAAACTTTGCGATCAGAGCTTGTAGAGCGCACGCGCATTGGCGTTGAAGATTTTTGCGCGTTCGGCCTCGCTCAACGGCGTCTTGAAGGCGAAGCGCGGATCGTCGGAATCCCAATGCGGATAGTCGGACGAGAACAACATGCGGTCGACGCCGATCCATTCGATCAGGGAACGCAGATGCCGCGCTTCGTCGGGCTCATCGATCGGCTGGGTGGTGAACCAGAAATGCTGCTTCACATATTCCGACGGACGCCGCTTGAGATGCGGGACTTCATCGCGGAAGCGCTCGAAATGCTGGTCCATTCGCCAGGTGGTCGATGGAATCCACCCCAGGCCGCCTTCGATGAATACGATTTTGAGCCGTGGGAAGCGCTCAGGCACGCCTTCGATCACCAGGCTGGAGAGCTGCGCCGCCACCGAATGCGCGTTGGATTGATGCTCCTCGACGTAATAGGACGGCCAGCCGCCGCCGGTCGGCGCATGCCCGCCGTAGCCGCCGACATGGATGCCGAGCGGCAGGTCGAGTTCCTGGGCCTTCGCGTAGATCGGCCAGTAGCGGCGGCGGCCGAGCGGCTCGTTGGCGCGCGGACAGACATTGATCTGCACATACTCGCCGATTTTTGCGCAACGCTCGATCTCGGCGACCGCAGCGTCGGTGTCGTCCTGCCCGACCAGAATCGCGGCCTTCAGGCGCGGGTCGCGGCTGGTCCAGTGCGCAAGCTGCCATTCGTTGACGGCGCGCTGGATCGCGGCACCGCATTCGAGGTTCTGCTGCGAGAAAATGAACATGTCCAGCACCTGCAGAATGCCGAACTCGATATCAAGGGGATCGAGATGCTGCTTCTGCATGAAGTCGAGATCGGAGCCGGGCGGGCCGCCGGTCGGCGGCCAGGCGTCGCGCCGCGAGATCAGCGGCGAGGAGCGCGGATAGGGCGTGGTGCCGATGTAGGGCGTGCGCAGATGATCGCCGTAGGTCTTCAGATGCTCCTGCCAGCGTTTGGGCAGGAACGGATTGAGGTCGGCGCGCGAATGCAGGCTCGGATGGATGTCGCAGTCGATGATCCGCAGCCGGCTTTTGGCGGGGGCTTCCTGTTCGAGCAGAGGCCGGTCGATGACGTTCATGCGATCCTCCTTCGAGTGATCATGCGGCGAGACTGAGCCGCGGAAAGGTTTCGAGCGGATTGTCGGCGCACATGCGTGACACGATACTGTCCGGCAGATGCGGCGGTATCGCGTCGTCGCCGTCGAATTGCCAGTGCGGGTAATCGGACGCGAACAGCAGCATCCTGTCGGAGCCGATCTGGTCGATGATGTCGGCAACGCCGTCGGCGTCAGGCGGGCTGTCGAACGGCTGCGTGGTGAGGCGGATGTGGTCGCGCATGATCGACGCGGGTTCGCGGTCGATCCACGGCACCTCTACGCGCACCCCGCGCCAGGTCTTGTTGGCGCGCCACATGAAGGCCGGCAGCCAGCTGATGCCGGATTCCATCAGCACCACCTTGAGGCCCGGGAATTTCAGGAACACGCCTTCATAGATCAGGCTGAGTATCTGGGCCTGAAATGCCTGCGCCTCGGCGAGATAGTATTCGTAGCGATAGGATGGCCAGCCGATCGAGCTTGGCGCTTGGCGATACTGGCTGCCGGCGTGAATCGCGATCGGCAATTTATGTTTCTCCGCCACCTGGTACACCGGCCAGAAATGCCGCCGTCCGAGCAGGCTCTCGCCCTGCGCCAGCACGAGGATGGATACGAATCTGTTATCGCCGGCGCGGCGTTCGATTTCCTCAATCGCAAGATCCGGCGCCTGCATCGGCACCACGATCGAGGCCCGCAGCCGCGGATCGCGCGACAGCCATTCCGCGGCGATCCAGTCGTTGATCGCCTTGCAGAACGCGGCGGCCATATAGGGATCGTACACCGCCTGCGCGCCGTAGAGCACGTTGCAGATCGCGTGCGAGGAGCCTAGCTGATCGAACGCCCCGCGCTGCACCATGGCCAGATCGCTGCCGGGCTTGCCATCCCGGGGCCGCCAGTCGGGCCGGCCCGACAGCGGCATGTTGGGCGGATAGGAGGTGAGATCGAGCCCGTCGATGGCGCGGCTCACCACCTGCTCTTTCCAGTGATCGTCGAGATAAGGCAGCAACGTCGTGCGCGTCCCGCCCACCGCGGGATGGATATCGCAATCGATCCGCATCGCGGCCATACAGGTTTCCTCGGAACTGTTTTTTGGCGGCGTGACGTGCCGCGCTGCGAATGTGCCGCCGGCGGAAAGGGAGTGCAAGGGCTTATCGCGGCTGCAAAGGACTACGAGGTCTGCGCTATTGCGGAACTGAGCTTGTAAGCGCCGATAATAAGGCCGATCAGTATCACCGGTGGATTTTCCGGAGGCAGCCATGTCCGAACCAATCACGCGAACCACGATGGAGAAGTTCGACGTACCGGACAGCCGATACGAAACGGTCATAATGGTCGTCGAGATGGCTCCGCAGGTGAACTCCGGACTGCACACCCATCCGGGCTTCGACGCCGCCTATTTGCTGGAAGGCAGCCTGACGGTCATCGAACGTGGCAAGCCTGACAAATCCATCGGACCGGGTGAATCTTGGCACGTCGTTCCCGGCGCGGTGCATGAAGTAAAGGTCGGCACCCAGACCACGAAGGTGCTTGCGGTCTACGTCGTTGAGAAGGGCAAGCCGCTGGCAACGCCGTGGGTGTCGTGATGTCGATCAGTTGGATGGATTGAAGGGCCGGGAACGAAGCTCAACCGTTCGGGTTATGGCCCAAAAGCCGGATGCGGATGTACCATCGGCTCGCGCCGCGTGTCAGGTCCCCTGAGCGCGGCGCTTTTTGTTGGAACATTTCCAAACGGTAACGGTTGGGAATTGGGCAACCATTATGGAGACCGCAATGAGAGACGACCTCGATAACCGTCCCCTGAGAGACGATCTTGACAACCGCACCACGCCTGTGACGCGTGAAGAAGGAATGGGCATGGGAACGATGGCTGCGATTGCAGCGGCCGTGTTGATCGTCGGCGCCTTGTTCCTGTGGCCGCGCGCCGATCAGTCGGCAAGCAACACGGCGCCGGGAACCACCGTGGGCCAGACCCGCACCGCGCCGGCGCCCACCATGCCGTCACCGGCGCCCTCGCCGGCCGCTCCTTCGACGACGAAGTAAAAAAGACGGCGGAGTAAAAAATGCCCGGCCATTCGGTCGGGCATTTTGCTAAGCCAGCCTGCGGGGGTCTGCGCCGTCCGCAACCCGATCGAACCTTCAGCTTCGCGAGCGGCTCTTCTTGTGCTTGCGCATCATCGCATATTTCGATTTCGCGTAGCTTCGCGACGCATGATAGGAGCGATGGCGTTTCGCCGTCCTGTGAAATTTGCCCTTGCGATGTTTTGCGACACCGGCCTGCCGCTTGGCGTAGGAGCTGCGCCAGCTCCTTTCAGAACCGCTCGCTTCGGAAGCCGCAGCTGCAGCAATTTTGGTCGTGATCGCGATCGGCTTGACCGGCTTGACGGCGTCATCCTCGGCCGCGTCCAGCCGATCGGCTTTGCCCAGCGTTCCAAGCGCCGTGTCGGACGCCGAAGCGTCCGATATCAGGCTCGCTCCGGTGGTTTGGTCGGACGGAAGCGCTGCTTCAAACGACGTCGTGCCGACCTTGACCACGGTCAGCGCCGCAATACCGATCAAACATGCGATGGCGAGCCAAACCGTTCTGATCATGGCCGTCCCAAGCCTTCAAACGGCTTACAATAGTCGAGTTTTATAGCCCGGTAAACACGTGACCGCGCGCGGTTATGGTTAATTTCCCAATGGGTTCAATGGCTTTGGCATTCGCTTACGGCTGAACGAGGCCTGTTCCGGCGGTGCGTACTCAATCCGCGAGTTGAAACCGCTCGAAGCGGTGCAGTTCCCCTTCGATGCGGCGCTTCAAGTCCTTGCGCGGGCGCTTGCCGATCCAGTTCCATTTCTGCACCAGCAATTCGCGGTTCTTGCGATCGGTCTTGAGATCGATCGCGGCAACGATGTCGTCGGCGACCAGCACCGGCAGCGCGAAATAGCCGAACAGCCGTTTCTCCTTCGGCACATAGGCCTCGAAGCGATGGCCGTAGCCGAAAAACAGTTCGGTCCGCTTGCGCTGGATGATCAGAGGGTCGAACGGGGAGAGGATGTGGACCATCTCCGTCGCACCGTCGCCCGGCGTCTCGAGTACATCGGGGGGCAGCCAATGCTCCTGCTTGCCGGCGCCTTCGAGCGCGACCGGTACAAGCTCGTTGCGGCGAACCCTGGCCTCGATCAATCGCCGAATCGCCGACTTGCTCGGCGCATCGAGATGGCAGATCGAATCGAGACTCACCAGTCCCTGCGCGCGCAGCGCGCGGTCGAGCAGATAGTTCGACACTTCCTTCGGCGATGCGGGCTTCGGCGGCTTGTCCCAGCCGAAATGCCGCGCCATCAGCTGATAGGTCTTGAGCATGCCGTTGCGCTCGCTGATGGTCACCACGCCGCTGTAGAACGCCAGTTGCAGCGCCCGCTTCGACGGCTTGCGGCTGGCCCACAGATGCTCCTTGTCCACCAGCACATCGTCGTCGATGTCGCGGATGGTCAGCGCGCCGTCCTTTCGAATCAGCCGCAGCACCTTGCGCAGATCGGCGGGCGTGACGGACGCGAACCACTTATGCCCCTCGCGCCGGTGCAGCTTCATGCCGGGAATGAAGAAGCGGAAGTCGCGCGACGGCACGTAGGACAGCGCGTGCGTCCAGTACTCGAAGATGCTCTTGTCGACGCTCTGGGCCTGGCGCAGATCGGCGCGCCGATAGGCCGGAATACGATTCCAGAGAATATGGTGGTGGCAACGCTCGATGACGTTGATAGTGTCGATCTGCACATAGCCCAGATGTTGTACCGCGGCTGCCGTCGCCTGCGGCCCGTCGCCGAACGGCGCGGAACTGTCGAGCCGCTGCGCGCGCAGCCAGATGCGTCTGGCCTGGGCGCTGGTCATGGAAAAAGATTTGCCTGCGGTCATGAAGCGGCAATGTAGCCGGATTCGCGCGCAGCCGCCTAGCGCATGCCCGGCCGGTCGCGGTCGAGGCCCTTGGCGGCAAGATCGTCGAGGTAATCGCTGAAACGCCGCTCGGCGTTCAAGCCGAGATCGCGCAGGAAGCTCCACGAATAGATGCCGGTGCTGTGCATGTCGTCGAAGCCGATCCGCACCGCGTAATTGCCGACCGCGTCCACCGACAGGATGGTCACATTGCGCTTGCCGCCGACCGTCTTGCGCTGTGCCTCGGAGTGTCCCTGCAGCTCGGCCGACGGGCTGGTCACGCGCAGCAATTCCGCAGGCAGGCTGAATGCCGCGCCGTCGTCGAATGTGAGATTCAGCGCGCGGCGATCTTTCACCAGCCGGATTTCGACCGGCCAAGCCACAGCGGGGTTCGGCGCGCTCAAGCAGCGTACTCGATGATGGAGGTCATTCCGGCGGGTTCAGCCCGGCCCGATCAGATTATTGCCGGGATCGCCGACCCTGGCGCCGCTGGTGGTGAATGCAACGGAGCTCGGCTGCTGGATGGTGTTGAGCAGGATCGCCACGCCGACCGCGGCGATCGTCGCAAAAACCAAGGCCGCAAGAAAGACTTTCATGGCGCTTCCTTAAGAATTGAACCTGGTTGGCCGGCCCGAATTATTCGGCCGGCATCGCTCGTGGAGCGCTTCCAGAAGGCGCGCGGCCCTTGGCCTGTTCCTCCTCGACCCAGAGCGAGTGATGCTCCTTGGCCCAGTTGAGATCGACTTCGCCGGTGCTCATCGCCTCGAATGCGCCTTCCATCCCGACGGTGCCGATATAGATGTGGGCGAGCATCGCGGCGATGAAGAGCATCGCGATCACGGCATGGATCACGGTCCAGAACTGCAGCGCCGTGACATTGGCGGGAAGATACGGAAACAGCAGGAACCAGCCGGACAGCGACATCAGCGCACCGCCGATGATCACGATCCAGAAAATACCCTTCTGGCCGGCGTTGAAGCGCCGGGCCGGCGGGTGTTCGCCGTTCTTGAGCATGCCGCCGCCCTTCTTGATCCATTGCAGATCGAGCTTGCCGGGGATGTTATCCTTGATCCAGATCAGGAACATGATCACCAGGCCGAGCATGAA
>CAVPZO010000027.1:0-21005 GCA_963710045.1 uncultured Alphaproteobacteria bacterium | reverse complement strand
GACCGGCGCATCCTGCCGGTGCTGACCTCCGGCGCCGCCACCGCGATGTGGAACGGTTTTCGCCGCATCGATGCGGCGTAAACTTACGTCGTCCCGGCGAACGCCGGGACCCATACGCCGTGTCGTGTCAGTTTAAGCGGCGGCATTGCAACGCTCGCATACAATCACGAACGCCAGTGGTTATGGGTCCCGGCGGTTGCCGGGACGACGCAATGGCTTCCTTGACTCATCCACCTCCCGCGCCCAAAAACGTCGGCAAACTCAAGGGAGGCACCATGTTCAAGGACCTGTTTTCGCTCAAGGGCCGCGTTGCGCTGGTGACCGGCGGCTCGCGCGGCATCGGCAAGATGATCGCGGCGGGATTTCTTAGCCACGGTGCGGCGAAGGTCTACATCACCGCGCGCAAGGCCGGCCCATGCGAGGCCACAGCGAAAGAGCTGACCGCGGAATATGGCGGCGAATGCATCGCGCTGCCGATCGACATTTCCACGGTCGCCGGCTGCGACAAACTCGCCGCCGAGATCATCAGGCTGGAGCCGAAGCTCGACATCCTCGTCAACAATGCGGGTGCTGCATGGGCGCGGAGTTCGACGAATTCCCGGAGAGCGGCTGGGACAAGGTGATGAACCTCAACGTCAAGTCGCTGTTCTTCCTGACCAAGGCGCTGGCAAAACCGCTGCGCGCCGCGGCATCCGCCGAAAAGCCCGCCAAGGTCATCAACATCGCCTCGATCGACGGCATCTTCGTCAACCCGATGGAGACGTATTCCTACGCCGCCAGCAAGGCCGCGGTGATCCATCTGACGCGGCGCATGGCCACCAGGCTGATCAAGGAAAATATCAACGTCACGGCAATCGCACCCGGCGCCTTCGCCTCCGATATGAACAAGGCGGCGCGTGACAACGCGGATGAAGTCGCAAAGCGCATCCCGGCGCGGCGGATCGGCAACGACGAGGATATGGCGGGGCTCGCGATTTTCCTGGCCTCGCGCGCCGGCGATTACGTGGTCGGCAACGCCATCGCGATCGACGGCGGCGTGGTTTATGCGAGCGCGGGGCTGGAGATCGCGGGATAAGATGCAGTCGTCGTCCCCGCGCAGGCGGGGACCCATACGCCGTGTCGTCTCAATTGAACAAAGGCGTGGCAACGCTAATCTGCAATCACAAACGCCAGGGGTTATGGGTCCCCGCCTGCGCGGGGACGACCCGTTGTTGGTGCACCCTAATACGTCTCGACGTGATACCGCCCGTCTTCGCGCATCGCGGTCTTCAGCGCCGCCCAGTCGAGCGACGCGCCGCGGCAGACGTCGGCAAAGGCTTCATCGACGCCGCTTTCCATGCCCTTGAGGCCGCAGATATAGACATGCGTATGCGCGTCGTTGAGCAGCCCCGCCACGACAGAGGCTTCGGTGCGAATCCGGTCCTGCACATAGACCCGCGGCTGCCCCGGCACCCGCGAATAGCAGAAATGTTTTGCCAGCAATTTCTCCGGCACTTTCTGCAGCGGCCCGAAATACGGCAGCTCTTCCGGACGGCGCGCGCCGAAGAACAGCAGCAGGCGCCCCGGCGCATCCGACATGGCGCGGCGGCGGCGCTCGGTGAAGGCGCGGAATGGCGCAGATCCCGTGCCAGTGCAGATCATGATGATGTTCGACGCAGGATCGTTGGGGTGCAGGAAGGTTGCGCCGAACGGGCCGGTGACGTCGAGTTTGGCGCCGCGCGGCAGATCACACAGATAATTCGAGCAAACGCCGTCCGGCTCGCGCTTCACCGTCAGCGACAGATTGTTGGCATTCGGCTTTTCGCCGTCACGGGCGCTGGCGACCGAATAGAGCCGCACCAGATGCGGCTTGCCGTCGGCAGTGGTACCGGGGGTGACGATGCCGATGCTCTGGCCTTCCAGCACCGGAAACGGCTGGTCGCCGAAATCGAGGATGATATGGCGTACGTCGGAATCGGCATCGGCATGGGTGAGGCGGAAATTGCCGGCGACCGTCGGCTTTCGCGGGCTTGCCGCGATTGTAGAGGTTGACCGTCGGCTTGGAGCGGAATGCGGCGCCACCGCCTTGCCGCCGAGACCCTTGCGCGCTTCCTCGAGCAGCGCGCCGATTTCATCTTCCAGCGCCTCGACCGCTTCGCTGCCGTCGCCGCTGTCGACTTCGGCCTGCGCCGGCAGGTCGCTCCAGGAAAACTGTTCCTCCAGCGAGTAGGGCTTCGCGACAATGCGCCAGTTGTCGATCGCACCGGTCGGGCACGGCGCGATGCAGTCCATGCAGTAGTTGCAGATTTCGGCGTTGACCACGTAGTTGTTGTCATCATGCGTCACCGCGTCGATCGGACAGGTTTCCTCGCAGGTGTTGCACCTGATGCAGATTTCGGGATCGATCAAGTGTTGTTTCTTGAACGGTGCGTTCATGGAACGAAACCCGGCAATTGAAACGATCGTCATGGCCGGGCTTGTCCCGGCCATCCACGTCTTACAGCATTCCGCGTAGCCAAGACGTGGATGCCCGGGACAAGCCCGGGCATGACGACTTGGGCGCGCGTCGCGACATCACGCCGCGATCTTCACATATTCGAATTCGCCGGGCTTGTTGTCGATGCCGACTTTCGGCGGCGATATCCAGGCCGCGAATTTGCCGGGCTCGCTCTCCGGGATCATCAGCGAACTGACAAAGTCGCCGTCGTCGGCGGAGGGCAGGTAATCGCCCTTCACCTTCGTCCACTCGGCGTCGCTGAGGATGATCCCTTTCGGCGTCGCATTGACGTCGCGGAATTCGCCGATCTGGCGATGGAACGCGGTGTGCGGCAGCTCGAAGCGGAAATTGACGCCGGCCTTCTCGATGATCTTGTTCCAGCGTTCGACGCCCTTGGCGCAGTCCTGGGTGTAATCGTCGCGCAGCCGCATGTTCAGCGCGGTCAGCGCCGGCTCGTCGACCAGTTTTATTTCGCCATCGACGAATTTCAGTACCTGATAAATATCATTGGTCAGGCGATGGTCGTCATCGATCTTGGTTTCCTGGAAGCGGCCTTTTAAGCCCGAATTGTAGAAATTCGCGGCGTTGGTGGAAACTTCCGAGCCAAAGAGATCCAGCGACAGCGAATAATGCAGGTTCATCTTCTTCTGCATGGTCGGCAGATCGATGACGCCGAGCGCCCTCACCTTCTCGACCGCGTTCGGATCGTCGATGCCCGCCGCCTTCATCGCCTCGCAGGTGCGCTGCAGGATGCGCCCCACCCCGGTTTCGCCGACGAACATGTGATGGGCTTCCTCCGTCAGCATGAAGCGGCAGGTGCGCGACAGCGGATCGAAGCCGGATTGCGCGAGACTCTCGAGCTGCATCTTGCCGTCGCGGTCGGTGAAGAAGGTGAACATGAAGAACGACAGCCAGTCCGGCGTCGCCTCGTTGAACGCGCCCAGCATGCGTGGGCTATCGGCATCGCCGGAGCGGCGGCGCAACAGGTCGTCTGCCTCCTCGCGGCCGTCGCGGCCGAAATATTTCTGCAGCAGATACACCATCGCCCAGAGATGGCGGCCTTCCTCGACATTGACCTGGAACAAATTGCGCAGGTCATACAGCGACGGCGCGGTCTTGCCGAGATGGCGCTGCTGCTCGACGGAAGCAGGTTCAGTGTCGCCCTGGATCACCACCAGACGGCGCAGCATGGCGCGATATTCGCCGGGTATTTCCTGCCAGGCCGGCTCGCCGATGTGCTGGCCGAAATTCACCTTGCGTTCGGTGTCCTGCGGCGCAAGCAGAATGCCCCAGCGATATTCCGGCATGCGGACGTAATCGAATTTGGCCCAGCCTTTCGGGTCGACACTGACCGCGGTGCGCAAGTAGACCAGCGAATCCTGAAAGCCTTCGGGGCCCATGTCGTTCCACCAGTCGAGATAGCCGGGGTGCCAGCCCTCCAGCGCCTTGAGCACCTGCCGATCCTCGGTGAGATTCACATTGTTGGGAATCTTGGTGGTGTAATCGACGTTCATGAGGTTCATGGCGTGCTCCTGTTCTGTCTCTTGTCCCGGACGCGGTGCGGCATTCTTCATGCCGCTCCGCAGAGCCGGGACCGCATCAAAGGCAGTGTTCGTTACGATCCCGGTTCTGCAGCGCATCACTGCGTGCTGCGCTGCGCCCGGGAAACGCGCTTACACCGCTCACACCCGCGTCATATCGAACTGCGCCTTCTGGCCGGTGCCGTAGCGCCGCAGCGCGCCGTCCTCGCCGACCGCGTTGGGGCGCTGGAAGATCCAGTTCTGCCACGCCGTCAGCCGCGAGAAGATTTTCGATTCCATGGTCTCCGGGCCGACGAAGCGCAGGTTGGCTTCCATGCCGGTCAGGCTGTCCGGCGAGAAGCTGGCGCGCTCCTCGAAGAACACCCGGACCTCGTCATCCCAGTCGATGTCGTCGAGCGCGAAGGTCACGAGGCCGAGTTTTTCGGCTTCCTCGGCGTCCAGCGGCTCGCCGATCTTGGCCTGCGCGGTTTCCACATCGGACGGGTCGGCCTGAAAGCGCGACTGCAGCCGCGTCAAGCCATGGCTCATCGGATAGGGTCCGAAATTCGCGGCACTCAGCACAATCGCCGGCGGGGCGCGGTTGTCGCCCTGCCGCGAACCGGCCAGCATGTAGGAGCGGTCGGCCGCGAACACGAGTTCGGCCAGCGTGCCGACGAAGCACGAGCCGGGCTCGACCAGCGCCACCAGCGTGCGCGAGGTGACGTCGACGCGCTTCAGCACGCGCTTCCAATACTGCCTGACTTCGTTGACCAGCCAGTGTGACTTGTTGGCTTCGAGGAACGCGTCGTACGCCAGCACCTGCGCGCCCTCGCCATGCGATTTGAACACCAGCATCGCGGTTTCGAGTTCGTTGATGCGCAGATGCAGGATGGCGTCGTCGAGTTCGCGCGCCGCCTGCAGCGGCCAGAACGATGCGCCTTGCGCGATCATGCCGTCGATGCCGGCCGGCGCCGGCGCATCCGGCGCCTTGATCGAGATCGTCGCTATCCGCTCATCGCGGTTGATATCGACATTGACAAAACCGTAGCGGATGCCGCTGTCGTCGATGGCGCGCTGCAGCGGCGCCAGCGTGATGCCTTTTCCGTTGCCGTTGCGTTTCGACGCCGCGGCGAATTGTTTTGCACGCTCGGTGACTTTCGCTTCGAGCTTGCTGTTGGGCACGATCTCGTCGACCAGGCGCCACTGCACCGCGCGCTTGCCCTTGATGCCTTCCTCGATGGTGCAGAAATAATCGGCGTGGTCGCGGCGCACCTTGCGCTTGTCGACCACCCGGGTCAGGCCGCCGGTGCCCGGCAGCACCGCCAGCAGCGGCACTTCCGGCAGCGCCACCGCGGCGGAGCCGTCGTCGGCGAGAATGATATGATCGGTGGCGAGCGCCAGTTCATAGCCGCCGCCGGCCGCGGTGCCGTTGATGACGGTGACGAAGCGCTGGCCGGAATTCTCGCTGGAGTCTTCCAGGCCATTGCGGGTCTCGTTGGTGAACTTGCAGAAGTTCACCTTGTGGGCGTGGGTCGCACCCGCCAGCATACGGATGTTGGCGCCGGCGCAGAACACGCGGTTCTTGCCGGAGCGCAGCAGCACCACCTTTACTTCGGGATGCTCGAAGCGCAGCCGCTGCGCCGCGTCGGCCAGCTCGATATCGACGCCGAGGTCGTAGGAATTCAGCTTCAGCTGGTAACCCTCGAACAGGCCGCCGTTCTCGTCGACGTCCATGGTCAAGGTCGCGACGTCGCCTGCGACGTCGAGCTTCCAGTGCCGGTAGCGCGATGGATCGGTCTGGAAATCGATATGCTTGGCGCCGTTCGCGAGGACGCGATCTTCACCCGCCATGGGCCACCCTGTTCGGTTTCTTGAGCCTGCTTGCTTGGCTTATATGCACAATAGTGCATGTTTTAGATCAGGTCTAGACCAAAAATTCAAAAATCTGCATTTTGTTTCAGGTTCGGCCGATTGCGCCGATGGCGATCCAATCGGCCTTGGACAACGCAGCTTGCGCCAGTTTGGCCCGAAGCAGGCCTGCGAGCGCCGCGGTCGGGAACGCATCGGCAAAACCGCCGCCCGCGCCGGTCGCCTTGCGGACGCTGAGCTCATTGAGCTCGGCCAGCGCCTCACCAAATAGCCGCCCGGCCGCGTGAGGCTTTCCCATGCGAAGTTTAAGGTTGGCATTGGCGATCTGGATGCAGGCCCGCAGCAGGATGCGCTCGCGTCCGCCCTGCGGCGCCGCCGCCCACACCGCTTCCAGGATCTCGTGGCTCTCCCAGAAAAATCCGGAATCGTTTAAGCCCAGCCCATAACGCAGCGCCGGATGCCGCGCCGGCACGAAACCATTGAAACGGGCCGGCACCAGCGCCTTGGCCATTGCCAGCGTGTCGTGGTCGGCCTCGGTCTCGACGCCGGGTAGATAGGCCCAGCGCGGCAAGGTCAGATTGACCGCTGTCGAGGGAGGGACACTCATTCGGGCATCGCCGCAGCCAGGATTCTACGCGGCCCGCCCCTGCGCGCCTTCGTGGATGTGCAAAATGGACCTTGCAAATTCCGCGATCGCATTCAGCGTCGCCTCCGCCGCCTCGCGATGCGGCGAATGCCCGGCACCGGTGATGATCGAGACGTCGACCGGACAATAGCATTCTTCCCTTGCGATTTCGATCTGGCGAATCGTCCCATAGTGATCGTCGGCGCCCTGCACGATCGCAACGGGCACGCGGATATAGGCGAGATACTCCGAAATATCCCAGTCGCGAAACTTCGGGTTGAGCCACGCGTCGTTCCATCCGTAGAACGCGTTGTCGACATCCCCGTGCCAGCGCTTCAGTTTTGCCCGTAGATCGGTGGTCTCGTAGATGGTCTTGATCTCGGCGATCGACTGCACCGAGATATCCTCGACGACAAAATGCGGCGCGATCAGCGCCAGCCCGCGGATGCGGTGATCCTGAACGCCGCCGGCATAGATCGCCGCGATCGACGCGCCGTCGGAATGCCCGACCAGAAGCCCACGGCGAAAGCCGATCGCGTCGAGAAGTTTCGGCAGCACGTCGAGTGCCTCGACATGCATGTAATCGATGGGGCGAGGCAATGTCGCTGGAGTCGATGCGCCATAGCCCGCGCGCGAATACGCAAACACGCCGGCGCCGGTGGCGCCTGCAAGTTTTTCAGGAAAGTCGCCCCACAGTCTGGCGGAGCCGAGCCCTTCGTGCAGCAGCACGATCGTCGGCGCGTCGCCGGGCGCGGGACCGGTCATGCGGTATTCGAGTTCGGATGCGCCGATGGTGAGGCTGCCTGATGGGTTGGGCGCGGTCACGACTTCGCCACTTCCCCTTCCCGCAGCTTGAAACGCTGAATTTTTCCCGTCGCCGTCTTCGGCAAACTGTCGACCACGTCGATCCAGCGCGGATATTTCCACGGGCCGATCTTCTGCTTGACGTGCTCCTTCAGCGCATCGTGCAGGCCGTCGGTTTTGGCGTCCGCGCGCAGCACCACGAACGCCTTCGGCTTCAGCAACCCTTCCGGATCGGCTTCCGGCACCACGGCGGCTTCCAGCACCGCGGGATGGGTGATCAGCGCGCTCTCGACCTCGAACGGCGACACCCAGATGCCCGACACCTTGAACATGTCGTCGCTGCGGCCGCAGAAGGTGTAACGGCCGTCGGCGTCGCGGATGTATTTGTCGCCCGTGCGGGTCCAGTGGCCCTCAAAAGTCTGGCGGCTCTTGCTGCGCTGATTCCAGTAGCCTTCGCCGGCGGATGGCGCATCCACCAGCAACTCGCCGACCTCGCCATCGGGCACGTCAACGCCGGCCTCGTTGACAAGTCGCACGCGATAGCCCGGCACGGGTTTTCCCGAGGATCCGTATTTGATATCGCCGGGCGCATTCGACAGAAAGATATGCAGCAGCTCGGTGGAGCCGACGCCATCAAGGATGTCGACGCCGAAGCGCGATTTCCAGGCATTGCCTACCGATTCCGGCAGGGCTTCGCCCGCCGAGGTGCAGATGCGCAAGCGCGAGCCGCCGCGTTCGCTCTTCAACGTTTCCTCATTCAGCATCGCCGAAAACAATGTCGGCACGCCATAAAAAATCGACGGATGATACTTGTTCATCAATTCAAACATCTTCGCCGGCGTCGGCCGCTCGGAATTGAGCACGGTGGTCGCGCCGACCGACATCGGAAACGTCAGCGCATTGCCGAGCCCGTAGGCGAAAAACAGTTTTGCCGCCGACAGCCCGACGTCGTCCTCGCGAATGCCGAGCACCTGTTTGGCGTAGGTCTCCGCGGTCGCGGCCAGATTGGAATGCAGGTGCCGCACGCCCTTGGGCATGCCGGTAGAACCCGACGAATACAGCCAGAACGCCGGCTCGTCGGCGTGTGTCGCGGCGGTCGGGAATGAATCATTCTCTCTGGCAATTTCGCCGGACAGTTTCTTGTGGCCGTGCGCTTCATTGCCCGCGACGATGACATGCTCGAGATCCGGCATCCGCCCGACCATGTCCTTGACCACCGGCAGCAGCGCCTCGGAGATGAACAGCACCCGGGCACGGCAATCCGCCAGCACATAGGCGTATTGTTCGGACGTCAGCAGCGTGTTGAGCGGCACCGGCACGATGCCGGCGCGGATCGCGCCCAGAAACACGATCGGGAAATCGACGGTGTCGAGCATGATCATCGCCACGCGCTCTTCGCGGCGGACGCCGAGCCGGCGCAGCAGATTGGCGAGGCGGCGGCTTTGCTGCTGCAGGTCGCCGTAGCTCAATTCCGAGACGGTGTCGGTGAAGGCGAGTTTCGCGCCGCGGCCTTCATCGACATTGCGGTCGAGCAGCCAGGTCACCGCATTGTAGGAGCTCACGCGCCTTCTCCCCAGCTTTCTGAATTATAATTCATAGAAAGCCACCAGCGGTGCTTGCTGTCAATCCTTATCGGCACTATCCTTCCTGCCAACAGACCGAGCGCGGACCGAATGACCGAGCAACCCAATCCAGAAACCGCCTTTCTCGAACAGCTCGGCCAACGCGTCCGCACCATGCGGGCGTTGCGCGGCATGTCGCGAAAAGTGCTGGCGAAGGTTTCCGGCATTTCCGAGCGCTACATCGCCCAGCTTGAAAGCGGCAAGGGCAATGTGTCGATCGTGCTGCTGCGCCGGGTGTCGAACGCCATGGCCACGCATCTCGAAGATCTGATTCCCAGTGGCGAGCCCGCGCCGGACTGGCCCGTCATCCGCGACCTCGTGCGCAAGGCGACGCCGAGCCAGATCGCTCATGCCAAGGACGTTCTCTCCGGCCAGGGCAACGGCGCGTCGATGCAGCGGCAGATGGCCTTTGCAGGCATCGCCCTGATCGGGCTGCGTGGCGCCGGCAAATCCACACTCGGCAAATTGCTGGCAAAAAAGATCGGCTGGAGTTTTGTCGAGCTCAACAAGGAGATCGAGCAGCAGAACGGGTTGTCGGTCGCCGAGATCATTGCGCTGTACGGCCAGGAAGGTTTTCGCCGCATGGAGCAGGCCGCCCTCGGGCAATTGCTGGCGCGCAAGGAATTGATGGTGCTGGCGACCGGGGGCGGCATCGTCTCGGAGCCTTTGACCTTCGACCTGATCCTGTCGTCGTTCTACACCATCTGGCTGAAGGCCGAGCCGGAAGAGCACATGGCGCGGGTGCGCCGCCAGGGCGACCTGCGCCCGATGGCGGACGACCGCTCCGCGATGGCCGAGTTGCGCACGATTCTGCTGAGCCGCGAACCGCTGTATGCGCGCGCTTCCGCCGTGGTCGATACCGCGGGGCTCAGCGTCGACAACGCCGCTGCGCGGCTGATCGATGCGGTGGCACCGGTGGTGGCGCCAGATGCACGGATGTTTGCGCGGGGCTAGCGCCTCCGCGTCCCGGTCGCGGTGCGGCATTCTTCATGCCGCTCCGCAGAACCGGGACCCCGGTTGTTTGAGTTGCGAGAAACCGGGACCCGGCTCTGCAGCGCACCGCTTCGCGAAGAGCTACGCGCTGCGCTGCGTCCGGGGAACGAGACTGGCCGAGATGGCGAGGTTTCGCTACACTGATCGCGAAAGGACCGCAGCCATGATGAGCCAGGAACAGAACGACCTGATGACCCGGACCGGACCCAAGGATGCATGCGGGAAACTGATGCGGATGTACTGGCAGCCGGCGGCGCTGGTCGACGAGTTGCAGGGGCCGCGCCCGGTCAAGCCCGTCAAACTGCTCGGCGAGAACCTGGTGCTGTTCCGTGACGAGCAGGGGCGTTACGGCCTGATCGACCGCCATTGCGCGCATCGCGGCGCCGACCTTGCCTTCGGTCGGCTGGAGAACGGCGGCCTGCGCTGTGCATTCCACGGCTGGCTGTTCGACGTGTCAGGCCAATGCCTGGAAACTCCCGCCGAACCAAAGGACTCCGTGCTGTGCAAGAACATCGTGCAGCGCGCCTATCCGGTTAAGGAGAAGAGCGGAATCCTGTGGGCGTATCTCGGCAAAGGCGAGCCGCCGGCGTTTCCGGAAATCGACTGCTTCATAGCGCCCGATGCCTATACGTTTGCGTTCAAGGGCCACATCGGCTGCAACTGGCTGCAGGCGCTCGAGGTCGGCATCGATCCGGCGCATGCGTCGTTCCTGCACCGCTTCTTCGCGGACGAGGATCCCGCGGCTTCCTATGGCAAGCAGTTCCGCGGCGCCTCGGCCGGCTCCGACCTGCCGATGACCAAGATCCTGCGCGAACACGACCGGCCGATCATCAATGTCGAACACACCGAATACGGGCTGCGCCTGATCGCGCTGCGCGAGATCGACGAGGAGCGCACCCATGTGCGCGTCACCAACCAGCTTTTCCCGCATGGATTTGTGATCCCGATGAGCACCGAGATGACCATCTCGCAGTGGCATGTGCCGGTGGATGACGAGAATTGCTACTGGTATGCGGTCTTCACCAGTTATTCGACGCCGGTCGACAAGACCAGGATGCGCGATCAGCGTCTCGAACTGTATGAGCTGCCGGACTATCGCTCGCGCAAGAACCGGTCGAACGATTACGGGTTCGATCCGCACGAGCAGGCGACCGCGACCTACACCGGCATGGGCGCCGACATCAACGTGCACGACCAGTGGGCGGTCGAATCGATGGGTGCGATCCAGGATCGCACCAATGAACATCTAGGCACCTCCGACAAGGCCATCGTGCAATATCGCCGCTTGCTGCGGGAGGAGATCGAGAAGGTCGCCGCCGGCGGCAAGCCCTTCATGTGCCTCGACGACGCCCATGCGCGAAGTATCCAGGGCCCGGCCACCATGGACGGCATCGGCCCGACGCGGGGATGGGAGACCTTCTGGATGGAAGTCGATGTGAAGCGGCGGCGCAGCGCGCCCTGGGCAGCACCGGTTCCCGCCGAGATCGCCGCAAAAGTTCGCCATCTGTCGGCAGCGGAATGACGGCGTTTCCCCGTCATTGCGAGGAGCGTAGCGACGAAGCAATCCAGTCCTTCCGTGCGCGCGATACTGGATTGCTTCGCTTCGCTCGCAATGACGAGCAATCAGTCCGAGCCGTACTCTAAGGGAGTGACGCGTTGAGTTTTGTCGAGCGTCACGGTCTCTGGTCGCAGGAGCAGAAAGAAGCGGCGCGACGCCTTCGCAGTATCATCGAAGAGCAGAAGCTCGAAGTGATCCGGCTGTCGTTTCCGGACCAGCACGGCCTGCTCCGGGGCAAGACGCTGGTCGCCGGCGAGGCGCTGGCCTCGCTCGAAAGCGGATGCAGCATCACCACCACGATGCTTGCCAAGGACACCTCGCACCGCACCGTGTTTCCGGTCTTCACCGCCGGCGGCGGCTTTGGGATGCGGGAGATGGAAGGTGCCGCCGATTTCCTGATGGTGGCCGATCTGTTGAGCTTTCGCGTGCTGCCGTGGGTGCCGGGCACCGGCTGGCTGCTTTGCGATATCTATTTTGCAGACGGGCGCCCGGTGCCGTTTGCGACGCGCAATCTTTACCGGTCGGTGCTCGATAGACTGAGGCAGCGCGGCTACGATTTTGTCGCCGGGCTCGAAGTCGAATTCCACATCTTCAAGCTTGAAGACCCGAAACTGTCGCCCGAGCATGCCGGCCAGCCTGGTCAGCCGCCGTCGGTCAGCCTGCTGTCGCACGGCTATCAGTATCTGACCGAGCAGCGTTACGACCAGATGGAGCCGGTGCTGGAGATTATCCGGCGCGACATCCTGGCGCTCGGCCTGCCGCTGCGGTCGATCGAGGTCGAGTTCGGCCCGAGCCAGTGCGAGTTTACTTTTCAGCCGATGATCGGACTCGCGCCTGCCGACACCATGGTGCTGTTCCGCAGCGCGGTGAAACAGATCGCCCGCCGCCATGGCTATCATGCGACCTTCATGTGCCGGCCGAAATTGCCGAACCTGTTCGCATCCGGTTGGCACCTGCATCAATCGATCGTGTCGCGCGCCGGCGGCGAGAATGCCTTCATGGCGAAAGACGATGGCGCGCTGTTGAGCGGGTTCGGCCGCGGCTATCTGGCAGGACTGTTGCAGCATGCCCGCGCCTCGGCCGTGTTCACCACGCCGACCATCAACGGCTACAAGCGCTATCGCTCCTATTCGCTGGCGCCGGACCGCGCGATCTGGGGACGGGACAATCGCGGCGTGATGATCCGCGTGCTCGGCGGCGCTGGCGATCCCGCGACCCGGCTGGAAAACCGGATCGGCGAGCCCGCGGCCAATCCGTATCTCTACATGGCCTCGCAGATTCTCTCAGGCCTGGATGGCGTCGATCGCGCCCTCGATCCCGGGCCGTCGGCGGACACGCCCTATGAGACGCAGGCCGCGCCGTTGCCGACCACGTTGCGCGAGGCGGTGTTCGCGCTGAAGGACGATGCGTTCTTCCGCGACGCGCTGGGTGCGGCGTTCGTCGATTATTACGTCCACATCAAGAACGCCGAGATCGAGCGCTTCCAGGCCGAGGTCTCGGATTGGGAACAGCGCGAATATTTCGAGATGTTTTGAGTCCGTCATTCCGGGGCGCGCTCTTCGCGCGAACCCGGAATCCAGACACAGGGTAGTGGCTCTGGATTCCGGGTTCGCGCCAACGGGCCGCGCCTTGCGCGACCCGTTGGCCCGCCCCGGAATGACGAGGTTTTTGCCCTCAAATCCCCAGATACCGGTGCTGCAAATCCGGCTCCGCGATCAATTGCTCCGAGGTGCCGCTCCACACCGCGCGGCCACGCTCGATCATGTAATGCCGGTCGGCGATGCGGGTGAGATTCTCCACGTTCTTGTCGATCACCAGCACCGACTGGCCTTTCGCCTTCAGCATCGACAGGCAGTTCCAGATTTCTTCGCGGATCAGTGGTGCCAAGCCTTCGGTGGCCTCATCCAGGATCAGCAGCCGCGGATTGGTCATCAGCGCGCGGCCGATCGCCAGCATCTGCTGCTCGCCGCCGGAAAGCGTGCCGCCCATGTTGCCGCTGCGTTCGGCTAGCCGCGGGAACAGCGCGTGGATCTTTTCGAGGGTCCATGGATCGGGGTTGCCCATGCGATTGCCGGACGCAGCGATGAGATTCTCGCGGACAGTGAGGTTGGGAAATATCTGACGGCCCTCCGGCACCAAGCCAATTCCCAACTGCGCAATCTTGAAAGAGGGCAGGCTGCGAACGTCGTACCCGGCGAAACGAATCGCGCCCGCGCGCGCCGGCGTCAGCCCCATGATGGATCGGATGGTCGTGGTTTTTCCCATGCCGTTGCGGCCCATCAGGGCCACCATCTCGCCTGAACGAACTGACAGCGACATCCCGAACAGAACCTGGCTCAGGCCGTAGCAGGTCTCGATATTCTCGATTTCAAGCAGAGGGGCCGCGTCAGCCATGGCGGGTCACCACATGCTGATCGCCGAGATAGGCGCGCCGCACCTCTTCGTTTGCGCGGATTGCCGCCGGCGCGCCGGAAGCGATGACGCGTCCGTAAACCAGAACGGTGATGCGGTCGGCGAGCGCGAACACCGCGTCCATGTCATGCTCGACCAGCACGATGGTGACTTCGCGCCGCAGTTCCTGCAGCAGCTTCACCATGCGCGCCGATTCGGTGGTGCCCAATCCTGCCATCGGTTCGTCGAGCAGCAGCAATTGCGGTTTTGTCGCGAGCGCGACCGCCAGTTCAAGTTCGCGCTGTTCGCCGTGACTGAGCTTGGACACCAATGTCTCGGCGCGGCTGCCCAGACCGACCCGCTGCAATGCGGCCAGCGCTGCCTCGCGCAGATGCCTCTCCGCCCTTGCGCTGCGCCAGAAATGGAACGAGTGACCGTCATGCGCCTGCGCCGCCAGCGCCACATTGTCGAGCGCGGTAAAATCCAGCAGCAGCGAGGTGATCTGGAACGATCGTGCGAGGCCAAGCGCGCTGCGCCGGTAAGCCGGCAGGCCGGTGATGTCCTGATCGGCAAAACGAATCGTGCCGGAATCCGGCAGCAGTTGCCCGGTCAGCTGGCTGATCAGCGTGGTCTTGCCGGCGCCGTTCGGTCCGATGATCGCATGCAGTTCTCCGCGCACGACATCGAGCGACAAATTGTCGGTCGCGACAATTCCGCCGAACCGCCGCACCAGATTTTCAACGCGGAGCAAGGGATCAGCCACGCCGCAGCCTCCCGAGCAACCCGTCGATGCCGCCGCGCCCGAACAGCACGATCAGCAGCAGCAGCGGGCCCATGATGAGCGCCCAATATTCGGTCACCTGCGACAATAGTTCTTCCAGCACCAGAAATACGATCGCTCCGATCACCGGGCCGAACATCGAGCCCATGCCGCCAAGGATCACCATGACCATGAGATCGCCGGAACGGGTCCAGTACATCGCCGCCGGGCTGATGAAGTCCGTATTGTTCGCGAGCAGCGCGCCGGCCAGACCGCACATTGTGCCGGCGATGACGAAGCAAACAAGCCGGTACCGGTTCGCGGGAAACCCGATGGCCTGCATGCGCTGTTCGTTGGAGCGCAGGCCCTGAACGACCATGCCGAAGCGCGAATTGACGATGCGCCAGATCAGATAAATCCCTCCGAACAGGCAGCCGAGGCAGAGATAATAAAATTGCACGCGGCTCGACAGATTGATGAGGCCGCCGAAATCGCTGCGCTTGTAGATCGTCAGGCCGTCGTCGCCGCCGTAGCGCGCTAGTCCGGATGCGATGTAATACGCCATCTGCGCGAAGGCGAGCGTGATCATGATAAAATAGACGCCCCGCGTGCGCAGCGAGAGCGCGCCCACTGCGAGCGCGAACAGCGCCGATGCCGCAAGCGCCACCGGCCACTGAATCAGTCCCGAGCCGATGCCTTCGTGTGCGAGAATGCCGACCGCATATCCGCCGATCCCGAGATAGGCGGCGTGGCCGAAGCTCATCATCCCGCCATAGCCCATGATGAGATTGAGGCTTACCGCCGCCAGCGCCAGGATGACGATGCGGGTAAACAGCGTCAACACGAAGATGTTTCCGCTCATCGACGAATACAGCGGAAGCAACAGCAGGCCGGCGCTCACCAGCGCCGCGGTCACCGTGCGGGCGTTGAGCGAGGCGGTCATCGCCGGGTGGCCGGAAACAGCCCCTCCGGCCGCACCACCAGCACAATGGCCATCAACAGATAGATGAGCATCGAGGAAAGCGCGGGGGCAGCGGTCGAAGCGGCGGTCGAACTGAGGATCTGGCGCAGCAGGTCGGGCAGGAATGCGCGGCCCAGCGTGTCGATCATGCCGACAAAGATCGCGGCCAGGAATGCGCCGCGGATCGAGCCGATCCCTCCGATCACGATGATGACGAAGGCGAGGATGAGGATGTTCTCGCCCATTCCGATCTGGACGGTCAGAATCGGCGCCTGCATCAGCCCGGCGAGACCGGCGAGCGCTGCGCCGAGCCCGAATACCAGCGTGTAGAGCAGCTTGATGTTGATGCCGAGCGCACCGATCATTTCCCGGTTCGACGCGCCGGCGCGGATCAGCATGCCGACGCGGGTTCGCATCACGACGATATAAAGCATCAGGGCGACAGCGAGCGCGACCATGATGATCGCCAGCCGGTACGCGGGATAATAGACGCCGGGCATGATCTGGAACGGCACCGTCAGCCAGGCCGGCAGCGGCAGCGCAAGACCCGCCGGGCCCCAGATCAGCCGTACCGCGTCATTGAAGAACAGGATCAGCCCGAACGTCGCCAGCACGTGATCGAGATGATCGCGGCCGTAGAGGTGCCGAAGTGCGACGAATTCCAGCGCGATGCCGAGCAGCAGCGTCGCGCCGAGCGCGAGCATCACGCCGATGATGAAATTCCCCGTCCACGCCACGAAGGTCGCCGCAAAGTAGGCGCCCATCATGTAGAGCGAGCCATGCGCCAGGTTGACGAAGTCCATGATGCCGAACACGAGCGTCAACCCCGCCGCCAGCAAAAACAGCAGCAGGCCGAACTGCAAGCCGTTCAGGAATTGTTCGACGATCAGCAGCATGAGCCCCACCACAGCGCTGCAAGAAAACAGCGGCAGCGCGCAGGCGCCACCGCTGGTTTAGCCGGTTTTCACGGTCACTTCATCTGGCATTTGTCAACGAAGCGATCCTGGCTGTTCTCGACGATGGTGGCGACGGTCTTGAGCGAAAGCTGGCCGTCGGCATCCTTCACCACGTCCTGCAGATAGAAGTTCTGGATCGGAATGTGGTTCTTGCCGTATTTGAACGGGCCGCGCACCGACTTGAAATTGGCCTTCTCCATCTCGGCGCGCATCGCGTCCTTCTTGCTGGTGTCGCCCTTCACCGCCACCACGGCGCTGTTGATCAATTGCGCGGCATCGTAGGACTGCGCGCCGTAAAAGGTCGGACGCAGGCCGGTGTATTTCTTGCGGTAGTCGGCGACGAACCGCTTGTTCTGTTCATTCGGCAGATCGTTCACCCACTCCTGCGCGCCGGGAACGCCGAGCGCGTTCTCCTTCTGCAACGGCAGCGACAACTCGTCGATGGTGAAGGCGGTGTAGAGCGGAATCTGCTGCTTGATGCCGGCCTGCGCATACTGATTGAGGAACTGCACGCCGGCCGCACCCGGATAGAACACGAAGATCGATTCCGCCTTCGACGCGCGCGCCTTGGAGAGTTCTGCCGAGAAATCGAGCTGGCTCGGCCATACGGTGTATTCCTCGCCGAGCACCTGGCCCTTGAACGTGCTTTTGACGCCGGCCAGCATGTCCTTGCCGGCGGCATAGTTCGGGCCGATCAGGAACACCGACTTGACGTTCTTCTGGTTCATGTAAAGGCCGACGGCCTCCGGCGTCTGGTCGTTTTGCCAGGACGTCGAGAACACATAGGGCGAGCACAGTTCACCGGCGAGTTGCGACGGTCCGGCGTTGGCGCTGATCAGGAAGGTCTGCGCATCGACCGCGGTCTTGAGCGAGGCCAGCAGCACGTTCGACCAGATATAGCCGACGATGAAGTCCACCTTGTCGGACTGGATCAGCTTCTCGGTCTTCTGCTTGCCGACGTCCGGCTTCTGGCCGTCGTCCTCGTAGATCACCTCTACCGGTTTTCCGTCCATCTTGCGTCCGAGATGATCGAGTGCCAGCTCGAATGAATTGCGCATGTCGTTGCCGATCACGGCGGTCGGACCGCTGAAGGTAGAGACAAACCCGATCTTGATGGAATCCGCCGCGATAGCGGGATGTGCCAGCGCCAAAGCCGTGGCGCCCGCGAGCCAGAATGACGTTCTCATGGTTGTTCCCTCCTCGTTATCAGACGGCCTGACCCGTTCGAGGAGCCTTTGCGCTCCTTTTTCCGTTCTCGGGCCTATCTTTTTGTGACGTGCTTTGTGCGCGAAATGTTGGGCTTCCGGCAAGCGCGACCTTCGGCTTCCCTCAAAGCCGTCAATCATCCCCGCGAAAGGTGATGCACCATAATTCGCAGGCGTGGCGCATGGCAAGAATTATAATTCAGGTTTTGCAGCGCGTGGCTGCGACTTTATGTCTGGCGGACAGACTCAAAGGCGCAATCAAAGCCCGCGACGGTTGCGCCTATCCATAAGTCGGCTTTTGCGGCCAACCCTCCGGCGAGTCCTCAAAATCCTGCTGCCGACCGTAGGGCGTCATGTCGAGCAGCGCGCGGGCGTCGGTGAGCGCTTCGGTGCCGCGCGCATAGGCCGACCAGGTGTGGAAGACGTCATCGCCGATACTGAAGAACACACTGAGGCCGTGCTCCTCGCCCGTGGTCGCGTTGGGGACCTTGGCCGCTTCCAGTTCGGCCTTGTTGCGATAATTGTACTCGATCGGCGCCACCTTCTCGTCATTGGTGACGTGAAAATCGTAATTGAAATCGCTGCCGAGCGAGGACACCCATGTGAAGGGCCATCCCTGCCGCTCCTTGTAGGCCTCGAGCTTGGCCAGCGGCGCGCGCGACACCATCACGAAGGTGGTGTCGCATTTGTCCAGCATGCTGAGATCGCCGATCGCGTTGGCGTAGCTTGTGCAACCCGTGCAGCCCTTCTCCCACGCCGGATCGAACATGAAGTGATAGATGACGAGCTGCCGGCGGCCCTCGAACAGATCCTTGAGCGACAGTTCGCCGCCGGGCGCCTCGAACAGATAGCCCTTCTCGATCTTCACCATCGGCAGCCGGCGCCGCGCGGCGTTGACACGGTCGTAGTGTTTGGTGAGTTCTTTTTCCTGCGCCAGCAATTTCTTGCGTTCGCCGAGCCATTGCTCACGCGAAACGATCGGCGGATGCGGGACTTCGCTTGCGGTCATATCCGGCTCCTGTTTGCGATTCATCGCCGCTACAATAACGGCTCAACCCGGCATCGGTTGCAAGGGGTCGTCCCGTCAAGTGGCCCGCACGACCAGGGCGCCAGCGATGCGTTTTGCCTATCCGCTCATTGCAGAAACGCTATTGGACCGAAACATTCAACGCACTACATTTGATTGGACGTTTGGAAAACCCGAAACCGAAGGCCGCCGACCATGTCGATTCAGGACGCGCCCCCGGCGGCACCGCATCGCGTCGTGATCGTCGGCGCGGGTTTCGGCGGCCTGGAGACCGTATACCGCCTCGCCGGCGCGCCGGCGTCGATCACGCTGGTCGACCGGCGCAACCATCATCTGTTCCAGCCGCTGCTGTATCAGGTCGCGACCGCGGCGCTGGCGACCTCGGAAATCGCCTGGCCGATCCGCTATCTGCTGCGCGGACGCCCGGAGGTCACGACCTTGCTCGCCACGGTGACCGGCGTAGACACCGCGGCGCGCCGCGTGATGCTCGATGGCGGCGATGCGTTGCCCTACGACACGCTGGTTGTCGCCACCGGCGCCCGCCACGCCTATTTCGGCCATGACGAATGGGAGCCGTTCGCGCCCGGCCTGAAGACGCTGGAGGACGCCACCACGCTGCGGCGGCGCATCCTGATCGCCTTCGAGGACGCCGAGCGCGAAAGCGATTCCTTGCGGCGCGCGGCGCTGCTGACTTTCGTCATCATCGGCGCGGGACCTACCGGCGTGGAGCTCGCCGGCACCATCGCCGAACTGGCGCAGGACACGCTGCCGCCCGACTTCCGCAACATCGACACCCGCAAGGCGCGTGTCGTGCTGATCGAAGCAGGCTCGCGCGTGCTGGCCGGCTTTCCTGACGACCTGTCGGCCTATGCGCAGCGGTCGCTGGAAAGTCTCGGCGTCGAGGTCGCGTTCGGACAGCCGGTCACCGAATGCACCGCCGCCGGCGTCGTCTATGGCGACAGGAAACTGGAAGCCAAGACCATCATCTGGGCCGCCGGCGTGCGCGCATCGCCCGCGGCGGAATGGCTTGGTGCGCCGGCCGACCGCGCCGGCCGGGTATCGATACTTCCCGATCTTACCGTTCCCGGTCATCCCGAAGTCTTTGCCATCGGCGACACCGTCACCATCCCCGGTCCCGACGGCAACCCGATTCCCGGCATTGCGCCGGCGGCCAAGCAGCAAGGACGCTACGTCGCCAAAACCATCAAGGCGCGGCTGCGCGGCGAAAAGCTCGGCCCCTTCGCCTACAAGCACGCCGGCAGCCTCGCGCAGATCGGCAGGCGGCTGGCGGTGATCGATTTCGGCCGCATAAAACTGCGCGGCGCACTGGCGTGGTGGGTGTGGGGCGTCGCCCACATCTACTTCCTGATCGGCCTGCGCAACCGGCTCAGCGTCGCGATCAGCTGGCTGTGGATCTACACCCGCCAGCAGCGCGGCGCGCGTCTGATCACGCAAGGCCGCGCCAAGGTAAGCAACTACTGGCCGTAACAGCAAGACTCGTCATGCCCGGGCTTGTCCCGGGCATCCACGTCCTTAACAGCTTGAAGCGAGAAGACGTGGATGGCCGGGACAAGCCCGGCCATGACGGAGCAATGGGCTATTTTCCGCTTCAGCCTGGACAGCCGATCCAATCCGTGCACGCGTCATCCTCCAGCATCGCTACCTTATCGGCCCGCCGCGTCAGCACCGCGCGCTGGTTGATGTAGCCCTTGTCGGTGATCTCGCCGCCATCGACGGATGCGGGCTCGGCCAGCAGCAGCGCCCGCGTTGCGTGGGTGGATGATCCGATGCCCTGCGCTTTCAGCTTCGCCAAACCCTGCGCAATTGCGGTGCGAACTTTTTCGCTGCCGATCACCTCAATCACGCCAGCGCTGTCAGCCAGGCCGGCATGCGCGCGGCACGCGGCAATGTTAGGAAATACCAGGAAGCGCACGTGATCGCCGCCGTGGCCAGTCACGACGATGTCCTGCGCCAATGGCGCAAGTGCTGCAATGCCGGCGACGCGCAGCGTGCCGACGCTGACCCAGGTACCGGAAGTGAGCTTGAAATCCTCGGCGACCCGGCCGTCGAAGAACAGCCCGCGCTCCGGGCGCTCGGGATCGGCAAATGTCACGGCGTCGCCGATCAGATAGAAGCCGTCGGCGTCAAATGCTTTTGCGGTCAGCTCCGGCGCCTTCCAGTAGCCCGGCGTGACATTGGGTCCGCGCACGCGCACCTCAAGCTTGTCGCCCGACGGCA